>CAYQEU010000001.1:0-681337 GCA_964416765.1 uncultured Candidatus Saccharibacteria bacterium
TCAGTGGAGCTACCGGCATCACTTCCTCTGGAACCATTACCTTTAGCGGCCTGGGTACAAATTCCGCTGTATATACCAACGGTTCTTCCCAGCTTACCACCACCGCTCCAACTTCTGGTGTCATTGGTTATTGGTCCAGGACCGGTACTACCTTGAGCCCGGCTACGGCAGGGGACAACGTCACCACTACTGGCAACATCTCTACTACCTCTTCAGGAACTATTACATCGGCGGGGTTGTTGACTGGTTCCGCGGGCATTACGGTTAGCGGTGGAACGGTCGCCTTAACGTCGACCGGAGCTTCTACTTACGCGGTGCCTGCCAACACTACTAACGCCTTTAGGTTGACTGATGGGACCAATCCATATATAGCAGTTGATACCCGTACAGGTACCTCCGCGGTTACGGGGATTGCGTTCTCACAGACCGCTCCTTCCATTGCCTCATCTTCAAGTTCGACCTACACTTCCGCTAGCTTTACTCCTGGTACTTACACTTTTACGGGCACCACTAGCACTACCGCCACCGGGACCAGCGCCCCTATTGGAGTTCTGTTCAATCAGCCTACCATTGCTGGTAATGGTACCCGCAGCATTACTGAAACCTCAAACCTGCTCATCAATGGCCCTACCGTAGCATCTTCTTCTTCAGGAACAGAAACCATTACTACAGCTTATGGGTTAAATATTCGTGCAGGATCAGCTCTTAATGGAACCGGGGGAGCTGTTACTACAGGGGTAGGACTCAGAGTAAACGCACCTACAGGTGCTACAAACAATTATGCTGCTATCTTTACTGGAGGGAACGTGGGGATTGGGACTTCCAGTCCGGCATCAGTGCTTGATGTAGCAGAAAACTGGAGCCTTGCTAACGACCATACGAGCGCCAACTTCCTGTTTACTGATAGTGGGGGAGCCAATTCTATAACAAACAAAAATGCTCTTGTAGTAGATTCGACCATTTCAGGGACTTGGTCTACTGGTATTGGCACCGGACTCAATATAAGGGGTATTTACGGAAAATCCAACTTTACTGGTACAGCCGGTGCGGGTAATGGTGACACCATCACGCAGAGTGCTCTGGTTGGTGAAGCCATATTCGGCGGTACAGCAAGTAACGCCGCAGACAGTGTTATTGTGGTGGGTAGCACTATTTCTTCAGCCGGTAATATTGGGACCACTGCACAAACAACGCATAAAGGCATAGACATTACCGTCGGTGGTACTGCCCGCAATAACTACGGTATTTACATCAATGCAGTTAATTCCGCTACAAACAATTATGCTATCTATTCTGCAGCAACAGCCAATAGTTACTTAGCGCAAAATCTTGGCATCGGCGACACTACCCCAGCCGCTCTCTTAACAGTAGGCAACGGCGACTTGTTCCAGGTTAACTCCTCCGGAGCCATTGCCGCGGTAGTCGGTATTACCAACACCGGCGCGCAGAGTACAACAGTCAACTCTGCCACTGCTTTAACCGTGGCCCAGAGTGGTTCCAACTACGCCCTCCAGGTAGACACCTCAACTGCTTCCTCTGCCACTGGTATTAAAGTCAAATCGGCAGCGGCAGCAGGCGGGGTAGCCTTGGATGTCATATCCTCCGGAACAAACGAAAGTCTGAACATAAACGCCAAAGGTACGGGCAACATTAATATCGGGTCTACTTCATCTGGAAGTACTAACATTGGTAGCAGTGGCACCGGAGATATCTTATTAGGTGGTGGCAGCGGCTCTACCGGATGTACCGTGGTTAACTCTTCTGGAGCACTGGCATGTTCTGCTAGCGGCGACTTTGGTAATTACTTATCGGTTGCACAATCCGGAGCAACCACTACGGCCGGAGTGTTGCGAGTAACCACTTCTACTTCAACTGATTTTGCCCCGGGTATTAAAAACCAGTACACAGAAACATCCACAGGATCACTTACCGGTGTGTATGGCATGCAAAACTTCTTGTCCTCATCCGCCACTGTTACTGGAGCGAGCGTAGGACAGAATTTGTACGGCTTCTATAACAGCGTTTCCAAGAGCGGAGCTGATACCGCCACTGGCACTTACAATATTTATGGTAACTATAATGCCGTTGATAACACAGGTCGTACCAACGTTGGTACTGTTAACACTTACGCTGGATACTTCAATGCCTTTGGTGACACCGCCGGCACTTCCCAGGCCATTGGTCTGTATGCCACGGCCAGCGGCGCTGACAATAACTATGCCGCTCTCTTTGACCAGGGTAGCGTTGGTATTGGCACACTTACTCCACGGCGCAAGCTGGACGTGCTTGATGCCTCCAACCCCCAGCTTCGTTTAACCTACACCGACAACTCTGTTTATACAGACCTGCAAACGACCTCTTCCGGAAACCTATATATTAATCCAACGGGTGGCGGAGTCGGTATTGGCATAAGCTCACCAGGAGCGGTACTTGCCGTTGAAGATGGCACTTCTTCCGACCAATTTCGTATTGGCGACCAAAGCGGTGGTAACTATTACAAAATCGGGCGCAATACCAGCACGGGCTTCTTAGATTTTACAGGTACTCAAAGCGGCTTCCGGGGTTATCTATTTAACAACCCAGACAACAATTTTTATGTGACTAATGCCACAGGAAGCAATAGGATTAAATCATCCACCGGCACAGCGGCTGCAGTAGCAGGTATTGAATTAAATAACTCCTCTCGTGGTTACTCTTGGTATATCGATAACCGCGGGTCAATAGATAGCCCAAATGACCGTTTCGGGATCTTTAATAACGCAGGCACTGAAGTCATCACAGCCCTAAGCGGCGGGAATATCGGTATCGGTACCAATAATCCAGGCAAGAAGCTCAGTGTAATTAAGGCCGACAACGCCACAGACGAAATTGCCCAGTTCTACGCTAATAACCTCACTCAAGGTATCGGCATAACCTACGCAACTATAAGTGCTATTGGCTCTAACACAGACCAAGGTATAAATATTGTCCCTAAGGGCGCTTTTGGAGTCGGCGTAGGAACCACCACAGTGGCTACCAATAACATGTTCTCCGTTAATGGTTCAGCCACTATTGGTGCCGGGTCATATAACGTAGCTGCTCCAACCAGCGGTTTGTTGGTCTCCGGCGGTGTCGGTATCGGCACTAACGGTCCTGACCGCAAGTTGGACGTACTTGATGCCTCCAGCCCACAACTGCGCTTAACCACGACCGATGGTACGGTTTATGGAGATTTCCAGAATACTGCTAATGCCAATGCCATTCTTACAGGTAACACTTTAGCCTCCTCTTCTGCCATTCAATACGGTCTCCAGGTAGTTCCAACAGTCAACCAAACTTCTACGGCTGGTTATACTGCCCTGGACGTTAACGTCACTGAAACTGGGGTAACCAACGGGCCAAACTTATTGGCTGACTTCCGCGTGGGTAACAGTGAAAAGCTGTCGGTACGCAACGATGGTTCCTTGACCTTGCATGGTAACTCCAACATTATCACTCCTTTTGGTGGCTTCGGCAGCTTCTCTAACTACCTTGTCCGCAGCGAAGACTTTACCACTACATGGTCAGTATCAAGCGTAACTGCTCCTACGGCAGATACTCAGGTTGCCCCTGACGGTAGCACTACCGCAGAAAGCCTTGCTACGAGCGGCTCCGGCGGTTCTGTTACCCAAGATACCTCAACTGCCATTTCCAGTACCACTTACACCTTTAGCGTTTGGGCCCGGTCAGCCAGCGGCACCCAAAACTTTGGTTTGAGAATCGACGGCACCTCCTCCGGGACTGGTGCAGAAAAGACTTATACTGCCACAACAAGCTGGCAAAGGTTCTACGTTACCCAGGCGGTCGGCAGCTTTACCGGAAACGTTCGGGTAAAGATCTTCCCTGGCACCTCTTCGGGTACCGGCACCATTTATGCTTGGGGCGCTCAGTTAGACAACGCATCAGTTCCTTCCCAGTATGCTAAGACCACTACGGCCGCGATTAATAACCCAAGCAACAGGGGATTGCTGGTTAACACCAACCTTACCAATACTGTTTCCAGCGGCTTCCTTTACGGTGAACGCCACATTAGCACCATTAACTCCACTACCGCCGGCACTCACGTTGGCCAGTTCATCCGAACTATAGACAATACTTCACTGGATTCGGGCCAGGTCGTGCGTGCCCTTGAAGTTCAGGCGTTCTCCGGAAGCAACGTCAACGGCACAAATACAGGTATTGCAACCTTTGGCTACACGTTTGGTATCCAGGCCACTACTACCGCCCAAGCGGCTTCCCAAGCCGCCCCGGCAGCCATCTTCGCTGACCTTGATAACGGTACTGACTCTACTACTAAGGCCCGTGGTAATGCCATCCGCGCTTACACCAACGATGCCACTTCGGCCACCCTGGTCCAGTTCTACCAAGAAACCTCGGCCTACACAGGCACTGGTTTACAAATGGATTTCGGCAACAACTCCGGCTCCTTCAACGGCAATTACGCGGACTTCCTCTACCAGGGATCCAGTAAGTTCCAGATTGCCTACAGCAGTTCCACCGGCAAGCTTACTCAAACCTACGGAGCCACTGGCAGCATCATTGACTACGCCAGCGCCACTAACGGCAACACCTTTGTCGCCAAGATCCCGCAGAAGGCAACTAGTGGTACTTGTGCATCCGCTGCAGCTGAAGGGTTCATTTACCAGAATTCCGGAGGTACTCAGGTTGGACACATTTGTATTGATGGCCCGTCCTCCGGCACTCCAAACAAGCTCCGCTTCTACGCCGAACAGTTCAACGCCACCTCCACTGACGTTGCAGAAAACTATTCCGATGCCACTAATTCCCTACAGCCAGGCGACTTGGTAATGCTCGACGCTTCTACTAAATATGGCGTAACTAAGGCAAATATTGGCACCGGAAACCCGGTAATCGGTGTGGTCTCCACCTCACCTGGTATTGTCCTGACCGGTATTAGCGAGTCTGACCACAGCAGCGAATTGGTCAATCCAAAACCAATTGCTCTGTCCGGGCGTGTCCCAGTTAAGGTATCCAATGAGAACGGCGCCATTAAGACCGGTGACTTCCTGACTGCTTCCTCAACTCCGGGTGTTGCCATGAAGGCAACCAAAGCCGGCCCCGTTATTGGCCAAGCCCTGGCAGACTTCAACGGTACTACCGGCACCATTGTGGTGTTCATTAAGGCCACTAACTACAACGGCGCTGATATTCAGAATGAAATGCCAGGCCTGACCTTCCGCTATGCTGACCCAGTCCAGGCTGCCAACACTTCCTACGATATCCTCGGCCACCTCATGGCCCAGCTACCGAACCTCAACCCAAATAACCTGTCCCAGGTTCATACCGATGTGGTTGTCGCGCGGGCTGAAGTAATCACCCCGACTGTTACCACCCACACGCTGCGTACCGATTTGTTGTCCGCCGCGACTGCCCAAGGGGGATTGTCGGTCGCGTCGACAACCGTGTTCAACGGCGGGTTGAAGGTGGACTCAATTGGCTCCATCGGAACGATGCTGTCCATCCAGAGCGATGTCGAATTCTTTGGTATCCCGTACTTCACCAGCGATACCGCCGGGTTCGCCCTCATTAAGAGTGGAGTTCAAAGTGTGGACGTGGAATTTACCCACCCCTATGTGGCCCAGCCGATCATCAACGCGACTATCAGTTTCGAACAGGACATCAACCCTGACCTGATCAATGACCCGAATGCCCAAGAGTCACTGAAGAACGCTGCCATAACTGATACCCAGGCATTCCTGCAGGCGGGGATTAGCTACGCCATTACCAACAAGAGCGCGCGTGGGTTTACGATTGTCCTCAATAAGCCAGCCCCAAGTGACATTAAGTTCAGCTGGATTTCCTTAGCCGTTCGGAACGCCATTACCTTCACTTCCAAAGATGCGCCCCAGCAAAGCCAGGCTACTCCTCCGGCTGACGGCCAGGCAGGTGGCGACACTACTACTCCGCCGGCAGGGGATGGCAGCGTTAGCGGTTCAGACCAGGGAGCAGACAGCACCACACCGCCTACCTCATCTTCTGATAATGGCAATGACTCCTCATCATAACTTTTATTAACTTAACAAAAGTTAACAAAATGACTTGCAAAAATTTTCCAATTGTGCTATAATATAAGTAATAAAGTGCTTGTTAGCCAAAATAGCTAACATCTGAAACAAAAAACAAATGAATATCAGCATAGGAAAAGTCAGGCCAGGCTTTGGTACCAGAAAAACCTTCACTTTAGTGGGCGTTTTTCTGTTTTGTGCTTTGCTGGTATTCAATGGTTTTTTCCCCTCCAGCGGTGGAATTAAAAAAGCTCATGCGGCCCCGGTAACGATCACATTTTACTCGGATGATTACTGGCAGGTTCCTGCCGGTGTGACTTCCGTAACTATTGATGCATGGGGCGGCGGCGGCGGCGGTAATTCCATCGGCCAAGGCGGTTACGGCGGAGGCGGCGGCGGTTACGCGCATGGTACTGTTAGCGTTACCCCTGGAAATTACTATGACATTATAGTCGGCCAAGGAGGGGTGGCGGGAGAAAAAAATGGCGGCGCGGGCGGCCCCACATATTTTGGTGGTGGTGACGTGGGTGCTACTGGCGGCGATGGCGGCCAGAGTGGTATTGGACCCGGAGTGGGGGGCAATATTTTTGCCGGTGATTTTGGGTACTCAGGCGGCCAAGGCGGTTACGGCGACCAATTCTTTTCCTTGTTAGGCGGCGGCGGTGGCGGTGGTGCTGGATCTTCCGGCGCCGGCAGTACCGGTGACGATGGTATAAATGGAGGTGCTGGAGGCGCCGGCGGCCCGTCTGAAGGCGGCCAAGGCGGTCACGGCGGCGACAGCAGAAGTGATGGCGAGCCGGGCTACAGCATAGGCGGGGGCGGTGGCGGTAGCGGAGATGGCTCCTTCCCGGGAGATGGGGCAGCTGGTCAACTTTGGGTTACCTATATTCCTCCTTTAATTTGTACTTCAATCACAAGCGGCTCTGGCAACTGGAATAGCGCCAGCACTTGGACCAATTGTGGCGGCGGCACACCCGGCTCTAATGACACCGCGGTTATTGAGGGCACCGCGCAAATCACGGTCACTGCCAGCACCACGGTAAATAACTTACAGTTTGGTGACAATTCGACACCCGCGACAAACGCGGTGCTTAAAGTTAATAGTGGCCAAACTTTAACAGTTTCCAACACCACTACAGTTTTCAGTGCCTCTAACAATAATGTCCAAGCCACCATCCAGGATGGTACCGGTAGCGGGACGGTATCCGGTGTTTATTTGGATATAGGATCACCCGTAATTCCTGGTACAGGATCCCACGAAACTAAATTGATATCTTCAATTTCCAATTTTTCTCTGGCGGGAAGCACAACCATGCATGGGTATTCCGGTGTTTCAAGAGACAACGACCCAACTCTGGAAATACCTTCTGGTACTATGACGACTACCAGCCTAACTACAACTTTATCTGCTTCGTGGGTGACTGCTACTATTTCAATGAACACGGGTGCCCAGACGGGAACCCTTAAACTGACCAGTAACCCCGCATGGTCCATAAGCGGTACAGGTACCACCAATCTGAACTTAGCAGGGACGGGCAACACGGTGGAGTATTCGGGCACAAATGCTTCCATACTCAACACGACTTACAAGAACCTCAAAGTAAGCGGTGCCCTGGGTACGACGGCACAGACCGCTACTGTTGCAGGAGCCTTCACTGTTACGGGCAGCGGTAGCATGTCTCCAAGCTCGGGAACCATGACGTTTAACAACGGGGCTTCAATAAATAATTCCGGTACCCTTAATTTCTATAATCTATCAACTTCGGTATTTTCTTCCGTTAGCTCGAGCGGTAGCTTCGGGGTAGCTTCAGGCGGCACGTTTACCATTGGGGGAGCGAGCACGTTTACCCCGGCAGCAGGCGATGTTATTACCGGTACCTCTGCTACTATTACCGGAAGCGGCACGGCCAAGGTCACCCGTACCGCGGCGACCGCTGATTTTAATACTCAATACAATTTTGGCACTAAGACCCTGACTAACTTAACCGTGGACTACGCGGGCAGCGGGCAATCGTTGAGCAATCTCACATACGGTGGACTAAAAGTGAGCGGATCCATTACGGGCGCCACCGCTACTGCAACTGTGGGCACTAACTTTAATGTTACGGGCACCTTCACGCCCAGCGCCGGCACGATTACCATGAGCGGCACGAGTTCCATTACGAATTCAGGCACACTTACGTTCATTAACTTAATCATCAATACTTTGGCGTCAGTGACCGGCAACACTAGCTTTGGTGTTTCAGGCACCTTTACGGAAAATTCTGGGGCCAGTTTCGCCGCGGCTTCAGGCACGCAAACATTTAACAACGGTTCGAGCATAGTAAAAAACAGCACCCAGCTGCTTCAGTTTAATAATCTAACGGTGGCGGCATCTGGCACCATAACCGCTAACGTGGACATGAGCATTAATAGCGCCGTAACCGTACTTTCTTCCGGCACGTGGAATGCCACGGCGGGCACGGTTACCATGATGGATGGGTCATCAATTTCAAACGCGGGAACCCTGTCCTTCCAAAACCTGACCATAGGGGCAGGGGGGACAACTAATGTCACCGCCAACGCTAGCTACACTGTTAAGGGGGGTTGGACAATAAGTTCGAACGCTACGCTATCCTCCAGCTCCGGTACAGTAACCTTAACCGCTTCTGGAACGCCTTTTGTCATGAGTGGCTCATTTTCCCCGTCAGGAACTAATACGGTTAAGTACGCGTCCAGCACGGGCGCTACAGTGACCAGCAACATAAGTTACCAAAATCTCGACATTTCTCCCAGCAGCGGAACTCCGACTTTTTCGGTTGGCTTCTCCAATCTTAGCGTGGGGGGTGATCTTACTCTAACAGGAACAGTCGCGACAACCTTCAATTTGAATAATATCGCATCTTACCTGGATGTTAACGGAAACGTGAGCATCAACTCTGGGAATACCTTGGTGGCTCCGCCGAGCTCCGCGATTTTCTATATTGGCGGGAATTATACCAATTCGGGGACATTGAACAACAATGTTGGAACCATTCAGTTTGACGCCGGTACTACCGGTAAAACCATAACTACCAATAACCAGTTTTTCAACAATTTAGTTTTCAATAACGCCTCGGGCGGTTGGACTTATACTCCAACCCTGTACATGTCCGGGACTTTGACTGTTACCGCTGGCACACTGTCCGGTACCGGTAACGTGGAGACCGATGGGGGCAACACCACGGGGAATGGAACAATCAACATAACTGGCGGAACCTTTTCGCAGTATGCCGGGGGCAGCTTTGGTGGCAATACCAACTGGACCTTTAATGACATCCAGTTCGGGGATGATATTTCCGAAATGCATGCCACCGGAACCGGAACCATAACAGCCCGCTCTATTAGCTCGCTTTATGAGTGGCACGCCGGCAGCAAGACTTGGATTATTACGGGTACCGGCACTCCGCTTACCAACAACGGTACGTTTTTTGGTGAGAATAGCACATTCCAGTTTACAGGCAGCACTGTTACGGTACCGGTGTTCGCATATAATAACCTAACCTTGGGGGGGAGCGGGACTTACACCATGCCGGCCTCAACCCTTACGCTCACTGGAAACCTGACCGTGACCAACGGGGCGACGGTGACAAAGGGAGCAGGAACTGTAGTGTTCGGGGGATCCACGCCTCAGACCATAACTGACAACAGTGGTACCAAACAGGACTTAGGGGCTCTTCAAGTCTCCAACACTACGCAGCCGTGGTGCAACATTTCTTCCACAGTATGTAATTCTTCCTGGCTGAACCGACGCAAGATTACTTTTAATAACAGCGCTTCTTCCGCGAACCTTACCAACTTCCCGGTTTTGGTTCAGCTGACTTCCGCCAACATCGACTACAACAAGACCAAAGCCAACGGCGCGGACCTTCGTTTCGTTGATGCTGATGGCACTACAGCCTTGAGTTATCAGATTGAAACCTGGAATACATCGGGAACATCCAACATATGGGTGAGGGTACCTCAGGTTAATAACACCACGACCGACTATATCTACATGTACTATAACAACACTGGGGCGGTAGATAGCCAGGCGGCCACCAGTGTGTGGGACTCAAACTTCAAGGGAGTGTGGCATCTCCCGGATGGTGGTACTCTTTCCACTGCGGATTCCACGAGCAACGCTAATAACGGGACTAATCAGGGAAGTACCATTGCCGCTGCAGGCAAGATTGGTGGGGGAGCGAACTTCATCAATAGCGGCAGCGACCTCGCGATTTCCAATATCTCCGTTAGCGGGGTTGCTTATACCATCAGCACCTGGTTTAATACTCCTTTTGGTAATGCCGGCAGCTACACTACCTTAACCCGTGGCGCCGCTGGTGACCACCAGGTCTTAATAGACCCGAGTAATATTCTGGGGGTATTTGATTCCAGCACCGGTTTCTATAGCTCAGGGTTTAATGTCACGTCTCTTTCCAGCGGCTGGCATCACTTAACCGCGTCAGCTACCGGCAGTACTACAACTTTCTATATCGATGGGGTAAGTGTTGGTTCTTCCTTATTTAAATCCAATACCAACATTAGTTACTTGGGTAACTGTGGCGTGTGTTCTGGCCAACGGTGGGGTTTGGCTGACGAAATGCGCGTTTCCACCGGCATTGCCCGCGATGCTAACTGGGCCAAGGCGGACTACCTTTCCGAAAGCAACCAGATGAATACTTTTGGAAGTGAAGAATCCTCCACTGCGGTCGGGGTTGCATTGGGTTCTTCCATTAAAGCTACATCGGTAACAGTGGATGCTACTCGAGTTCTCAGCGCCAACGGCTCTAATACCCTAACTCTGGTAGGAAACGGCGCATCGGTGTTCGTGGTAAATGGCACGTTTGTCCCTTCTACCGGCACGGTTGATTTTAGCTCAGCAAGCACAACAGGAACTACTGTACCGGGCACGACTTTTTATAACCTCACCTTAAACAAAGCTTCCAATAACTTTACCTCCGGCGGTTCCATGACCGTAGGCGGTACGTTGACCATTAGTGCCGGCACCTTTACCGCACCTTCAGGCACTCTGACATTGAACGGGGACTTAGTTAATAGTGGCACCTTTACTCACAACAGCGGCACGGTAGTATTCGCCCCGACCAATGCCTCACTAAGTTCCACAATTTCAGGTAGTTCAAACATCACATTTAACAATGTCAGTGATACAACTCCCGGTTCCAGCATAATTTTCAAAAATGGGAGTACGTTCATTTTCTCCGGCACCCTAACCGCCACGGGCACGGCGCAAAACGCGGTTTGGTTGAAGAGCGCTTCCCCAGGATCACAATGGACCGTTACTTTTAGCTCGACCCCTAGCCTTACAAACGTATCCGTGCAAGACGGTGCTTGTAATGGCGGGTTAACTTTGGCGCAAAACCCTTCCCTGCATAATGAAGGACGCAATGGTTCCTGCTGGGGCTTTATAATCTACACTGGCGGCGGCGGTGCTTCTGACGGTGGTTCTGGCAACACCGGCGGCGAATCCGGCGGCGGCGGCGGAAGCGGCGGCGGTACAACCATTTCATTTACTTCAAGCGGCTCTTGGACCGCGCCTGAGGGCGTAACTTCTGTTATTGTGGAAGCCTGGGGCGGCGGGGCCGGTGCCGGCAGGGGTACTACCATAGGTGGTTCTGGCGGCGGCGGCGGAGCGTATTCTAAGAAAAATTCTATCAGTGTAACCGCAGGTACTACATACACCGTAACTGTTGGCACTGGCGGAGCAGGGTCCACGGGGGGCAATGCCCAGGCGGGCGGTGACTCCTGGTTCTCTACTTCCGGTACTATACTGGCTAAGGGAGGCACGGCTGGAGCAGATAATGGCGGAGCTGTTGGAACCGGGGGCGCGGCGGGAAGCGGTATTGGTGATGTTAAATTCTCTGGAGCCAACGGAGGGACGGGTTCCAGTATCATAGGCGGAGGCGGTGGTGGAGGAGGGGGAGCTGGAACCGGCACTAATGGTAATCCAGGGGACGATGGTGTTTCTGGCGGCGGCGGCGGCAAGGGCGGCGCACTAAATGGCGGCGCTGGCGGTGATGGTCAATTCGGTAGCACGGGAGGTGCTGGATCAGTCCGCGCCGGCGGCGGCGGTGGTGGACAAGGCGCGGGCAGTAACGGCGGCGCAGGAGCCCGTGGTGAGATTCGGATAACCTACACAGTCAGTGGCGGCTCGGGCGGAAGCTCAACGAGTGGAAATACAACTACATTTACTTCAACTGGCTCATGGACTGCGCCAGCAGGCGTAACCTCGGTTACCGTTGAAGCCTGGGGCGCGGGCGGTTCTTCAGCCAGTGGTTCCTCGGGCGGTGCCGGACGGGGCGGTGGCGGAGGAGGAGCATATTCGTCCGCTACTATTACCGTTACTCCTGGTAACCAGTATACGGTAACGGTTGGTACTGGCGGTGCTGGACGGTCATGCTGTAGTGTTTTGGGACAAGCTGGGGGAGATTCCTGGTTCGGAACTACCGGCACATTGTTGGCAAAAGGTGGCTCCGGCGGAGACTTTTCCGGTACTGGCGCCTCAGGCGGCGCTGCGGCAGCCGGTGTAGGAACAATTAAGTTCTCTGGCGGTGCCGGCGGAAACAGCGCTGACAACACAGCGTCCTTTGGTGGCGGTGGCGGTGGCGGAGCCGGTACAACCGCCAACGGCGGTAACGGCGGCAATTCTTCCGGTGTAAATACCGTAGGAGCTGCGGGAACAGGCGGCTCCCTTAACGGCGGTAATGGCGGAATTGGCGGAACCGGGGCCGGTTCAGTAAGAGGCGGCGGCGGCGGAGGGGCAAATGGCGCAACCGACTCTGTTGCTGGCGGTCGTGGTGAAGTTAGGATTACCATCAATGCCACCCAAGGCGGCGGCGGTGGGGGATCCCCATAACCTGTATAATGAAAATATGCTAGACGTAAAGCACAACGTAAACAATTCCAATAATATACCCAGTTCACCCAAGCTCAGTCACGGGCTGAAGGTGAGAACGGTACGTCCAAACCCCACTACCCCAAAGTGGGTTTGGATTGTATTAGGAGCACTTGCTCTAGCGCTCGTAATATTAGGTATCTTATTCTGGCGGTCTCAGCATCAAGTAAATGAGTTACGGGACAGTTTGGACAGCAAAGTAAACGCTACAAAGATTGCTGAAGAAAACAAGGCTTTATTGGATAGGGTAGGGGCAGTCATTATCCTGCCCGACGATGAAACCCCAACCATCGCGACGGTAAGCGATTTAGATAAGCTTAAAGGACAGCCGTTTTTCGCTAAAGCGGAGCTTGGCGATAAGGTTTTAATATACGCCAAAGCCAAAAAAGCCATTTTATACCGACCTTCCACCAACAAAATAGTGGAATTGGCGCCTTTAACCGATAGCGGCGATCCAGGCACAATTTCCAACTCCAACGCAAGCTCTAACTTGGCCCCCGCAAACCAGGCCAGCCAATAATATGCTAGCCAAACAGCCCTGGACACATCACCACGCGCACCGATTGTTCCATATTTCACTGGGGCTTTGCTTCGCGTTTATACTGGTCACAATTCTCATGGGGCTCATGGTCGTGTGGCTCGGCCACGCGGATCCGCCGCCTGTTAGCCACGACGTATCGATTACCGCTACCGTTGCCGGTATAACTCCTGGACCCATTGATAACGGGGGAGGCCCAGCTCCGGTACCGCCAAATCAAAACCCTACCATTACGATTGTGGCCGAGCCACAAGGGGTCATACCGCAGACCGGGGGAGTGTATGTTTTTGTGGACCGCATCCCGGCTTTTTCCGGGCATACTTCGGTTCCCGGCGGATTGATATTTATTTCGATTGCCGGACCACAGGTGCTTAACAGCAGTGCTATCGCTGATGGCCAGGGAAATTGGTATTGGCAGTCGCCGGCCAAGCTGGATTTGGGAAGCTACGCCATAACTGCCACGGTTTACAATCGCAATGATTTTTCCAAGAGCGGCCACGTCACGGCGAATTTTGCCGTGGAAACCAATTTGCAAACAAACCAGCCGAATAACGGCAACCAAGGAACCCCAGGCAATAATGGCCAGCCGGGCAAACCTGGCACCGGCCGTCCCGGCACTGGGGGAATCACCCTTCCTCCGGCACCAGGGACCTCGCGGCTGTTCGGTGTATTTTTTAAAGTTTTGCCCGAATATGAGCGGGTGCTGGCGGGGAACAAGGTTGTAGGTCAGCTCACGTTGGTTAATAAACTGAGCAATCAGGAAACGAACCAGGAAATCAGTTACAAAATCAGCGGGCCTGACGGCAAGGTGGTCATGGAATCCCAGGACAATATCACTTACAGCAAGGTCGCCAACTTCCTAAAAACTTTTTATACCGCCCCGGCAACGGCCCCAGGACGATACACTATAGTGGTTACGACATCATACAACGGTATTATTTCCACAGCGTCCGATACTTTCAATTTAGAGCAAGTATTCCCGGCAGCCCCGACCCAAAGGGAAATTAACGGTCCGGTTATTTTGTGGGGAGGCCTGGCAGGACTGCTCATGCTGTTCCTGTTCCTAGTCCTGGTGGCCTATTACCAGGTACGACTGGTGAGCCGGCACATTAGGGAACACAACGAAAAATACCATAAAGAAGATGAAAATACACCGCCCCAATAGGCGGTGTATTTGTCTTATATAAGCCAAATTTAGGTAAAAAAGCTGTGGCGGATGGCTTCGGTGTGGCGCATGAATGCTTCTCCCTGTTCTCGTCGCGGGCGGGCTAAATCCACGGGAAAAGTTTGGATTTCTTTGCCGGCCTTCATGAGCATGATGCGGTCCGCCAGTGCCACGGCTTCTTCCACCAGGTGGGATACCATGATTATAGTAATGCCGGTTTGTTTCCAAATTTGCAGCAAGTCTTTGTGCAGTTCCTCGGTAGTCACAATATCCAAAGCGGAAAACGGCTCATCAAGAAGTAATAGTTTTGGGTTTACCGCGAGCGCGCGGGCTATACCGACGCGCTGTCTTTGCCCGCCGGACAAGTCACGGGGGTATTTTTGTTCCAGCCCCTTGAGCCCGGTCATGCTGAGCAGTTTATTCGTTGTCGAAACCACGAGTTGTTCTGGGGCGTGCCGGGCGCGCAGGCCAAACGCTGCGTTGTCGAAAACATTCAACCACGGAAGTAATGCCCCCGCTTGGAATACCATGCTGACGCTGGTGGGCTTTGTGGCCTGTCCCTGGTCCGGGGTTTCCAGCCCGGCAATAATCTTCAAGACAGTAGACTTGCCGCAGCCGGACGGTCCGACCATGGCAAAGAACTCTCCTTCGTTGACGTGGAAGCTGAGGTTACTAACGGCGACTTCGGTCCCAAAACTTTTTGATACGCCGTCAAAAGCAACTATGTTATTCGAATTTGAATTTTTCTGCATAGTGTAATAGTCTTTGCCAAACAAATAAGTTGAGTAAGCCTACAGCGGCAACCAACACGCTCAAGACCAGAACAAAATTGTGGCGCTGGCCGGCGCTGGCGGTGTAAACTAACAGGCTGCCGAGGCCGAACAGGTCGTGGGACAGGCTGCCACCGGGAATGTAAGTATGGAGCACTTCAGCCACAATAATGATGTTCCAGCCGCTGGCCCAGGCCAGGATGGAACCGGTGACCGCGTATGGGAAGGCGGCGGGCAGTACGACCTTGGCCAGGCGCTGCCAGTGACTCAAGCGGAACACTTGGGCGACAGAAAGGATGTCTTGGGGAATTGACCCAAGTCCGGAAACCAAACTGAACACCAAGCTCCAGGTCATGGTAATGACCAAAATAAAAATTGCCGCCCAGTTGTCGAGACCGTAGTGGATGAAAGTAATAATGATGACCGGGAAAAACGCCAATACGGGAACTGATTCTAAAATATCAAACAACGGAAGTAAAAGTTTTTCCACCCACGGGCGGGAAACAATTAGCAGTGCGATGGGCAATGCCAGCATGCACGCAATGAGGTAAGCCAAAAACAATCGGGCTGAGGTGAGTAATAGGGCTAGCGCGACCATATGAAAATTAATGTCCGGCTGTTGAGCAATGCCATTGTCTCCAAACCAGGCTAGAGCAAAAAACGCCGCAATTATAAGCAAAATTGGCACGATGACAAAAGAATAGAACCGCTGTTGGTTGGAAGCGGCGAAGGAGTAGCTTATATGTCCGTGGTAGCGGTGGATATGGCGAGGCTTAGCTCTCATATCTCAATTATACTATAATAAACCTTGCCTTCATAAATTCTTCACCTTTGGAAGACTAAAGTAAAAGCATGAAAATACTTGTCGTCGAAGACGAACCAAAATTGAATAAAGGGATTAGTGACGGGTTGGTCGCCCGGGGCTTTGCCGTTGACTCCGCCTTTGACGGTGAAGAGGGAGAAAAGATGGCGCGGTGGAATGAATACGACTTAATTATTCTGGATGTAATGATGCCGAAGAAAGACGGGTTTGAAGTTTGTCGGAGCCTGCGAGAGAAAGGTACTACTACTCCAATTATTATGCTGACCGCCAAAGATGCTGTTCGCGACCGGGTCATGGGCCTGAATGACGGCGCGGACGACTACCTGGTTAAACCGTTTGCGTTTGAAGAATTAGTGGCCCGTATCCGTTCTTTGCTGCGCCGCCCTGCTTTGTCGGAAAATGATGTTCTTGAATTGGACGAACTAAAGTTGGACACGCGCGCGCAAAAAGTGACCGTGGAGCAGAAAGAAATTGGATTGACCATGCGCGAGTACGGGCTGTTGGAATATTTATTGCGCCGCCGCGGGGAAGTGCTAACCCGTGATGACTTGCTCGAACATGTCTGGGATAGGTTCCACAATACATTAAGCAACGTGGTGGATGTCCATTTGAAAAACTTAAGAAAGAAATTACCTGGAGATTATGCCCGAAGAATCGAAACCGTTTGGGGTAAGGGTTACCGACTCATTTAGCCGTCGGTTCCAATTTTCCCTGTGGAAGTTAACAGCGGTGTATGTTGTTATTTTGGCAATCATACTGTTTTTATCGAGCTTCATAATTTACTCCGCTTTCTCCAGCCAGCTGGTGCACCGGTTTAGGGATGTCCACCCAATCCCCGAGGAATATCTGAATGTCATAGCGCCGGCCCCCAGCGCAGACGACGTGCGCGCCGACCTTATAAACTCACTTATTTTAGTAAACGGCTTTCTTTTGGTAATCGCCGGCTTTTCCAGTTATTGGTTGGCCAAGTTGACTCTATCTCCCATAAACGAAGCTTACGAAAAACAGCGTGCCTTTTTAAGTGATGCGTCGCATGAATTGCGTACACCCCTGGCCATCCTGAAAACTGACCTAGAAAACGAGGTGGCTGCTCCGGACGTAAGCCCGGCTTCGAAAGCACGAGCTGAAAGCAATCTGGAAGAAGTGGACCGTATGGGACGACTGGTTTCTGACCTGCTATTACTGGCTAATTCAGACGAAGATGGCTTAAATAAGGATAAAAACGTCCAAAAGGTGGACCTGACAGTTTTAGCTCGGCAGGTTTTAGGAAGGATGGAGCGGCTTGCTGTCGAGCACCAAGTTACCCTTCGTTCTTCACCCGAAAACATCGCTCTTGAAATCATAACCAACGAGGAATTACTGCAGCGGGTATTAACGAACTTAGTAAAAAATGGGATTTTGTACAATCGGCCAAACGGCAGCGTAACCATTAACATGGCGGAATCCGGCAGTTCGGTAATCATTAATATTGTAGACACCGGAATGGGAATTAGTCCTGCGGATTTGCCCAGGATTTTTAACCGGTTTTACCGTTCCGATAAAAGCCGTTCCCGCGCCACGGGAGGAAGTGGCCTGGGATTGGCCATTGTACGTTCCTCGGTGGAACAACTCGGCGGCAGTGTCACGGCAAAAAGTGAGCTGGAAAAGGGGAGCAGCTTTACTATTAAGCTTCCCAAAAGAATTTAAAATCTCTTCACTATTTCTTCATTGCCCATTTGTTAACCTATAAACACGATCAAGGAATTCATTGGTCGGAGGGAAGAAATAAAAATTAACTGGCGCCCGCGAATCTCGCGTAAGCAATGATAACGCGGACGTAAAAGGAGAAATTTTATTGAACAGACCAAGTAAATCACAAATTGTTGGGGCTATCGCCATAGCGACTGGCTTGGCGCTCGCGGGAACCGGGGTAATCCACGCGGCCAACACTAGCACAGCGCAAACCAGCAACCCGATGAGCGGCTTAGTAAACGCCATCGCCCAGAAGTTTAATCTTAACGCCGGTGACGTGCAACAAGTTTTTGACCAACAGCGCGCCCAAATGGACGCCCAACACCAACAAGACTTTGAAGCCCGCGTTGCCCAAGGCGTGAAAGATGGAAAGATAACGCAAGACCAAGCTGACCAAATTATCGCCAAGGCTAAGGAGCTACAAGCGTCCCGCCAAAGCGAACAAGCCAGCTCAGCGAAGCAAACCGAAGCGGAACGCGACGCCGCCAGGAAGGCTCAAATGGACTCGTTAAAGCAATGGGCGACCCAAAATAACATACCAAAAGAATTTATGTTATTCGGAGGGATGGGTCACGGCGGACCGGGACATCATGCCAAACCTAACAACTAAATTATCTAGCGTACAAGATCAAAAAAACCACCTAATCGGTGGTTTTTTTGATAATTCCGCAGGCGATGCGCGGACCTCCGCTTATGCCGGAGCCGTGTTCACCGCCTTGGTAAGGGTCGGGATTTCCGTGAATCATGAGGGAAGTACCTTCCCCGGCGAGGATGGAAGCGGCGCCATCGGAAAGGGTTACACGCGTGGTAATGGCTTCCAGGGTTCCCTTACCCTCTGAGCCGATTTCTATATTGGGTAAGTCACCAGCGTGGAAGGGATGGTTAACGTCGGGGTCGGAGTTTCCTGCCGGACCTGGATCAAAATGGCCGCCAGCGCATTTAAAGCTGTCGCCGCAATCCGCCTTTTCATGGATGTGGACGGCATGCATGCCTGGCTTCAACTTTTCCGGGTCGCCTTCCAATTGCAGGATAAGTTTAACCAGAGTTTGGGTACCGAATTGGTACTCCGTGAATACGGCATTCCCTTTGATCCCGTCGCCTTCCAGCAATGCTTCGGCTTTCATGATTTCTTTAGGTTCGGATGAAAATAGTTCCATAGTTTTTGTGATGTTAATTACCAGGCGCAGGAAGTGGGATCGCTGCACGCCATCCATGCCGTGGTCGGACGGACGGGATCATAAAATAGTTCAGTAGAAGAGGGGAACGTTTCCGGCCCCACGTCGCTTAAAATCAATTTATATCTCAGGCCATCGGATTTGTAGTTATAGCCGGACCATCCTGTGGTTACGCCCAACGGGTCGGTGGGTAAGGTGCTCAAGTAAGTTGGTGTCAGGCCAGGAATGTATGCGTTGACACCGCTTGTAGTATGTCCACCACCGTTGGCGGAAGTGCCCCACCATTGGCTGCTGGTGCTTGGATATCCGTAGTTGGCGGTGTAGTAATTTTCCAACGCGGTTTTTAGTTGGGTTAAGTCTGCCTTGCGCTTAGTATCTCGTGAGGTTTTTCTTGCGCTGGCCAGTGAGGCAACCATAATGCTGGCCAGTAACCCGATGATGCCAATTACCACCATCAACTCAATCAAACTAAAACCCTTTTGTCTCTTAAGTGTTATCATGGGTTTTTCTCCAGCTTCGGGGGCTCACCGGGCGTATTGGTCATGTGGTAGCCAGCCGGGGGAGTGTAGTTAGCGGGGTTAGTCGTGGTTTTGGTGTATTCACGAATGAAATAACCTAGTGCAGCCAGTGACGCAATGACAAATATGATAGCACCTGCCATTTTTAGGGTCGGATGCGCTGATTCAACTCGTTTAGGCGCTGGAGCTTGTTTGTTATTTTGGTTTCCGGGGAAGAAACCACTGAAATCAACACCTTCTTCACTTTTGGGGTTTTGGGCCATAGTACTTTTATTTTAGCACAAAAGCCCAGCTGTTCACTAAACGCTTATTACTTTTCCACCACAATCATGGCGGAATCCCGGATTTTTGCGTTTAGGTGAATGCCGGAGGAATAGTCCTGCATGGCCCGTTCAAATATGCTCTCGCTCGCGCGCCGATAGGCACCAGTCATGGGGTCATGGAAGATTATTTCGCCATTGTCATGCCCCACGACCACCACTGTGTGGCGGGTGGTGAAGCTGTTGTACAGCCTTGTGCTGAGCACACGGGGGTTTAAGGGGGTAATGACCAGGCTTCCATTATCCAGCTGCGCCTTGATGTCCTGAACGGTGACATTGTGCACTACTCTTAACCCATGGTATCCATAATACTGCACCATTAAATTTGCCGTATCCTGGGCCGAGGTATCCTGGTAAAATCCGTGAAAGAATTTTTCGTAATCAGACATGCCCACTATTTCATCTCGCGCTTGTTCTTTTGACATTGGGTTCCCACTTTCCCACATTACCGCCATGAGAATGCTTGCTTCTTCGCAGCCGTCGCTTTGTCGCGGATCACTCCATTGGCCCAGAGGCGCCTGGCTGGTGTAAGGAACGGCCAGAGTTGCCGCGAGCGATGGATGCGCAAAAACAAATATTCCGGCCAACGCCAGAAATACTCCCACTCCTTGTTTTAGTGTGTTTGTTTTAATCATTGGGTAAAAAAATCGGGCGCTTTTTGGGCGCCCGATTGATAGTTATTTAATCCAGATCTTCAGGGCGGTTAATACGTGGAGTATATTGTCCCAAATCCCGAAAACCCTTACTTTAGTTCCCACAGTTACATCAGAAGTAGTGGCAGTGCCGCCATTTTGGCTGACTACCTGGGTGTTAGAGTTGGTTGCCACAGTGGCACTAGCGCCATTCTTTGCCTGGACCGTCAGGTCAGAACCGGCAACTGCGGTGACCACACCTTTGTCAGATGCAAATGCCTTGTTTACCGGCATATCGTATACGAAGTTGGCAGTTAAAGTGGATCCAGACAATGTTCCGTTTACAGTAACTTTGTCGCCTACCTGGATGTTTGTGTTGGTAATGGCAGTGTTGGGCACGCTTATTATAGTGGCGCCCGAATCAACAACGGTTAGGGTTCCATTATGCTTGGTCGTGAAGGTAAAACCGGTGCTTGAGGTACCAGTAACAGTTCCGGTGTAGAACAAAGTGAACATATTGCCAAAACCGAACCCATGGTCTCCACGATGGGAATCACCGTCGTGGTCGCCATCTTTGTTATTGTCACGGTTTGTATTCTTATTGTTATCTTGTTTAGGGTCGGTCTTGGAGTTGTCCCGCTCCCCAAAAACATGGACACCATATTGGCTGTAAGTGCTTGAATTTGCAGATACATTGCCGCGATCGGTGTTAGCTTTCGCGTTTACGTCAGTAGAGGCTTTAACCTGGAAAGAGTGCCCGGAGGTAAGTCCGTGGGCCGCCGCAACTCCTGGTACCATAACAGCCACAATACCCAGGGCCGCCACCAACATAGAAAGTTTTTGGATAAGTTTCATAGAAGCCTTTCTATTTTGTTAATTATTAACCTTTCCGGGCAATATATCGCCTGCGGGTAAAAAGTGTTACAATGTAACATCTATGTTAAAGACGCGTTATAAATGATGGACAAAAGCCAAGTAAATGATTTAGTGGCCAAAATCCAAAAAGGAGATGAGCAAGCATTTTCGCTTATTTATGACGAATTTGCTGACCGAATCTACAAGTTTACATGCCTAAAGGTGTCCGAGCCAGAAGTGGCGGAAGACCTCCTCCAGGAAGTTTTCGTTAAAGCCTGGCAGGGGTGCAAAACCCTGGAATTGGAAGACTTGAATTTTTCGGCCTGGCTCTACCGGGTAGCGTCGAATACGATCAACGACCATTATCGGAAAGCGTATAGGCGGCCTCAGACCACGGAGTTGGATCCGGCGTTCAACATCGCGTCGACCGACGTTACCGAAAAGGCGACTGAGGATTCTTTTGATGCCCAAGCCATGCGTGAAGTAATAGATGAGTTGCCCGCCAACTATAAGCAGATAATCGAACTTCGTTATTTCCAGGATTTCACGGTTGAAGAAACCGCTAAGGTCTTGAACAAAAGCAGTGTCACAATCCGTGTGCTCCAGCACCGGGCAACTAAAAAATTAAGACAATTATATAGAGAGAATGGACGATAAGTTAAAACAATTATATAGACAATATTCCGAAAGCGGTCATTCCGCTTTGTCACCCGAGGCAAAGTCCCGGGTAAAGGATAAAGTATTCCAGCGTCTTTCCGAGCCGGCTACTGCAGTGCAACCACAGCCGGTTTCATTTTGGGAAAAATTACGCGGAAGTTTTGTAGTGCGCAGTTATGTAATTGTGCCACTGGCTTTAATTTTAATAATAATTTCCAGTACCGCTGCCTCCGCTACATCTTTGCCGGGAGACTTGTTGTACCCGCTGAAGCGCCAGGTGGAGAGCGCCAGAATCTGGCTTGCGCCTACCCCGGCAGCCCGCATGGACTTGGAAGTAAATTTCGCTGAACAACGCTTGCAGGAATTGAAGAACCTTCAGGATGATGAATTCCCGATGCTTCCGCTGCAAACAGGTAACAGCAGCACTGGGGTTTCCGCCAACGCAAGTTCAAACGCCAACATCTCTAACAGCAATTCTGATAAAAACGACGATGCCATAAAGGCTGCCAAGAAGAAACGCAAAGAACAAGCCAAAAAAGAAGCTAATGACGCTCTGGAATTTCTCAAGAAGGCGCAATCCCAGTATCAGAAAGATAGACAAAACCAAAAAGCCGACAACCTTAACAGGGTTATCGACGATTTGAAAAACAGCATAAAGAGAGACGATGACGGCAACCAGCCGCCATCGTCTGTAAATGGGGTTCCGCCAGTCAACCTAAATGTTAACGCCAACATTCAGGGTAGTATCCCACCGGTGCATGTAAGCTTGCCTCACGGTCTTTAACAGCCAAGTACCAACGCGCGTTTTTTCTGGCGCGTCCACTTTTTAACTTCAATTTCGCGGCGAAGCGCTTCGCCGCGATTTTTGTATTTTTCGCTGTAAACTATGCGACCGCCTCCATGAGAACGCACGTAAACCGAGCCTTTTCCACTGTTATGCAAGGCTGAGCGCTTATCCAAGTCGTTGGTCACTCCGCTGTAGTAGGTTCCGTCGGCGCACTCAAGGATATAAAAATAATCCACTATTTTTTTGTTTGATTGAGTATTTCCAAAATGAGACGGTTCTGTTCTTCCAAATGGAGTAGGATGGCTTCGATTTCGGTTTCAGACTTGGTGTTAACTTCGAAATCGGCTTCGGCTCGTGCCTCCGAATGCCGTCCCTGCAAGTTTTGTCCGATCATAATTAAAGGCATCAGAAAGATTTGGATCATATTGGAAATGAAAAGCCAGAGGACGAAAGCCGGGGAGGGGTCAAAACGCAATTCGCGCGGGGCGAATATATTCCATGAGAGCCAAAAACTGGTCCAGCAAAAGATAATTATAAAGAAGCCCATGGTGCCAACGTGGTTGGTTATCCAGAGCGCCAGTTTGTCGAGAGAGCTGAGGTTTTGCCGCACCTCGACATTGGCGTTTCGCACCGGCTTATGAATTTTTCGGATTTCCTCCAGAGAGAGGATTTTTTGCTGTTCCATATATTGTTTTGTTGATTAGTTAAAGGCCCAAGACTGCTTTAGGGTCAATCCAGCCCGAAAGAAGGTCTTTGCTTTTGACATAGCCGAGAAGGCTGGGCGCGCTGCCGATGTGTATGCCCAAGTGCAAGTGCTTCCGTTCGCCGTCAGTTTCAGTAGAATTCCCGTTACCGAGGACGGCCAGTTCCTGGGCGGGCTTGATGTACGCGCCGACCGCCGGTTTGATGCTCGGTAATCTTAGGTGTCCGTAAATTACCGCCACGGTTTTCCCTTGTATAATGCAGCTTTGCACCGCGTAGCCACCATAACCTGAAGCGTAACCCTTAGTGAGGAGTTTCCCTTCGCACATGGCGTATATGGTTATATCGCTGTCTTTCTCTTCTGCGGTTGTCTCAAAGTCCAGCCCCGTGTGGTAACCGCTAAATCGCTCCGGCTTTACCGGGGAATTTTGCGGAGTCACGTAAGTGCCAAAAAGTTTTTTGGTAATTCTTGAAGCCGGCTCGCTTATGGGTGCTGCAATCCCATTGGTTACCGTGGGGGCAGGGGACTGTGTGCTGGGTTGGTCCTGGTTGATGTATTTGTTCGCAGCCGCGTTATTGGTATTAGCGGTCGAGACATCCTGATGGGAATTGCCATTTTCAAGTTTCGGCACGAATTGGTGCTCAATATACCAGCCGGCAAATGCCAGTATAACCCCAATAATAATCAATATAATAGGTCTTTTCATATTGCTATAATTATACCACTTTAACATATTGACATTTTAGATAAAATGTGGTATAATATTGAGTTACAGTTTTTTTGCGCATTTTGCGCCAATTCCGTAACCTGGCTCGTGTTATTTGCCAGCAGTACAGCAATACAAAAACCAAAACTAGATTTTAAAGGAGATCAGATAATGAAAGCTAAATTCTTTTTCGTGGCGATTATCTTCGCCATCGTTTCTTTTTTGACCGTTTCGACCGCTTCGGCGCAGGGACGACCCCTTCCTGAGGGCGCGCGCATTTTGGACAAAGCGTCCCTGGACGCAGCCATTCAGACTGTGAAGAATTCGCGCTCATCTACCAATATGGACGCGAGCAGCCTTGACCGCGACGGCGCGGGTAGATACCGCCCCATGTTCGTCATACGCGTGTATGGCGACAGCGAAATCGGCATCTCGGCAATCGCCCAGAATGTTGACCGGATTCCGGCGGGAACAACCATGATTGGCACCCGCAGGTTCAACGGCAACGCCGACTATCTTTGGGGCATTACATTTCTCCAAGATGTGGACGCCAACTCGCTCTGGTATCAGATAGAGAATGGAAAACGTGCTTCCTACGAACCCGGCGGCACCATCAGTTATGAGATGCAGGTGATTGCTCCCGAAGGCGGCGTTACAACCTATTCCGCCGAGAAGAACTATCTGGCGTTTTACACCCAGACTCCTCATCAAACCATTCTGGACGGAATATCCGCCCGGGTGAACGATGGAGTAAGGTTCTACTTATTCGGCAGGTTCGTCGGCAACGTCGGCGTTTCCATCCGGGACGCGGACAGTGGCAACGTAATTTCCATCCCCAACGCGGCGGTAAGTGCGAACTCATTCCGCGTGTCGGTGGACATGAGTCAGGTTCCCTACTGGTACTATTCGGCAGGGGATTTCGACATCACGGTCGTTGACGGAACCCGAAGGTCGGATACTTTCCGGGTTCGCTTGGCACCGCCGGGCGGCAATGGAAGAACCGACGAAGGAAGCCAGCTCAAGCTGGACTTGCTGAACCAGGTTTACGGTCGGCAGTCGTCCGGAAAGAAATAATTTAATTTAGGCTTTAGGACTAGCGGCCCCTCGGTGAAAACCCTGGGGCTGCTTTTTATTTGGCTGATAAATCGGTAAAGGCGGAAACTTCGTTGCCCATGCGTTCGTTTAACGGCCCTACTGCCTGGACTAGATATTGGACCAGGGCGTAGAGCTTATTCATATCTTCAGTGGTATAGACAACGCCGGGTGCATATACGTATAGGTGCTGGCCGACAAACTCCAAAGTGTAATTTTTCCAACCGTCCAGGAGGTTGGCCATAAACTCAGGGTTGAATATCTGGTAAAGCTCAATCTCCAAACCTTTCTGGACGTATATTTCAAAGTGCTCATTAAAATCGCCTTCCAATTCCAGTTTTTCCCGGTTGCCGGCCAGATTAGGCAAATCGCCATCGGAGAAGAAGCCGGGCCTGACCCGCAAATATATAGAGGGAAAAACCCTAGGGAATTCCAGCCGGACTATGGTACTTGAATAGGTGTGCTGTTGTTGTTCCTGCATGGCAGAGGCGTAATCTTTGACCGTAAAACTATAGTTAAAAAGAGCCAGAGGGAAACTTTGCAGTTGGCCCTCAACCAAGTCAAAGCCTGTCCGCCCCTCGCCTAAACTAAATAACCCGCCATCAAGTGCCGTGGGGAAGCCAGTCTTTTCGAAGCTAAACTTGTGCGCCCGCGCGAATTGTTCATAGAACCTATCGCGGATTTCCGCTTTGATGTAAGAGTATAGAATAACCCCAACCAGGACAGGGAATAGAAACAGGACCATGCCCCAGGTGCCATAGCCGCGGAACATAAAGTACAGGACCAGCGATTCATAAATGATTAACACGGCCGCGCCAATCAGGAGCGCGGGCATGTATTCCTGCCGGATGAAATTCTCCGTTGTGGAGACAACATTTTCAATGGGTCCGATTTTTTTGGTGTCCATAAGGCTAAGAAAGTTGTTCAGGTTCAGGCCGAACGGCGCTATATATTGCCCAGGCGCAGGCAATAAGGATGGCGGCGACCCCCAGAAATCGTATGGCCGCGGCGACCCCAATTGTATGATGCAGCATGCCGGCCCGGATTAACAACCAGTTCCAATCGTGCGTCGAACTGTCGCCAAACAGCAGGGGCAGCTGCATTTTTACCGCGTCGCCCGCGTAAACGGAAACGTTTAGCAGGTTTTCGCCGACCCAAAACAGGACTAAAGCGGCGGAAAAGTACTGTTCCTGGTAAGCAAAGTAGATTACAAAAATGGCGGGAAGCAATACCTGGGTGAGGCTTCCGCCCAAGGCGTACATAAAATCACCAAACGGCATGAAAATAATGTGGCCGCCTTCGTGAATCAACAGGTTCGCGTTATCAATAAAGTGCCAGGCTCCCGGGTTTAAGCAGCAACCAATGAAATAAATGGAAGCAATTATGGCGATAGCAAGCTTGAAGTAGTTATGGTTGGTCATAACGGGTTGTCGCGGAGCTTTAATAGGTAACCAGCATAAGCCAGAATAGGTTGGATCAGCAAAGTAACTATTAATCCTACAGCGGCTATCGGCAACTGTTCCTTGCCCAGAGTTACAAAAACTATTCCGGTTACAATTATGGAATCGCCGTGGTCTATGATTGGGACATACTTTCCCCGAGGAACGCCAAACCGCCTTTTGATGAAAGCTCCGCAGGCATGACCCAGGTATACCGTTAGCCCTTTAAGCGCGCCCAAAGCCGGGCTGGTTATGAATGATTCTATAAGCATGCCGGAAAGAATTGCGACCGGCAAACCAACCCAGGTAGTAGAAACTCCCAGCAGTCGGTACCCGTCTCCCAGAGTGTAGCCGAGGTCAAGCGGCGCGTCGTATTTAAGGAGTGCGGGACGGCGTAATTTGAGCAGGTACCATAAATTCAGCGCAATATTAATGCACCAACAGGGAATTGTATACAGGAGTACATGGTATAGCTCCGTCATTAAGACTTGATTTCCAGGTCGCTGATGAAAAAGTTTTGCAGACCGGAACTCAGGAAATATTGTTCGACGACATTAACTTCGCGGGGCCAGCATTGCGGAAAGGCAAGCTCGACTTGGTATCGGTACAAGCCATGGTCGGACCCGAGTTCCTTTATGGAGTTGAACATTTCCTTTACGGTTGCCGTCTGGAACTGCTCAAAGGTGGAAAGTACAAAGTTAAACCGGGTGCGGCTGCCATGGGTCATGCAAGTTTCGCCGGGTACGGTGACCGGTTGGAAGTTATCAAGCAAACCCTGCTCATTCAGAATTTGTCCCACAGTAGTGGGCTGACCAGGAAGGTAGGAATATATGGTCATGTTGCCAATTATTTTAACAGGTTTGTAAGCTGGGTCGTGCGGGTCATGGAACATTCCGACCAGTGCGCCTTCATCACCAATTGCCTGATGACGGTAGCTGGCCAGCGATAAATCAGCTGAGAGGGGATAATAAAACATCAAGGCGATGAAAATTCCACACAATAGGGCCGGCCGGTTTACAGCCTTGCCCCAGCTTACGTAGACCAAAGCCATCATGGCAAAAGCGTAGAGGCAGATTAGGTAAAGCTGGAAGGAAAAATCGGAAAAGCCGGAATACATTCCAAGCCAGTAGCAAACTACAACAAGCGCGGCGTAAAACAAGGCCCAGAGTAGGATAGCGTTCTTGAGCCAGGGTTTGCCACGAAAAATCAGGTAAACGAATAGCGGTATACTGACTGCCGCTTCGTGGGTAAATGGCCCGCCATCAACTATGTTTTTTACAATACTGAAAGTAACAATAGCGAAAATGAGCCCGTAAAGACGTGGGAATTTTTCCTGCTGCCACGTCGCGAGGAACTGCCAGGCTAGCAGATAGAGGATTGCTATTATTAAGATAATTCCAACCCAGGCCACCCAGTCGGGGACCAGCCCTACGAAAGCGTAACCAGTATCAATATTTTCCTGGCTGGCTTTGTGAGTGAAAGAAAGAATTGTGCCGGAAACAACTTTGAAAGTGTGATTATGGAGCAACTTGGTGCTTGAAAGCTCCCCGTGGTTTTCAGCAATTACGTAGTCCTGGTAGCTAAAACCGTAGTGGTGATAGAACCAGACAAAACTCCCAATATTGAGCAGAAAAGACAACAACACGGCCCCGACTAAGACGTTTTTCCAGCGGGCCTTAATTTTGGGCAGCGCTATTTTAAGATTTACCGCCAGCAGAATAAGTAAAAGGTAGGCGAGGAATAGCACTACCTTGGTGAAGCTTCGCCCACCGGCGAAAATATTTATGAGTGAATGGAGGAAAAGGAAAACGTAGTCTGACCAGACGATAAGTCCGGCTAGTATTATGACGGCGGCAATGCCGCCCCAGCGCTTAAAGAGAGAGCCCAAAGCCATGATTTTCTCCCCATTTGGCTTGGCCAGACTCCAGATGCTCTGCCCAAAGTTGGTACATGTAGTTTAGTTCGGTAGTTCCCAAGCCGCACCCTATTCTGTTGCACCAATCGGACATAGCACTTGGGGGTACGTATCCATATACATAGTAGTAATTGTCGTCGCCAGCGCAATTGATGCCACAAGGGTCCTTAGAGATATTTTTGGCATATGGCGATAGGTCAGTGGCCAAAAATTTCCACTGGTCAGAATAATCATAAATAGTCGAACAAGTGCCCGGGTTTTCTGCCTTACAGTCGTACTTTCCGGCATACGGAGCATGGTCTTTATCTATAGTGTATGCCTGGATGGCGGTGTCAATTTGTTTAATATCTGCTTTACGTTTGGCGTCACGAGCCAGTTTCCTTGCGGTACTGACTGATGTCAACACGATGCTGGCCAACAGTCCAATAATGGCAATCACAACGAGCAGTTCGATTAAAGTAAAACCAGCTTGTCTATTTTTGCGCATTGGTATTTAGGTTTACATTTTTTACTACCCCATGAATGTTTATCTTAGTGGTGGTTTTTTTGGGGGCAGGAGGGGTAGGACGACTCACATACAAAATTATAATCTGGACGATAGTCAAAACCGCCAGGACGATGGCAAGAATCAGGATTCTTCGGGGAATGCGCTTGATTCGCGATGGCGGTGTCATAGGGATTTGGGGTGTGGTTGGTTGCTCTACTTGGAAGTGGCTAAAGTCTAAGCCCTCTTCTTCTTGAGGTTGTTCCAAAGGCATGTGCTTATTTTACCATAGTTTAATGCCTTTTGCCTGTAATTTGGCCAATATAGTGCTATTATTATGTTATGGAAATAGGAACCCCCACAACTAAGAGAAGAATGTCTGAGAGAGGGTTTACCCTTATTGAATTGCTAATGGTCATAGCCATCATAGGCTTGCTGGCTTCCATTACTTTAACCAGCGTGACCGCGGTACGGGACAAAGCCCGAGACACCAGACGAGTGACCGACGTGAAGCAGCTAGCGGGTGCCGTAGAACTTTATCGACTGGCCAATGGCACGTATCCAGTGGCCGCTGTTCCGACACTATCCATACCGGGAGTTTCCCCGACGTACGTTAGTTCTATTCCCGCGGCTCCAGTGCCGCCGGCCCGGAACTGTACCTCTTCCCAAAACCAATATTTGTACCAATCTGACGGAACCAATTATGGAATCCAGTTTTGCATCGGGGGAAATGTGGGAAGTATCGGATCGGGTGTGGGGGTTATGTCAGACAAAGGAGCAGGTTTGCGTTATGACGTAAACGGCGATGGGGTTGTAGACAATAATGACCCAAATTATATTGCACAATACGTTGTGCTTTTAGTAAACAGTTGCCCGCTATACCTATGTGATATCAGCGGCGATGGCGTAGTTACCGCACAGGACGCCGCGCTCTTGGCACAGATTATTGCGGGATCCTAATGATATTGAGACGTAATTTTAAACCGGCCAAGGGGCCGGTTTTATAGTTGGTAGCGCTACGGGGAATCGAACCCCGATTTGATGGATGAAAACCATCTGTCCTAACCATTAGACGATAGCGCCATAGATATTTAAGGTTTGCAGTTTCACTATTATAGCGAAATTCGTGGATTTAATCAAGCCCTGGCTAGCGAACTCGCTTAATATATAGAGAATAAAAAAGCGCAGCACCGGGAGGGGGTGCCGCGCCAGAAGAAACACACGGTGGGAGGTCTTGGTAAAAGTCATTGACCATGAACCCCTGGTTGAACCGGACCCGGACTTTTTTGTCCAGGTACTGGGCTGCTATCCCGGCGGCGCGCTTGGCATCGCCCAAAATTTGGCAGTCCGGTGTTCCGGCGGGATAGGACACGGAAATCCCCGTTGGCTTCATTCCCTGGACGGGAATGTTGGCGTCGGCTAGTTCCGCCCGCAGTTTCTTACTGTCCCATTTTTTGCCCAGCTCCATTTCCCAAACGAACACCCTTTTGCCGTCGGCGGGGGAATTTTCCACCACCGTGTAATCCCAAAACGGAATTGGCTGAGGGGTCGGGTTGGGAGAAGCGGTTGGCTTCTGCGCCGCGAGAGGCAGGGACAACATTACGATAAAGAATAATGAGCCTAAAATAGATCTCATATTCACCTCATCCTCTTTAGATTTGCCCGGCAGGCCAGGCATAGAGTACGGGAATTAGACCATGAAATGGCATTTTTGTCAATGCCGAAATGAAAGACCGGGCAACTATATAAATATAGTTACACCGGTCTTCTGAGATGGAGCATGCCTTATGCAAAGCGGAAGAAGTAAGTATTATTGCATACGGTATTTCGCTTCTGCTCCTGATCTCATTACCATCGCGCCAGCAATTCCGGCGGCGAACGCTGCGGCGAACAGCGTAACGATGGACAAAGGGTCCTGGCGGTGTGCAACCTCTCCGGCTTGCATACCAAGGACCAATATTCCCATTAATTTGGGAACCCGTGACTTGTCAGTCACGGCTTTGACCAGCTTGGGCGGGTGCGGGGTCATTTTGACCGCGGCTCTCAGCGAGAACATACCCGCAGCTCCAAGGATCAGGAGCGCCATAGGCATAAGCTCCTTTCTGCCCACTTAAGCGTGGGCGCCCTCCATTAATATTTACTACCCGGCCCTAGTCTTCGTAACCCTTGTGACTAGGCCACCCCATGCGGCAACGGCCGGGTAGCCGGTCAGTGTACACCCGGGGAAAAGGCCTGTCAACCGCGGCTTGACGCACTCCCAAGAGGGGAGTAATCTGAAATAGTAAACCCCCCATAGGGGGGTATGAAAGGACCAGGCAATAACGATGCCCGAAACCGACACCCAAAAGGACAACATCATTAAACGGCTGCACTACGCCGAGGGCCATTTGCGAGCCGTGGCTACCATGGTGGAGAATAAAGCGTACTGCATGGATATCATCAACCAGAACCACGCCGTCATTGAAGCGCTGAAGAAAATCAACGGCATGATTTTGGAAGGCTACCTTGGTGAGTGCGCCTTTGACGCCGTAAACAGCAAGAACGCCCAAAAACGAAAAAAAGCAGTCATGGAATTAGTAAATTTATACAGCAAGAAATAACATGGAAAACGAAATTTACAAAACTATCATCATTGGTTCCGGCCCAGCCGGACTTACCGCCGCCCTTTATGCTTCCCGCGCCGACTTGAAACCGTTGCTCATATCCGGCTTTGAACCAGGCGGCCAGCTTATGCAAACCACCGATGTCGAAAACTTCCCGGGTTTTCCGGAAGGGATCCAGGGTCCCGAGTTAATGCAGAAAATGATTGAACAGGCTAAGCGCTTTGGTACGGAGTGGGTGCAGGAAAACGTGACCGCGGTGGACTTTTCCGGGGTGCCGCTAAAAGTTTCGACGGAAGGTAAGACTTATTTGGGCGAAACAGTAATAATTGCCACGGGTGCCGAGGCTAACTGGCTTGGTTTGCCCAACGAGCAAAGATTGCGCGGCAAGGGCGTTTCCGCCTGCGCCACCTGTGACGGATTTTTCTTCCGCGACAAGGAGGTTGTGGTAATTGGCGGGGGAGACAGCGCCATGGAGGAAGCTAATTTCCTGACTAAGTTTGCCTCCAAAGTTACCATACTTCACCGCAGCGACAACTTTCGGGCTTCCCGTATCATGTTAAAGCGCGCCCAGGACAATCCTAAGATTTCCTTTATCACCAACATCACCGTTACGGATGTTTTGGGAGAAGAAAATGTTACCGGGGTCCGGTACAAGGACAATGCCACCGGCGAAGAAAAGGAATTGGCGTGTAATGGTTATTTTGCCGCCATTGGACACACCCCGTCTACCAAAGTATTTGCCAACAGCGGTGTTAACACTGACATCAAGGGTTATGTAATAACCACCGATCACACACGCACTAGCATCCCTCGGGTGTTCACCGCGGGCGACGTGCATGACCCGCGTTACCGCCAGGCCGTAACAGCCGCCGGCATGGGCTGCATGGCCGCTCTCGACGTGGAGAAGTTTTTGGCTGAGATGGAGCACCAAATGGGGGACATGCAAGATATGGAACAAATGAAAGCTCAGACCAATGCTTGAGTATAGCGGCCGGGTCATTCATGGACAGCACCTGGCCAATACGCTGGGTTTCCCGACGGCTAACCTGGATCGACGGCAGTGGCAGCGCCAAAAGCTAAACTGGAAACTGGGAGTGTATATTGGGACCGTCACCGGAAGCGGCGGGAGGAAGTATCGAGCCGCGTTCGGACTTGGCCCCAAAGAGAGAAACCAGCTGCCCAAGATTGAAGCGCACTTACTGGATTATAAAGGGCCGCCCTTGTACGGTAAACCGCTGACGTTTCAGCTAACAAAGTACCTGCGCCCTTATAAAAAATTTCCTAACCTAGAAGCGCTCAAACGGCAAATCGCCGCTGACGTAAAACAAGCAAGCAAAATACAGCTATGAAAAAATACATAAAATATGCCCCCTATCTGGTGTTTGTCGCGGCAATGCTTTGGGCAACTGATGCCCCTTTCCGCGTTTATTTAACCAGCCAGCTCTCCAGTAATTTTATTGTCTTGGCGGAGCATCTGGTTGATGTGTTAGTGGCACTTCCCATACTAATTAGCGTGTGGCCGGAACTCAAACAACTTAATGGCAAAGCCTGGATTTCTGTTTTAATAATTGCCATTGGCGGTTCTGCCCTGGCTTCCGTTGCTTTTACCGAAGCGTTCCGTTACATGAACCCCTCCGTCGCCATCCTTCTGCAAAAACTCCAGCCGCTAATCGCGATTTCGCTCGCTGCCGGCCTGCTCCGGGAGCGGCTTCGCGAGCGGTTCTGGATTTGGGCCGTGTTGGCTTTGGCCGGCGCGTACATAATTTCCTTCCCTCACTTGCGACCTGAACTTTATGCCGGAGAGCAGTTTAATCCCAACATGATCGGCGTAGGCCTGGCCCTGCTGGCCGCGGTATTGTGGGCTACTTCCACTGTCCTGGGACGATATGTCTTAAGCAAGGTTAGTTTTACCGCCATGACCAGCTTGCGTTTCGTGTTCGCGTTTCTGTTCCTTATCCTCCTGAACGCTTACCAGGGCTCATTTTCCCAGGTTCAACTGCTGACTCCGAAGGATCTACTGTTCATTGCCATAATTGCCGTGGCATCCGGAATAGTCTCGCTCTATATCTATTACGCCGGTTTGCAGAATACCAAAGCTTCCATTGCTACTATCGCTGAGTTAGGGTTCCCCCTGGCTGCCGTGGTGGTAAACTATTTCTTTCTGCATGCGGCTTTGGCGCCCATGCAGCTCGTTGGAATTGCGGTATTGCTCTTGGCCGTGTGGCAGCTGGGCAAGGTAAACCGGGAAGAAGTATCGGTTTCCACTGTTTAATAATTTAAAGCTTAACTAACATGAATAACAACCCATTTGAATCAGCCCAGGCCCAGCTCCGCGCGGCCGCGGAAATCGCCAACTTTGACCCGGACAAAATAGCCCGGCTCATGGAACCTGACCGCTACACCGAAGTTTCCATTCCCGTGCGCATGGACGACGGTTCCCAAAAAATCTATACCGGTTTCCGCAGCCAGCACAATAACGCGCGCGGCCCGTACAAAGGAGGTATCCGCTATCATCAGCAGGTCAACCTGGATGAAGTAAAAGCCTTAAGCTTTTGGATGTCCTTTAAGAACGCGGTAGTTAACGTACCGTTTGGCGGCGGCAAGGGCGGTATTATAGTAAACCCAAAAGAATTGTCAGAAGGGGAATTGGAACGGTTATCCCGCGGGTACATACAAAAGATGTACCGTTTGTTTGGCCCTGAGTTTGATGTTCCCGCTCCGGATGTAAACACCAACGGTCAGATCATGGGCTGGTTCCTCGACGAGTATGAAAAGTTAACCGGCACCAAAGCGCCAGCCACTTTTACCGGTAAGAACATCGAAGATGGAGGGAGTGAAGGACGTACTGAGGCCACCGGTTACGGCGGTGGATATGTAATCCGCGAAGCCGTGAAGGCTGGAATCATCCCGGAAGGCAAGCAAACCATCGCCATCCAGGGTTTTGGTAACGTCGCTACTTACCTGGCGGAAAGCGTCGCCAGTCTTGGCTTCACTATTGTTGCCTTGTCAGACAGCAAAGGCGGAGTATATAACGCTGAAGGGATCGATGTCGCCGCTGCCGAAAAGCATAAAAAGGAAACCGGCGCGTTAAAAGACTTACCCGGCACCCAGAATATTACCAATGAAGAACTACTAGAGCTGGATGTCGCGGTTTTGGTACCGGCCGCCTTGGAAAATGTTTTGACCGCCGACAATGCTAACAACATTAAAGCGCATTTAATTCTGGAAATGGCCAACGGTCCTACCACACCGGAAGCAGACCAAATTTTCCATGACAAAAATATCGCGGTAATACCGGACATTCTGGCCAACAGCGGGGGAGTGGGAACTTCCTACTTCGAATGGTACCAAAATATGCACAACGAGAAATGGTCCAAGGAAGATGTGCTGAAGAAACTGGACGAGTACATGGTGAAGGCTTTCGCGGACGTTGTGGCAAAGAAGAATGACCATAATACTACCTACCGGAACGCGGCGTACATAGTGGCTGCCAACCGGATTATTGAAGCCATGGAGTAGGTAAACAAAATATGAAGAAAATTAAGGGCTTGTCAAAGCCCTTTTTTTGTGCTATAATTAAGGCATAATAAAGGTTAAACCTTAAAAATTAGAAACAAAATGACAAGTAAATACTTCAAGCACGTCAGCCGTGTCCTGCTGGTTGCAGCGGTTGTTTTTTCGTGTTCAGGGGTTGTTGCCCCGCAGAGCAGCCATGCTGAGGACTTATTGCCGCGCGTTGTGGTGCGCGACCAGGCTATCCCAACACCACAGTACTACAACACTCCCAACGTGCCTCCGGGACAGAACGGGGGATCGGTTTATAAAACCCTGATCGCCGCTGACGGCACTATTTACTTGGCTGGAAATTTCGCGTTCGTCTCCGGACAAGACCGCCACAACCTGGCTGCCTTGTCGGCTGACGGCACTCTTTTGAGCTGGAACCCCAACGCGGATGGCGGAGTGTACACCATGGCCATGGACGGTAGTACTATATATATCGGCGGCGACTTTTCTCATATCGGCACCACAGCCAAAAACATGATCGCCGCTATCTCTACCAATGGGCAGTTAACTTCCTGGGCTCCGGCCCTCCCGGAAGGATACGCTGTCGCTGGTATAGTGGTGGGAGCCAACTCGGTTTATGTCATGACTTCGCCGGGGCCGGATTATTACGGCGACCCAAATTCAGCGGTTGAGTCAGTATTTGCTTTCGATAAAACATCGGGGGCCAAACAGTGGTCGGTAACTACCGACGGCTTTGCCATTAACGGAGCGTTAAAGGACAGCACGCTGTATGTGTCCGGAATATTCACCAAACTTGGCGGACAAGACCGCTCCGGTTTGGGGGCGATTAACGTCAGTAGTGGTCAGGTGACCTCCTGGAACCCAAACCCCAGCAACGCCCACCCAGAGTATTCGTATAATCTCGTGCAGGCGCTGACTCTTTCGGGAAACACTTTGTACGTGGGAGGAAGCTTCTCTTCCATTGCCAACCAATCCCGTTCTTACATTGCCTCGTTCGACGCCAGTACCGGCAACCTTACAAACTGGAACCCACAAGTGAGCTTTGGTTACGTTAATGAATCACCATCCATAATGTCTATGGCCGTTGATGCTAACGGCAAGCTATATGTTGGCGGCAGCTTTGGTGATGACAACCATTCTTCTTTCTATAACTTATTTATTCTTGACCAGAACGGCATGGAATATTACTGGCCTATCGACATGGAAGCGAACGCGGATAACGGCTATTACGCCCCAGCGCTCGCCAACGTCGCGATTAGCGGCCATTACATGTATGCCAGTTCATATAATGACTTCGCCCGCTATGACCTGAACAGCCCCGTGCCTATGACCACAGTTAAGCCGGTATATCCTGGGCCTATTCCGCCTCCTGTCGTGCTGCCTCCGAACGTCCACGCGGGACAATTGCTAAAATTCAAGAGCAACAACGCGGTTTATCTAGTAGAACCGGAAGGGCTGTACCCGTTCCGCAACTACTACTCCTTCCAGCTATACCAAGGCGCCAGCAATGAAAAAATCACCAACATAAATAATGTTATTGACCCATACACGGTTACTACGGCATATGGTTACTCTTCTGCCGATGAATATTTGGGCCAGTATATTCCCGCGGGACAGCCTTATGTGCCCGGCACTTTGGTTAATTCCAAAGGCACGGTATTCCTCATAATGGTAGGGGAGCAGATCCCGTTCCGGAACAAGGAATCCTTCCTGGGCCTTGGTTATTCCTTTGCCGATGTCATCAACGCCGACTTAACCAACTCAGGACTTACCCAGACTCCTGGCATATATACGGATAAAGTTCCACACACATGGGGCACATGGTTAAACTATAACGGCACGATTTACTATTCGGATGAAACCGGCATGATCGGTGTTCCTGACTGGAGCACTTTCCTTTCTAACCACGGTTTGCCGCAAATGATCAAACAAATGAACCAGTACGACCTCGATGTCTACTTCCAGGACCCGAACCAGCCAGTACTGCGCTACGCTGACCCGCGGGTAGCTTTGTCTCCAAACGACCCGCCGTATGACCCGGCCACTTACCGCGACCAGACCCGGGTTTATGACATCTACAATATTCAGTATGCGCTTGAAGATTATTACTATGCGAATAACAGCCAGTACCCAGCCACCCTCAATGATTTAGTACCGGGCTACATTGGCGAACTGCCGGTGGCTCCAACCCCGGCTGACGGTTCCTGTACCGCCGACCAGAATACCTATAAGTACGTGCGTACGGACTCTTCCAACGTCGCGTTGACATTCTGTCTTGGTGCCGCGGTTGATAAGTATGTGGCGGGAGTAAATACTGACCACAGCCCTACCGCGGCCGACCACCGCGACATTACCCGCATAAATGATATTTACCAGCTGGATTCCGCCATTGAAAACTATCGCTATGACCACAGCAATAAGTACCCGAGCGCGTTATCTGACCTGACCCCTGCCTACATAGGGCAACTTCCAGTGGCGCCAACTCCGGCTGACGGCACTTGCAGCGCGCAACAAAATACCTACGCCTACCAAAAGCTAACCGATACTACCTTTAAGATGACTTTTTGTTTAGGCGGTAGTTACACTGGATACAGTGCGGGGTTCCGTACCATTGACCAGACGGGCCAAATTGATGGCGGCCCCGTTGGTCCCACTTATTAATTTAGTCATATAAAAGTAGATAAGATAAAACCCTCCGGAAATCCGGAGGGTTTTTAAATTTAGAACTAGTTGGCGCGTTCCACGTATTCGCCGCTGCGGGTATCAATTCGGAGCATGTCGCCTTCTTTGATGAACATGGGAGCCTGGACTACGAGTCCGGTTTCCATGGTCACCGGCTTGGTAACGTTGCCGCCGGAGTTCCCAACCACGTTTGGCGGAGCTTCGGTAACTTTCAGGTCAATCTTAATTGGAAGTTCAATGGATACCGGCTTGCCGTTGAAGCGGAGGATCTGGACTTCCAACCCTTCCTTAAGGAATCCCAACTGGGACTCGACTTCGCTAGTGGCCATATCCACTGTTTCAAAAGTTTCGTTGTTCATAAAGTGAACGCCCTCACCGTCAGTGTAAAGGTAGTTGGCCTTTTCGCGGGAAACATCTGCTTCTTCAACCTTTTCGCCAAACTTGAATGAGTATTCCATAACCTTGCCGGAGATAAGATTTTCCAGCTTGGCCTGCATGACAGGCTTTCTCTGGGCGGTACGCATGCGGTTGGACCAAATAACCTTAAAAGGCTGGTTGTTCATGAGCACGATAGCCCCTAATTTTACGTCGTTTAAATCCATGGGGGTTGGGTTTTAGTTTAAGGAGCAACGAATGGAAGCAGTGCCATGTGGCGGGCGCGCTTCAACGCGATGGTAACCATGCGCTGGTGCTTCGGGCAGGAGCCATTCTTTACCCGGGAAAGGATCTTGGCGTGAGGAGACATGAAGCGGCGCAAGGTTTGGGTGTCTTTGTAGTCCACTGTTGTGATCTTGTTAGAACAGAAGTAGCAGACTTTTTTAGCCACCGGTGCATTTTGCTGTGGTTTCATATTTGAGGGGGATTAAGGTTTAAAAGGGGATATCTTCAACATTCAGGTCTTCGCCCTGGATGATGGTTGGTAGTTCTTCGGACGGCGCTTCCTGATTCATGCTATCGCTAGGAGCGGAATTGCCGCGGCTCGGAGCGGACATGTCGGAACTTCCGGCGCCGCCATCGAGCATGATCATGTTATCAGCCACAATTTCGGTGCGGTAGTTCTTCTTGCCGTCCTGGCCATCCCACGAACGGGTTTGCAAACGGCCTTCAATGTAAACGCGACGGCCTTTCTTGAGGTACTGGTTGGCGATTTCGGCCAGTTTGCGCCACAACACAACGTTGTGGTATTCAACCTGCTCGACGCGCTGGCCACTCTGCTGGTTTGTGTAAACGTAATTGGTGGCAAGGCCGAGTTGGCAGACACTAGCCCCGTTGGGGGTGGTTTTTAGTTCTGGATCACGGGTCAGGCGGCCAATGATCATTACTTTATTTAAGTCCATGGTTTTTGAGATTACTTGCTAACGTCCTCGTTAAGGGCGGCTTCAATTTGCTCGTCCAAATCAACAACCTCACCCGTGCTTTCGGCAGAGGCCTTAGGGGCGGCCGGAGCGGAAGGGGCTTCTGCCGGGGCACCGGTTTCGCTTTGGGCTTCAACCGGGCGGTTGCGGTTCATCTTAGCCTGGACTTCACGGTCGCGTGAAAGACGCTCCAAGTGTTCGTCTTGGTTTACTAAGATGTAACGGATGATTATGTTTTGGGTGCGGATTTTAGCGTCCAGGTCATTGATTTTTGGCCCTTCCAAACTAAAATCGATTAACCCATAAAAACCGTTGCGGGTTTTCTTGATAGGGTAGGCGAGCTTTTTCTTGCCTAACTGAGTCTCCTGGATGTCGGTACCGCCAAAGTCGGAAACGAATTGGGCGATTTGTCCGGTAACATCAGGGATCTGATCGTCAGAAACTGACGAAGCCAATATGTACATGAGTTCATATCTTGGCATGAAGGATGGTCTCCTTATTCCTATAATCCGGTCGTGGAGAAGAACGCTTGCGGCAAAGTACAGGCGGTCCTCTCCAACCGTTCGTTACCTTGCTTCCTCGCCCCTCTTCAAGGAAGCTGCAGGAAAGGCTTTTTCAGGGCCTGTCCCTTAGCTCCATGTTATAGGAGATATGTTAATGATTTATTAAAGAAATAGTAAAAACTTGCTAAATTATAGCCCATTTATCCACTTTTGTCCAGCATATAATAAGGCTAAATAATGCAACTTTTGGTATGCTTATATCGTGCTAATACTGCCAGTTGCCCAATTACTGGCACTTTATTAATAAGAACCACAATGAATAAGTTAAAGGTTTTTTTGACTGGAGTATTAACTCTGGCGTCGATTGCGGGAACTGCAGTGGCCCCCATGGTCGTTAAAGCAGCTTCATGCGCTGATGCCTCTATTCCTTTGTATGGAATGCTTAAACCAGATGGCAGGCATTTTTATACCACCAATTACCAGGAAGTTCAGCAAGTTGCCCAATATAACTATCAGTTTATGGGTATTGTAACCAGGATTTTCGCCCAGCGTGTTTCAGGCACCGTCGCCATCAAACGGTACTATAACTCAGCAACTGGCGCGCATCGCTATTTCGCCTCTGACTCCATTGATACTTCCAAGGGCTCCTATGAAGGGGAGTTAGGTTATATCTCAACTTCTCCTTCCAATAACCTGAACAATATATTTTTCCAAGTCAGTGACAGTAAACAAGATGTAATTTTGAGCATCGACGATAACAATATTTGGGGTTATGGTTTGGTGGGGCCTGACGCGTCATATAATCGTTCCGGAACTTTAGGGTGGTCATGTGGTGCTCAAAGCGCTATTACGGCTCAGGTATCCCTACTGCGCTACTATAATCCAAAGACCAAACACCACTTCATGACTACCAGCAAGACAGAAGGAAATGCCTTGGTAAAAAATTCAGGATATAAATATGAAGGAATAAGCGGATATATCTTTGCCATGGAAGAAGGCTTGAATTTCGCCGCTAACCATCCTGTATACAGAATGTACAAAAGGAGTTCCGATGACCACTTGTATACAACAAACGAATCTGAAAAGGCATTCTTGATGACCCAGGGGTACACATTTGAAGGAACCATGGGTTGGACAGCCTCTGATCAAGGCGATCAAGGAATTCCCATGCACCGGTTGTTCAACCACACAACCAATGACCGATTATATACTATTGATAACTTGGAAACCCAGCGCGCCATAGCCGCTGGTTACACGGAAGAGTCGCCGTTGGGTTACGCTAATCCACGGTTCCAATACGGCTACTAAAGCATCTAACTAAAACCGCCCTCCGGGGCGGTTTTTCAATTGAAGTATTTTACGATACCGTGGGACAAGGCAAAGGTAATGGGCTTCCGTATAAGCGCCTGCAATGTTTTGCCAATAGGGTATTTGCGCTGGAATTTGAACTCCTCGTCAAAGTCGTTGCGTCCCGTCATGGATTTATCGGCGATATACGATCCAATTGCCGCAGCCCAGGGGAGACCCGTAGGGGCTGCCATGTAGTATAGGTTTTTTTGCTCGGGGTCTTGGGCTGCCAGCGGTACCAAGTCCTTGCTCACGCCAATCATGCCTGGCCAGAAATATTCCAGTTCCACTTCAAGCCAGGGGAACTTTTGGCTTAGGTATCCTTTCATCTTCCGCATAATGGCGGCCGAGTGTTTGATTTCAAAAGGCACATAGGTATAGAACATAGACGCTGCTCCAATGAGAAGGCGGTTTTCGGCAACTATCCGGTAGTATTGGTAGATGAGGTCAGTATCCCAAACCATAGTTTTTGCGTCGGGGAACATCTTTTTGGTGGCAGCTTCAGGAAGGGGTTTGCTAATGGCCAGGAAAGTTTGGGCTTGGTAGACTTGCGGCTTCATAACGCCCAGAGAAGGGCTGAATCGGTCCGCACATACTAATATGCTTTTGGCGGTCACTTTGTATTTGCCCACCTTTACTCCGTCTTTTTGTATCTCCGTAACGCGCGACTGCTCATAGATTTGGACACCCTTCGTCTCTAATATTTCTTTAAGGCCCTGGCAGTAGAGATAGGCATTAATCCCAAATGTGTCGGGATAACGAACCGCTCCGTAGTACTCATTACTTCCTATAACTTGGTCAATTTCATTCCCGTGGTAGAGCCGGCTTTCGTAACCCAAGCTTGTGCGCGCATCATGTTCTTTTTTGATCCGCTTCGTCTTGCCGGAAGCGTTGGCCACGAACAGGGAATCCTGCACTTCATAGTCACATACAATGTTATGCTGCTCGATGTTTTGGCGGATTTTGTCTACTCCGGATACCACAAAGTCCCAGAGCTTCTTAGCTTTGTCTTTGCCGTATGTTTCAATCAAGTTTGAGAGTTCAAGCTCGGAATCGGGAGTAATAAACCCGGAAGATTTGCCTGACGCACCGCCCCCGCAAAAATCTTGTTCGAGCAAAATTACTTTCTGGCCATGCTCTTGAAGCGTTTGGGCTGCGGACAAGCCGGCCATGCCCCCACCCACTACAACCGTGTCGCATTCCAGATTTTCGCTGAGTGGTTTAATTTGGGGTTTCTTCTGGGTATACCAGAAAACTTTGTCTCTTATCTCCATATAGTCATTATATACCCATAAACAAAAACCGCCCTATGTGGAGCGGTTAGTTGGCAAATCGGAAGTGGACGACGTCGCCGTCTTGTACAACGTATTCTTTTCCTTCCACGCGCAGCCAGCCCTTTTCTTTGGCCCCGTTGTAGGAACCAGCTTCCAGGAGTTTGTCCCACTGAATCACTTCCGCGCGGATGAAGCCGTGTTCGAAGTCGGTGTGGATGACTCCCGCGGCTTGTGGAGCTTTGGTACCTGCAGGGCATGTCCAGGCTTTGCTTTCCATCGGACCCGCTGTGATGAAAGTAACTAACCCCAGGGTTCGGTATGCAGCTTTTATGATTTTGTCCAAACCGCTTTCGTTCAGCCCTAAATCTTTTAAGTATTGGGCGCGGTCTTCATCTTCGAAATCCGCCAGTTCGGTTTCCAACTTGGCATCTATGACTATGACGTCGCCAAAATTGAATTTATATTCATCCGTGTTGATCGGGGACCCGTCGGAGTTTTCATACTGCTTGGAAGAAATATTGTATGTAGAGTTTATGGCCAAGAGGAAAGGTTTGGTGGTGAGCAGTTGGACGTCTTTGCTGGCTGCTTTTTCTTCTTCATTCAACACAACAGTATTGGCCATTTGGCCGTTTTCAACGGCAGCCCGGTACTTTTCCAATGCCTGCTTTTTAAGTATCATCTCGCGGTCGTTACCCCGCGCCTGGCGTGCCACGGTTTCCAAACGCTTATCGATATTCTGTAAGTCAGCCAGCTGTAGCTCAATCGCAATAGTTTCAATGTCGCGTTTCGCGTCCACTGACCCTTGCACGTGGATGATATCATCGTCATGGAACAAACGGGAAACTTCGAGGATAGCGTCTACTTCGCGGATATGGGAAAGGAACTGGTTCCCCAACCCTTCTCCCTTATGCGCGCCGCTAACTAGCCCGGCGATGTCCACAAATTCAATAGTGGTAGGGACAATCTTTTCGCTCTTTTCCTGGGCGGCTAATTTAGCAAGGCGGTCATCCGGCACGGCAACAACACCGACATTCGGGTCGATGGTGGCAAAAGGGTAATTAGCAGCTTCAACGTTGCTCTTGGTGATGGCGTTAAACAGGGTGGACTTGCCCACGTTGGGCAGTCCGACAATTCCAATCTTAAATGACATAGCCATAATTTTACTTGGGTTTTCCACATATTGCAATATTCGGCGTTTTGTTTTATTATTGGCGGTATGTCCGATAGGGTTCCCCCTTGGCTGACATACAAAAACAAACACAAACGAAAACTTAATAGGAGAAACTACAAATTAATGAAAAGAAACACACGTAACGCCCCGCAGAACAATTCGGCTGACCGCGTCCCTTCGAGAAAGGGCACACCCAAGTTTTTCAGGAACCTACCTGAGACAGTCGTCGAAACGCTCTGCATCGAGTTTGATGCATTCCCCAGCCGAGCCAACGTCAGGAATATTCGCACATTCCTCGACACGAACAAAAAGGCGGTTAATGGACTTACCTTCCACGCGCTCAAAGGAGACCGCTTCAAACTCGTTCATCCTGTGGCGGGCAATCATATTTGCACGCCCAGCACCTTCCTTGACGCTATAGCTCGCGTCAACACTGTTCGCTACGACCGCGCATCCGCGTAACCCACGTTTCTATCCGAAGACCCGAAACTTGCTGTTTAAGTTTCGGGTCTTCTTTATGCCCGAAACAGGCGTTTCTGTGCCTGGTTATTTTCTGGTAAAATGTAAATACAAACTCATTAACATATCCGATGAAAATTTCTAAACTCAGCGGCATAAAATTTAAGAAATTAGTGGTATTCGATTTAGATGGAACCCTGGCTCGTTCAAAAAGCGTAATGGATAAGGAGATGGTAAACTTGATAATCCAGCTACTGGAGCAAAAGCAGGTTGCGGTTATCGGCGGGGGGAAGCATGCCCTTTTCAAACAACAGCTCCTCGCCCCGTTAAAAGGAGTTCCCGGAAAGCTTTTGAAGAACCTATATCTCTTTCCCACAACAGCCACCGCGTTTTACCGCTACCAAAGCGGCTGGAAAAATGTTTATCTGCATCAGCTTTCCAAGGAAGAACGCGCCCTCATCAAAAAGACTTTCCAGCGAGTGTTTGATGAAATTGGCTATAAGCACCCAAAGAAAACTTACGGCCCAGTTATTGAAGACCGCGGCACTCAGGTAACCTTCTCGGCGCTTGGCCAGGAAGTTGTGGCCATGCTGGGCAAAAAGGGATTGAAGATGAAAGACGAGTGGCGCGACAAGTATACGCCAGTAAAGCTGCAAATCGCCAAGCTAATGTCCAAGTATCTGCCCAACATGCACGTAAAGGCCGCGGGGCATACTTCGGTCGATGTCACCCAAAAGGGGATCGACAAAGCTTATGGCCTCAAACAAATTGAGAAATACCTGCACGTAAAGATTAAGGACATGTTGTTTGTGGGCGACGCGATTTTCCCCGGAGGTAATGATTACGCGGTGACCAAAACCAAGGTTGACTACTTCCCGGTAAAAGACCCGGAAGATACTAAAAAAGTCATTAAACAAGTTCTAAGCACTAAGTAAGATTTTATGAAAATAATACATGAGTTTCGCGAATTCGCGATAAAAGGGAACGTGGTGGATTTGGCCATTGGTTTGATTATTGGCGCCGCGTTCAATAAAATAGTGACATCCCTGGTCAATGACATAATCATGCCGCCCATTGGCGTATTGCTCGGCAAAGTCGACTTTTCTAATTTATTTGTCTCGGTGTCCCGCCAGCACTTCGCAACCTTGGCTGAGGCCAAAGCCGCTAATGTCGCTACCATAAACTATGGCACATTCATCAATACAATAATTGAGTTCCTGATAGTCGGTTTTACGGTGTTTATGATTATTCGTACCATGAACCGCCTGCGCCATGAACCGGAAAAGCCGCCTACACATAAAAAATGCCCGTACTGTAAGTCGGACATTGATATCGAAGCCACTAAGTGCGCGTTTTGTACCGCGGACGTACCAGCAACTGCTTAGGTTAATCCGTTAGATTAAGCCTATCTTTTCTTTTACTTCAGCCAGGGTCTGGCTCGCCACGACTTTGGCTTTTTTTGCGCCTTCAGCCAAAATTTCTTCGAGCTGTTTCGGTTTCGCCAAAATCTGCTTCTTCTTGTCGCGGAAATCTTTGAATTCTTCGTTAATGCTAGCGGCCAAAGACATTTTCAGATCGCTATAGCGAATGGAACCATCTTTAATGGCTTTTTCAAATTGCTTCACTTCTGTTTCCGGCGCGAAGAAAGACATCATTTGCATGAGGTTATCGACGCCAGGGGAGGACTCGCCTTCGCTGGCAGTAACGGCCTTTTTTAACTTGCGTTCAATTTCACTAGGTTCATCAGAAATCAGAAGGGCTTCATCTCCCGTCTTGCTCATTTTCTTGTCAGGGTGAGTTAAGCTTTTAATGCGCAACGGTTTTCTTTCGTATGGTTTCGGTTCCGGGAAAGTCTCGCCAAACCGATTGTTGAATTTTCGGGCAATCGTCCTTGTCAGCTCGACGTGCTGGACCTGGTCTTCACCCACGGGAACGCCGGTAGGCTTGTAAAGAAGAATATCAGCGGCCATGAGGGCTGGGTAGGTAAGCAAGCCAGCGTTTACGTTTTCGCGGTGCTGTTGTGACTTGTCCTTAAACTGGGTCATTCGCTCAAGCTCGCCCAGGGGGGTTATGCAGTTAAAAATCCATGCCAATTCAGAGTGTTCAGAGACCTGGCTTTGTAGAAACAAAGTCGATTTGTTAGGGTCAATTCCGGCCGCGATGTATTCGGCCGCAACCTCCAAAGTATTTTTGGTCAGCTCCTTTGGATCAAATGGGGTTGTTAAGGCGTGAAGGTCAACCAGGAAGTAGAAGCAATCATACTTGCCGGTATTCTGGAGTTCAACGAATTGTTTGAGGGCACCGAGGTAATTTCCGATATGTAGTTTACTCGTCGGTCTTATTCCTGAGGTAATTGCTTCTTTTTTCATGGATTAAGTATAGCAAAACAAAACCCGCCCAAAAAGGGCGGGTTTATGGATAGAAAGGTTAAACTTCTATAACGACCGGGAGAATCATGGGGCGGCGTTCTGTCTTTTGGAACAGGTATTCGCCGACTTCATCGCGGACTGCCTGGCGCAGGTAGGCGAAGTTCGGTTCGCCGCTGGCTTTGCCATTGGCGCCTTCCGCGAGCTTGCGCACTTCGTGCTTCACTTCTCGGATCAAGTCATCATTGTTTTTCATGAAGATAAAACCACGGGACAAAATATCGGGCTGGCCGATTAGTTTGCCGTTGTGACGGTCGAGCGTGATAATAATCACGAACATACCATCCTGGGCCATGAGCTGGCGGTCGCGAATAACGACTTCGCCAACATCGCCCACGCCGAGTCCGTCTACGAACACGTAGCCACCTGGCATTTTAGTGCCGAGCTTGGCTTCGCCGCGGTTATTGATTTCCAGCGGCTGGTTGTTTTCCATGACGAAGATATCTTCGGGCCGCATGCCAACGCTTTGGGCCAGTTTGCTGTGGCCCACAAGCATGTGGTGCTCGCCGTGGATCGGCATTAAATACTTCGGCTTAACCATGTTAAGCAAAAGTTTCAATTCTTCCTGGCGGGCGTGACCGGAAGTGTGAATATCATAGATTTTGTCGTAGATAACGTCAGCGCCCATGCGGGTAAGGTTATCAAGCACTGCAACAATGGAGCGTTCGTTACCAGGAATCTGGGAAGCGGATACTACCACGGTGTCACCTTTTTTGATTTTGACGATCTTGTGTTCGCCTCGGCTCATGCGGGCCAAAGCGGAGAATTCTTCGCCTTGCGCGCCTGTGGTCAGAATTACAACTTGGTTGTCCGGGTATTTCTTGGCTTGCTCTGATTTTACAATTAGTTTGGGAGCAATTTTCAAGTATCCCATAGACAACGCGATTTCCACATTCTGCACCATGGAGCGGCCGGTAACAATGACTTTGCGGTTGTATTTGGCCGCGATTTCAAAGACCTGCTGCATACGGGGGATCAGGGAGGAGAAGCTGGAGAAGACAATGCGTCCGTGGGCATCCTGGAATATACGGTCAATTTGGGTTCCAATAATGCGCTCAGAAGGACAGTAGCCCGGGTGGATAGCGCTGGTGGACTCACCACAAAGCAGTAAGACACCTTCGCTAGCGTAACGGGCCAGTTTGGTGAATTCCATGGTTGGCTCGTTAACCGGGGTATGGTCAATTTTCCAGTCCCCGGTGTGGATGATCTGGCCGACAGGGGTCAGGATAGACAAACCGACGGAGTCCGGGATGTTGTGGTTAACGCGGAAGAAGCGAACCTTGAAGTTTCCCAGAGGGATAACGTCGTCAGGCCCAACTGAATTAACCGGTACGCGGTTCTGTAAGTTGAACTCTTCCAACCGCTTCTTGATGAACCCGGCTGTCAAAGGCAGGGTGTAGAGCGGTGGGTTGCCGAGTTTGGGCATGATGTAGGGGATAGCCCCGGTATGGTCCAAGTGACCGTGGGTGATAAACACGCCGCGGATCTTGGACTTGTTTTGCTCAAGCCATTGGGTGTCCGGGATAATGTAATCCACCCCAGGAGTGGTTTCATCAGGGAAGGCAAAGCCCATGTCCACGATGATCATGTCGTTGCCGTATTCGAATACGGTCATGTTGGCACCAACTTCTTCCACGCCAGCTAGCGGGATAACCCGCAGGGTGTCGCGTGAAAGGGTATGGCTGCTTGCGAGCCCGGCAACGGTTTGTCCACCGCGGGTATCTGTGTCACCAAGCTGCGGAGCAACTTTTGCTGCTGCCCCGGTACGTCCATAAGATGGAGCACGGCGCATTCCCGATGAACGGGAGCTGCTGCTTCGTCCACCGCGGCTGCTGCCTGAACGGGAATGCCCACCTTTGGTAGGGGACGAATGCCCGGAGTTTCCAGCACTGCTGGAAACTCCGCCTTGGCGATTATTCTTTTGTTGAATCATTCGATTCCTTTTCAGAGTTGCGTTCGCGTGGCGCTCAAGGGTACTTGCAGTACTTCCGGAAGATCCCATAAGGGAAGAGCCGCACACAAAAAAGCAGTCTGTATTAGTTTTATATCTAATTGTTTTGCAGGCTCAAGTGGCTTCCGGGGCCGCCTTGGCTCGTGCAATTAACAAATAAAAGGTAATTTAGCTAAACTAGTCTTTTATTCACTAACTGCCGCTTATTTAAGCTTTATACGTTAATTATATCACACCGGGATGGGGTTGTCAAACACTTTTTGATTGATTTAACCTATTTTTGATCACATATTAGTCTTGTTTATGCCGAATTTGAAGAAGGTCTGGTATAATATTTATAGACAATTAAACATAAAAAACATGGGTAATAAAAAGCTTGTCATGGGCTTGATAGCAGTTATTGTAGCCTTTGCTGCATTTGTTGCTGGCCAAGCCTACGGCATTCGCGGGGGAACTCTCCCTTTTGAGAATTCCGGATCGCAGTCCAAAGCTAGCGGTGTACCGACGATGAAAAGGACATTGACGGAATCGGAACTTTTGCAGGTTTGTGGAGTGCCGGGTAAACCACCTTGCCATGGCCAAACTCATTGTGCCTGGTTCTATAACGTTCAGTATGGCGAATGGTATCAAGTGTGTAATATTCCAGACTAATTAGTTAAAAAACACCCGACCTCGGGTGTTTTTTATTTGGTGGGCATGGAGGGAGTTGAACCCTCATGAGATTGCTCTCACACGCACCTGAAGCGTGCGCGTATGCCAGTTCCGCCACATGCCCATAATCAGGTTGCTCTAGTATAGCCGAAGCACAGCTCTATTTCAATACTCGGCGCTCGTCCCGGTACCAGTTTTGCAGATCATAGAACCGGTAGGATGGGTCAAACAAAGTTTTTACGCTCATGCCCTTCATGGATTTATCGACGGTATAGATATACACGCTTTGGTCCAGGAAAATAGCGGGGGACTCGGAAATAATCAAGCTCTGAAATTGCTTGTATTTGTCCGCGCGGGCATTTTGGTCAGTAGTGGAGCGTGCGTCGTTAATGAGCTTATCCGCCGTAGCGTTGTTAAAGCCAGTTAGGTTAAGCCCAGGATTTTTGGTTTGGCTGGAATGCCAGAACACGAAAGGGTCGGGGTCGGCGCCAATATTCTGGGCGAACACCAGGGCGTCGAACTTGCGGGGCCGGATTTGGCTTTCAGTTAGGTCTTTTGTAGGTACTGTGGTTAGGTGAACGTTCACGTTCAAGGCTTCCCACTGGGTTTTTAAGACTTCAGCCGCCTTTACATTTAGTGCAAAATCATTAGTGGCTATAGTGAATTCCAGAGGGATTTTGTTTTTCGAGCGGATGCCGGTGCTTTGGTCCACTTTCCATCCTGAATCATCCAATAGCTTCTTGGCTTCATCTGGCTTATAGTAGCTGGCATTGTCCACGTCCGCGACTTGCTCAGGCAGGATTGGTCCTGCAATGGCACGTGCGTCACCGTTGTAAACCTGCTTAATCAACTCATCTTTATTGGTTCCGTAAAGCAGGGCTACCCGCACATTTCGGTCGCTCAAAACGCGGTTACTGAGGTTAAAGAAAACGGCCTGGTATTGCGGCAAAGGCAAGTCAACCGTGGTTAGGGCCTTGTTGTTTTTGTCGAGGTAAAAACTTTGGTCGAACGGTACATAGCCAAATCCCTGGATTTGTTTGCCGTGCAAGGCCTGGAGCACGTCATCATAGTTGGTGTAGAACATCAGGCGCACGGTATCAACGTAAGCCTGATGGGTATAGTAATTTGAGTATGATTCCAGCTTGATGCTTTGCACCGAACCGTCCGGCAGTTTGTTGATTTCGCGGATGGTATAAGGGCCGCTTCCTACCGCCTTGAGGTTATCAGGGCTGGTGGCAAACTGGGAGGCGCTAACGTTTTCCCAAATTGCTTTGGAAATCAGCGGCAAAGTCAGGTTATGGATAAAAGGAGCGGAAACGTCTTTGGTGGTGAAGGTGACGGTAAAATCATCCTGTTTTTGGGCTACCGTGCTTTGGAGCTGGTTCCTCAGGGGGCTATTGAAAGTGGTATCCTGGAGGGTTTTGAAAGTAAAGACTACATCGTCGGCCGTGACTGGTTTGTCATTCTGCCATTTGGCGTTTTTGCGCAGGTGGATGGTGTAGATTTTTTGGGTTTCATCTATTTCCGGCATGCTTTCTGCCAGGTCAGGAACCACCTGCCCGTTGGCGTCATATTTATAGAGTCCGGAAAACACCAAACGAACCAATGCTTTGTCGGTATCACTGGTGGCGAGGAGGGGGTTGATGTAGCGCGGCTGTCCAATAATACCTTCGCGGTATTCGCCGCCCACGGTAGGAACGGGTTTGGTCAGGTTTAAGTAAACATTGTCCCCGGACCAGACCAAGCTGGTTGCCGCAATGGCCAGAAGGCTGACGAAGGCAATTTTTTCATTTTGCCCCATTAAAGAAAAAACTTTCCGAAAAGTGGAAAGGCGAAAGGCGGGAACAGCTTTGATTCCGGCCGTCAGTTCTCGCCTAAGCGAATTTAGCGAAGCCAGAAAAGTTTTTAGATTTGCGGGCACAAAGGTTATTTACTGAGGATGAGCGAAGTTACGCTTAGGCCTACAAATAAAACGCCCAAAACGATGGTGGCGTAAAATAGCCACTTGTCGACTCCGCGGCGGGTCTGGATAACGTTACCGGCACCGCCGAAAACATTGGATAATCCGCTGGATTTGTTCTGCATGGCAATAACGATGATCAAAACCACCATTACCACCATATTTGCTACTGTTACGATTTGGTTCCAATTTTTCATACTCGATAATTATACGGAAAGTCGGGGGTAGTGTCAATCAGGCGGCTAACCGGCCAGGTGCTTCACTATTAATTCGGCTTTGTGCGGTCCGGTAACGGCGGCAATGTCTTCCACGTTTGCCCGGCGGATTTGCGCGACAGTACCGAATTTTTGCTTGAGGAGTTTTTTGGTTTTGGGGCCGATTCCCGGAATTGTATCCAGCGCGGACTTGGTAGCAGCCTTGCTCCTAAGGGACCGGTGGAAAGTTATGCCGAACCGGTGCGCTTCGTCGCGTAATCGCTGAAGGAGCTGCAGTACCGGGCTGGAATGGTCCAGAATAATTGGAGTGCTGTTGTGCGGCAGGAAAATTTCCTCAATTCGTTTGGCCAAACCAATCACCGGAATGTTTAAGCTCTTTTCCTCCAACACTTCCACGGCTACGCTCAGTTGGCCTTTGCCACCGTCTATTACCAACAGGTCGGGGAGTGGCCAGGCGTCTTTGGGGTTTTCTGGGTTCACCCGGGACAACCGCCTGCTAAGCATTTCCCGCATCATGGTAAAGTCGTCCGGGGTTTGCTTGGAGGTAATTTTAAACTTGCGGTATTCGTTTTTGGCTGCCTGTCCGTCTTTTGCCACCACCATACTGCCAACCGGATTGGTACCTTGGATGTTGCTGATGTCGTAACCCTCAATGCGCTTCGGTAATGTGGGCAAATTTAAAATATCCTTGAGTTGTTCCAGGGTTTCCCTAACAGCGTCCAGGTTGGTGGCCTGGGTACGTTTCCATTTTGCTAAATATTCTTCAGCGTTAACCATACCTAGGGTAATGAGCTTCAGTTTTTGCCCGCGGGTAGGCGTGCACAGTTTGATTTTCCTGCCCGAACGCTGGCGGGTAACCATGCCCACTAAGTTTCCCGTTGGCAAATCAACCTGAGTGTAAATTTCTTTTGGCAGGGAACTGGCCGTGGAGTAGTAGTCCTCGGCGAATTGCTGGAGAATTAAACTGGCGCGTTCGTTTTCCGGTAGGTGCAAAATATTTTCATAGATAAAATTTTCCTTATCGATGAGTTTGCCCTCGCGCACCTTAAACAGGTTAACGCAGGCCGCGAGGCCGTCCACGTATAGGGAGACAAAGTCCCAGGAGACTTTTTGGGGGAACATGGTGACCTGTCGTTCATCCAGGACTTCGATGGCCTGGAGTTGGTCACGCAACCTTCCGGCCAATTCAAATTTGCGCCCGCGGGCTGCTTGCTTCATGGAACTCTTCAGTTCTCGTTTGATGGTGGAGGTCTGGCCCGACAGGAACAAAATTATCCGTTCCAGTTGTTTCTTATATTCCTCCATGGTTATAGAGCCGATGCAAATACCAGGGCAGCGGTGCAAATAGTAGTAGAAGCATGGGCGCTTCCCGATTTCTTTGTTGGCGCAGTAGGGGAAGATGCGTCTGACAAAATCCAGGGTTTGGCGGATTTTTTTAGTCGAAGAATAAGGACCAAAATATTTTGAGGTTTTGTCGCCTTCTATTTTACGCGCGTAACCAATGGATGGAATCTCGGTGGAGTAATCAATTTTTATGAAAGCATAGTTTTTGTCGTCCCGAAGCATGATGTTATATTCGGGCATGTACTGTTTGATGAGCGTGTTTTCCAAAAACAGCGCTTCGAGTTCGGAGCTGACCACGACAAAATCCAGATCAACCGCGTCAGCCATAAGGAAGGGGATTTGCTCCCGGTTGTCATGCCCAAAATATTGCATGACACGGTTCCGCAGATCCTTGGCTTTGCCAACGTAAATAACCTCGCCGTCTTTATTCAGGTACTTGTAGACGCCGGGTTGGTGGGGAATATCTTTGAGCTTGTTTTTCAAGGTCTTCATGAGCTCAGTCATATATCTATTATAAAGTGCGGGTAGGTTTTAGCCAATAAAAGAAATTGTTTGGATTTAACCAGTGGCTAAGGTAAAATTTTATATGTGAGGAAGTGATGAAAAGAACAAAAACTATAAGGCGGGTGCTTACGTCGTTTTCGTTTATTTGGCTGAGCGGGCATATTTTGTCCGCGTACGATCACCAACTGACTCAAATGGCTTTACGCATTATTGGGTGGCTTATGGGAACGCAATTGGTTCCCGTTGTTATCCTGGGGCTGGCTGTCTTCGGCTGGCCCTCTTGTTTTTTTGGTCTTAAAAATGTAACTTTATCTAGTGTTAAAAGGGGGACTTAAAGCAGTTCCAGGTTTTATCAAATGGGAGAATAAAAGGGAGAATGTACAGCGTCCACAGCTACGCCATCGAATACATAATCAAACGCCCAGGCGGTTGTTATGGAAAGCTCGACCCACTGGTCGGGAAAACCGTCCGAACCAAGGACTTAGCGCCGTTACTCGGCTTGCCCAACTACACCAGTAGCGAAGCAGTGGAGCGACGCATGATCGAGGAAGGAATCAACTTCCGAATGGTCGAGAGAACTTTTTTCGGCAAACTCAGGCACGGCGGATTTTTTTTCAATCGAAGCAAGTCCGACAAGACCCAAGAGGAATCTGCAACTTAAGCTGGGGCCCGGCAAATCTTAACAGATATGCCGGGCTCTTGATTCATCCTGAAAAATGTGATACTCTTGCACCTAGTTTGCGTCATATTTAGACACGCTATTTTCTGAAATTAAACAACAATACATGGCAAATTCCGACAAAATAATTATCCGCGGCGCGCGCCAGCATAACCTGAAAAATGTTGATTTGGATTTGCCGCGAAATAAGCTGATTGTGATGACCGGCCTTTCGGGATCCGGTAAATCATCTCTGGCTTTTGACACTATTTACGCCGAAGGTCAGCGTCGTTATGTGGAATCTCTTTCCGCTTACGCCCGCCAGTTCATCGGCCTCATGGACAAGCCGGACGTGGACAAGATTGAAGGTTTGTCCCCGGCAATTTCGATTGACCAAAAAAGCGCGTCCCATAACCCCCGTTCCACCGTGGGTACCGTAACCGAAATTTACGATTACCTCCGCTTGCTTTACGCGCGCATAGGCATCCCGCACTGTCCGGTTTGCGGACGTAAGATTTCGGGCCAAACCCTCCAGTCCATGGTTGACCATTTACTCGGCCTGCCCAAAGATACTCGTGTCATTTTGCTGGCCCCTTTCGTACGGGACCAGAAAGGCGAGCATAAATTAGTGTTTGACCAAGCCAAAAAAGCCGGCTTCTCGCGCGTTCGCGTGGACGGCGCCATTATGGATTTGAACGAAGCTCAGCGCCTGAATTTGGATAAACAGAAGAAGCACAGTATCGACGTTGTAGTAGACCGCGTGACCATAGACAAAGAAGAAAAGGGGCGCATTTCCGAAAGTTTGGAAAAGGCTTTAGACCTGGGTGACCAGTTGGCCATTGCTCTGATAGGGGACAAGAATCCCAAAGAAATGATGTTATCCCAGAAATTTGCCTGTCCGCAGGGCCATGATGTTTCCTTAACCGAGCTGGACCCCCGTGACTTTTCCTTTAACAGCCCGCATGGCGCCTGCCCGGATTGTAAGGGGCTTGGCACCAAGCTTACTATTGAGCCTGACCTTGTAATTCCAAACCCACGGCTGACCCTGGCCGAGGGAGCGGTACGCCCGTGGAGCAAAACCACGTCGCGCTTGTCGTGGTATATGCGGGTGTTAAACGCGGTAGCCAAGGAATACGGTTTCTCCACCGATGTCCCCGTGCAGGAACTTCCCAAGAAATATATTGATGTCGTCCTGTATGGTACCGGAGACCGTCGCGTTCGCGTACCTGGCGAAAACGCATTTAGCTCTGGCTATGACGCCAAATTTGAAGGGGTGATCCCTAACCTGGAGCGCCGCTATAAAGAAACCGATTCGGACTACATGCGTGGTGAAATTGAAAATTACATGCGCATCCGCACCTGCCAAACCTGCCAAGGCAAGCGTTTGAAGCCGGAAGTGGTCGCGGTTACCGTCAATGACGCCAGTATTGTGGATGTATCGCAAATGACCATTGAAGCGGCTGCTGAGTTTTTCAACCAGCTGCCTAAAAAGCTTTCGGCCAAAGAAACCACAATCGCGCGTTTGATTTTGAAGGAAATCGTGGCGCGACTGTCGTTCCTTTTGAACGTGGGGTTGTCCTACCTGTCCCTGGACCGGGGAGCCGACACTTTGTCCGGCGGGGAAGCCCAGCGCATCCGTTTGGCCACGCAGATCGGTTCGGGCCTCACCGGCGTGCTCTATATATTAGATGAACCGTCCATTGGTTTGCACCAGCGCGACAATGGCCGCCTGTTAAAGACCCTTAAAGAATTGCGGGACCTCGGCAATACTGTCATTGTGGTTGAACATGATGAAGAAACCATTCGGGAATCGGATTGGGTAGTTGATATCGGTCCTGGTGCCGGAAACAATGGGGGACACGTTGTGGCGGAAGGCACTCCGGCACAGATAGTGAAGAGTAAAGATTCCATAACCGGCCAGTTTCTATCGGGTAAAGAAACCATTGAAGTACCGAAGCGCCGCCGCAGCGGCAACGGCAAGAAGCTGTCCATTGTGGGCGCTTCAGAGTTCAACCTAAAAGACATAACCGTTGATATCCCGCTCGGCAAGTTTGTTTGCCTTACCGGCATGTCCGGCTCGGGGAAGTCCACGCTGCTAAATGACATTTTGGCAAAATCATTGTCACAGTATTTCTATAACAGCAAGGACCAACCGGGAGCCCACAAAAAAATCTTGGGTATTGACCACATCGATAAGATTATCGACATTGACCAGTCGCCGATTGGCCGCACGCCCCGTTCCAACCCAGCCACTTACACAGGCGTTTTTACCTTTATTCGTGATCTGTTTGCCGAAACCAAGGAAGCGAAGATGAAAGGATACAAATCAGGACGGTTCAGCTTTAACGTTAAGGGCGGGCGGTGTGAAAAATGTTCCGGTGATGGCGTGTTACGCGTGGAAATGAACTTCTTGCCGGACGTCTATATCACTTGTGAAGAATGCCACGGCAAACGCTACAACCGGGAAGCTTTGGAAATCCATTACAAAGACAAGACTATCGCCGACGTGTTGGAAATGACGGTAGACGAAGCCCGCATTTTCTTTGCTCACATCCCGAGCATAAAGCGCAAGTTGGATACCTTGTCGGAAGTAGGGTTGGGCTACATGCATTTGGGACAAAACGCCACGACTTTGTCGGGTGGTGAAGCCCAGCGCATTAAGCTGGCCAGCGAATTATCACGCGCTTCCACCGGCCGCACCCTTTACATACTTGATGAACCCACGACGGGCTTGCACTTTGCCGACGTTAAACGTTTGATCGCGGTATTAAACCGTTTGGTGGAAAAGGGTAATACCGTGGTGGTAATTGAACATAACCTCGACATGATTAAAACCTCAGACTGGATAGTCGACATGGGTCCGGAAGGCGGGGATAAGGGTGGCGAAATAGTGGCCGCCGGTACCCCGGAAGACGTGGCCAAAGTAAAACGCAGTTATACTGGTCAGTACCTAAAAAACATACTGTAGAAAAACCCGCCACCCGGCGGGTTTTAAAATGCAACATAATCAGTATAAATGCGATATATTAGTAGAAGGTTTTAGCAAGCTTTTTTGTTATCTGCTTATTTATGATTACTGATTCAGCTAAGGCTTCAATTGTATTTATTTCAACCTACCCTTCACGTAAGTGTGGCATAGCCACTTTTACTCAGGACCTGGCCAATGCATTTGACTCCTTATTTATGCCGGGGATAGAGTCAAAAGTTGTGGCCATGTCTGACAATCCCACCGAGCCCTATATCTATGATGACAGGGTGCTTTTTGAGATTGAACAAGACAATGAATATTCCTACAAACAGGCTGCCGAAAAATTGAATGCCATGCCGGAGGTACAGCTCGTCTCCGTGCAGCATGAATTTGGGATTTACGGCGGTGAATTGGGCCAGCACTTGCTGGTGTTTTTGGAGAATCTCACCAAACCCGCAGTTCTTACTCTTCATACGGTCCTGCCAAGCCCTACTCTCGCAATGAAAAAAATAGTGGAGCAGTTGGCAGCGCAAGTTCGTGAGCTGGTTGTCATGACCCATTCTTCCTACCAGGTGCTTCGTCATGATTATAATCTGCCACATACTCCGATTAGAATAATTCCCCATGGTCTGCACGCAACGGAATATACTGTACCGGAAGAGCATAAACACGCAATTGGTCTGGAAGGGAAGAAAGTCTTGGCGACATTCGGTTTTGTAAGTCGGAGCAAAGGTTTGGAATATGTTCTCCAGGCCATGCCCAAAGTTATCGATAGCCATCCCGAAGCTATTTACGCCATAATTGGCGCGACCCATCCTCACGTATTGCGCCAGGAGGGCGAAGCTTACCGCGAGTTTTTGGAACAAACAGTCAATGACTTAGGTCTCCAAAATAATGTCCGCTTTTACAATGAGTATATGCCCACCAGCGATCTGTTGAATTTTTTTAAGGGTATGGATATATATATTGGCACTTCCACCAACCCTGACCAGGCGGTTTCTGGCACTTTGACCTATGCGCTGGGTTCTGGTCGCCCCGTTGTATCCACCTCCTTCTCTCAATCCCGGGAACTTATTACCGATGAGGTGGGTCGCATAGTTCCCATTGGCTCCCCTGAAAGTTACGCCAAGGCATTATGTGAACTACTGGAGGATGAAAACCTGACCAAGGAAATGGGGAAAGAAGCATATGTAAAAACTCGTTCCATGACATGGCCTAACGTAGCCATGGCGTATATGCAAATGTTTGGTTCCCAAGTCCCGGATTTGAGGGCGACTAACCGCACTTTGCCAGCGGTTAAGCTTGATCATCTCAGACGCATGACCGACGAGTTTGGCATGTTTCAATTTGCAGTTCATACAACACCGGATCCTGATTCAGGCTACACTGTAGATGACAACGCTCGGGCCTTGGTTGCCGCATGTCTGTATGGCCAAACTCCAAATGCTTCTGGGGAAGCGGAGCAACTGGCCAGGGTTTACCTGAACTTTATCGAACACGTGAAGATGGAAAACGGCCAGTATCATAATTATGTAAACAGCGACCATAGCGTTAACGTGGAACGGGATACAAAGGAAGGAGTACAAGATCCTACCGGACGGGCCCTCTGGGGTTTGGCAACTGCCGCTACCAGCCCATTTTTAAGCGAGGAGCTCCGAGAAAAAGCAAGAGCTATGTTCCGCCATAGCTTGGAACAAAAAGTTAGATTTACTGATTTAAAAACTTTGGGCTTTTTTTGCAAAGCCTTAGGTTTATGGCTGCTGGATAACCCCGATGACCAACTCGCGACCCAAGCCCTAAAGGAATCGGTGCAAATTATTACCGATGCATATCTTCAACACGCTCAGCCTGACTGGCCATGGTTTGGGGATCAGCTAAATTATTCCAACGCGTTGCTCCCCGAGGCTTTGCTTTGGGCATACCAGATTTTGGGTGATCAGCAGCTTTATGATATTGCAGAAACAACTGTGGAATTTTTAATTTCCCAAACATTTCTGGGGCACATATACGTACCGATTGGGCAGAATGGGTGGTATACGAAAGGCAAGGCAAGAGCCTTATATGACCAACAGCCAGAAGACCCGTGTGCCATGGTTCAAGCATTGCGAAAAATGTACGACTTAACAAAAAATCCCCGCTACCGCATGTTGATGCGCCGGGCATTCTTTTGGTTCCTCGGGAACAATTTACCCGACCAGATTATTTATGATGAAGGCAGCGGCGGTTGTTATGATGGATTGCATGAGCATTCCATTAACCTAAACCAAGGGGCGGAGTCTACAGTATCTTATCTAATCGCCCGCCTGTTAGTCGGCCAACCAGACTAGTTCCGTTTCGGTACTGGGCGAAAAATGGGTTTGGACACCGCAGCACTCCCGTGGTGGTGTCGCTTAAACCGCCATAGAGCCATGCGCGTGCGCGGTTCAGCCTGTTTATGACAATGCGGGAAGGGAACAAAACTTCCTTGAGGTCATCTTCGCTTTCGCAATCGGGGAGGATTTTAACGGGACTTTCGGGGAAAGCCTGGCGGGTAGCCAATACCTTTTTGTCCGTAATATTCCCATTTTCAGGATCATAAATAAAAGTTGCTGCGTTGTAGAAACGTTTGGTTCCTTCAGCTCGGGCAATGTGGTACAACACCCCAACCTTGCCATTCGGAAGCAGGTAAAGGTCGTTTACCCCCGCCCATTCTCCATCGGCACACAGAGTTCCCAGTATGGGGGCGTTGTTGATGCTGTCGGGGTTGAGGTCCTCGAGCGCGTCTAAAATAGTAACCGCCACTTTACCGCGTCCCGCTTCACCTCCCTGGGGACGGGTGAATACCAGGATTTTTTTCGGTTTGTCCCCGCGAGCAGGCAAACCAATCAGGCGAATATCCTTCATTCCCACTGGTCCGTGCCGAAACTCCTGCAGATTGTAAATGTTGGTTCCCCGGTAAAAGACAGTAAGGTAGCTGTAAATAAAACCGGTTTCGTCACGGAGGGTTTTAACCCCACCTATTATAAGCTGATCGTCAACCCATGACTGGAACGGATCCTCGAGTTCGAATACCGGCGCGATAGGGTCAAGCTCCCACGTTTTGGGAGCAACCTTTCGGAAAAACATGGTTAGAGCATCTTGGTGACCACGCGATTCTACCCGTGCCGCAATGTACTCTTGGTCTCCGACCGAAAATGGTCCTGAAGTGTTGTAAACATCCTTGGACCCAGATCCAATAAATTTTACGAATTCTCCCTTAGGCAAACCAAAAGTACCGCGAACGTGGCTGAGTGCCGAATTGTATATAGTTTCCGGCATGTGAGGGGTGCTTTTTATTCCCCTAACTAGTTTGTCAGTAAGTTTTTTAGGCACGGGAGAATTGAGGAATAATATTCCATATTATTTCCAACGTCATTAACAGGTTGGAATTACACTAGAAACGTTCCCGTTATCCGAAACTGAATTGGTCGATCTCAAACGGCCAGGTCTGGACTTCAATTTCAATGACATGTTCGCCGTAATCACCGGAATCAAACAGGGTATAGTTATCAAGTCCTTCCACGGTGACCGGAAGCTGGGTTTTACCATCCACGGTGATTTTTAGGTTGGTCGCGGCTTTGCTATTGGCGCGCATGTAAACCTTGGCGGCATCAAATTTCAGCATGATCTTCCCGATGCCGGCCGTTAGGGTTGCCTTTTCATTGTCGAGTTTCCACGTGCCTTCTAAGGCGTAAGTATTCGTAGATAGATTGGGGGGCAGTTTGTATTTTTTGGGTTTGTTGTCTGGCAGGGTTTCATTGGCAAAATAATCCAAATGTTTTAAGCCAACGGCAAGGGTGGGTGACCTGACCTGGTTGGGGTCCGAAATCGGCGAAAGCGGCGAAAGCGGGTCTGTTTCCAGCCCGAGCAAAAGCCGGATCGCTTTCTCAGTTGTTTTAATGCCCCCGTCGCCATAGTGGGTATAGATTATTTTTCCGTCCTGGTTGATGAGGTACATAGCCGGCCAAAACTGGTTTTTGTACGCATTCCAAGTCGCGTATGCGTTGTCCAGGGCGACCGGGTAATTTATTTGAAACCGGCTAATTACACCTTGGACATTGTCCGCGTTCTTTTCGAACACGTATTCAGGGGTGTGGACTCCCACTACCGCAAAGCCGTTCTCCTTGTATTTGTCATTCCATTGGTTGAGGGTGGGGAGGTTGTTGATGCAGGAAAAGCAGGAGTAGGTCCAGAAATTTACCAAAATAACCTTGCCCTGCAAACCGGCAATGGTCTGGGGATCCCCATTTAGCCACTTATCGATTTTTTTGAATTCCGGTGCCGGTCCTAAATTTTTGAAAGTTACCCGACCGGGGCGGTCGCCGTTTAGATCCTGGTTTTCGTCGGTACCGGAAGACTGCCCTTGTTTAAGCGGATAGGGGAGTTGGTTATGAGCGCGCAAATAAAAATAAGTCCCGGCGATCCCAAGCAATACGACAACTATAATAATGTAGATCCATTTCATCATTTCGCTTTATTATACCACTTATTTTGGTTAGCACTCTCCTTGACAGAGTGCTAATTTTTGTTTATCATCCAAATATGCAAAAAGCATCTGCCCCAAGCTCCCGCCAAGCGAAAATCTTGGCTGCTATCGTGAAGTTGAACTGCGAAACCGGCCAACCGGTTGCCAGCCGCGACTTGGTGGAGAAATATAATTTTGATATTAGCTCCGCCACGATCCGCAACGAAATGGCAGCACTGGAAAAAGCCGGTTACATTATGCAGCCCCACACTTCCGCCGGGCGAGTCCCGACTGACGAAGGGTTCCGCTATTTTGTGAACCAGCTTATGCACCAGGTAAAGCTTACCGTCCGGGAGCAGGAGAACCTGCGCCGGGAAATAGTAAAGCTTCAAGTGGTTAACGCTGAAATCGGACGACGTTTGGCCAAAATGCTGGCCAGCAACAGCGGCCAGGCTTCATTTGCTATCCTTCCTGAGGATGTTTCCGCGGTTGGCATGTCTAATCTGCTCAGCCAGGAAAACATTCCGGCGGAAGATGCCCGGGAAATAGCCAAATTCTTTGATCAGCTCGATGAATACGCCGACATGCTTGTCGACCAGTACGGTGACAAAGAGCCAGAAGCGTTTATCGGCAAGGAGCTGAAACTTTCCAAGACTTCAGACTACTCCATGATTGTTTCCGGGCTAAAGCTTCCATCCGGCAAAAAGGGGGTTATCGGCCTCATCGGCCCCAAGAGCATGGAATATCCCAAAAATATTTCCCTGCTGGAATATATTTCCAAATTGATGGGCGGAGGAATGGCCGTGATTATAATGATTCACTTAATTAAATAATATAGATGGACAAAAACGACGAGATTGAGGACATGGAAATGTCTGCCGGGGACGCGGAACACTCTTTGGAAGAGTTAGCCCAGCGCTTGGCCGAGGTCCAGGAAGAAGCCCAGACCAATTTGTCGGGTTGGCAGAGAAGCCAGGCAGACTTTGAGAACTATAAGCGGCGCAAAGAGAACGAGAACCAGGAATTAGTTGAATTCGCCCGCGAAGTTACCGTGGCAAAGCTGTTACCAACGCTAGACAGCTTAGAACAAGCCCTCCGCCACATGCCCGAAGGCATTGATGAAAAGTGGAAGAATGGCGTGCTCGGCACGCTCCAGCAGTTGGATAAAGCTTTAGCCGAACTGGGCGTAAAGAAAATTGAAGCCCTGGGAAAAAAGTTCGACCCGAATTTCCATGAAGCAGTCCAGGAAGTGCCAGGCGAAGAGGATGGGGTGGTCACCCAAGAATTCATGACCGGTTATGAGATTAACGGCAAGGTTATAAGGCCAAGCCAAGTAGCAATAAGTAAGAAAGGAAATTAATATATATGCCAAAAATCATAGGAATTGACTTAGGAACCTCCAACTCAGCAGCGAGCGTCATGGAAGCCGGCAAGCCGGTTATCATCCCCGCGGCTGAAGGAGCTTCTGTCGGCGGGAAGGCTTTCCCGTCGTATGTAGCCTTCACTAAAGAAGGTGAATTATTAGTAGGCGAACCAGCTCGCCGCCAGGCAGTAACCAACCCGGAAGGAACCATCTTCGAAGCGAAACGCAAGATGGGAACCACTTTCCGTTACAACATCAACGGAAAGGAATACTCTCCGGAACAAATCAGCGCTTTCATTTTGCAAAAGATTAAGCGCGATGCCGAAAGTTTCATTGGCGACAAAGTAGAAAAAGCAGTTATTACCGTACCGGCTTACTTTGACGACGCCCAGCGCCAAGCCACTAAGCAGGCAGGGGAAATTGCCGGACTCGAAGTAGTCCGCGTAATTAATGAACCGACCGCCGCCGCTTTCGCTTACGGCCTCGACAAGACCGGTGCCTCCGACCAGAAAATTTTAGTGTTCGACCTTGGCGGCGGTACTTTGGACGTAACCATAATGGAATTCTCCGAAGTAGACGGCCAGGCTACCTTTGAAGTAAAGTCCACTTCCGGTGACACCGCTCTCGGTGGTAAGGACATGGACTCAGCCTTGATTGACTACATCACCAATACCTTTAAAGCTGAAAACGGCGTCGATATTACCGCTGACAAGATGGCCATGAACCGTGTCCGTGAAGCCGCTGAAAAGGCCAAGATCGAACTTTCGACCACTTTGGAAACTGAGATTAACCTGCCGTTCATTACCGCGGACGCCAACGGTCCGAAACACTTGCAGATGAAGATTACCCGCGCAAAGTTGGAAGAATTAGTGAAACCTATTTTGGAAAGAATGCGCCACCCGCTGGAACAGGCTTTAAATGACGCCAAGCTGACCCCGCAGAATATTGATAAGATCATTTTGATTGGTGGTCCGACCCGCATGCCTTCCGTGCAGAAGTTTGTTGAAGACTATATTGGCAAGCAGGTAGAGCGCGGGGTTGACCCAATGGAAGCTGTTGCCAAGGGCGCTGCCGTGCAGGCTGGCGTACTCGGCGGTGATGTTCAGGGCAAAGAAATCTTGCTGCTCGACGTTACCCCGCTGACCGTTGGTTTGGAAACTTTGGGTGGAGTAAGAACCCCGATTATCGACCGCAACACAACCATACCGACTTCCAAGTCCCAGACTTTCTCCACCGCGGCTGACAACCAGACGTCCGTGGAAATCCATGTCCTGCAAGGTGAGCGTGAATTCGCCGCAGACAATAAGTCTCTCGGCCGGTTCATTCTGGATGGCATCCCGCCGGCTCCTCGCGGCATCCCCCAGGTTGAAGTTACATTTGATATTGACGCTTCCGGTATCTTGACCGTACGCGCCAAAGATAAAGCCACGGGCAAGGAACAGCACATCACCATTCAGGGTTCTTCCAACCTTTCCAAGGATGAAGTAGAACGCATGAAGAAGGAAGCTGAAGCGCACGCGGAAGAGGACAAACAGCGCAAGGAGACTGTTGAAGTACGTAACCAGGCAGACACTTTGCTTTCAGTATCAGAAAAGACTTTGAAGGATGCCGGTGACAAAGCCAAGCCAGAAGATAAGACCGCGGTTGAAACCGCGATGGCTGAATTGAAGGAAGTTAAGGATAAAGACGACATGGAAGCTATCCGCACGAAAATGCAGGCATTGTCTGACGCTATCCAGAAAGTTGGCGCGGCTATGTATGAAGGCCAGGAAGGCCAGCAGACTGAAGGCGCCGCTCCAGGAACGGAACAGTCCGCTGGGGATGGTTCCGCAAACGCCGGCTCATCCAATGGAACTGACGGTAACCCGGTAGACGCCGAATATAAAGAAGTACCTAAAGAATAAGAAAAGGCGAGAACTGTATATGATACAGCTCTCGTCTTCGGTTTTGCGGAAATTACTTTCCTGAAAAAATTTCCTGAACCGCCTCCGTTAAATTTCTGCCGTTACAACAGTATTTCCAGTAGATTCTTGCTACATGAACTACTGTGATTACAAGCAGAAAGATAGAGAAGCAGAGCAGGCCGACCGCCGACCCTGGTCCTAAGACAGGGTCCGTGTAAACGCTAACGCGTGCCAGCCATTCTGACATAATCCTGCCTCCCGCCGAAACATATAAAACAAGCCCATTATAGAAGATCGTCTAAATAATTACAATACTTAAATAAACTCATATGGCCCAAGAACAACAGGCTCCCAACGGAGCGCAACAGCAAATCCAGCTAAAAATTAGTGACGAAGTCATGCAGGGAGTTTACTCCAACATGGCCCAAATCAGCCACACCCAGGAAGAATTCTTCCTGGATTTCATGAATATTTTCTTTGGGCAACAGCCGCCGACCGGGAGTATTGCCAGCCGCGTTATCATCAGCCCCGCGCACATGAAGCGGTTGGTTGGAGCAATGCAGGAGAACATCAAGCGGTATGAAACCCAGTTTGGCGAGATTCCAGACAATACAGGCCCCCAAAACAGTAATTTCGGCTTCAGGACAGAATAGTTAATGGCAAAAAATTTCTACGAAATATTGGGCGTGGCGAAAACCGCCAGCGCCGATGAAATAAAAAAAGCTTACCGCAAGCTGGCCCACAAATATCATCCCGACAAAGGAAAAGGGAACGAAGAAAAGTTTAAGGAAGTTAACGAAGCCTACCAGGTTTTGTCTGACAGCAAGAAACGTTCCCAGTACGATGCGTTTGGTGAAAACTACCAGCAGGCCGGCGGGTACAACCCGGGCGCGGGCTATGGAGCCGGCGGCTTTGGCGGTTTTGATTTTGGCGGCTTTGGCCAGGGCGGTTACCAGGGCAACGTTGATTTTGATTTTGGCGAAATATTCAGTGATATTTTTGGCAACAGTTCAACCCGGGCTGACCGTCGGGCTCGCGGCATAGATTTGGAAATGCCTGTCACCCTTACTTTCGAGGAGGCAGCCAAGGGAATAGAGAAAAGCATCACCCTGGAAAAGAAAGACAAATGTAAGACTTGTGAAGGCTCTGGGGCGGAACCAGGAACGAAGGTCATAACTTGTCCCGTTTGCCATGGCCAGGGCCAGATCCGCACTACCCGCCGCACAATTTTTGGCAACATGGCTGCTTCAACTACCTGTGAACGCTGTGAAGGCGATGGAAAGATTCCGGAAAAACCGTGCCATACCTGTAACGGCCGCGGCGTCCTGCGCCAGCAAAAAACACTGCAGGTAAAAATTCCCGCGGGCATCGACAATGGCCAGCGTATTCGTGTTTCGGGAGAAGGTGAAGTAGGTTATCGTGCCTCAAATCCCGGAGATTTATACCTGACCATCCGGGTATTACCAAGCAAAGAATTTACCCGTAACGGCCCTAATCTGCTCAAGGATATTCCGGTTAGTTTTGCCCAGGCTGCTCTGGGCGCCAAAGTCTCCGTTGACACGCTGGAAGGCAAGATTGAAGTTAAGGTTCCTGCCGGGACGCAGTCAGGCCATGTCCTGCGCGTTGCAGGCAAGGGCATTCCCATAGTAAATAGCTCCAAAAAAGGGGACTTAATGCTGACAATTCGGGTAGTTACTCCGCACAAGCTGACCAAAAAGGAAACTGAACTGCTTAAGGAGCTTGCCGAGCTAAAAGGGGAGTCTGTGGAAGTAGATGAGGGCTTCTGGGACTCACTAAAGAAAAATTTCTAGCCGGCTTCAGGAAAGTGGTATAATAAAACATATCCGTTTAGCGTAACTTTCCTGAAATAAATGTCACAATTTGAACACCTGAAGTTCCTGTTGCATACTTTCAACTGGCACGGCGCCTCTTGGGACCTGTTTATTCTTTTGTTCTGGCTCGTTGCCAGCACAATGTATGCATTTGCCGCCGGTCGGGGGAGAATCCTGAGCGTGTTGGTTAGTATTTACATGGCCAAACTTTTGGTGATTGAGGCCCCTTTCTTAAGCACCGAAGTTTCCAAACACCTCAACATCAGCTTGCTGTCCATGCAGCAGCTGATTACGTTCGCCATTATCTTCATTGTTCTGTTTATTTTTTTGGCCCGTTACGCGTTTAAGACCGCGGTGGACGGCCGCCAGCTAATCGCGATCCCATTCAGCTTGGCTTTTGCCGTACTGCAGATCGGGTTGCTAATTAACATAGTGCTCAGCATGTTGCCGCAGCAGGTTCAGGAAAACCTTAGCCCACTAATCCAGTTTGTGTTTATACAAAACCCAGCCAGTTTTGTCTGGCTGGTGTTACCGGTTCTGTTCTTAATTTTCCTCGGCAAGTTTATTTCTGAGCGGCACGAGATGTAGCGGGGCCATGGGACCAGCGCGCGAATATACCAGTGGAAATCATCCGCTGGTTTTTTTGTTGCAGGCATAATTCGCCAAATTCTACCTGGCCCTTGAGTTCGGTCCGGGCGGCCATGGAATCTTCGAGGAGATTGTTGAGTGCAATAGCCGAAGAATTGGTCGCGTAACCGTTGATGAGCAGGAATTTGGCATTGGGGGAGAGCAGCGATATGCAATTAGAGAGGAGTTCGGGTAAGTCCTTGTTGAACTTCCATGTCTTTCCCGTAGGGGAGTGGCCAAAAGCCGGAGGGTCCATGAGGATGCCGTCGTAGGATTTTCCGCGTTTGATTTCCCGCTGCACGAACTTGGCCGCATCATCAAGCATCCAGCGAATGGAATCCTGGGGCAGGCGGTTGAGGGTCTGGTTTTCTTTAGCCCAGGTTATGGCCGGCCGGCTGGCGTCAACATGGGTAACGGAGTGCCCGGCTTGGGCCAAAATAACTGAAGCCGCGCCGGTGTAACCAAACAGGTTCAGGATATTTAATTTTTTGGAACCGGCGGTTTGCTGAAGCATCCATTCCCAGTTGGCGGCTTGCTCGGCAAAAATGCCCGTGTGTTTAAATGGGGTTAGGCGGGCCTTAAGTTTCGTGACATTAAAATTAACTACCCACGATGCCGGTAGTTTCTTGCTGGTTTTCCATTCGCCTGAAAAGCTGGCGTCAGCTTTTTCCCAATCAGCGGCAGGCAGGCCGCGCTCCCAGATAATTTGGGGATCCGGCCGCGCGAGCCTGACATCACCCCATTGTTCCAGCCGATAGCCGTTGCCGGTATCCAAGAGGGAAAAATCCCATTTCGACTTAAAAGTTGCCAGGGTCATTAGTAAATGTTGAGGATTGTCCCAACTTGGGCCCAGTTATATAGGGGCTCCATCTCTTTGTAAGAAACGTTGATGCAGCCATGGCTCATGGGCCGGCCAAAATTGTTATGCCAGTAAGCCCCGTGGATGTAATAGTTTCCCTCAGTACCTTTTAAAAACTTCAGGTTCCATTTAGTGTTCTTGTAATCGTATCCCGGGCCTTTGTATTCCACGACCGGAAGTTTATCAAGGATAGTATAAGTCCCTTTGGGGGTTTCCTTGCCCTTAACCCCGCTGGAGATTTTAATCTTTTTCATTTGGTAAGGCCCAACCGAGTAGCTGAGCGTTTGGGTTTTCAGTTCAACGTCGATGTGTTTTTGCAATTGGTCCGGTGACCACGAGTTGGGGTCAGTTTGCAGTTGAACTTCCATTCCGTCGCCCACGCCGTCGCCGTCCGTGTCGGGATTATGCGCGTCAGTTTGGAACAGGACTTCGTCATAATCAGCCAAGCCGTCGCCATCCGCGTCCGGAATGGGTTGGGTTTTGGCCATGGCTAAGCCTCCCGGGACCGCAAGTGTGAGCATGATAGCAATGGCGGCAAAAAGTTGTAATCGGTGGGAAATTTTCATAATAGTAACGCTATTATACTATAAAACAATGGTATACTGAAACTATGCCCGAGAAATACTCTCCTGAAATAAACGATATGCGCCGGGAGGCTTACAGTGAAGGTTCTCCCCTCCATGAAGCGCGAAAAAAAAGAGACGAAGAAAGAAAAGCCAGTACTAAAATTTCCAGCCGGTTATTCGGCAGTGCCACCTCACATGTTGAGGCGGCCAACAGGGCGAGCGAAGAAGCACATCGATTGCATCTGGAAGCGAAGCAAAGGATTGACCTGGCCAAGGCCCGGTGGAAGGTGGACTTTGAATCTACTGGAAACGCCAAAACTGACCAGCATTTATTGCAATGGTATTTTGAACGGTTTCGGGGACGCTCCGAAGCTTACCCGGTCGCAACCGATAGCTTTATCGGCAAGTCGCGGAATGAGTACAACGCCGCGTGGCTAAGTCGTGAGTTAGTGCAAAATTTTGTAGACCACAATCCGGATCATCCCGGTACTTTAGACGGAGTAGAAGCAACTGAAGAAGATTTGGGTAATAATACTTCCCGCTTTACCATCCACGGTAACTGGTCATTTGAAGACCCAACCGGCATTATTAGCCCTCACTCCGACAAGCCGGAAGGCATGAATACCGCAGGTGGTAATGGCATTGGTTTAAAGCAAACGGCGATTCGGTTGATGCGCGATTTCGGCGCGAAGAAATTTGAAATACAAGGCGATGAATGGGTAGCCAACTATCAGTTGGTCAAGAAAGACCAGGTCAACAAGGAACTGCGTCAGGTTTTTGACTTAGTCGAGAAACCGCAAAACCGGCAGCTGCAGCACGATTGGCTGGTTGCCAAGCTAAAGGGATCAAAAGAAAATAATGGTAACGCTTATGTAATTGAAACGGATAATGAAGAATTGATCCATGCTCTCCGCAAGTTTAACGAACTTGGTGTATCGGAAGGTAACCCGTACCTGAAAGATCCTGACTTTAAGAATGAAGAAGGTTCGATAAAATGGATTCTGCCCAAAGACATTGCCGATAAGCCTGAAGGACGTTTGTTCATTAATGGGCAAGTCATGAATTATGACCATAAAGGAGACTCGTCAGACAGTTACTGGGTTGGCCCGAAGTATATGACCTTGCAGTTAAACAACGTGGATTATAAAATCAGTGTTGACCGCCCGCCGGTAAACAGTTTTGAACTTCAGCGCTACGCTGAAAAGTTGGTTAACTCCATGACTACTGAACAGCTGGTGGAACAGCTAAAGCTTTCGGAACCGATATGGACCACTACGGAGGACGAAAAGACGGGATCGCTGGGAGTTATATTGAAAATGGTAAGTACGCTGGGATATAGGAGTGACTACAAAGCGGAAGATTTTGGTTCCGTGTTCGGCAACAAGTACCTGGCCGCGGAGTACAGCATAACGGCATCACAGCGAAAGCAGCTTGAAGAGCGAGGTTTTATCTTATGCCCATCCCGATTCAGTTCCATAGGCATGCCTAAGGCATCCAGTGAGTTGGGGGACTTTGAGGTAGCCACCAACCAGAAGCCTGATGCATGGCGGTCCAAGCGAACTTTGGAAAAAGAAGCCGAAGCAAACGGGGTGCCCGTAGCTTTTGAGCAAGTTAAAGCCAGCAGCGGAGCGCAATTATTTGGCTTAATTAAGGAGCGATTGGGACAGTTTAACCCACAATTGCTATCCGAACCGGGAAGCAATAAAATGCGGATTCGTTTGGAAGGATCCATCCCGCCAAAACTTCTTTCCAGCATACTAGCCAACCCAACAACCGAAGAACAAAAAGCCCTATATTTCATTCGCGGGGTAGCCATGAAAGGCCTAACTGATCGTGCCCTGCAAAATATGTACATGTCCCAGGGGGAATACGTTACTACTTTCGCGCTCGACCACGATATTGAAACCAAGGAAGATTCTTTATATGTCAGGAATACAAAGTCCGCGAGTCCTGAAGGATGGTTTATAGAATTCGAAGTGACCGAGAAGGACAGGGAAGCAGTTTTGTCAGCGTTCCAGGAAGCGCCGGAAGCTAAACCCGCAACGAACCCGCAGATCGGCATCGTACCGGCTAGGGGAGAAGTTCAGCCTACAGAAGCGCTAGCGAAACAACCAGCTACAGAGAACGAGAATACCGCTTTAGCCAAACCACGGCCGAAAGCTTACCCGACTAGAATAGTTGATATCGAGTTAACTCCCGAAGCCCGGGAAATTGCCGATAAATTGGAAAAGGAAATTCCCGAGTTGGCCGAGACCGTCGGAAAGCTAGAAAGCATTTTGCCCAAAGAGGAAGCAAACAGCGGCGTTGATTACCGCGTGGCGATGTACCAGGAGCTGCAACAATCGGGGGAAATTGACCGGGTGGCTTTGCGCAATTCCAATTACCTGGGGAGCAAAACCTTACTGGAAATTTTGGATGATTATAACAACGTAAACATATCCACGGTATCTGTTAACCGTGAAATTAGCGGCGCTGAAACTAAGCTGACTTCCCTTAACCGCAGGATAGCGAATGTAGCCAACCGGTTCCGTCCATCGGAAGAAATGGTCAATAATGATTTTGAGATTGTCATGGATCCGGAAGAACGGCAATTAATCCAACTCGGCATGCTCCGCGCTTATGTCGCTTTCGTTACCGACGCGCAGTTCAACAACGATTTCCTGCTGTTCCGCGGGTCCGGCACCCGGGCCATTAACATCGACAAAAAGGCGATTGGCTTCCATGAAGAATTATTGAAGCAGGAATTTGGCAAAACTGTAATGTCCGCTTTGCATGAAGTGGCACACAACGAAGTTTCCAACCACGGCCCGCAGTTTATTTCCATGCTCCAAGCGTTAACGGCTCGCGCCCAGGAAAGACTGCTTGGCGTTATTGACAAGCAAAGCAGGGGAGAGCAGCTGGATGAAACAGAACAAATAATCCAGGCAATCTACCAAGAGTGGGAAAAAATGAGATAACAAAAAAACGCCATCTGGCGTTTTTTTCTGGTGGGTCGGCCCGCTTTCGCGCGCACTCCCACTAAAAATATCGCCAACGGCGATATTAAAATGGTGGGTCGGGTGGGGTTCGAACCCACGACAAATGGCTTAAAAGGCCACTGCTCTACCGACTGAGCTACCGACCCAGACGAATTACCGCCCATATTTGGCGGATAACTAGCGTATTTTAACGCATTTAGCGCTTTTTTTCAAGGGGCAAGGGGCCGCACTCTGGTATAATGAAGAAAACAATCCCTTATGAAACAAATAGTAATCTGCGGCGCCGGGTTCGGTGGCCTAAACTGCGCTCTTAAATTGTCCGAGCTAATGCCGGACGCGAATATAACCTTGGTTGATGAGAGCCCCTACCACGTGCTCCACGCTTTTTTGTATGAAGTGGCCACGGGTGATGAAGAAACCGCGCCCATGATGGACATGGTCCGCAGCGTAGCCGTTCCTATCATCATGGCTATAAAAGGGAAGAACATTACTTTCAAGCAGGCACGGGTGGAAGCGGTGAATGCTCAAACAAAAACGGTGAAGCTAGACCACGGTAGCCTTAATTACGATTACCTAGTCATGGCGCTCGGCTCGACTTCGAACTATTATGGTATTCCGGGCGCTGAACAATACTCCTTGCCCTTCAAGACCTTACGGGACGCCCTGGCTATTCGCAACCGGGTGGAGTTCGCGGTGGAAGCGGCGCGTCTTTCCGGCAAGCGGGACAAGCTTCGCTTTGTTGTCGCTGGCGGCGGTTTTGCCGGTGTGGAATTGGCTGCTGAACTAAAAGGCCTTCTCGATTTCCTTTCCTGGAAAAACAACTACCCCCGTCATATGATGGACATCATGATAGTCGAAGGCGCTCCAACAGTCATGCCCGGCATGCCGGAGCGAGTGAGCCGCGACACCTTTGACCGTCTTGAATCATTGAACATAAACCTTCAGCTCAAGTCACTAATTACAAATGTCACCGACACTTTTTTGGAATTGAACACCGGCGACAAGCTGCACTATGACTTGCTCGTTTGGACAGCTGGAGTACGGGCCATAACCGTACCCATGGAGCCGGAGATGGAGCTGGAAAAGGGAGGCCGCATCGCGACCAACGAATTTTTCCAGGCCAAGGCCGACAACAACATTTTCGTCATTGGCGACCAGTGCTGTTTCATTGGCAGTGACGGACGCCCTTTGCCGGGTACCGCGACCCAGGCCACCGACCATGGCAAGTACGTGGCCCACGCTCTTGAGTCAATCCTTAACAACCGCAAACCGGAACCTTACGAGTGCAAAGATTTTGGCTATGCCATTGCCTTGGGAGGGAAGTGGGCAATTGGCATCGCGCCGGGAATGTACTGGAAAGGCTATATTACTAGTTATGTCATGAAAGTGGAGTGGTACCGCTACCTCAAACCGATTGTGGGGCGATGGAATGCCTTCAAACTGGTGTGGTTCCAGACTAAGCTTTATTCCCGAAATGACTAAAACAAAAAACCGCCAGGATCAGTTAGGCGGTTTTCTTTTTGGTTGATTTGGCGCGGCTTGTCTTGGTTGCGCCTTTTTCACCTTTGGGTTTCGGCGGGTTTGCTTTCCAGGCTTTCCACATTTCTTCCAATTCTTCCTGAGTTTCCGGTTTTTTATTCATGACCAGAGTACAGTCGGGGAAGCGGGTGCAGGCAAAGAATGGTTTGCCTCGTCCCCGGGACTTCTTTTCCACTATGTCACCGGGCTTGTCAGCGCGGTCTGGGGTAGCCAGGCATTCCGGGCACTTAAAGCCAGTCTTGTTCCAAATTTTTGATATGCCTTTGCACTTTGGATAATCAACACAGCCGAGGAAGAACCCGAACCGGCCGCGTTTTACTTCCATCTGCTTGCCGCAAACAGGGCAGAGCTCGCCTTTGGTTTTTTCAGTCAGTTCGGCAATCTTGGCGGCTTCTTCCGGCATCGGCAAAGTAACCTTGCTGCCTTCTTCAGGACACGCCAGGAACTTGCCCATGCGGCCAAACTTGATGAGCATCGGCTTACCGCAATGCGGGCAAGGCGTGTCGGAAATTTCCACCTGTTTTTCCACGGCGGCTTCCCGTTCAACTAAATGTTTTTTAAACGGCTTGTAAAATTCTTCAATGACCGGGACCCACTTTAGGGTACCTTCGGCGATTTGGTCGAACTCTTCTTCAATATGGGAAGTAAAGTTGATATCCACGATTTCGGGGAAGTTTTCCACGAGCATGTCATTAACCAAAACTCCTTCCTCGCTTGGTTTGTATTTCTTCTCCTCTTTGGTAACGTAACCGCGTTCCTGGATAGTGGCCAGGGTTGGCGCGTACGTGGAAGGTCGGCCCACGCCGTGCGCTTCCAGAGCTTTAATCAAAGTTGCGTCAGAATATCGCGCCGGGGGTTCGGTAAAGTGCTGGAGGGGAGAGAGCTGGTGCAATTGCAAAACCTGCCCAACGGCCAATTCCGGCAAAGCGCCTTCCACTTCGTCCTCAGGGATTTCATCACGGCCTTCAGTGTAAGCGCGGACAAAACCATCAAACTTAACCACTTGCCCATTGGCCCGGAAACCGTAATCGCCGGCTTCGATATCCACGGCAGTTTGGTCAAACACCGCCTGCGCCATTTGCGAGGCCACGGTGCGCTTCCAAATTAAGTCATAGACGCGGGCTTGGCTGCGCTCCAATTCTGACTTCAGGTCTTCCGGCAGCTTGGACAAGTCGCTGGGACGAATGGCTTCGTGCGCTTCCTGGGCTCCTTTGCTTTTGTTGGTGTAGTGGCGCGGTTCGCTTAACTGGTACTGCTTGCCGAACTGGCTGCCGATAACTTCCTGCGCCTGCTTCAAAGCGGATTCGGCCAGGTTCAGACTGTCGGTTCTCATGTAGGTAATGTAGCCGCGTTCATATAGCTGCTGGGCCACGACCATGGTTTGCTTGGCGCTAAACCCAAGCTTGCGCGCGGCCTCCTGCTGGAGGGTGGATGTAGTAAAAGGCGGGGATGGGTTTCGCTTGACTTCCTTGTGGGTTACATCAACTACTTTATAGCTCGCGCCTTCCATAGCGACAGTAATTTTCCTGGCAGCGGCTTCACTGTCAATGGCCATCTTGCCCACGGCCTTGCCGTGGTCTTTGTTCAACTTAGCGACAAATTTAACGGAGTCCTTTTCTTTGGAAAGTTCAGCTTCAATGGACCAGTATTCCTGGGCGACGAACTTTTCGATTTCCCTCTCACGTTCAACAATCAAACGAACGGCCACGGACTGCACGCGGCCGGCGGACAGGCCATAACGGATCTTGCGCCATAGGAAAGGGGATAATTCATAGCCAACCAGGCGGTCGAGCACGCGGCGCGCCTGCTGGGCGTCTACCAGGCGTAAGTCGAGCCCGCGGGGGTTTTCCAGGGCTTTATTGATCGCTGACTCGGTAATTTCATGGAAGACTATGCGCTTAACCCGGCTGTCGGCTTTGCCCTGCGCGATATCGGCTTCATCACCAAGCCCCAGGGCCTGAACCAGGTGCCACGAAATAGCCTCGCCTTCGCGGTCTTCATCAGTCGCCAATATAATAGAACCGGCCTTTTTGGCCGCTTCTTTTAATTTGGCAATCACTTCCTTGGCTTTCACGGGGATGGTGTAGTGCGGGGCAAACCCGTTGTCCACGTCAATGGACAGCTTGGATTTCGGCAAATCCCGGACATGGCCAAAAGACGCCTCTACTATATAATTGGCGCCCAGAAATTTGGAAATTGTCTTGGCCTTGGTAGGCGACTCTACTATTATTAAATCTTTAGCCACGTTAACAAATTTAAGTACAAACGGGATTTTACCCTGCCGTTCACGGTTCTGTCAAATTTAAAATTTTTTATGGCTGCTCCGTGCGCTGAAAATCCGGGTTGGAATACCGGCTTGGGCTGAGCGTCGGCTCATAGCGGAGTATCCCCAGCGTCACCGCGATAACGAACAGTGCGGCGAGGATGATATGCCAAATTTTAATGTCTTTCATGGGCTTAAATTTTATGTCAGGTAATATTCACTCGCGGTTCCAGCTGAAATCGCTCCCGCGATTTCAAGTGTGGTGAGTGCAGCCACGGTTTGGGCCTTGCTTTGTCCGGCCTGTTCGCAAGAGGCGATAATCTCATCGGCGGCGGCCGTTCCGCCCTGGATACATTGTAACACTAGTTGTTCAGGTGCCGTAAAATTTTGCTGCATTTTTGCCGCGCGGCCACGTCCGAGCTTGCCATCAATCAAGTTTAAATCCTTTAGCACATCAACCCCGCTTTGCACGGGAACACCGCCGCGTGCCAGCAGTAAATTGGTACCCACGCTGGTTGGGCTGAAGATAGATCCGGGCACGGCGTACACTCCGCGGTTTTCATCCCGCGCATACCTGGCGGTCATGAGCGCCCCGCTCCGTGCTTCGCACTCGACCACTACTGTACCCACGCACAGGCCGGCGATAATCCGGTTGCGCGCCAGGAAACTGCTCGGGTAAATCCTGCTGCCGGTCGGCATTTCGGAAACCACTAACCCCTGGGCGGCAATTTCCTCTGCCAACCTTTCGTGACCGCGCGGGTACACGGAATTGCCATCAACTCCGCCGGGAACCACCGCTATAGTCAGGCCGCCGCATTCCAGAGCCGCGCGGTGGGCAGCCGCATCGACGCCATAAGCCAAGCCGGATACTATTGTGGCGCCGTACTCCACCAGCTCTTTCACAATTTTTTGCGTTGCCAGAATTCCATAGCGGCTGGCTCTCCTGGTGCCGACAACGGCAACGCAGGGGCCGTCGTTCAGCAGGGGAATGTTGCCCCGGCAATACAACCAGTCCGGCGGGCTCGCAATTTCTTCCAACAAGGCCGGATACTCCACGTCGCCCTGTTCAATAACCTCTATTATCTCCATAAAACCCCCATAAACCCTCCTTTTATTGATAAATGCCCTAAATAGGCCTAAATCCTACCGCCTTGACAAAAAGGCGATTTAGGTGTATAATTATGAATACAGTTTGGACAGTATTTTAGCGGTTTGTGTCCGCTATCCTACTTACAAGTTGCGAAAGCAGGTATCATCCCTCCTATTACTTGCTAGTAGCAATCAAGTAAAGATTCAAAGGCGTCTGTCTTTAGTCTTTCACTTGTAAGTGGGGTAGCTGATACAAAATAAAAAATCCCTCGTCTATATTAGTAGGCGAGGGGTTATTTTTCTAAAAATAGCTCTATTTTTTCATCAACCTGGGGGAGGACATCGTCCTCGAGCTTTTTGCGTTCTTCCGGAGTGAAGTTTTCCAGCACGAACGCGTCGGTGGGCATGTGCTCGCGGCTTTCCCGTGTCTCAACTCCTATCCTCAACCGGTGGAAGTTTTGGCTGGACAGCGCTTCAATGATGCTTTTCACCCCATTGTGACCGGCGGCCGATGAGTCGCTGTTTTCCCTGATGGTGCCGAATGGCAAATCCACTTCATCGTGGATGACCAGGAGGTTTTCCGCGATGGAAACTTTGTAGAAGTTAAGCGCGGCGGTGACAGCTTTGCCTGACTCATTCATGTAAGTCTGGGGTTTGATGAAAATTATTCGTTCGTTTTCTATGGTCACGCTGGCGATGTGGGAATCAAAGTTGTTTTCCCAGCGCACTTCCGCGTGGCTGTCCCGCAGGAAATGGTCCAGAGCCAAAAACCCGACGTTATGGCGGGTGTGCTCGTACTTTTGTCCGGGATTACCGAGTCCGACAATGAGTTTCATGTCGGTAGTATAGCAGGGAAGTGGGTGCGGTCAAAACATTAACGATGGCCGCAGGTAAGTCATGATAGAATAAACATAGATACAATATGCAAGTTTTAACCAAGCAGACATTAAGAATATATTGGCAACATGTCCGGAAGTATAGAGGGCATTTTTTTGTGATACTCGGCGGCGTTATTTTAACCGCCTCGATTGAACTTTACTTCCCGTTTGTCTACAAATACATTTTCGACACCCTCGCCGGTGGCGGCAGTGAAACTTGGCCGCACCTGCGCAACGCCATCGCGCTGTTTGCGCTTTTGGGCATAATGAACTGGATGACCTGGCGCATGGTAACTTTTGTTAACAACCGGTTCCAGCCGCGGGTCATGGCCGACTTAATGAACACCTGTTTCGAATACGTGCAGGCCCATTCTTATGGGTTCTTTAGCGATAACTTCGTGGGCAGCCTGGTGGCAAAAATCCGCCGTTACCCACGTTCATTCGAGACCATTGCCGACCAGATCTGTTTTGACCTGGGACGCAACCTGTTTTTGCGGGTGACACTGATTACCATCGCGCTTACGATTTACTCCTGGCGGATTGGTTTGATGGTGTTTGTCTGGGCGCTGTTGTTTGTGCTGTTTAACTACTTGTTTTCGCTGTACAAACTGAAGTACGACATCCAGCGGTCGGCCATGGATACTGAAATTACCGCCCAGCTCGCCGACACTGTCACCAACAACATCAACCTAAAATTGTTCTCCTCTTCCTGGCGAGAATTCCTGACTTTTGGGCGAATAATGGAACGCTGGAACAAAATCCAGCGCTGGACCTGGGACCTGGGCGCTACCGCTGACGCGGTACAGGGCGGCTTTATGGTAATTTTGGAAGTCGCGGTTTTGTGGGTGGGCGTGTACTACTGGAGGATTGGCAAGTTTACCGTGGGTGACCTGGCCCTGCTGCAGGGTTACATGTTCCAGATTTTTGACAACCTCTACAACGTTGGCCGCAACATTCGCAACTTGTATGAAGCCGTGGCTGACGCCAATGAGATGACTGAAATCCTCGTGCACAAGCATGAGTTGACCGACGCGCCCGGGGCTACCAAATTAAGCGCGGTGCGCGGCGACATTGAATTCAATAACGTTACGTTCCGCTACAAGAACAACTCCAATATTTTCACCGGGTTCAATTTGAAAATCCCTGCGGGACAAAAAGTGGCTTTGGTGGGAACTTCCGGCGGCGGTAAATCAACCGTGGTAAAATTGCTGCTTCGCTTCTACGACCTGCAGTCCGGGAAGGTTTTGATTGACGGCCAAGACATTAGCCAGGTGACGCAGGACAGCTTGCGTGACCAAATTGCTTTGGTGCCTCAGGAACCAATTTTATTCCACCGGCCGATTATGGAAAACATCCGCTACGCCCGGCCTTCAGCCACTGATGAGGAAGTGGTGCGGGCCGCGAAGCTCGCGCACTGCCATGAATTCGTATCCGGCTTTGCTGAAGGCTACGCCACCATGGTGGGGGAGCGTGGAATCAAGTTGTCCGGCGGGGAAAGACAGCGCGTGGCGATTGCCCGCGCCATCCTTAAAGGCGCGCCGATCCTGGTTTTGGATGAGGCGACATCTTCGCTCGACTCGGAATCGGAATATTACATCCAGGATGCTTTACACAATCTGATGCGCGGCAAGACCACCATTGTCATTGCCCACCGCCTCTCTACTATTATGCAAATGGACCGCATCATAGTTCTTGATGGCGGCCGGATTATTGAGGAGGGCAAACACGAAGAACTGGTTAAAGCCCAAAGCGGTACTTACCAAAAACTCTGGCATATCCAGGCTGGCGGATTCAGCGGCGCTGAAGCCTAAGTGAAATAAGATAAATAAAATAAGACCCTTCTCCAATCCATTCACTAGCGTCAGGGATTTCCGAAGGGCCTTATTTTATTTTTTATCTTTGCCTTTAAGCTTTAGTAAAACTGGGGTGCCCCAGAAGCCGAGGTCTTTGGCGATGAGGTTTCTAAGATAGCTGCGGTATTGCTGGGAGATAGTGGCGGCTAGGTTAACCTGCAATTGGAAGGTAGGGGGGTCAACGTCAATCTGGGTGAGGCCAATGACTTTTGGTTGGCGCTGGTCGCGCAGGAGTTTGGGAGGGTTATGGGTTAAGCTGTTGCGTAGAACCCGGTCTATATCTTCCTGGTCAGCCACTTTCTTGCGGTTTTCATAAATCGGCTTGATTGCCGCAACTACCTCATTTATGTTTTCACCTTTTTCAGCAGAAATGAAAATCAACGGGCTGTACCATAGGAACGGGAAGTGGTATGAAATATGGTCGCGCAGACGCTCTTCGCTACCGTCATAAGCGTCCATTTTGTTTACCACTATAATACAGCCTTTTTCCATGTTCGCGATGTCGGCGGCAATGTGCTGGTCCTGCTTGCTAATGGGCTCCAGCGCGTTGATGACCAAGATGGACACATCACTGCGGCGGATGCTTTTGAAAGTCTGGAAGCTGGAATATACATCCGGCAGTTTCTGGTTGTTGTTTTTCCGCTTCAGTCCGGCGGTGTCAATAAAGTTATAGTCCACGCCGTTGATTTTGGTGTGGGTATCTATGGAAGTGCGCGTGGTACCGGGAATTGAGGAAACCACGACGCGCTTTTGTTTAAGGATGGCGTTGAGTAGGCTGCTTTTGCCGACGTTTGGTTTTCCGACAATGGAAACGCTGATGGAATTTTCCGGTTTTGGGGGCAAAGTTTTTTCCGGTGGCAGAGCTTCAACCGCAGCATCGAGCATGTCCCCCAGGCCACGGCCGGTAAGGGCGGAAATACCAAAAATCTTTTTAAGGCCCATGGACTGGAAATCGGCAATCACCTGGTCTTGTTTCTTGGGGGAGTCGAGTTTGTTAATCGCCAGGATAATGGGTTTTTGAATTTTGCGGAATTTGAGTAAAGTCTTGCGGTCAATTTGTTCCGGTCGGGTTTTTCCGTCCACCACAAACACAATTACATCCGCTTCATCCACGGCAATGTTGATCTGTTCGAGGAGGGCGATTTCAAGTTCACCAGTTTCATAATCTAATCCGGCGGTATCAACCATGCTAAATTCGCGTCCATTCCAAGTGGAATCTACATATTGACGGTCGCGCGTGGTACCGGCTACCGGGGAGGTAACGGCAAAGCGGCGCCCGGCAATTTTGTTCATTAAAGTGGACTTGCCGGCATTTGGTTGCCCAACAAGCGCGATTAAGGGTAAGTCTTGCATAGCGGTTTAGTTACTGCCCGAGCCGATAATCATAATAAGGTCGGCCTTTTCTTTGCTGACTTTCACTCCTGGTGGGGGAAGGGTGACTTCGCTGGCGCTAAAAGTATCTTTGATGAATTGGAGGGTACCTGGCTTGTCGTTGATTTCGTACACCACGGTTTGGGTTAGCGGAGTGCCGCTGTAGGTGAACTGCACCACGGTTACGCCCTGGCTGGTAAGCTGTTTGGCTACCGTGGAATACTGGCGGCCGCCCTTGGTGGAATCGGCCAGCCAAATGACGCTCTTTTCCGAAGATAGTTTGGAGGTGTTGAAACTATTTTGGAAAAAGTCGCGGATATCAGAGGAGGATTTGCCATCGCAGGCCGTTAGGATATACGCGCCGCTGGCTTCGTCTTTGCCGTCGCACACGAGACCGGTGCTTGGGTCGAGGCTCAGGGAAGTAATTTGGTCCTTGGACCAGTCGTGGCCGATTTCATACAGACGAAACATTTCGGCGAGGCTTAAGTTGGTATGGAAATGGTCGCCCAAAACATCCAAAAGCTGGTTAACCTTGCCGCTGTCGCTGACCAGGTTTAACTGGACGACTTTCGTTTTGAAAGCCTGCAACATTTTTTGCTGGCGCACGCCGCGGGCAAAGTCAGTTCCTTCCGGGCCTGCCGCGTGGCGGGAGCGCGCGTAAATCAAAGCGCGGGTTCCGTTCATGTGCTCGTCTCCTTCTTTGAAAGTGACAGCCGGAATGTACCCGTTCTTGTTGTCGGGGTAAGTGTAGTCGGTAAAAGTCCTGTCCACGTGGATGTCGACGCCTTCGACCAGGTCAATTCCTTTCTGGAATCCCTGGAAGTCCACAACCGCGAAGTAGGGGATGTCGAGACCGGTAACCTTTTCCACGGTTTCGCGGGCATAGCGTCCGGCAGTATCAAAATTTTTCCCATCGGCAAACCCATCAGCGAACGCGGAGTTTATTTTTGCCCAGCCATAACCATTTCCGATTTGGACAAAGTAATCGCGGGGGATGGAAATCATGGTGGCCTTTTTGTCACCGGGCCGGATTTGCGCCACTATAATACTGTCAGAGAGGTAAGGGCCGTCATGGCCTTCGCCGCCAATTCCAAGCAACAGGACATTAACCTGGCCGTTGCTTTCGCCTTGGAGCTTGGTGCCACCGAGCAGTTGGCCCACCTGTCCGAGCAAGCCGGTTTTTTGCCCGACAAAAATTTTGTTGGTCAGGTTCTGGGCCCGGGCAAATATGAAGATGCCCAGCCCGACAATAACCACGCCAATAATAATTAAAAGCGCCTTCAGGATGGGGTGCTTTTTTTTCGGGACTTGAAACCCATGGTAATTTTCCTGGCGGGTTTCTTGTGAGCTAATTTTGGGACCTTCTACCGTGGTTGAGCGATGGTTTCTGGAATCAGGATTATTCATGATAAATGCAAAATACCCAAGCATTATACCCGAAAAACCCGTACCTTGCCAACTTTAGCGCAGCTTTGTTATAGTTTGAATGTTATATATAAATTCTTGCCCGGAGAAAGGGGATTATGGACGAAAAAAACACACAAATAAAATATGAAGAAGGGCGTGACAGTGCGGCTGCGTACCTAGAAGCTGAGCAGACAGACAGCGGCGCATCATTGGGCAGTTTCGTAACTGACCTAGTCAAAGTCGTTATTGTTGCCATCATTGCCATGCTGTTGTTCCGCTATTTCGTGGCGGAACCTTTCATTGTTTCCGGCACCTCCATGGTCCCGACATACCAGAATCACCAGTATCTCGTCATAAACAAAATGACTTACCGTTTCCATAAGCCGGAACGTGGTGATGTAATCGTGTTCCGCTACCCGCAGAATACCAAGGAATTTTTCATCAAGCGGGTGATTGGCCTGCCAGGTGAAAAAGTTAAGGTAGACAGCGGTCATGTGGTTGTATACAACAATGACCACCCGGAGGGAAAAGTACTCGATGAACCCTATTTACCGAGCCAGGACATCACTTTTGGTGACAGCAAAATAACCACTCTCGGGTCTGACGAATACTACGTGCTGGGAGACAACCGCCTGCAGTCCAGCGATTCCCGCCTATGGGGTGTTTTGCCATCAGACGACATCGTCGGCAAGGTGTTGGTTCGCGTGTTCCCCCCACAGGATTTTAAGTTCATAACTGACCCGACTTACCAGTTTTAAACTGGTAGGCTCTGGGTTTAAGGCTTCGCTTTGAAAAAAACTTCCCCGACCCCGAAAGTATCCGGTATCGCCGGAGCTAAAGACGTAATTACCCAAACCGACCCCATCGGAAACTTGATGCTAAAGAGTTTCCAGAAGGTCGGTCGTGTTTATGGTTTCCTCCGAGTCGAAACTCCGATCTTAGAAGACGCCCAGTTGTATAAAAATTTTGCCAAAGATACTGCCGAGAGCGGACAGGACTCGCTTGCTATCCCCGTCGGTCCGCATAATTACAGCGTCCGTTCCGCGATGCTCCCTTCGGTGCTGCGCGCTTACGCGCAAAGGAAAACTGACGAAACTGAAGTACTGGCCAAGTGGCATTATTTGGGTAACGTGGTCCGTCAGGACGAGAACAAAGGCTGGGTTTCCGATTATGAATACGGTCTGGAAACTTTGGGGGTGTTCAACCACCTCACTGAAGCGCAGACCATTGCCGCGGTTTGGCATTTTGTCCAGGAACTTGGCCTCGCCGACGCGACTTTGGAAATAAACACCATTGGCGACAGCGCGTGCCAACAGGCTTATGAAAGTGTGCTAAAGACTTACCTCAAGGAAAATGATTTTAACCTGTGCGATAACTGCAAGGAACAGATTAAGCACCGCTCGTTAAACGTTCTGCGCTGCACGGAGGAATCCTGCCAAAACGTGGCAGCCGGCGCTCCGGCCGTGCTCGACTTTTTGGATGAGGTAACCCACAAGCACTTTACTAATATTCTTGAAGCACTGGACGAGCTCGCTATCCCTTACCAGCTTAACCCGCTCTATGTCGGTCGGGAAGGACTTTGCAAAACCAACGTTATTATCCGTTACAAGAGCGGCAAAGAAACGGTGACTTTAGGTGAAGCCGGTTACCACGACATGATATTGAAAAACCTGGGGGGCAAAGGCTTGTCGGGGTTTGGATTCGTCGGGAGTTTTGCTGCCATCCGCCGGGCTTTGGAACTCGCCGCCATCGAAGCCGAAAACAGTTACCGTACCGAAGTTTACCTGGTCCCGCTAGGGGAGTTGGCCGCCAAGAAAAGCCTGCGCTTGTTCCGTGACCTGATTGCGGAAGACGTCCAGGTGTATGACCACTTCGGCGCCGCCGGGGTAAAAAATCAGCTTAAACAGGCCGAAGCATCCAAATCTCCGATTGCCCTGATCATGGGCCAGAAGGAAGCCATGGATGAAATGGTTATCTTGCGTGACGTCAAAAGCGGCATGCAGGAAGTTTTCTCTTACGACAAAATTGTCGTTGAGGTCAAAAAGCGCCTCGGCCGCTAAAATCTCTAGATTTGACCAAACGGCCGAAATCTATTATAGTTATTTGAGAAATGAGGTGAATTTAATGGTAGAAGTTAAGAAAAAAGATAACGAATCATTTGAAAATTTACTTCGCCGCTTCCAGCGTAAGATCCAGCAGAGCGGCGTTTTAGTTCGTGCCCGAAAAACCCGTTTCTTTGAGCCGACTAAGAGCCGCAACCTGCAGCGTTCCGCCGCACAGCGCCGTTCCGTGATGCGCGCCACTCGTGAAGAAATGAAGAAGCTGGGCAAACCGGTTAAAACTGGCAAGTTCCGCAGATAACACCCGCTAAACTCAGGAAATTTAAAATAAAACTATGGCCAAACTTTCTGACATCGAAGCAGATACTCACGCCGCACTAAAAGCGAGAGATTCTCTCACTGCTGATACCTTGCGCGGCCTTAAAACCAGAATCCAAAATGAAACCATCGCCCAAGGCCATGAACTCTCGGAAGAAGAGATCACGGCCTTGGTTGCGTCTGAGGTAAAACGCCGAAAGGAATCGGTCGACGCTTTTGAAAAAGGCGGCCGGCCCGAGCTGGCGGAGAAGGAGCAAGCAGAAATCGCACTGCTCCAGAAATACCTGCCTGCCCAGGCCAGCGAGGATGAGATCCGCGCCGCGGCCCAGGCCTTAATCGCCGAACACGGCTGGTCCAGTAAGAAAGATTTTGGCCAGGCTATGGGTGCGTTAAAAGCGAAGTTTGGCGCTTCGGCAGACGGCAGCGTCCTTTCAAAAATCCTTCAAGAACACTTGAGCTAAATACCAAATGGCAAAAGAAAATTACATCGTTGGTCTTGATATCGGAACCCAAAACATAAGAGTCGTCCAGGCAAAAGTGGAAGACGATGGTTCTTTGAATGTCATCGGCGCGGCCGCAGTCCCTGCATCAGGGATGCGCAAAGGCGTCATCGTTGACATTGAAGAAGCAGTGTCTTCCATATCCGCCGCTTTGGAAAAAGTGGAACGAATGACCGGTATCCCGGTAACCCGGGCCAACGTTTCTGTTGGCGGCAATCATGTCACCTGCATTGACTCCAAGGGTGTTATCGCGGTGTCACGCGCGGACGGTGAAATTACCGATAATGACGTAGTCCGCGTCATCGACGCTTCGCAGGCCATCTCCATTCCGCCAAACAGGGAAGTGCTCCACGTTATCCCAAAAACCTTTACGCTCGACGGGCAGGTGGGAATCAAAGACCCAATTGGCATGACGGGTATCCGTCTGGAAGTGGAAACCATAATTATCCACGGCGCGTTGCCATTCCTGAAAAACTTAAACAAGACCATCACACAAACCGGCGTTGAAGTTGATCACCAGGTCTTGTCGCCGTTGGCCGCCGCAACCTCCAGCCTGAACAAGCGCCAAAAGGAATTGGGCGTGGCTTTGGTTGACCTAGGCGCGGGCACCACCAGTATTGCCGTCTACGAAGAAAACAATTTGATCCACACGGCGGTCTTGCCGATAGGCGCGATGCACATTACCAACGACATAGCGATTGGCCTGCGCTGTACCATTGATACCGCGGAAAAAGTTAAACTCGAATATGGCAGTGCTGAACTCAATGACATTGACCGCCACGAGCAAATTGACCTAAACAAGTTTGACCCGGAAGAAACCGAGCGCGTGGCCCGCACCATGATTGTCGAAATTATCGAGGCTCGTCTGGAAGAAATTTTTGAACACATAACCAAAGAACTGAAAAAGATTGAGCGGGACGGCAAACTGCCAGCCGGCATAGTATTGACCGGCGGGGGAAGCCTCTTGCCGGGGCTGGCTGACTACGCCAAAAAGCACCTGCGCTTGCCGGTGCAAATTGGCCAGCCTCAGGAACTGAAATCAATAATTGACCAGGTCCAGGAACCGTCGTTCGCGACCGTTACCGGCCTTGCTTTATGGGACACCAGTACGTACTCCGAAGGGGGAATTGCGGGTAATTTAAGCGGTAAATTGTCCGGGTTGATGGAAAACCAAAACATGGTAAAATTAAGAAAGTTATTTAAATCTTTCTTACCGTAAACAGCACTAAATCATGAAGAAAACCCCCATGGAAGTTAAACCCAAAATTGAAACTTTTGCTCGAATTAAGGTACTAGGTATCGGCGGTTCCGGAACCAACGTGGTAAACCGCATGACCCAGCTCGGCATCAGAGGCGTCGAGTTTATTTCGGTTAACACGGACGCACAGGCTCTGCACAACAACGCCGCTGACAAGAAAGTCCATATCGGCAAAAGCATTACCAAGGGTTTGGGATCCGGTATGAACCCGGAACTTGGCCGTCAGGCTGCTGAAGAAAGCCAGGAAGAAATTGAAGAAGTTATTACCAATGCCGACATGGTGTTCATTACCTGCGGGCTTGGCGGCGGCACCGGTACCGGTGCTGCACCGATTGTTGCTGAACTTGCGAAGAACCGTGGCATCCTCACCATTGCCGTTGTCACCAAACCGTTCACTTTTGAAGGCAGTAAGCGCCGCGAAGTTGCCGATGCCGGTTACGACAACCTGAAAGACAAAGTAGACGCTATTATTTCCATACACAACGACCGCATTTTGCAGATCATCGACAAAAAGACTTCTTTGCTCGACGCGTTTAAGACCGTCGATGAAGTAGTCCGCCAGGGTATCTCCGGCATTTCCGATTTGATTACCACCCACGGTATTGTTAACGCCGACTTTGCTGACATCCGTACCATAATGCAGGATGCCGGTACCGCTTTGATGGGTATTGGCCGGGCCGGGGGAGAAACCCGCGCCGCCGATGCCGCGAAGGCCGCTATCAATTCTCCTTTGTTGGAGATGACCATCGATGGCGCCAAAGGCGTATTGTTCAACATTACCGGCGGTAAGGAATTGGGCATGTTTGAAATCGACGAAGCCGCCAAGGTTATTACTAAGAGTATTGACCCAGACGCCAAGGTTAAGTTTGGTGCCGTAATTGATGAAGCCCTCGGCGATGAAATCCGCATTACTGTTATTGCCACCGGGTTTGATGAGGGTAACCGCCGCGCCGCTCCAATGCACTACGCTCCGGCTGAAGAAGTACCGTTGCCACAGGCTCCTACTCCGGTTGAACCGCCAAAAGTAGAAGTCCGCAAGCCGCTCTTTACTCCAAAGCCCATGGAAGCAGTACACGCTCAGCCCCGGGAAGAAGAAGATAACGACGAACTTGATATCCCAGCGTTTATCCGCAAGAAAATGAAATAGTTTAAAACCGCCCATGAGTGGGCGGTTTTTAATTTTGACACCGGACCGTCTGGTCGTTATAATCGTATATCACAACTGCGAGGAGGGCAGGATTATGTATTCTCACTATTATATATGGGTGCTGCTGTCCATTCTGTCATTTTGGCTGGTATGCAGGGCGTTGGCGTATTGGAGTCACTGGAATTCGCTGATCAAGGCGCTGGACATTACTGTTTTGGAAAAGTACGGTTTGAGCTTCAAGGAGCAGAAGCAATTGTGCCATGACCGGTACTGGCGGGATGAGCGCCTGCTCAGGCACCGTGTGCTGGGCGCTTTAAAAACCGAACAGATGCGCGACTCGATGCGCGTGGAAGTCGAGAGGGGATTAAGCTCTGCGGGATTCAAATTTACCGCTGAGGGGCATGTCTTCATCTTCAACTTTCGCGAAGTCCATAACATGTACGTTATAACCGACTTCGTGGTAGAGCTGTTGGCGCTCCCTCAAGACCTTTCTTTGGACCTGGCGCGCTTTAACGACGCTCAAGCCAACCCCATAATGCGGAAAATACTGGAAGAAAAGCGGCAAGCCGCAACCCAACCCTTAAGACCGGAAGCTTAACGCTCCCGGTCTTAAAAATGCCCTAATGAGGGCAACGGTGTGTGGATAACCCGGACCCAAAAATAGCCAAAATCACAAACTCCTCATAAACACGCGGGATTGACGTAATACTAGATATGGTATATAATATTAGGGTGAGATACTATATATAGTATTTTTACAGGGGTAAGCCATTTACCCAAAGAAACCAAAATAAACCCTAAGTTTTAATAGGTTTCCCCAATTTTTTCGATAAATCATAAATATCGCCTTCTTTAATGCGCTGTCCAAATTGCCAAAACGCTGATACTAAAGTCCTTGATTCCCGCCCCGTTGAAGAGGGCTCCGCCATCCGCCGGCGCCGCGAATGCGATAAATGCAGTTTCCGCTTCTCGACCTACGAGGAAATCGAAATTTTGGACCTTACAGTCATCAAGCATGACGGAACACGCCAGCCTTATTCCAGGGAAAAGCTGGAAAGGGGAATCCAGAGGGCCTTCGAAAAACGACCCCATACGGATGACACCTTCAAAAAGATCATTTCCGCGGTTGAACAGGATATCCAGAAAAAGGCGGCCAGCGGGGAAATCCAGAGTACAGATATAGGGGAGTTTGTGATGAAAAGGATCAAGAAGATCGACAAGGTGGCATATATCCGGTTCGCCAGTGTCTACAGGCAGTTCGAAGACGTAGACGAATTCAAAGAAGCAATCCAAAAATTATAAACCAACCAATAATTAATTAGGAAACAAAATGTCGCAAATCCACGAAAATCTGCAAACCCGGCAGAAGAACGCCCTCTCCGAATTGGGAGAAAAAATCTTTTTAGACCGTTATGCTATTAAAGACGCCAAGAAGGAAACTTTGGCGGTGGGCGATACCGTCGTGGTATGCGTTAATCTTAAAACCGGCCAGCGCGAAATCGGCACCGTTGAATCCATGGACACCGGCAAAAAAGAAGTCCAGGTTAAACTCCGCGATGGCAGTGTTGAATCCCACAAGATTGAAAACGTGGACAAACCGGTTGAAACCGTGCCGGAGCAGATGTTCGACCGTATTGCCAAGCACATTTCCAGCGTGGAAGCGACTTCGGAAAAACAGCACGAGTGGGAAGAAAAATTCCGTGGCGTCATGGAAGACTGGAAGTATGTCCCAGCGGGACGCATCTACACCGGTTCGGGTACCGGCCAAAATTTAACTTTTTATAACTGTTACGTAATTCCGTCTCCTAAGGATTCCCGCGGCGGCATCATCGATACGCTGCGCCAAATGGCGGAAATTATGTCCCGGGGCGGCGGCGTTGGCATCAACGTTTCCTCTTTGCGCCCGCGTTACGCTTACGTCAAAGGCGTAAATGGCCGTTCTTCCGGATCTGTTTCCTGGGCCTCCCTTTACTCTTTTGTTACCGGTTTGATTGAACAGGGCGGTTCCCGCCGTGGCGCTTTGATGCTCATTTTGAATGTTTGGCACCCTGATGTAGTGGATTTCATCAATGCCAAAAAGGAAGCTGGTAAGATTACCAACGCCAATATTTCCGTTGGTGTCACTGACGATTTCATGGAAGCCGTAAAGGCTGACAAAGACTGGGATTTGGTATTCCCTGACACTTCCGACCCGCTTTACGCCGAAAACTGGAATGGTGACCTGAAAGCGTGGAAAGAAATGGGCGGCAACGTTATAGTCCATAAGACCGTTCCAGCCCGTGAGATTTGGGACAATATTATTTCTTCGGCCTGGTCCAGCGCCGAACCCGGCGTTTACTTTATCGACCGCGCCAACTACTACTCTAATTCCCACTACTACGCCCAGTTAATGTGCACCAACCCTTGTGGGGAACAGCCGCTTCCTGCTTGGGGTGTATGTAACCTCGGCCACGTTAACTTGTCCCGCCATTTGACCGCGGAAGGCAATGACGTTGACTGGAATGGCTTGAAGACCACTGTCCAGTACGCTGTCCGCTTCCAGGACAATGTTATTGACGCCACTCCTTACTTCTTCGAAGAAAACAAAACCCAGCAGCTTTCTGAACGCCGCATTGGCATGGGTACTATTGGGCTCGCTGAAATGCTTATCAAACTCGGCATCCGCTACGGCAGCGAAGAGGCTGTCCAGTTTATCGACAAACTTTACCAATTCATCGCTGTTACCGCCTACGAAACATCCGTAGAACTCGCCCGTGAAAAAGGCGCTTTCCCTCGCTTCAAGGCTGATAAGTTTTTGGAATCCGGTTTCATGAAGAATATGCCGGAATACATTCGCGGCATGGTTGCGGAACACGGTATCCGTAACGTTACCATTTTGACCCAGGCCCCGACCGGTACTGTTGGTACCATGGTTGGCACCTCTACCGGCATTGAACCGTTCTTCTCCTGGACTTACTTCCGCAAGAGTCGTTTGGGTGTTCACCAGGAAAACATCAAACTGGCGCAAGATTGGTTAGACGCGCACCCAGGCGAAGAATTGCCGGAATACTTTGCCACCGCCATGGAGCTTTCTCCGGAAGACCACGTACGTGTCCAGGCCGCGGTACAACGCTGGATGGACAGTGCTATTTCCAAAACCTGCAACGCCCCACAAGACTACACCATTGAACAGACCAAGAAGCTTTACGAAATGATGTATGACCTGGGCTGTAAAGGCGGCACTATTTACCGTGATGGTTCCCGTGACGAACAAGTCTTGGCTACTGACTCCAGCAAGCTCGGCAAGGACGCGGCCGAACAGGTCGCCAAGAAAGAGGGTGTCCAATCTGAGGTCCAGGAAGTCATGTCTGTCACCGGCGGCAACATCCAGTTCAAGATTGCCCCTCGTGAGCGCGCCACTGTAATGGGCGGCATGACCTATCAGATGAAAACCGCGTATGGCAACCTGTACGTAACTATCAATGAAGATGCTAGTGGCCCGTTTGAAGTGTTTGCTTCCCTTGGCAAATCCGGCGGTTTCTTTGGCGCTCAGACCGAAGCAATTACCCGGTTGATTTCCTTGGCTCTCCGCTCCAATGTCGCGATTGAAGAAATCATTGACCAGGTTAAGGGGATTCGCGGCCCTGACGTTTCATTTGCCGATGGCCAGGCGGTTTACTCCCTGCCGGACGCAATTGGAAAAATTTTGGAAAAGCACGTTAAGCGCAATGACCAGCTCCAGCTCGATTTGGGCATCCCTGAGACCGCTCAGGACACAAACCCGGTTCCGCCGGTAAGCCCGGAGCCGCACCCTAGCGAACCTACCCAGGAACCGGTTATGGAAGCAGTTAAGGAAGCCATGGTGGGACAGGCTCCGCAAGGGGAAATGGCCATGCAGAAAGCCAAAGCGGCCAAGGTTTCCATTGCCAACCTGGGCAACGCCCCGGTCTGCGGAACCTGCGGCAGCATGCTGGTTATGGCCGAGGGTTGCATGAAGTGCGAATCCTGCGGCTACAGCAAGTGTGGCTAACAATTTGTATTTATAAATAACAAAGCCGCGTATAAAGGTTGGAATACGCGGCTTATGTTTTACCGAAATTGAATGAGGGTTAAGGGACTATGAGCCTGACTTGCTCAGTGCTCAGGACGAGAGTATTGCCACTCTCAAGGCGAATCCGTAGGCGAAGGACAACTTCCTTGCTGGTGACCACCTTGGATTGGTAGGAGTTGGTGTGGGCGGGGTGCCCGGAACCTCCCCGATAATATGAACGGGTAGATTGCCCGGCAGTCGTGGGGCCAAGAATCCCCACTACGGCTACTTCGCGACCGGCGTAAGGCTTGCCCTTCTTGTCGGCGGCGCGAGTGCGGATGATGATGACCTTGCGGTCCATGTAACGCCGGTGCGTTTCGTGGTAAATTTTAACCCGGTTAGGTTTGCACCACTGCTTGTTGGTCGGGTTAAGAAACTCCGCGAGAATTTTGCGCTCATCAGTTTTGCAAATTCCCGGATCCATCAAGTGAAAGCGTTCAAAAAAATCGCTTTCCTCAGTGCGGCTCGTTGCCGCTCCATTTCCGGAAGCATCGGATTCAATGCTCCTTTTATCATTCAACATTATTAAGAAAGTCCTCCTCAGACAGTGTAGTTAGACAAATATTACCATGCCATTTACCAAAAAGAAAACCACCAAAGAAGAGATTGCCCAAAAAGGCTTAGTCTTGGTTAATATTGGGGCGGGCAAAGGCAAGACTACGGCGGCCTTTGGTTCGGCCATACGCGCTTCCGGCGCCGGGCTAAATGTGTTTGTGCTGCAGTTCGTTAAGGCGGCGAAACCAAAAGAGGGGCGCGAGCTTCAGCCGGGGGAGTGGCCACTTTCCAGTGAAGTCCAGTTTTTGAATGACATAAAAATTCCGCGGGGAATGGGGCGAATTGACTGCGAACAGGTGGGTGCCGGGTTTGTTGGCATACTTGGCGACCGCAAAGAGAAGGAGCAACACATGCGTGAAGCTCTCCGTGGCCTGGAAATGGCGCGCAAAGTCCTGGCAGGGAAGGAATATGATTTAATAATCCTTGATGAGATTCTGTCGGCGGTAGATTTGGAACTCCTAACTGAACAAGACATTATTGATTTGATACAGGCGAAACCATACGACACTCATGTCATAATGACCGGGCACGAGAAGTATCCCAAGATTTTTAAGCTTTGCGACACCGTTACGGAAATGAAGATGGTGAAGCACGCCTACTACAATGGGGTATTAGCCCAGTTTGGGATTGACTACTAACCCAAATTATGCTATAATTAAGGCAGATATGAAAAACATCAATATTTACAACCAGAACCATCATCACCCTCTTGGCTAAGAGGTTGTTCTTGTTGTATTTATTTACACCGCAGCCTCTTGGGGCTGTTTTTTGTTTGGCCGCTTAACTGATACAATTAATTAGAAGTATATGACTGAAAAAATCGAACCGCGATTGCTTAAGGGCTTTCGCGACTACAACACTACTGAACAAGCCGCGCGGCAGGAAATGTTCCGGAAGATCCAGGACACCTTCGAGTCGTTTGGCTTTGCTCCGCTTTCCACCCCTGTGCTGGAGTACAAAGACATTCTCATGGGGAAATATGGGGAAGACGAAAAGCTGATTTATGCTTTTAAGGATAATGGCGATCGCGATGTGGCCATGCGATATGACCTGACCGTGCCTTTGGCGCGTTACGTGGCTCAGAACATCAACCAATTAACCCTGCCGTTCAAACGTTACCAGATCGCGCCAGTCTGGCGCGCGGATAACCCGCAGCGAGGAAGACTCCGCGAGTTCTACCAGTGCGACGTGGACAGTGTTGGGGCCGTGGGCGCGTTAAGCGACGCTGAAGTAGTTGCCTGCGTGTGCAAAGCCATTGAAGCTGTTGGCATTACCGGATATAAGATAAAGATTAACGACCGGGGATTGTTTGAAATCATTTCCAAGTCTTACCTTAAGGGCAGCGACGAAGAAATACAGGTGATGCGCGCCATGGACAAGACTGACAAAATTGGCCGCGAGGGTGTGGTAAATCTGTTGAAAGAAAAAGGGGTGTCCGGTGAGGCCATGAAGTTTGCCGAGTTGCTGCTGGAGACAGGAACCGGAAACGGCGCGTTGGATAAATTGGAACAGGCCGTGCCCGGCGCGTCCGAGCGTATTAAGGAATTTCGTAAGCTGGTTAGCCTGATTGCCGCGCAGGGAATTGACGCTGACAAAATTGTGTTTGACCCGTCATGCGTCAGGGGGCTCGACTATTACACCGGCATGGTTTGTGAAATCGTGTTGAAAGATAACCCGGAGTTTGGTTCCATTGCCGGAGGCGGCCGCTATGATGGGCTGCTGGAAACCTTTTCCACCACTTCCGTTCCTGCGGTTGGCGTGAGCATAGGGGTGGACCGTTTGTTCGAAGCTATGGAAAGTTTGGGACTTATTAAACAGAGCGGCGCTGTAAAAGCTATGATTTTGAACCTGGATGAGGAATTAGTCGCAGATTACGTGGCCCTGGCCAAAACCCTGCGTGAAAGCGGAATTTCCGCTGAAGTTTATTTCCAATCCGCCAAGCTCGACAAGCAATTTAAGTACGCGGAAACCCGCGGCGCTAAATTTGCCATTATTATGGGTTCGGAAGAAAAAACGGCGGGGACAGTACAGGTAAAAAATCTGGAGACGCGCGAGCAGAACATGGTGAAAGTTGAAGAATTGTCAGGTACGCTAACCTAGTTTAGGAAATATTGAACTGGCTTGTGGTAGGCTCTAGCCATGCCGCCAAGCCAGTTTTTTGTTGCCTGCGTTTTAAGCTTTCTTGGCGGGGTGTTGCTTGCCGGTTTTGAACTGGGACATTTTGAATTGGCTGCTTTTATTGTCGGGGGGATTGGTTTCGCTGGTTTTCTGGCAGCGTTGGTTTTGGGCAAAAAGGAATCTCGATTCGCCGTGTTGTGCGCTGGCGTGGTGTTCTTTTGCTTAGGCATAATCCGCTACTCGCAGGCTAACCAGCCCAGCCAGTTCAGTAGCAACCTAAACAGGAAGCTGCAGCTTGAGGGGGTAGTTGTTGCCGATGCTGATATCCGAATTAAGACGCGGCAGTTGACCGTGCGTCCGGATGGCTATTCCCAAAACATCCTGGTCGTCACTTTGCCGGACCAGGATGTTACTTATGGAGACCGAGTATGGCTAACAGGGATATTAACAGAACCGGCGCCGTTTTCGGATTTTAATTACAAAGAATACCTAAAAAGATACCAGATATACGCCATGATGCGCCGGCCAAAAATAATTGTCCTGCGCCGGCACCAGGGCAATCCGGTAATAGCCGCGCTGTATAACCTGAAAAACTACTACGTCAATAAAGCCAGTGAACTCCTGGGGGAGCCGGAAAGCTCGCTGGTAGTGGGTATTCTCATTGGCGCGCGGAAAACTTTGTCAGAAGATATTGTAAATGAGTTTAACCGGACCGGGCTTAGTCACATAGTGGCGGTATCAGGGTACAACATCAGCATAATTATTTCGTCGCTCGGGTTTCTAGCGAAGTACTTGGGGCGGCGCGCCAGTTTTTACGTGTCGCTAGGAATTATAGTGGGCTTCGTGGTGCTGACCGGCGCGAGTGCGTCAATACTCCGCGCGGGAATAATGGGAGGGTTGGTGCTGTTTGCCAGCCATATCGGCCGGCCTTATTCAGTTACGCCAAGTTTGGTGTTTAGCGCGGTCGTCATGGCGGGCATCAATCCGCGTATTATGTACTGGGACATGGGGTTCCAATTGTCTTTTGCCGCGACCGCGGGGATTATTTATGCCTTACCCCACTTGGAAATCATTTTTTCGCACGTTCCCGAACGGTTTGAATTAAAGTCGATTTTACTGACCACACTTTCCGCCAGCCTGTCTACCTGGCCGTTGCTGGTGGGAAGTTTCGGGCGGGTGAGTGTGATCGCGCCGGTTGCGAATCTGCTGATCCTGCCCACCATTCCCTGGGTCATGTTGCTGGGGTTTTTAATCTTGCTTCCGGTCGCGGGCACCGGCTTTGCCTGGATGACCCATTTACTGCTGGTGTATATCCTCAAAGTGCTGGCCTATTTATCCTCCCTGTCCTGGGCGTCAAAGGAAATTGATCCATCGCCAGCCAATTTTGCGATTGCACTGTCGCTGAGCCTGGCCATATACCTGACCATTCGGATTCTCTCACGCAAGCTGCAAAAGCGGCCTTGATGGCGGCCCTGATAACTGGTAAAATTAGTGCATTATTAAGAGTTTTTACCAATGCCGAACAAAAATTTAATCATTATCGCGGTTATTATAGTCATTGCTGCCCTCGCTTTGTGGGGAGTATCTAAAATAGCCAAAGCACCGGAGAACATGAACAACAACACTAACAGTCAGGCTAACGCGCAAAACAACGACCAGAATAATCTTGAGGTGAATAACAATGCCCAGGCTAACGCGAATGGCGAGCAGGCTATGAATGGCTGTATCCGTAATTTCAATCCTGATGTGCTGAAAGAAAAAACAGCCCCGACCGAAACTTTTGCCACCTTCACCGTCAAAGATTTTGGAACTTTTAAGGTCCAGCTTTACCCCAAGGATGCCCCCAAAACAGTTGAAAACTTTACCCGTTTGATTAAAGCCGGGTATTACAATTGTCTGACCTTCCACCGTGTCGCTCATGATTTTGTTATCCAGACCGGTGACCCAACCGGCACCGGCAGCGGGGGAGACAGTGCTTTCGGTGGCGCGTTTGCCGATGAGCTAAACGCGAACACCTCAAGTTACAAAACCGGTTACGTCAAAGGGATCCTCGCCATGGCAAATGCCGGCCAGGATACCAACACCAGCCAGTTCTTCATCAACGTTACAGACAATACCGCCAAGCTTGGCCATAACTACACTATTTTTGGCAAAGTTGTTTCCGGCCAGGACGTGGTAGACAAAATCGGTAAGGTGCCGGTAACTCCAGGTACTTTTGGTTCTGAAGACGGCAAGCCGGTAACACCGGTTGTCATTGAATCAGCCGTATTGAGCGCAAAATAATAATTAATTAAACAAGCAAAGAATGTCCATTAAGCACGTAAAAGAACAGCGCACCTTAGTATTAGTAAAGCCCGACGGCGTAAAGCGCGGTTTGGTAGGCGAAGTGTTAAAACGCATGGAACGCCGCGGTTTGAAAGTAGTTGCCTTAAAAATGGTTGCCGTTGACCGCAGCCACTTGGAACGCCATTTCCCGACTGAAGACGAATGGGTCGGCCGTTTGGGTGACAAGGGTTTAAAAACCTTTGCCGAATATGAGCTGGATGTAAAAGAACACATGGGTACCGACGACCGGATGGAAATCGGGAAGATGGTTAAGGAAAGCCTGTTTGACTACATGACTTCCGGCCCAATTGTGGCCATCGTTATCGAAGGTTTGCACGCCATCGACATGGTTCGCAAGCTGGCCGGCCACACTTTGCCGGTATTCGCGGAAATGGGCACGATACGCGGTGACTTCTCCGTGGACAGCCCGGCGATTGCCAACGTGGAAAAGCGCGCCATCCACAACATCATGCACGCCTCGGAAACGGCAGCTGAAGCTGAAAACGAAATTGATCTTTGGTTCCGCCCTGAGGAAATCCATTCCTACAAGCGCGCCGAAGAAGATATAATGTTCTAGGCATTAAATAAAACATTATGGCAGGCATAAAAATCATCAAGAAAAAGGATTTGCAGTACAAGGAAGATGATCATAACGAGCAGGAAATTCTGAAAGACGCGGAAGCTCGGGTGAACTCCTCATCCCGCGGTACCGCAGAGTTTAGGGCTCCAAAAGCGGAGGAACCGGATGAAGTCCAGAAAATGAAAGATTGGGTTAACGAAAGCCTGCTAGAAATTGAAGCCAAAAAGAAAGCCGAACGAGAAAATTTATTTGGCGGCGGCCTAAGAAGGTAATAAAAAACTCCCCGAAAGGGGAGTTATTTTTTTCTAAAGAAAGTGGGAAGTTTGATGTCTTTTAACTCGTATATGCGCTGGACTAAGCCACGGTTGTTTTCATTCAGGTAATGCCGGATTTTACTGCGGGCCCCGCTGGTCTTGGCGGCCTTTAGCCAGTCAGTTGAAATTACCGCCGGTTTCTTGCTCTTCAGAATTTCTACTACATCGCCCTGCTTCAGCTCGTCCGTGATCTTGCGCATTTTGCCGTTTATTTTGGCTCCCATCATGTGGTAGCCCAGATCGGTATGAACGGAGAATGCAAAGTCAATTACACTGGCTCCAAAGGGCAAATCCTTAACATCACCCTTGGGAGTCAGAACAAAAATCCGGTCTTTAAAGAAGTCGATCTGCAAGCTTTCTAGAAATTCTTCCGGGTTGCCCGCGGTTTCTTCCTGCCAGGAACGAAGTTCCTTTATCCAGCCTGTGCGGTGGCCGTCGCTCGCGCCGTTGCCCTTGAGTTCTGAATAGAACCAGTGGGCTGCAATACCACGCTCCGCTTCCTCGTGCATTAAGTCAGTTCGAATTTGGATTTCGAAAATTTTCCCTTTGTGGTCAAACACGGTGGTGTGCAGGCTTTGGTAGCCGTTCGGTTTTGGATTGGCGATATAGTCCTTCACGCGCCCCGGCACCGAACGAAAATGCTGGTGCAGTGCCCCCATAATGGCGTAACAGTCAGTAACTGATTTAGTGACGATTCGCACCGCCACAATGTCGTAGATTTTTGCCGGATCGTTTTCGTATTTTTGGAGTTTCAAGAAAAGGGAGTAGATATGCTTCACGCGCCCTTCAATATCCAGGTATTTGATGCCCGCCCGTTTTAGCACCGAGCTAATTTCTTTCTTGATGTCGCGCAGGTTTTGCTCACGCTCCTTTAACTCCTGTTCCAACAGTTCCTTGGTGTGCTTGTAACCTTCGGGATTTACGATGGCGAAAGACAAATCCTGCAGGTCGCCCTTCCAGGAACCAATACCCAGGCGCCCCGCCAAAGGCCCGTACATTTCCAGGGTCTCCGTGGCGACTTTAAGCTGTTTTTCCGGCGGCAGGTACTTAATGGTTTCCATGTTGTGGAGACGGTCGGCCAGTTTGATAAGGATAACGCGGATGTCCTTGCTGGTGGCGATGAACATTTTCCGGAGGTTTTCCAGGTAGAACTCATCCTTGCTGTTGCGCAGGCGGACATGGCCGAGTTTGGTAACGCCGTCCACCAGCTCAGCGATGTTGGGGCCGAACTCCTTTTCCAATTCTTCAGAAGTAACCGATGTATCTTCCGTAATGTCATGAAGGATAGTGGCGGCAATAGTTTCGGCATCCGGAAAGATTTTTCCCAGGGTAACGGCCGCGGCGCGTGGGTGTACAATAAAATCCTCGCCACTGTTGCGCTTTTGTCCGGCATGGGCCCGCGTGGCAAACTCGAGCGCTTTGGTAATCAACGCTTCTTCGGCTGGCTTGAATTTGTGGGGGATTTGCTTGAGCAGGTCTTTCATATATCTATTATATAAGATACGGGCCGCGGTTACCATTTATGGTATGCTAAAACCATGCCAGAACTACCAGAAGTCGAAACCGTGGTAAGGGAACTAAACCGCAAGCTTAAGGGGCGGACCATTACCTCAGTGGAAGTGCGCAAGCCAAAGCTTGTGGCGGTGGGGCCTAAAACCGTCTCCAATATCCGGGCTTCTTCCGCCGCCGCGGCAAAAAAGTTTTCTTTGATGATGGCCGGACACAAGTTTGTTTCGGTAAAGCGCCGCGCCAAATTGCTAATTTTTGACCTGGACGGGCCGCTTTCAATGCTGGCACATTTAAAAATGACTGGCCAGTTTATTTTTGAAGACAAAGCTCTGCAAAAAAAGACGGGGAGCAAGTATAGGATTTTAAATAGATTAACCGCACCGCTCGTGCAGCTGCCGAGCAAGTATACCCATGTAATTTTCCGTTTTAAGGACGGGTCAACTTTGTATTTCAACGACCTTCGCCAGTTTGGCTATTTAAAAATTGTTAAGGATAATGAAGTTGCCGCGGTGCCCGAACTGCAAAATTATGGCCCCGAACCATTGGAAAAAAGTTTTACGGAGCAGGTGTTTGTAAAAGTAGTGGAACGGCGCGAGCGCACCACTATAAAGCAGGTGCTCATGGACCCCACGGTTGTGGCGGGGATTGGCAATATTTATTCCGATGAAATTTTGTACCATGCCAAAATTTTGCCGACGCGCTTGGTGGGGACGCTAGACAAAAAGGAACTCCACGCGGTCTATAAACAGATCAGGCCGGTGTTAACGACCGCCATTAAATATAAAGGTTCCAGCGTGGGGGATTTCGTGCGGACCGACGGAAAATGGGGGAGTATGGGCAAGCATCACTATGTATATGGACGCAAGGGGCAGCCTTGCAAGCGCTGTGGTACAATAATTAAAAGCGTAAAGCTTGGCGGTAGGACTTCCTGCTACTGCCCTAAAGAGCAAAAATAGGAAAAGAAATAACATGGAAGATTTAACCCAAAAAACTGACCGGCAGCTTCTGGAGGAAATCCACGAGAATTCCCGGAAGACCAAAAATTACTTGATGTGGCAACTCATCATAACGGTGGCCTTGGTGGTGCTTCCGCTCTTGGCCATGGGCATAATTTTGCCACAAGTGCTATCAAGCTTAAGTGCCGCTTACGGCGGAGGACTAATCCAATGACAGACGAACGCTGGGAAGAATTGATGGAAACGTTGGGTGTGTCTTCAACCAACGAGCCGTTGTACCAGGAGACGGGCGAAGGGCAGAAAGAATCGGGCAATCAGGATATTGCCATCTTTAAGCGCGGCGCCGACACTTACAAAATAGTCCGGGAGAACCGCCCCGTAGTTCTGGAAAAGAAGATGACATATTCCCACCGCCAGGGAGACACGGCCCGTACTGAATACAAGCTTTCAGACACTGAGATGAGCCATAAAATCCGCGTATTCAAAGAAGTGGACATAGACGAATGGGATGAAATGAGCGCGGGTAACTTGGGACTATGAGTGAAAGTTTAAACAATCGCATCCTGGCCAGCTTGCGATTTTTTGATTTGCAAGACCTGCCCCTGACCCACTTTGAACTGCACAAGTTTTTATTGGGCGACACCGAGGCCATCCAGCTTTCCCTGGATGGGCATTTTGAATTGACAGGACGGCCTGCCGCCGGAGATGAAGAAACTTTGGCAGAGGTGCTTTCCTCGTTAGCTAGCTTAAAGGCAGAGGGCAAGATAGGGGAATATAACGGGTATTATTTTTTGCCAGGACGTGAAAGTTTGGTTGCATTACGGCTAGGTAATAACGCATACGGGATTAAGCGCGAACAGCGGATCCGGCGCTATATGGGGGGAGTGAAATATCTGCCTTTTATCCGCGGCATTGCTTTGGCCGGCTCCCAGGCTTTAGGACAGCAGCGCGCCGAAAGTGACATTGACCTGTTCATTATGACCGACTCGAACTTCATGTGGACGGCCCGCACTTTCCTGACTGCTTATTTCCAGGTTTTGGGAAAACGGCGCTACGGAAAAAAGATTGCCAACCGGTTTTGCCTGAACCACTACCTGGCGCGCCCCCGCGAAGTCGACGCCGAGAAAAACCTATATAAAGCGATGGAATATTTGAAACTGCGCCCCGTGGTTTACCCGGCCGGCATAGCGGCATTCCAGCAGGCTAACGCAGCTTGGATAAAAGTGTTTTTTCCGAACGCGGAATTTCCTGAAGCAACCGGCGCGAGACAATCACGTTTGCAAAGAACTTTGGAAAAAATTTACGCTGCCGTGGGTGGCAGCGCGTTAGAACGATGGCTAGGCAAGTGGCAGCTGCGCCGTATCACCCAGGACAAGTTTATTTTCGTTCGGGAGGATGAACTATCGTTCCACCCGGAAAGCAAGCACGAAGCTTTACTCTCCGGATTTTTCAAACTCCATAAATAGGAGGTAAGGATACCGGTGGAGTTTGTACTGGCCGGTAAAATTGGGACTGTCTTCAGGGCTTTCCAGATCCTCAAAACGGCGCAGGTTAAATCCGCTCTCCGTAATATTATTTAAGTGTTCCGACAGTTTGTAGAAATAACCGGTCAGGTATTTTTTAAAAGAGTAGTGCCGGCTGGTTTTGCTGAACCAATGGTAAGGCCGTAGTTTTAGCTTCGGCTTTCGCATGAGCAGGCGGCCAATTATACCGCGTTTCCAAACCCCAACTGGGTAAGCGTAATATGGGTTGGCTATGCTAATAAGAAGCTTCCCCCGGGGCTTTAATATTCTCTTCATCTCGGCAAAAGTTTTTTTCTGGTCTTCTACGTCATGAGCGGCCATGCTGAAAATGATGGTGTCGAACTCGCCATCGGAATAGGGGAGGGGTTCGGCCAAGTCTACCAAACGCGCGGCCAGGCCTGGGTAGGTTTTGTTGATATAATCAATGAAGAATTTGGACCCGTCACAGCATTCAACATTAGGGAACTCATTGCGCAGCTTGGCGGCCAGCCAGCCTGGTCCGGAAGCCGCGTCCAGTATTTTCTGATTACTACTATTGCCTAAAGCGTTTCGAAAAGCAGAGTACAGCACGGACTGGTGCACCTGCCCGGCTTCGGTATCCAGATATTTCAAAAATGCTTCGGCCCCCGCGGCATTGTCATAGGAATCTTTGGCTCTCATGCCCAAATTATAGCAATTTAGCGGCCTTTCAGCTAAAATAGTAATCTTGACGGGAACCCCGCCATTCGTTATATTATGAATTAGCACTCCCGACGAAGGAGTGCTAAAAAGACAAATCATTAATTAAGCTAACAGCAGAAGATATGAAAGTACGACCATTAGGAAATCGAATTTTAGTAAAACAGCTGTCCACGGAAGAAGTTACCAAGAGCGGCATTATTTTGCCGGAAACAGCTGACAAAGAAAAGAAAGCCCAGGGCAAAATTGTGGCCGTGGGAAACGGGGAAGATATTTCCAAGCTCGGTTTGAAAATCGGCGATACCGTGGTATTCGGCAAATACGCCGGCGAAGAAGTTGAAATTGACGAGGACGGCACCAAGGCTGAATACAAAATCTTGTATGTCGGTGAAGACAAAGACGAAAGCGAAGTCGCCGCTATTATAGAAGACTAAGATAATATAGAAAGGAACAGAATGCCAAAATTGATTAAATCCAAGAACGAAGCAAAGCAGGCCATTAAAGATGGCGTGGATAAAGTCGCTAACGTAGTTAAGGTAACCTTAGGTCCCACCGGCAAAGCCGTCATTTTAGACCGCGGCTTTGGCAGCCCAACTATTTCCGATGACGGTGTTACGGTAGCTAAAGAAATAGAGCTCGAAGACAAATTTGAAAACGTCGGTGCTTCCTTGATTCAGGAAGTTGCCAACCGAACCAACGAAGAAGCCGGCGACGGCACCACAACCGCGACTGTATTGGCCCAGAAAATGATTGAAGAAGCTTTTGAAGCGGCCGCTTTGGCATCCAGCCAGGCTAATGAAATTAAGCGCGGCATGGACAAGGCTGTGGCTTTCGTCGTTGAAGAATTGAATAAAGTAAAAAAGACTGTCGGCGAAAACGACATTGAACGTGTTGCTACTATTGCCTCCCTGGACGAAAATGTAGGAAAAGAAATTGCAGAGGCTATGAAGGAAATTGGCCCCGACGGTGTCATTACCGTTGAAGAAGGCCAGACCATTGGCATTGAGCGCGAAGTTGTAAAAGGCATGCGCTTCGACAAGGGTTTCGTTTCCCCATACATGGTGACCAATGCCGAACGCATGGAAGCCGTGTCCGAAGATCCTTTCATTTTGATTACTGACAAGAAGATTTCTTCCGTCCAGGAAGTTCTGCCTTTGCTCGAAAAAGTTGCCCAGTCCGGCAAGAAAGACCTGGTGATTATCGCGGATGACATTGAAGGCGAAGCTTTGACCACCTTCATTTTAAACAAGCTCCGCGGCACCTTTAACGTGCTCGCCATCAAAGCCCCTGGCTTTGGCGACCGCCGCAAGGAAATGCTGCAGGATATTGCCGTTTTGACCGGCGGCCAGGTTATTACCGAGGATTTGGGCTTAAAGCTTGATAAGGCTGAAGTGGAACAGTTGGGACGTGCCCGCAAGGTAATTGCCACCAAGGAACACTCTACTATTGTGGACGGCCAGGGCGACAAGAGCGCGCTAGAAGCCCGGGTTAACCAGATCAAGGTGGAAATTAAAGAATCTACTTCTGAATTTGATAAGGAAAAGCTCCAGGAACGCATGGCCCGTTTGTCCGGTGGTGTTGGCGTAATTAAAGTGGGCGCGTTCACTGAAACAGAAATGAAAGCCAAGAAGTTTAAGATTGAAGACGCATTGAACGCCACCCGCGCCGCCGTGGAAGAAGGAATTATTGCCGGTGGGGGAGCGGCGTTGGTAAAAGTTTCCTCACGCATGGCCGGATTCGGCAAGGAATTGCCACGGGGCCAACAGCTCGGTGTGGAAATTGTGCGCAAGTCTTTGGAAGCTCCATTGCGCCAGATCGCCGAAAACACCGGGGTAGAATCCAACGACATCCTTACTTACATCAAGTCCAATGGCGATTACGCTGGCTACGACTTTAACAAGTACGACCATTCTGATTGGCAAACCGGCACCGTGGAAGATATGATGGCCGCCGGTATCGTTGATCCGCTTAAGGTTTCCCGCCTGGCTTTGGAAAATGCCGTATCAATTGCTTCCACTTTGGTTACCACCGAAGGAATTGTTGTAGACAAGCCGGAACCGAAAGACAACAGCGCTGCCGCTGCCGCCATGGGGGGCATGGGTGGAATGGGCGGCTTCTAATATTCGCCAAGAATTTTACGCGAACGAAAAACAACCGACGGTGCAGACCATCGGTTGTTTTGCTTGTGGCGGGCTTTGCGTGAAAACTACATTATGGGTTCTTCAGGAAGAATCATGAACTTTAGGTAGTCCAGTATGACTTCCGATTCGCTCGGAAACCACACCATCGGAGTTAGCGGTTCCTCTTCCGATGTGACTATAAACCTTCCTTCTTCAACCCACTCTGAGGCGTATAGCATCAGACTCCTGACGGTCTCGTAGTCCTCGGGCAGGACGACGTTTAGGATAATGTAGTGCGGGCGGAATTCGACAATGTTTTGCCGGACCGCCTCTTCGTGCAGGGTGCCCTCGAAAGAAAATCCGCTGAGGAAGCAGGCGGACTTGCTCGTGGGGTGGGCCATCATTTCATAGTGCAGCTGACCGAAGTAGTGTTCGAGAACACTGTAGTGGGAATCGTCGTAATCGAATACAAGTAGTCTAACCACGTTAACGCCCACGGCACTAGGGGGATGGTAGAACAGGCGGGTAAGAAGCTGGGTTTCTGGAACTTCCATCAAAGCCATATCTTTGTCCTCCTGGACGGGTATTTGCCTGAAGTATGCTCCTGACGGGTATTTTAGTCAAAAATAAGCCCAAAATCCTCTAGATACTCCCCTTGACAAAACCCTTCAAATGGCGTACAATGCGCAGTTACGTCTTTTTGGGCGTAATTTAACAACTTATTTGCCGCACCGGAAATTACTTATAATTTAGCCGGGTTGCCGCAAATCATATGCTCCTAATCTCGGTAATTCGGTTTGGGGGCGCTTAAAAGGCCATGCCACAGGAATAATATTTACTATGATTCTCATGTCGCGTGGCTTTTTATTATGCCCAAAAAGCCCTTCTCATTGACATTTTCGGTAAAATCCAGTAAAATAGCGATATTGTCTTTAATAATACTTTAAGAAATGGGAGTTCCGAAAAAGCATAAGACCCGGTCCGGCCGAAACCAGCGGCGCAGCCATCATGCCTTAAAGCCAAAATCTTTGGCCACCTGCAAGAACTGCGGTAACGCAACCATGCCGCACTTACCTTGTCCGAACTGTGGTTACTACAAAGGACGCAAAGTCACCTAAACGCTTTGCGTTTTTTATTTGTGTTATGATATAGCTAATTCATATCAACTATGGCCAACCGACATTTGCTCCGGACAGTCGCCATGCAGGCGCTGTTCGAATGGGATTTCAACAAAAAACAGGAAGACCTCACCGAAGTAGTCCATAAACTTTTGGGTGAGTTTGCGGGCGGGGTAGAGGACCCAGAGTTCGCGCTTTCATTGGCGACCGGTGTGCGAGACAACATTAAGGAAATAGATAAGATTATTGCCGAGACCGCTCCCGAATGGCCGGTAGAGCAAATCACCGTGGTGGACCGCAATGTCCTGCGCGTGGGAATTTACGAATTGATGTTTTTGAAAGATGTGCCGCCAAAAGTGGCCATAAACGAAGCCGTGGAAATGGGGAAGATATTCGCTGGCGGCAACTCAGGAAAGTTTGTTAACGGTGTGTTGGGAACTTTGTACAAGAAAATGACTGGGGAAGAAGCAGAGCCGGACACGGGTGAGCAAAGTGAAGAAAGTGATAAAAAAGAAACCGCCGAATAGGCGGTTTTATAAAACCCTAGGAAGGCATAAATATCATAATAGCAAAAACCCAAATTGTAAATCTCCTGTAACTATAGGAAAAACTTCGCGTTTAATAATATGAATTGAGCTCTTATACTAATTATATTTTGATCACTCAACTTTAAGTAGTATACTTGTTTTATGAGTTCTGATTCACACCACAAAAAGCGCCGCTACACCCCTTGGCAATGGGTGGAAGTAATAATTGGCGGAATTATCCATTATATAGGACGTACTTTCTTGGATTAATTTCCCTTTATTTGTGCTATACTTGGTAATACCAACTTATAATTAACTAACTTCCACAAGCACTTTATGAACAAGTCCGATTTGATAGAACAACTTGCCGCGAAGCTGTCCGTGACTTACTCGGAAGCCGAACGCATGTTGAATACATTTATAAACTTGGTATACGAAACCCTGAAAAATGGCGATAAGGTAAACATCAGCGGGTTTGGTCAATTTAGCGTTTCCCACCGCGCGCCGCGTATTGGCGTTAACCCCCGCAACCCGAGCCAGAAGATCCAAATTCCAGAGTTGAACACGCCGAAATTCCGGGCCGGAGAAGCTTTTAAGGACGCCATCAAGCTCCGTTCCTAACCTGTTTTTGTAAACATATTTAAAGGCCCTTGCTGTGAAGCGTGGGCCTTTATTTCGTTTAGCGCCGCCGGGAGGAGCAGGTTGCCCTTAAAGTCCTCTAAAACCTTTTTCAGGTCGGGGTGCTGTTTTCTAAAGTGCATCTCAATTTCCATGTCTACCGCGCCGAAAGCTTCCTGAAGGGTAAGCTTTTTTTCGAGCTTAACATCTTTCGGGTCGCTAAACTCCATGGTGGCGGGAGAAAAATCTTTCAGTCTGAGGGCGGTCAGCGGGGCGTCATCCCACTGGGCGATTACGGGGCAGGGTAGCGGGGCAGGAATCGCCGTCTTGGCGGGTTTCTGGTTCGGGAGTTGGACGGTGAGCTTGTGGGCGCCCCCGAATATGTATTCCCAGACTTCCAGCTTTTGGCAGGCACCGCCGGTAAAGCGGTACTTTTTATGGACGTGGGAATCGGGCGGGTCAGTTAGGATAACCCAGGTGCGGGTTTGGGCAGTGGCGCTGAAATGGAAACAGATGCAAAAAAAGAACGCCGTTATTGTGGCTTTCATACATGACCTCCTGTGGGGATGGTCTAATTGTAGTGAAAAGCTAAGCTGCCTGTAAAATTTCCAGAATTTCTTCCGGCTTGCTGACTACGGCAGTAGGGCGGTTTTGCTCAAGAATGTGCCTGGTATTGTAACCCCAGTCCACGCAGATTATGTCCATGCCGGCCTTTTTGGCCGCTTCTATGTCCCGAGCTTCATCCCCAACGTAAACCGCTTCCCGCGCGTCGTAGCCAGCGTCTTTGATTAACCTTTTCAAAAATTTATCTTTGCCAAAAGGGCTACTCCCGCAGTAGAGGTAATCAAAAATATCGATATCATTTTTTAGTAAAAACGCCTTTACGTTTTCTTCCAGGTTGGTGGTTAAGATGGCCTGCTTAAAACCCGCTTCTCGCGCCTGGTACAGGAGGTCTTTCATCCCGGGCTGGGTGTTGAGGCTGGCCACAATATGCTTAACTTCTTTTAAGACGCGATGGAGAAGCCGGGGCGCTTGGTACAGGTTTACGCCCAACTCTTTGAGGACAGCGCGCGGAGTTTGGCCACGCAGAGCTTCCAGTTTGGCTTCGGTGACGTATTTAAAGCCTTTCTCTTTGGCTATCTCATTGTATGTTTGAATAGCCATGGCCAGGCTATCGGCAATGGTCCCGTCGAAATCATAAATTATGATTTTTGTTTGGGTCATTTATAAAAATTGGCCAGATACAATCTGGCCGAGAAATTCTATCTATTGGAGCGGGTAGGGGGAGTCGAACCCCCATCATCAGTTTGGAAAACTGAGATAATAACCGCTATACGATACCCGCGGAAATTGTAGTGGTCGGGAACCCGGGACTCGAACCCGGAACCTCTCGCTCCCAAAGCGAGCACTCTAGCCAATTGAGCCAGTTCCCGTTAATTGAATAGCCTGCGTATTATAGGCTATTTCACGGCTTTTTTCAAGCGTGACTAGCTGATATAATGAATATATGACAGATAACCTGGATCCAAAAACTCCGTTTCAGAAGATTGTCCCTAAACCATGGGGGCATGAAGTGATTTTCGCGCCGGAAAACCTGAGCTATACCGGGAAGATTGAAGTGATAAATGCCGGAAAAAGGACTTCACTACATTACCACGAAGCGAAGCTGGAAACTATGGTTTTGGTTTCAGGGAAAGCCGTTTTATGGCTGGCGGATGACCAAGGACAGATTGAGAAGATCCAAATGGAACCGCAAAAAGGCTATACCATACCTCTGAAGCAAGTACACCGCTTTGAGGCCATCGAAGACTCCATGATCATAGAAGCATCGGAACCAGAGAAGGGGACAACGGTCCGGGTGGAGGACGATTATACTCGATCCAACGAGGATGACGAGACCCGAAAAGACCCCATGCGGGGGTGGAGCGGAGAGGCCTAATTTTTGACATCTAGCCCACATTTGCTATAATTCATATATCAGTTTTCTAAACCCCCCCTAGTTCTGTAATAGGACCTAGGGGTTTATATTTACAACCAAAATGAGGGAAAATTTGGTAATTTATGATGGGAGCAATTTCTACCATAGGGCCAAAAAGCTTGCACCTTACTTACATTTAACTAATTTCAACTATCGTAAGCTTGCTGAGCTGCTTACAAGGAGTTTGCAAAATGACATTGAATATTGCGTTGGCGAAATAAAGCCCCAAGCGTTCGCTGATCCAAAGGCTTCAAGATTATATTCAAGCCAGCAAAAACTTTTTTATAACCTGCATAAGCAGGGGATTGTTGTTAAAAAAGGTTTTATGATGAAACAAGGGAATTTTTATCATGAAAAGGGTGTTGATGTGCGCATAGCCAGCGACATAATTAGGGGCGCTTTAAAGGATGAATATAATACATGTTTTGTAATATCGTCAGATAGTGACGTACTTCCTGCCATCCAGGAGGCAATTGCATCTGGTAAAGAAGTGGTTTATGTTTGCTTCGATCGCAGTGTGGTTAGTAGGGCGCTATTTAGTAACTGTTCCAGAACCATTCAAATCACCGAAAACCTCCTAAAAATTTGTTCAGGCTAGGTTTGACAAAATAGGCCATAGTTATCATAATACATGTATCAGTGACCTGAGTGTCATAATATCTCATATCCGACCGAGAAATCACTAACTTGAAGCACAACCTTATATAGCACAATAAAAGCCGAAGCTTGAATACAAACTAACCTTATATATGGGTCTTTTGTAGGCAATCTTCGGTTTTTTATGGCCCGTGGGTTCAATAGTCTGAACGCCCACGACGCTTTTAAAAAGCCGCAAAAAATGGTGTAACGAACAGGTTTCCTGGCCGTCACATTATTTGCTTCGGGCTTTTTAGCCGTTAACTAAAAGGTGCTCAAACTAAGATTTAGGTAGTATTGATTTTCATCTATTGCCCAAATTCTAGTGGCTCCTTGGTCGAACTTTTAGTGCTTACGCGACTAAAAACATAAACCCGACAGCCGCACTATATTTATGCCCAACCTCTGGGATAACTCTAGAGATCCCGGAAAGTAACATAAGATGGGGCGTTATAACCAAATCAATTAATATTTTCTAGAGTCTATTGATTATATCAATTGAATAATCAATACCACAGATTCTCTGAAAATGGAGTTACAAATGAGTTCTTTAAGAAAACTCTTTGCTGTAGGCTCTACCGTTGCTATGTTGGCAGCTGGTCTAGTTATGCCGGGCTCTGCTTTGGCAGCCGCTCACGGCGCTGGATCCGTTGTTAAAACTACCGATGGAACCATCTGGTTCATCGATAACAATGGCATGCGTAGTGCTTTCACTTCCGCAGGCGCCTTCCAGAGCTATGGCTTCTTGTCATTCTCTCAGGTAGTCGACGCTAACAGCGACGACTTAGCCTTGCCAACCGGTCCTTTCATTGCCCCTCGCGATGGTAGCATTTTCTGCGCCACCGCTACTAAGGGTACTGATGTAGCCGGCGAATGTTCCTTAATGACCGGTGGTATGAAAGCTGCTTTCACCAGCGCTTCCGTATTTTCTGGCCTTGGATTCTCATTCTCTCGCGCCAAATATGGTGACTCTTCCTTCGTTGCGAAGACCAGCAATATTGGCAACACTTCTGATGCCCACCGCCCAGGTGTCTTGGTAAACAACCACGGCACTGTACAGTTGGTTGGTACCTCCTCCTTGTTGGGTATTCCGTCAATCGACGTATTCAACAGCTGGGGTTACTCCTTCTCTGATGTAGTACCTGCAAACGGTGCTGATCAGGTTATCCCTCAGTCCGGCGTAATGGTAGCTCGTGTTCCTGGCCAGCTGAACCCATCTTTCACTAGCACCCCTCAGAACGGCCAGATGTCCGTAGCTTTGGCTGGTGACAACCCGGCTTCCGGTACTGTTGTTACCACTCAGGCTGCTGCTGACTTGGCTCACTTCAGCTTCACTGGTAGCGGCACCGTTACCGGTTTGACTTTGCAAAGAATCGGCGTATCCGCTGATGCTTCTTTGAGCCGTGTTTACTTGTTCGATGGTTCTACCCGCATTACTGATGCTGCATCTGTTTCCTCTGGAAGCATGATCAACTTCAGCAACGCATCCGGTTTGTTCACCGTTAACGGTTCCAAAACCATTTCTGTTCGCGCTGACCTCAACGCACAGTCCGGGGAAACCTTGGGCGTAACCTTGAACAGCGTTACTTTGATGGGCGGCGGCTCTGTTACCGGCGCTCCGGTTGCCGGTAACCTTATGACTGTAGCTTCCGCTAACTTGGCGGCTGTTACTTTCGGTACTGTTACCCCTTCCAACACTAACCTTGACCCTGCAAACGACCAAGTTGTATGGCAGAGCACTGCTACCGTTGCTACCCGCGACGTATGGCTGACCCGCTTCGCTCTCCGCGAAATCGGCTCTGTTAACTACAGCGATATCCGTAACTTCCGTTTGTACGTAGACGGTACCCAGGTTGCCACTCAGAGCAGCTTGGATTCCAACGGTTATGTAACCTTCGCTTTGAACAGCCCTTACAAATTGATGACCGGTTCCCGTGTTATCAAGGTTATGGCTGACATTGTTGGCGGTTCTTCCCGCACTGCTACCTTCTCGGTACGCAATGCAGCTGACATCGGTTTGGTTGATTCCCAGTACAATGTTGGTATTGCTACCGGTACTGCTACTCCAATTGCAGCTGGTACTATTTCCATCAACCAGGGATCTATCACTACCCAGAAAGCCCCCGATTCTCCGTCCAGCACCGTTACCTTTAACGGTTCTGACCAGACTTTGGCTAAGTACACCCTGACTGCTTACGGCGAACCTATCCGCATCGACACCCTCGGCGTACAGGTTCTTTACACCGCAGTCAATGGTTCTGCTGTTGGTTCTGTCCGTAATGGCCGCATCTTGATTAATGGTGCACAGTATGGTTCTACCACCAACATTTCTACCTCCGGTACCACTACCTTCACTGTTAACTACACTGTAACCCCGGGTTCTCCGGTAACTGTTGAAGTTCGCGGCGATGCGTATGATGCTGATGGTACTCCTACCTTAGCGGCTGGTGACCAGTTCCAGGTTCGCATGATTGCTGGTTCTTCCAACGGCCAAGGTACTGTTTCCGGTAACGTTGTAAACGTTCCTACTACAAACACTGATGCTAATGTAGTTACCGTAGCTTCTGGTTCTCTTTCTATCGCCAAGACTTCTAACTACACTAACCAGTCCACTGTAGTTCCTCAGACCGCTTACAAAATCGGTTCCTTCCAGGTAACCGGTTCTAGCACTGAGGATGTAAACATCAACACCATTCAGGTTGATTTCTCAACCGTAACCGGTACTACCTTCGCTGCAAGCAAATTGAGCAATGTATACATTGTTTATGGTGGTACCCGTGAATCCAACACCAAGTCTTCCGTTACTGCTACTGGTAACACTTGGTCTGTATCTCACACCTTGGCTAAGAGCACCTCTGTTCAAGTTGATGTATACGCTGATATCGCTTCCGGCATCACTGCAAATGATTCCATCAAGAGCAGAATGTTGGTTAGCGGTACTACCGCTCAGTCCGGTCAGTCTGTAAGCACCAACACCGGTTCAGTATTTGATGGTCAGACCATCACTTACGCTGCTGGTAGCTTGGCTTCCGCTTTGGATGCCTCTACCCCTGTCTCCAAGATTTTGGATGACAATAGCACCACTACCGTAGCTGCGTTCCGCTTCACTCCGACCAACGACTCCTACACCATGACCGACTTGACTCTGACCTTGGCTGGTTCTACTACTGTTCAGTCTGTTGACTTGATCAACAACGGTACTGTAGTTCAAAATCGCCCGGTTGGATCTGGTAATGCTGTAGTATTTAGCGGTATGGGTATCCAGTTGCCTGCCAACCAAGCTACCGTGTTGAGCTTTGCTCTCCACCTTGGTGCCGTTGGGCAGAACGCCGGTACTTCCGGTGAAGCTGTAACCGCAACTTTGACTTCATACAAGACAACCAGCTCAACTGGTACAACTGCTACTGTCACTCCTGGCACTGCAGCTAATGCTATGTATGTATACAAGTCAATCCCGACTGTAACTAACTCCACCTTGCCTTCCAGCCTCTTGGCTGCTGGTACTCAGACCTTGGCTAAGACTACTGTCTCCACCAACGGTACTGGTACTGTAAGCGTTGCCCAGATTACCTGGACTGTAAGCAAGACCAGTGCACCTACCTTGGCCAGCTTCGCTGTCTACGATGGTGACACTAACACTGCTATCGCTGGTACAATCACCAGCACAGGTGCAGCTGATGTTACTGGCAGCACTCCGCTTGCTGGTACCTTCAACGCTACCTCTTCCGGCGGTAAGGTTGTATTCACTCCTACCTCCGAACAGGAAATCAGCGGCGCTAAGACTTTTGTCTTGAAGGCTACCGTTGGTGGTACTTTGGTTACTGGCGATAATGTAGTTACTACTATCGCTCAGCCGTCTAGCTACCACACTCCTGCTGCTGCTACTACCATTGAAGGTTTGGGCACCGCTCCTTCCTTCGTATGGTCTGACGAGTCTGCTGTACCACACAGCTTGGCCAGTCTTGACTGGAACAATGACTTCTTGGTAAAGAACTTGCCACTTGATGGCCAGACTCTGACTAAGTAATCTAACTTCCAAGTCAGGCAGCTTCTAATAGCAATATTAGACTTAAACCGCCCCGAGCAATCGGGGCGGTTTTTGAATATCCAGCAACACTTTTTCTTAAATTAGCGTTTTGATATAATAGGAGAACGTTATTAACCTTTTTTAATGAATATAGACAACAGAAACCGAAAAATTTTCCTGGTAAGCCTTGCGGCAATAGCCGTCATAAGCATTGGCTTTAACCAATTCAAAGACCGGACACCTAAAAACTTGATTACTTACAAGGACCCCCAGTTAACTGAACAGGAAAAACAGGCTATACAGAAGCAGCTGGATGACGCTGAAAATGCCTTAAAAAACTTACCAGCCAACGCTTCCGGGGAACAGCGCTACCGCGGTTACATGCAGGTTGGACTCATAAACTATGAGCTGGGCCAATATAGCAAGGCCGAGGAAGTATACAAGGAAGCGGTAAAGCTGGATGACAAAAACTCGATTGCTTATCACGAATTGTTTGTGGTGCAAAACGCCATGCATGATTACGACTCGGCCAAAACCAATATTGAAAAAGCAGTCCAGCTGGCGGGTAACAACCCACAATATTGGCGAGACCGGTTGGAATTGTTGAAGGGGCATTTCAACCCCACTAATCAGGAAATCGAAAAGATGTATCAGGATGCATTGAATGCCACTAACAATGGAACTGACATAATTACGTCCTATGCCCAGTATTTGGAGGTGAAAGGGGACTTGGAAGGGGCTGTAAAGCAGTGGAAAGCCGCCATGGTCCAAAACCCATCCGCTACTGCCGCTTACCAACAGGAGATTGAGAGGATTCAAGCTAAACTTAAGTAGCAAAATCATAATTTCTAAGCCTGAAACTTCACGTTTCAGGCTTTTAAAATACTTGATTAAGCCAAGAATTTAATGTATGATAAGTATGAAATATCATACATAAAACATATGCCTAAAAAAACCATAAACCACGAATTCCAGGAAAAGATGTATGGGACTACCGCGGTGGGGGCACGGGGACAAATTGTCATCCCGGCCGAAGCCCGCAAGGACCTGAACATCAAGCCGGGAGACCGTCTGCTAGTCATGAGCAAGTTCAACAAAGCCCTGGGGCTAGTTAAGGCCGAAGACCTAGAGGGGCTAATTAAAATGGCGATGAAGGAAATTACGGACCCGGCGCTAAAAGCCAAGATCAGGAAAGATTCAAAAAATTTATTTAACCTAATTAACAAGTAGTATGAGACGATTTTTGACAAAGAAATGGATTATCGGAGGTGTAGTAGTTTTGGTAATTCTGGCAGTAGTAGGAGTAAGCATTGCCCGCCGCAACAGCGGTACTGGCAATGTCCTGACCGATAACGTTAAAGCCCAGACCATAAAGCAAACCGTATTGGCAACCGGACAGGTTACCAGCAGTACCGATCTTAACCTGAGTTTTAAGGGCGCAGGCGTGGTTTCCAATGTAAATGTTTCTGTGGGCCAGCAAGTGAAAAACGGGGATGTCCTGGCTTCTTTAAGCATGCGTGACCAAGCCGCCAGCCTAACCACGGCTCGTGGCAGTTTGGCCCAAGCCCAGGCTAACTACAACAAAGTAATTGCCGGTGCTTCCGGTCCTGATATTGATATTGCAAAAGCAGCCGTTGCTGCCGCTCAAACTTCTTTGGACAATGCCAAGCGCGCGTATGACGCTACCAAGACCCAGCAGGGCGTATTGGTTAAAAATGCTCTATCAGCCCTATTAAATACTGGTATTAGCGCAACTCCCGTAGGAACAACCGGGACCACTGCCAGCGTTGCTGCAAGTGGCACTTACACAGGCACTCAAATGGGCACGTATAATGTGAAAATTTATTATTCTGGTAATGGGGTCCAATACCAAGTTTCCGGCTTGGAAAGTGGAAACGGCCTGGTAAACCGTGGCATACCCCAACCTGTAGGTACTCGTGGCATTTATATAACCTTCGGTAACACAGGAGATATTGCTGAAGGAAGCCAATGGAACGTGGAAATCCCAAATACCCAATCGGCCTCCTACACCGCTAATAACAACGCCTATCAGGCAGCCCTCCAGGGACGGGACCAGGCTCTGTTAAACGCTCAAAATGCCATCAATACGGCTCAATCCGGCTTAGACCAGGCCAATGCCTCTCTCGCGTTAAAACAGGCTGCCGCGCGGCCTGAGGACGTTGCCGCAGCTAGGGCTCAAATCCTGTCTGCCTCTGGCCAGGTCCAGGCCGCCTCCGCCGCCATTGAGAATGGTTTGGTACGGGCACCGGCTGACGGAACCATAACCTCTATTGATGTAAAAGTAGGGGAACAGGCTACTCCGGGTAAATCAGCCATAGTGCTCCAGGACGTAAACAACCTGCACGTTGAAGCCAACATCAGTGAAGCCAACATTGCCAATGTTAAGCCTGGTCAGGAAGTGGGATTTACTTTTGACGCTTTGGGCAGTGACCGGAAGTTTAAGGGAACCGTGGCTACCATAGACCCGGCTTCCACCGTTGTTTCCGGTGTTGTGAACTACAAGGTAACTGCTTCTTTGGAAAAACTGGAAGAGATTAAACCGGGCATGACCGCTAACATGACAGTCTTGGTTGCCACCAAGGAAAACGTTCTGGCGGTGCCAACTCGGGCTGTGCTTTCCCATGACAATAAGAAATTTGTGAGGGTAGTTGATGACCAAAAAAAGAAAACCTACCACGAAGTTGAAGTTGAAACCGGCATGGAAGCTGATGGGGGTATCGTGGAAATTACTTCCGGCCTCAGCGACGGTCAGCAAATCGTGACCTTCATTAACAAGAAGTAGGTCATGCCCCTCATTAAAGTTGAAGACTTAAAAAAAGACTACCTCAACGACGACGTAGTCACTCCCGTGCTAAAAGGGGTCAGCTTTACTATTGATCCGGGGGAGTTTGTGGCTATTATGGGACCTTCCGGTTCGGGGAAATCGACCTTGATGCACATCCTGGGGTTTTTGGACCGGCCGACTTCCGGCAAGTTTGAGTTTGAGGGAAAAGACACTACCACTTTTGATGATGACCAGCTGGCGGAAATCCGTAATGAGCGCATTGGGTTCGTGTTCCAGGCCTTTAATTTACTGCCCCGCACCAGCGTTTTGGAAAACGTTAAACTGCCCTTAATTTACGGCACCAAAAAGAACCAGGTGGAACTGGCTAAGAAAGCTCTGGAATCGGTAGGATTGGCTGACCGCATGAGCTACATGAGCAACCAGATTTCCGGTGGGCAGAAACAGCGCGTGGCCATTGCGCGGGCGCTTGTGTGCGACCCGGCTGTTATCTTTGCGGATGAGCCTACCGGGAACCTTGATTCCAAGTCCGGCAACACAGTCATGAAAATTTTGCAGGACCTCAACGCCGCGGGCAGGACCATAATTTTGGTTACGCACGAACAAGAAACGGCTGAGCACGCCAAGCGCATCATGCGCATCCGCGACGGCTTGGTTACATCTGATGAAAAAGTCGTGAACCGCAAGTTTGCCAGCGAAGAAGGTGATTTAGTTAAATAATGAGATTTTACACCGATTTTAAAATGGTTTTGGCGGGGCTGCGCGCCCGGGCGGGACGTTCTTTTTTGACCATCCTCGGCATCGTCATTGGCGTTGCCGGTGTGGTTATTATCATTGCCTTGGGAGCTGGCGCACAAAGCCTGGTGCTAGGGCAGATCAACAAAATCGGGACCAATTTAATCGCGGTACTGCCGGGAAAGAGCAACGAGAAGGGTCCGCCCGCCTCCGTGTTCGGTATTTCCATAAAAACTTTGACTACTGATGATGCGGAGGCCATGCGCGACCCATCCCGGTTCCCGCATATTGTGGGGGTGGCCAGCGTGGTGCGCGGAGGAGCAACCGTGGTGTGGCGCAACGAAAGCGTGGACACCCAGTTTACCGGTACTGATGACGGGTGGACTAAAATCCAAAACGTGGAGCTGGAAGAAGGACGGTTTTTTGATGACCGGGAAGCGTTAACGGGCAACGTAATTGTTTTGGGGTATGACGTGGCCCAGCAACTGTTTGGAGACACTGACCCTGTGGGTCAAGTAGTGAAGATCAAGAACGTCCCGTTTCAGGTCATTGGGGTACAAGTAAAGCGGGGGACTGTGGCGTTCCAGAACCAGGATGACCAGGTGTATATCCCTCTCAAACTTGCCCAGGAGCAGATCCTGGGAATCCGCTATTTACAGGGCATAAACGCCAAAATAGACGATAAAGCCAACGTGGAATCTACCATTGCGGACGTCAGACAGATGCTCAAAGAGCGCCATCACATTGGGGCCAATGAAGACGAAGATTTTTCGGTGCGGGATTTGGCCGGTGCCATCGCTCTGCTTACCACCATAACTGACGCGTTGCGTTTATTCCTGGTGGCCATGGCGAGTCTGTCTTTGATTGTCGGCGGCATTGGTATTATGAACATCATGCTGGTAACCGTGGCCGAACGAACCCGGGAGATTGGCTTGCGGAAAGCCGTGGGAGCCACCAATCGCGCGGTGCGCAATCAGTTCCTGTTGGAGTCCAGCATCACCACATTGATCGGTGGCATAATGGGTATTTTGGTTGGTTCGTTGATTGCATACCTCATTGCCTTAGGAGCCCGCTACGCCGGATACGACTGGGCCTTTGTGATTTCACCGGTGTCCATTGTCCTGGCTTTGGGAGTATCAGCGCTGACGGGAATACTGTTTGGGCTGTATCCGGCTTTTAAGGCGGCCAAGCTTAACCCAATTGAAGCTTTAAGGTACGAATAATGTTTTCATCTTTCCAACAAGCTATCCGGGGATTGACCTCCAACCTGACTCGAACTGCTCTAACCACTTTGGGTATCGTCATTGGTATTGCCACTGTGATCGTGGTGCTTTCCGCCGGTGCCGGATTCAACAGTTTCATTAATAACCAGCTTCAGACTTTGGGTACCAACAGCATTACCGTGGAAACCCATGTGCCGCCAACCACCAAAGCCCGCAGTCAGGGTAGTACCGGAGGAGACGCGGCCAGTTTCGCGACCCAGGTGACTACGCTAAAGAACAAAGACACGGAAGACCTGAAGCGTTTGCCGAATATTGAAGACGCGTACGGCGCTGTTATTGGACAGCAGGTAACTTCGTACAAAGATGTTTCCAAGAACACTAATGTGTTCGGCGCGGACGCCTCGCGTTTCACCATCGACCAGACGGTCATTGCCAGCGGCCGGCCGTACACAGAGCAGGAAGATGCCGCCGCCGCTCAGGTAGCAGTGCTGGGTGCTGATATTGCCACTGACCTGTTCGGGGATGAAGACCCCATTGGCAAAACTATCCGCCTCGGTACCTACAATTTCCAGGTTATCGGGGTGTACGAAAAGAAGTCCCTCAGCCTTAACGGGGAAGGGGAATTTGTCTATATTCCGCTTAATACAGCGCAAAAAAAGCTTTTGGGGATAGATTATTTGTTCTATATATTAGCCCAGGCCAAGGATAACAGCATTTCGGAAGGTACGGCCGAGGACATGCGGGCGGTGCTGCGTTCAAACCATGGGATACAGGATCCTGCCAAGGATGACTTCATGGTAAACACCCAGGCGGGCAACCTGGAAACTTTCAATACTATTTTGACCGGCGTCACGTTTTTGCTCATCGCGGTTGCCGCCATTTCTTTGCTCGTGGGCGGAGTCGGGATTATGAACATTATGTATGTTGTTGTAACCGAACGCATCGCCGAGATTGGTTTGAAGAAAGCTTTGGGCGCCCGCAACTTCGACATCTTGGCTGAGTTCCTGATTGAAGCAATCTTGCTCACCGTGGCCGGGGGAGTACTGGGAATTTTACTGGGAGCGGGACTGTCTTACCTGGTGGCGCTTGCTGCCAACGCCTTTGGTTTTGCCTGGACGTTTACCGTTCCGATTTCCGGGATCTTGCTCGGGGTAGGTGTGTCGAGTACTATAGGACTAATCTTCGGGGTGTTTCCGGCCCGAAGGGCATCAAAAATGAACCCGATAGAAGCGTTGGGACATGAATAAAGACCGCCGCGGCGGTCTTTTTTTGGCTTTGACAAAAGGGTTTTTGTGGCATACCATTAGTTATCATAAGCTTCTAACCCCTAAACAACATGCGCAAAATCTACATAGCAGCCGTGTTTGTGCTCACGCTTGGTTTATTTCCAAGCGCAGCCTTAGCTGCAAACCACACCTTGGATTTGAATATTAGCGGCAGTGGTACGGTCACCAGCAGTCCGGCCGGAATCAATTGTACGGATGACTGTAATCACGCTTTCAACAGCGGCACGGTAGTCACACTGAACGCAGTGGCAGCTTCGGGGTATATGTTTTCCGGTTGGTCCGGTGATTGCTCAGGTACAGGCTCGTGCGTGGTTACTTTAAGTTCCACCAAGCATGTTACGGCTACTTTTACTAAAGTTTATTCTTTAAATATTGCCAAAGCTGGTACTGGCTCCGGAACTGTGGCCACCCTTGATTCACATATCAATTGCGGTTCTACCTGTACTTACCCAAACTATACTTTTGGAACCTGGGTCACTCTATTCGCGACCCCCTCTAGCGGCTCAACTTTTACCGGCTGGTCGGGAGGAACTTGTAGTGGTACCAGTTTCTGTTTATTTTTCCTGACCGCAAACACTACAGTCACCGCAAATTTTTCCGCCATTACTAGGACTCTTTCCGTTACCTCCGGCACCGGAGGCACTGTTACCAGCAGCCCTGCAGGCATCAATTGTGGAGCCACCTGTTCAGCCGGCTTTAATGACAGCACTACCGTAACCCTGACCGCCACCCCAAATACTGGCTACTTGTTTACTGGCTGGTCGGGCGCTTGCAGTAACGCTAACGGTAACTGTGTGGTGACAATGAATAGCAATAAAAGTGTCACAGCTTCTTTCGCGATAGCAACGTATGCCATGAATGTGGGAACCGATGGACACGGCACAGTTACCAGCAGTCCTGCGGGCATAAATTGTGGAGTGGCCTGTACCGCGACATATAACTATGGCACTTCTGTAACCCTTACAGCCAACCCAGACAGCGGTTATACCTTTGCTGGTTGGTCGGGTGATTGTTCCGGCACCGGCACCTGTAACGTGTCCATGACAGCGACAAAGAACGTTACCGCCAACTTTAATTTGATCATAGTTATAAATCACCGCACTCTGACAGTAAGTAAAACCGGCACAGGTGCCGGATTAGTTACTAGTGATGATGGCAATATTAACTGTGGGGCAACCTGCAGTAAGGACGGCTACAACGGCAGTGATCACATTGCTTTAACCGCGCTAGCAGATTCGGGCTCTACATTTACCGGCTGGTCCGGCGACTGTACCGGTATGACGTGCTCGGTTCATATGAGCCAGAATCGTAACGTTACCGCCAACTTTGATGTTAGCGGCGAGCCTCTTTCTCCGACCCCTATCACCAAGGATGCGACTAGTGTTACCACCTCAGACGCGGTACTGAACGCCACCAACGGACAATTGGATGCTACCGGCCACTCGTTCTGGGTTTCCACTTCACCCTTTAGCACCGCTTCGCCATCTATCCCTTCCGGGGTATACTCCAGCCCCGACCTGGGCGCGATTTCCGCCAACGCTAATTTCTCTTACAACCTTTCTGATATAACCCTTCATGGTGTGCCGGGTAACCTTCCCGCCATCACCCCAAACACCCACTACTATTTTGTGGCTTGGTCATTGGTTGGCGGCACTTGGTATCCGGGACAGCAGCTCGACTTTACCACGGCTGCCGCTGGCCCAACCTACGTAACGGTTACTATTGCTAAATATGTTAACGGTTCTCATGCGACCGCTGAAAATACCAACAGCGCTACTTTCCCAATGCAGTCTACCTGGTCTGCGGACAACATTGGTTCTGGAACAGGGAACTACTCTTTAAGCACTTCCGGTTTCAACAATCCGAACGCTTACGAAGCGACCACCTCACTCATGACCTCAGGTGCCAGCTATACTACCCATGAGACAGCTACCGAGTCCTGTACCGCTGCGTATCCGTTTGCTCTGATGGGTTATTCCACCGGTGCCAGTTTGGCCGGTGCTGAAGCAGCTGGAATGTCTACCGACGCTCCAAGCCTTACCAATATTACCGGCGACCAGTACATTATTGTTTGGAACAAAACTTGTCCGCCTGCGCCAACTCATCTTAGCCCGGCCGACAACAGCACCATGACCAGCGCCGCTCTAACTGAAATTGATTGGACTGACGTAACTGACCCCGCCGCCCCGATAGTTTATTACTACGAATCATCCAATTCTTCCAGTGTTAAACCTGACGGTTCCTTTACTTCACCTGTTTACTCTTCGGGTGCTTTGTCTGAATCCCGTATTTCGACATTGGGTACCCCTAACGGTGTTTACTACTGGCATGTCCGGGCAAAGGATTCCGCTGGCAACTACAGCAGCTGGACTTCACCTTGGAAAGTAACAGTTGCCGACGCTCCCGCTCCGGTGACAGGATCTATTTCCGGCAGCAAGTTCCTGGACGCTAACGCTAACGGCGTTTGGGATGAGGGCGAACAAGCCCTTTCCGACTGGAGCATCACCCTTTGGCAGCCTTCTGATTCAGACAGCGAAGAGTCATCCGGCCCAGCCGGCATGATCATGGTTGATTCCACTACTACTAATGAGGATGGAAACTACTCTTTCACAGGATTAGCAAACGGCGAATATGTTGTTTGTGAAGACCTGTCCGGTCCATCCCAAATAACCTTATTGCTCGCTGAAATACAGACTCCAAGCTGGTTCCAAAGCTTCCCTGGAGAAGGCGTTGACTGTGGTGATAACGGCTTTGGCTACGGCATTACTATTAATACTTCCGACGAAGAAGGCACATCTTTCACCGGTATCGACTTTGGCAACTACCAACTCGGTTCTATTTCAGGGCTAAAGTTTAATGATTCTGACCAGGACGGAGTTTACGATTCTGAAAATGGTGAATTCGGTTTGTCCGGATGGTTCATCCAGCTATATGACTCAACCGGCACTACTTTACTCGATACCGCGACCACAGATGAAGGTGGGTTCTATTCCTTCGACCAGCTCACTCCGGGCACTTACATGCTCAAGGAAGTTAACCAGAGCGGATGGGTTGCGACTGTCCCGGTTGACCCGGCAAGCTTTACCGTAAACGTAACCTCGGGCACTGATTCAACCGAATACAACTTTGGTAACCACTTCAACGGCAATGGCGGCGGAGGTGGCGGCGGAGGAGGACTTCCCCCAGCGCCTCCAGGTGGAACTGGCGGTAATGGTGGCAATGGAGGAAATGGAAATCCTGGCAACCCAGGTAACGGCGGTACTAATCCTCCAGGGTTAGTACTGGGCGATAATACCGGCAATGGCGGTAACGGTGGAACTGGCGGTAATGGCGGAACCGGTAACATTGGTACCGGCGGTGCTTTCTCTAATAACGGCGGCACAGGCAACGGTGGAACTGGCGGTAATGGTGGACAAGGCCAGGTATTGGGTGCCAGCACGGACCAGCCTCAGGTAGCACAGGCCGACCAAGGCCAGGTTGAAGGCGATTCTACCAGCAACGATTCAAATGGAAACCAGAACTCCAATAATAGCAACACAAACCACAACGCTTGGTGGTGGTGGCTGCTCCTGCTCCTGATCCTGATTGCCCTCTACCTCTGGTGGAGAAATCGCAACAAGGGTAACGGCAACGGCCCGACTGCATAATCCGTTTAGATAAAACTAAAGCCCCGCGAATGCGGGGCTTTTAAATTAACTGATTATTCCTAACCTAGTTGGTTATGGCATAAGACCCGGGAACAAACTCCCACGATCCGCCGGGGCCGCTATAGAAGTTTTCACTGACAAGGCCGCTGTCATAAGTTAGGGTAGCGCCGCCGTCCATGGTAATTTGTTTTGCGGTGATCGCTTTCAAAACCGCGCCGCCGCTTATATGGACGTTACCATTTTGTGCTACCAAAGCCACTGTACCGGAACCGCCCGAAAGGGAAATGGCGTCGTTGCCGTTGCAGCCCGGCGCCACGGGGCAAGCGCTGGTGGTGATGACAAATGGGTAACTTCCAGCTGTACCGGAACCCTGAAAATCTGAGCCCCCACTAAGTACTACATATCCGTCTGTTACCAGCACCCCGCTATTGCTGCCATATGAAGAAGCTAATTTAACTTTGCCTCCACTGGTGATGGTTACACTGCCTTGCACCCAAAGGCTGCCGGTCAGGGTTAATGTGCCGCCACCATTCACGAGCAGGTTGCCGGTGATTTTTTTCGGACCAATGGTGGCTCCGGCAAAACCAACAGTGTAGTCTCCAGTAATAGTGCCGCCTGCTTCAGCGTCATCTTTCCAGTCCTGGATGTTGTTGTCGGAGAGAGGTAAAGGGGTGGACGGGGGAGAAGAACGGCTGGTGTCGCAGGATTTGCTTGTAAAGCTGGAAGTTTGGCAGTACAACGGGCCGGTGATAGTTGCTCCCATAACGTTATATGCCCAAGCGACATCGGTCGAAGTCGTTCCGACATATACGCCCGTATTGTAGCTGTTGCCACCAATCATGGAGCTGCCGCCGCCCAAGTAAACCCGGAAATAACCATCTAATCCGCTGGGACTCGTTGCCGACCAACTTCCGCCGTAGCTACCGAGCTTTCCTTGTCCATTAGCGTAGCCGTTTGAGTTGGCTCCAATGATGTAGTATTTGGTGGAGCTGGTGCTCCCGTCTAATACCACCCAGTATGTTTGGGAGGGGTCGAGTACCGGAGTGGTAGGGAAAGTAGCGCTGACCCAACCAAAATTGGTTGTTACCGCAGAAGCGGAGATGGTTCCACTCATGAGCTGGGTATTGCTCGGGCTTCCGGAGTTGTCGGTAACAATGCGAACCGTTAGATTGCCCGGAGTGCTGACCTTTTTGAGATAAAACGCGATATTATTTAAAGGAGTGGCCGCGGATATCTTAAAACTCTGTGAGAAATCCTGGGTGGCCGCGGCGTCACCAAAAGTAATGCAGGTGGAACTTGTGCAGGAAGATATAGTTGATGGCACATCATTGGTTTGGTCCGCGACCAGTGCCGGGGGATCGGCGGCAACAGCACTTCCCGTAATATGGACACCGGTAGTGGCGCTAATGGTGCCATTGGAGTACACATTTCCGTTAATGGTAGAACCGCCGGTTAAGGAGAAACCGCCCGTTCCGGCCTGAACCCCGTAGCGGAAGGAGATTACTGAAGAGTTTATGCCCACATTGGCACGCACGGTCTTAGAGGTGGTTTTGCCTTTGAACGTTGATGTCCCTGTTGCCACAATGGCGCGTGTTTGGGAATCGATAGTGGACACGGCAATGGTAACCGTACCGCCTCCAACAGCTGTGTTGGTTTCGCCGGTATAACTAAGGTTCTGGTTAAGCTTAGACACAGCGATGTCCAGCCCGGCGTCGGCTAGTTGCAACGCTTGTGCGCTGGAAACAGTAGTTCTAGCGCTTTTTACGCTGGTTGAGACGTACTGCAGTAGTACCGCTGAAAGCGACAAGATGATGGCAAAAAATACAATTACGACGATTGCCACGTAACCATTTTTTTTGAAGGGTAGTTTGAGCTTCATGTTATTGATTTTGTAAATAGAGGGTTTGCTTTAATTCGTGGCTGGCGGTGGCGTGGCCTTCGGTTGCGCTCATGATGATGTCAACATCAACCCGGGTGGCGGAGGAAGGGGTGCCATTATCGTAAGTAAATGTTACGGACGAGGCGGTGTCGCTCAATTGTTTGGTAACAGTTTTTCGCGTGCTGGAAGCGTAAGCGGAAACCTTTTCATAAAGCTTGCCGCTGCTAATATAAAAGACTACATAGTCATATTCACCGCTTATCAGGCTTCCAGAGCTGTCCACCGCCGGCATTTTCATAACCAAGTTAGTGGAGTTGCTGGTATAGGTAGTACCTGAGAAAACATAACTGGAAACTACGGCGCTTGCCTGTCGGGCGTAGCTTTGCAGTTCATTGCCCGCCTGTGACGCCGATACAAGGACCCGGGCGCTGGTTTGTTGGGCTTGAAATACCTTATTGTAATTATCAAACAGCAGGAACAGCACGCCTACTAGCAGGGATGCAATCCCGATAGCGACAATCGTTTCGATGAGGGTAAACCCTTTTTGGGCTGGGGGAGTATGGCTCGTCATAACCCTCCATTGTTGGCAATCGCCGTGGTTAAGGTTACAGTTTGGTTTCCTGAGCGGGGACTGTTCCACTGTACCGTTACGACAACCTGTTTAACGGTGGCGGAAAAATCGGTAACGGTGAGTGACCCGGAACCCGAAGGCAGCTGGTTCAGCTCGGTGGAACTAAAACTTCCGGTTGAGGGGAGGGAGGCATAACCACCCTGTCTCAGTGAATCAATCTCATTCTGGGCTATGCGCAGCGCCAGTTCTTCATTGTCGGACTCCCGGGTGAGTGTCAGGTTGTTGGCGGTGCCCTGGTAAAGCAGCGCGATTACCAAGAGCAAAGCCACGGCTATGATTATCTCCACTATTGAGATTCCGGATTGTGAATTTTGTGTTAGTTTCATAAATCTTAAAGCTGCCTAAATTATAACACCTTTTGCCGGTTTAGTCGGTGGCCAAATATGCGATTTTGTGCTATAATTAATGTAGAAAACTGCCCTGAACGCGAGCAGTAATTCTGTTTTTTGAAACAAAAATGTCCAACATCGAACTTAACAAACTACTGAAGAAGAAAAAGATCGTAACAGACGATAGTTTGGCCACTCTACAAAGCAATTGGCACGCCGTTAAAGTCCCTACTCCCTGGGAAGATTTTTTGGTCGACCAAAAAGTGGTAACCGAAAAGCAACTCCTCGAGCTAAAAGCGGAAGACTTAAAGGTCCCGGTAGTGGATTTGTTCAATGAGGACATTAAACCTGATGTGTTAAGCCTGGTTCCTGAGCCCATTGCCCACCGGCATAAGATTATTGCTTTTGCCAAAACCAAGGACCAGCTTTCCTTGGCCATGGTTGACCCAACTGACCTCCAAACCAAGGAATTCATCCAAAAGAAAACCGGTTTGGAAATTGCCGTGTTCCTCATTGGCAAATCTTCTCTGGAATACGGCCTGTCCAAGTACCACACCAACCTGGAAGGGGAAATAGACAACCTTGTCACTGAGGGCAAAGACAGCAGTGCCGCGCCGGGAACCCCGGATGACTTGTCCAAGATGGCTTCGGAAATTCCGGTAATCCGTGTCGTAGACACTCTTTTGGAATACGCGGTAATTGAAAAAGCTTCCGACATCCACATTGAGCCACAGGAAAACTCCGTTGCCGTTCGTTACCGTATTGACGGCGTTTTGCATGACGTGATGACCCTGCCTAAACTGATCCAGCCAGCACTGGTGGCTCGCATCAAAGTTTTGTCCAACCTTAAAATCGACGAACACCGCTTGCCGCAAGACGGCCGCTTCAAGATTGAGAAAGAAGGGTATAAGTTTTCGTTGCGTGTTTCCACTATCCCCATTTTTGACGGTGAAAAAGTCGTTATTCGTCTTTTGGATGAGTCCAGCAAAGCCATGAGCCTGGAACAGCTGGGCTTCCTCGAGAGCCAGCTGGAAATAGTGACGCGTAACATCAAAAAGCCGCATGGGATGCTTCTGGTAACCGGACCTACCGGCAGTGGTAAGTCAACGTCCCTGTACGCTATCCTCAGTATCCTCAACACCAAGAGCGTAAACATTTCGACTATTGAAGATCCGGTTGAATACCGCATCGTGGGTGCTAACCAAATGCAGGTTAACCCGAAAATCGGCTTGACGTTCGCCCTGGGGCTGCGCGCTTTGCTCCGCCAGGATCCTAACATCATTATGATTGGGGAAATCCGTGACCGCGAAACCGCGGAGGAAGCCATGCACGCGGCCATGACCGGTCACATTGTTTTGTCTACTTTGCACACTAACTCAGCTGCCGGGGCGTTGCCGCGTTTGGAAGACATTGGTTTGGAAAGTTATTTGATCGCGTCCACCGTTAACGCGGTTATGGCCCAGCGACTGGTCCGGGTCATATGCCCGGATTGTAAAAGCCCGGATAAGCCGACGGCCGACGTGGTGGCAACACTGCGAAAGCAATTCGACCTGGAAAAACTGCTGGGAGTAATTACCCGGGAAAACCCTGACATCAAAGCCAAAAAGTTCGAAGATTTGCCCTTCTTCCGGGGTCACGGCTGTGAAAAATGCAACAACACCGGCTACAAAGGGCGTATTGGCATCCATGAATTGCTGGAGGTTACTCCGGAAATTTCGGAGATGATTGTTAAGCATTCTACTACTCAGCAAATCCAGGAAGCCGCTGAAGAAAAGGGTATGGTACTGATGTGGGAAGACGGATTTATCAAATGTGTTACCGGAGTAACTACCATTGAAGAAGTGCTGCGCGTCAGCAAAGAATAGCCATGGCTACATTTACTTACACCGCCGTTAGTAAAGAGGGGACCAGGGAAACTGCCACGATTGAAGCGAGCAGTTACTTAGCGGCGGGCCACTTGCTCAAGGAGCGCGGATTGCTCCCGGTGGAGCTCGAAGAAAAACACGAGAAGAGCATGATGACGTGGCTGCGGAATTCCAGCACCGTCCCGTTAAAAGAAAAAATTGCTTTTATTGATGACATGCACCTCATGCTTAAGGCCGGCATTCCAGCACCACGCGCCCTGCGCATCATTACCAAACAAAGCAAGAACAAAAAATTCAAAGGGATTCTGGACAATATGGCCAGCATGGTGGAACAGGGAAAAAGTTTGCACGAAGCCCTGGCGGAATACCCGAAAGTTTTTTCTAATATTTTTATCGCGATGGTCAGGGTGGGGGAAATGTCCGGTGAACTGGAAGAAAGCCTGAAATACTTGGGCATTCAGCTGGAACGTGAGCACGATTTAAAATCCAAAACGCGCGGCGCCATGATTTACCCGTCGGTTATCATCAGCGCCATGGTGCTGGTTGGTATCTTTCTCGCTATTTTTGTTTTGCCCAGCCTGACCGCGACTTTTAAGGACACCAATACCGAACTCCCGTTGGCTACCCGGATTGTTGTCCATATATCCGATTTTGCCTCCGGCCACCCGGTTATGATATTCGTAATTTTGGGCGGCTTGATCGTGGGATCCATTGCGGCTTTGAAAACGAAGAAAGGGAAGCGCGGGTTTCACTGGTTCCTGCTCCACATGCCGGTCATAAACCCGATTGTGAAGAAGATTAACCTCGCCAGGTTTTCCCGGATTTTAAGCTCCATGCTGAAGTCCGGAATTTCCATCGTTGAGGGATTGCAGGTCACTTCGGACGCGATGGATAATGTATACTATAGGGAAGTTCTGGCCATGACCGCTAATAATGTAAAACTGGGCAAACCGTTGACCGCGGCGTTGAGCGAAAACCCAAAATTATTTCCGATTATTATCACCCAAATGCTCGAAGTAGGGGAGGAAACCGGCAATATTGAAGAAATTTTGATGCAACTGGCGGAAAATTTTGAAATGGAAGTCGATGACACCATGAAAAACTTATCTTCCATTATCGAGCCTCTTTTACTGCTGGTAATTGGTGTTGTGGTCGGTTTCCTCGCGCTCGCGCTCATCAGCCCAATCTATAATATTGGACAAAATATCCAATGAAGCTGCTCCACTTATTTGAAAAGAAAAAATCTACTTTTGGCCTCCATTTGAATGGGACGGCTTTGAAGTTTATCCAACTGGAACCGGAAGGCAACAAAGAAAAGATTGTGGCCTATTCCAACGTTCCGCTACCTCCCAACCTTATTTCCAACGAAGACATTCTAAACCACGACGGTCTGGTCCGTTTGGTGGAACAAAGTTTGCTGCACCCGCAGTTTGGCAGGCTGACGACTAACCGCGTTGTGTTTAGCATCCCGGAATCGAAGTCATTTGTCCGGGTAATTCGCATGACTGCCATGTCGGACACGGAATTGGCCAATGCCGTGTTATTCGAGGCGGAAGCTTACATCCCAATGCCCATGGACCAGGTTTATTTTGATTACCAGGTTTTGCGCCAAGACGCGAATGGTATGGACGTGCTGCTGATTGCTTCACCGAAAGAATTCGTGAACAAGTACATTGATGTACTGGAAGCGGCGCACCTCACAATTGAGGCAATCGAAGTCGAGTCACAAAGCGTGGTGCGCACTCTCGTTCCCAGGGCTGACACAACCAACGTCCTTATTGCCGACCTCGACGCTTACAAAACAGCGCTGGTCATGGTGATCAAGGGGAATTTGCAATTCACTTCTTCTATCCCGATCGCGGGGAATATTTTTACTGACCGAATCGCACAGGGTCTGGGCGTTTCAAAAGAACAGGCTGAAGAAATAAAACGGGAACAGGGTGTGATGAACACGGAAGCCTACCCCAACATGGAAACTTACTTGCTTCCAGTTGTAAACGACCTTGGCGCGGAAATCAAAAACATCCTGAAGTTCCATTACGAGCACTCAAAGGAGCAGGTAACCGAGCTGCTGCTTTGCGGCGGCACGGCCAAACTGAAACACATGAACACTTTCCTTGCCAAAGGCATGAATGACATTCCTAATTTCCGGGTCAAGATCGCCGATCCATGGCAGCATATTGTTCCCACTGACTTATCGGTTTTAAACTCTTATGAAGCGCTGAGCTTCACCACGGCCATCGGGCTTGCTTTGCGGGGAAGGAGCGACAAATAGATGCGGATCATCAACCTTCTACCCAAGCAAAAACAGGAAGAATTGCACTACGAAGCGCTCTACCACAGCCTGCTGACCGCCGCCGTTTTTGGCGTCGTTACCATGATGGCAGTAGTACTATTGGATGTCGGCCTTGGGGTGTATTTGCAGAACCAGGAGAAAGCGGTATCCGTCCAAATTGAGCAGGTAAAGAAGCAGACCGACAAGGACGAGAACGCTCAGATAAAAACCGTGGTGGATGGGATTAACCAGCAGCTAAAGGACTACGAAGAATTGTCCAAAATTTCACCAATGTGGTCGCAAGCATTGCGAGCGTTTTCCGCGGACGTGCCGGACGGGGTGAAAATCACCAGTTTTATTGGAGATACGGCCAAAAAGCAAATCGACATCCAGGGATTTGCTGATACCCGCGAGCAGACCATTGACCTCTATAACCGTGTTAACCAGGATAAAGACCATTTTAAGGATATTGATTACCCGTTGGAAAATGTCTCCAAGCCAAAGGACGTAACTTTCCACTTTACCTTTTTCGTCCAGGATCAAACTCTGAAGGATAACCAGACACCATGAACCATAAATCACGAATCTACATAGTTGTTGGCGTGTTTGCCGTGATTACCGCGGTAATGTTCTTCTATGTGTTCGGTAAATTGCATAGCCGCAACCAAAACCTGAGTATAACCGTGGCCGCGGAACGGCAAACCTTGGAGCAGCTGCAGGAACAGCAGCGCAGTTACGAACAGGGCAAAAAGGACGTGGCCAGCCTCAAGGCCAAGCCGGTGCAGCCGGAAGATTTATTTAGCAGTGACACCCACCTGGTTAAGGAGATTAAGACATTGGAAGACTTGAGCCATTCTTATGCTTTGGAAATGACTCTTGATGTTTCGGGCACCGCGAAAAACGCGGAAAAAGTGAAAACCTCACCGAACATTTTGAGCATTCCGTATACAATCACGGTGACTGGTTCTTTCGACAAGGTTCTCAGCTTTTTGGATAAGTCTGAGCGTTTGGCATTTATTAGTCCGGTTAAGAAGATTGCCGTTAGCGCCCAGAAAGGCGCCAGCGTGCGCACCACCGTGAGCGGCGACTTTTATATAAAGAAACAATAGCTATGAAGATTTCCCTGGATTACAAAGCGTGGTACCGCAAAGCGGGCCAAAACATTGGAGCGGTTTTGCTCGCAGTGCTTGTCCTGCTGCTGCTCATGGAAGCTTGGACCGTTAAGAGCGCCTGGGGTGTATTGTCCGATTCCAGCCAGAGCACCCTGCTGGTTCCGGTAAAGCTCATTCGGATCAATTTTACTTCATATAATTTTATCGCCAAACGGGTACAGGACGCCGCTACTTACGCGCCGCAGCCATTTGTTTCCAAGAGCCCGTTCGGGACAAATGAAAAGCCTGACAACGCGCCAGGCAGTTCGAGCACTAATTCCAATTCCGCGGCGCACTAGCCGCGATGCTTTGAGTAAAGTGGGAGTTACCGCAAATAGGTAGCGATACTGGCCGCCACGACGAGCAATACGCCGAGCGTGGCTATTAGTTTTGCCACAAAGCTCAACCAGCGGCCGCCGGCGGAAATTATTAGCATATACCCGGCAACCATGAGGGTGACAACGCTCACTTCAAAAGCTTGGCCAAGCATAGTCATGGCGCTGCTGTTATCCGGGGTAAAGGGGTTGGCGGGGATGAGGAAGTAGGCAAGGGAAACAATGGTGTAAGAAAATACCACCAGCAGGATTCCCCAAGCAATTGACTTGGCACTGTGCACCACGGCAACTAGCTCAAAGTCATCCATGGTATGTTTCTTCTTTGAACCTTGTTTGCCCATGGCTTTAATCCATCGGTAATGTTTCAGCCCAAAGTAGGCGAGGCCGAACAACATTACCACCCAGAAGTCGGACAGTAACGTATTTATGAGGTTGTGGAATACCTCAGCGTCATTAGTAACCATTTTGTTTCGTTTAATTTTGCGGGCGGCGCTAAAGCCGCGCGCTGACATACATAGTATAACAAAAAATCCCCATACCTTGGGGATATTCTCTGGTGGAACGGGTGGGACTCGAACCCACGACCGAGTGCTTAAGAGGCACCTGCTCTACCAACTGAGCTACCGTTCCATAATCTTTTTTGTAATTTTGGTGCGCCCGGCAGGAGTTGAACCTACTACCTTCTGGTTCGAAGCCAGACGCTCTATCCAGATGAGCTACGGGCGCTCAACATTTGGCACAAATCCCCGTTATTTTAACCCATTCCGGGGGATTTTTCAAGGGGGCCCGGGCTTGGTACAATAACCTGTATGATTAGTATATTTATTGGCAAGGACAATTTTTCTAAACAGCAGCGCCTCAAGGAGCTGGCAAAGGAAACAGGCGTTGATTTACGATGGTTTCGCGAAGGCGATTCTTCCCCCAGCGTGGGCGAATTGGGCGGGACGGCTTTATTTGGGCCGGCCGAAGCCTATGTTTTTGACAATAGCATTGCCAAAAGCGGTTTGCTGGATAATTTAGAGAGCTTGCTGGCAACCAGCGGTCGGGTAATAATTATGGAAGATGCCGCTCCGAAGCGGGGGAGCTCCCTCCAGTTGCTGGCTGGAAATGAAATCGTGGAAGTGGTTACCTTTGACCCGCCAGAAACTACGAAGTTGCCGGCTTGGATTGCTCAGCGCGCTGAACACCACGGCGCCAGCATCAACAAAGAGGGGATTGCAGAACTCATTGCCGCGTTGGTGCCTCAACCCGCTTCGTCCTGGGAAAAACCCTTGGTTGATTTAAGGCAAATGGACCTGGAACTCCAAAAATTGGCAACCTATGCCGACGGGCAGGCGATTACCGCGGACACCGTGCGCGAACTGACCAAGCGGAACACGGAAACTCAAGTGTGGCACGTTATCAACGCCATTGCCGACAAGAACAGTAAATCTGCTTTTGCCGCGCTGGAAAAGTTTTTGGCGGAAGCCGATGGCAGCGGCGATGACAAGTCAAAAATAATTTTGTTGAATGCTTTGCTGGCTGACCAGTTCCGCAATATTCTGTTGGTTCAGGATATGCAGAACCGCTCGGTGCCCGACTCCGCCATTTTGGGACAGACCGGTTGGAAAAGCGGGCGACTGTTCCAGCTAAAGAAATTAGCGGCGCGTTTTAACACCCTTCAGGTTAACCAGATATTACAGCGCCTGGCGGATTTGGACGTAGAGCTGAAAACTTCAGCGACCCCGCCGCGCCCAATCGTAGACCTTATTTTAGCCCAGGTTTTGTAGGGGTTGAATTTTTGATGAATTTGTGCTACAATATAAAAAGACATTAACTCTCACCTCCGGCGAATACTTTATGAGCAAAAAAACCATCAGAATAATAACTATTGTTGTAATCATTATTGCCATACTGGCACCGCTCTCCGCCTTCATGTAGACTTCTTCCCGCAAGGGGAGTTTTCATTTGCAAAAACCCTAAAATTGTGCTATAATAAGGGTAGTTGAAAATCTGTAAGAAATAAAAACAAATAAAACTAAATAAAATATAAAATGCGAGATAATCGTGCGTTTGTTTTGGTTGTTGGTCTGCTCTTAACCTTTATGGTAGGTGCCACTCGGGTACAATCCTACGTTAACGGCATAGAGCATATCAAAGGCGGGGGAGCGATCCATACTTTTAAGATGGACCGTTTTTACCTGCGTAAATTCACCGGAAACCTTATTAGTTATTGGATGAATACCAAATATAACCCTTCGGATGACGAAGAAGGGTGGGTGTAATATTCCATTATTTTGTGCGTTATGTTATAGTCGTAGTGAAATACGACATAATTAAGCCAAATTTATGAAAACAACCAAAGTTTTAGGCTTTTTGGTCCTAATCAGCCTTTTTATGGGCTTTTCTGGGGGTTCGAAAGCGAGTGCGGACGTAGTTGCCGGGCTAGTACTCAACGGAGTAAGTCCTTCCTCAGGACCCATCAGCTCCACTATTACCCTAAATGGGTCAGGCTTCTCCACCATGAACATCAATACGATGTACGGTGGCGGAGTTTGGTTTACTGACGGCACATATTCTGCCAACCTGTACAGTTCTCTCAAAGTCATAAATGACAATGTCGCTACCGTGGTAGTGCCAAACAGTCTCTGTTATGGAGTGGAAGGAAACTGTAACACCGAGCATTACAGTATTCAGCCGTTCGGTGAGTATTCCATTTATATCAAATCAAACATCGGCAATGTGGGAGTACAAACCACCGCTAGCGTAAAGTTCACCGTAATTGCGTCGCCGACCACCAGTTCCCATCCGGTTGGCAGTACCGTGCGTGGTTCAGATGGCACCGTGTACTTCATCAGTACCGGCAATACACGCAGCCCATATACTTCTTCGGGCGCATTCCTATCATACAAGTTCAACAACTGGGCCAACTTGCAGACCGCCAACAGCGCTGACATGGATTTGCCTTTGACCAGCTACTTTGACGGTAATCATTATTACACTTACTTCATTCCGCCGCGCAACGGCTCGTTGATTAATGACCACGGCACAGTATATCTGATTACCAATGGCCAGCGTGCCGGTTTCACTTCGGCTAACGTCTTCCTTGAAGGCGGTTACTCTTTCGGGAATGTGTATGCCGGTGACACCTCGTTCATGACTACACTGAGTCCGATCAAATCTTCAGCGATGGCCCACAGCGAGGGGACACTAATTAATGATAACGGCACCATGTACGTCATTAAGGGCGGTTCCCGCCTTGGCTTCCCATCCATGAGTGTTCTCGAGTCTTGGGGATTCTGGGTGCAGGACGCGGTTCCAGCCAACGGCTATGACCGCAATATCCCAGTCGGCGGCGTTATTCAAACCAGGCAAGCCGACCAGATCAACATTTAAGGTCAACATCTGGTACGTAATCAAAACTCCCCTCGGAAGAGGGGAGTTTTTATTTAGGAACGTTTGTCTCGTTTGCGGTCGGTGGCCGACAGCAGCCGCTTTCTAATACGGATACTTTGCGGGGTAACCTCAGCCAGTTCATCAGGTCCAATGTATTCCAGGGCAAAGTCCAGTGTAATTTCTTTTGGCGGAGTGAGGATGAGCGCGTCGTCAGCACCGGAAGAACGCATGTTGGTAAGCTTCTTGGTTTTGCAAACATTAACTTCAAGGTCCATATCCAGCGAATTCTTGCCCACTACCATTCCTTCGTAAACATCGACGGCTGGGCCAATGAACATGACACCGCGTTCCTGGGCGTTATTCAGGCCATAGGCGTTGGAGGTGCCGCTTTCAGAAGCGATAATGGAGCCGTGTTCGTTGCCGCGCAGGTCAATTTCGTGTACGGGCTTGTAGGAATCAAACAGGTTGTTGATGATGGCGGTACCGCGGGTACGGGTAAGGAGCAGGTTCTTTAACCCAATCAAACCGCGGGTCGGAATAAGGTATTCCACGTGCAGTTCCCCCGAAGCGTCGGATTCCATGTGCTGCATGTCCCCGCCGCGGCGGCCTACTTCTTCAATAACGACGCCCTGGTGTTCGCCTGGGACATCAATGGTCAGGATTTCATATGGTTCCATTTTCTGGCCGTTTTCCTCGTGGAAGATAACCTGGGGCTGGGATACCTGGAGTTCAAACCCCTCACGGCGCATGGTTTCTATTAACACGCCGAGGTGGAGCTCTCCGCGTCCGGATACGAGGAATGAGTCGCCAGTGGCTTCTTCCACTTTGAGCGCCACGTTGGTTTCCAGTTCTTTAAACAAGCGGTCGCGGATGTTGCGGGAGGTTACCAATTTGCCTTCACGGCCCGCGAATGGGGAAGTGTTTACCCCGAAAGTCATTTTAATGGTGGGCTGCTCGATTTCAACCGGCGGAATTTGAATGGGGTTGTTGGAATCAGTGATGGTGTCGCCAATCTGCACGTCATCAAAACCGGCCAAAGCGACAATGTCTCCGGCAGTGGCTTCATCGTACTCAGTTGGGACCAAACCGCGGTACATTTGTAGGGAAGAAATTTTGCCGGCGGTTTGCTTTCCGTCGCGGTCGATCTTAACAACGGCTTGCGCTTTCTTAACGCTGCCAGAGGTAATTTTACCGATACCGATTTTGCCTTTGTAATTGTCAGAGCGCAAGGCGAGAATGAGTACCGCAAACGGGTCTTCCGGAGAAACTTCCGGCGCGGGGATGTGTTCAATTATCGCGTCAAAAATGGGAGTAATATTAGCCTTGTCGTTCGGTAGTTCAGCGCCTGATTTAAGCGCGGTCAAAACTTCATCCAGGTTAGTGGAGGCAACACCCTTAACACCGCTTGCGTAGATAATGGGGAAGTCGAGCTGGGTTTCGGTGGCATGGAGGGAGACAAACAAATCGAAAGTCTTGTTTACTACTTCATCAACTTGGGCGTCCGGTTTGTCTACTTTGTTGATTACGACAATTGCGCGGTGGCCGAGCTCCAGCGCTTTTTTTAGCACGAACTTGGTTTGGGGCATGGGGCCTTCTTTGGCGTCCACCAAAAGAAGCACGCCGTCAGCCATTTTCAGGGTGCGTTCAACTTCGCCGCCGAAATCAGCGTGGCCTGGGGTATCGACAATGTTGATATGGAAGTCTTTGTAATCAATGGAGGCGTTCTTGGCGGTAATGGTAATGCCGCGCTCACGTTCCAAGTCGCCGGAGTCCATAATCAAATCGCCGCCATCGTTTTTGACGGTGTCGGTCTGTTTGAGCATGGCGTCTACTAAGGTAGTTTTGCCGTGGTCAACGTGGGCGATAATGGCAACGTTGCGGAGGTTGTCTCGTTTCATTTTGGGTCTTCTTCTCTTACCCCGCGGCGCGGGGCGGCAGGCAGTTTAATCATTAAAAAATAGCCGCTGGCTACTGTGCCTTTTAGGGCTAATGTAAGTAAAATTATACCGGAAACTCGCCAAAAAAGCAAGTGTCCGGTATAAGTGGCGGTTGGCATTGAAACCAACTAATCCATATAACTTTCTACCAATATGAAGTCCATAAGCCTTTGCGGCAAAGGTGTTTCGCCCAGTTTATAGTACAGGTGGGGGTCGGAGGAGTTATCGGTGTTCTGATACTCGGCGGTTGCGGTCGAACATTCCATGTTCAGCCACATTTTAAGCGCTGGGATCAGACTTTCCCGAATCACGTCGCCCGGCGTGGCAAACGCTGGAGCCGTGGCGGTGGCGGCGATCTCCCTGACCTCGTCTTCGGGATTGGGTTGAACCCCGTAAACAGTTGTGTAATCTCCGAGAATCAATGCTCCCGGTTGTTTGGCGAACCGCAGGCTGCCCTCCGATTCGTCAAAAAATACATTTACCAGGTCACCAGTTTCAACCTGTTCTGAAGCGACTAGGTTGGAGAGTGGGTAAACCAGGTAACGTTCGATGGCGCGTTTCAGGTGGCGCGCGCCGTACTGGAGTTCCGTGCCTTCGCGAAGCAGGAAATCCTTAGCGTCATCCCTGCACTCAAAGACAAATTTTGTCTTCGCCGAATGGGTGATACGGTCCTGGACCATCCCAAGCTCAATATCCATGATTTGGCGGATATGGTGCTCTTTCAGGCTGCGAAAGACCACGGTTTTATCTATACGGTTCATGAATTCGGGGGAAAATTTCTTTTTTGCCGCCTCCACAGCGACTTTATAAATTTTCGAATCCACTTCCGTGTCTTCCTGGCGCACGGGAGGGGCGAATCCTATCCCTCCTGAGATAGTCTCGCTCATTTCGCGGGCGCCTAGGTTAGATGTCATCAAGACAATAGTCTTTGTGAAATCAACCTTCCGGTTGTCGCCGAGGGTAAGGATACCCTTATCCATGATTCCGAGCATGAGCTGCCAGAGATATACACTGGCCTTCTCAATTTCGTCGAACAGGACAAGCGACATTTGGGTATCGTCCGTGTATGCCTTGTCCAGGTTTTCCTGGGTGAACATGGGAGAGGTTTGCCGGTGCCCGAGATATCCCGGCGGCGAACCAATGAGCTTGGCGATTTCGTGACTGTGCTGGAATTCAGCGCAGTCAATTTTTAGCATCGCGGTAGGGCTGCCAAAAAGTGTTTCGGCGGCCGCTTCCACGACCCGTGTTTTCCCCGTGCCCGTTGGACCGAGGAATAGCATGGTGCCCAGGGGGCGGCTAGGGTTATTCATATTAGCCAGGTAAATTTGGTACAGTCCGCTCATGCGACGGACCGCCCGCTCCTGGCCGACTATTAACGATGATAGCTTTTCCTCAAACTCAGCAGCTCGAGGACTTTTGCGCTCAGGGTCCAGCAGGATTCCTGATTTGGCTTCAATTGGCATAATTCCTCCATAAGCGTCTTCGGTTAAGATTCCAACATTCTCGGCGTTTCTCATTGCCAAAGTTAAAGAAATTATAGTCCAAATAGGACCTTTTTGCTATACTGAAAATGTAAATTTAACCTTGTTTATGGCGTATAAACCTTTTCAGTCCATCGCTTTCTTTGTTTTCCTGGGAGCCCTATTTTTATTGGTTGTTTTCATGGCCCGGCCATTCATAAGCATCCTGGCTGTTAGTGTAATGGCAGCCATTTTAATTGAGCCATTGCAGCACCGGATTATGGATGTTTTTAAGTCACGTACAATTTCGGCAATATTGGCCGTATTAATAGTTGCTATGGGAGTAAGTTTAATCTTAACCCTGGCAGGGCGCCTATTGGCTTCGGAAATCTCCATTGTTTATGACCACATCCAGTCAGGGGACCTGGTTATTAACAAGGACCAAATTATACAAAACATCCCGGGACCGATACGTGACGGGGTCCAGGATATTACCCAGAACCTCAACAACCTTGTTAGCCAGTTTTCAAACCAGGAATTGAATTCACTAACCGCGATAGCTTCCAATATTGCCAGTTTCGCGGCGCAGTTAATCATAATGGTTATAGCCACATTTTATTTGCTTCGTGATGCTCCCAAGATAAAAAATCTTATAATCGAACTATCCCCATTGGCCTCAAAACAGGAAGATGTGCTGTTGAAAAAAATTGTTGCGTCAGTTAACGGGGTTATTAGGGGGTCGTTGCTTACCGCATTGTGCCATGGAGTTTCCGCCACAATCGGGTTTACCATATTCGGCATTCCCAACCCGTTGGTCTGGGGTTTCTTTACCGTACTATTGGCAATCATTCCAACAATCGGCGCCCCAACTGCACTGGGATCCGGTGTTATTTATTTCCTAATCACGGGCCACATTCCTCAGGCAATTGGCTTGGCCATATGGGCGTTCTTTTCAATTGGGTTAATCGACAACTTGGTAGGGCCCAATATTGTTGGCGCTCGTGTCCAAATCCACCCGCTCTTAGTTATGATTGGTGTTTTGGGGGGACTGTTATTCTTTGGCCCGCTGGGCTTTCTGATCGGACCGACTGTGATGGCGATCTTCGTGGCCACCGTAGAAATTTACCGAACCGATTTTAAAGATTATTTCTTTAAGTAAATGGCTTATTTATTTGCCTTAACAATTATCCTGGCGCCGCTCTATGTGTGGCGCTTTGCTATTTCCGGAGTGCCGTTAAATTTCTTAATGGTATGGCTTGCCTTTGTCACCGCTACCGCGTTAATCTGGATAATTTACAAAGGCGAGTTAATGCAGTTTGTTCGCTATACCATATTACGCAATAAAATTTTGTTCGCTTTCGTTGCGTTGTTTTTTCTGGCAAGTTGCATTGGATTGGTCTCAAATGGGTTTACGATTGACCGGGCGGGACAGTGGATAGTGTTATATGCCGAGCCTATCGCCCTCTTTTTCGTACTGCGCTATATTGCCGCCAATAATTCGCAGACGCACCGCGCCGTTAAGTACGCCATGTACTTGTTTCTGGCCGCTTGCGGGGTATTGGCCCTGGCGCAATATTTCTTCCTGCTCGGCCTGCCCTCTGACTGGTGGGGGAATGCGAATGAGCCGAAGCGGGCCATCGCTTTTTTTGCCCACCCAAATGGGCTGGCTTTGTTTGTCGCGCCTTTGCTGGCTTTCCTGACCCCTGATTTATTTACCAAACTGGAGCAACGTTCCTGGCGCGCTAGAGAAACTTTGTTAATTTTGGCGGCCTGGATACTTGGAGCCATTGCCTTGTTTCTCTCCCTGTCGCGCGGGGGTTGGCTTGGCTTTGGTATAGCGGCCGTGATTTACGCCGTATTCGTCGCCAGTAGAAAGTATTTGAAGCCGACACTAGCGGTGCTTGCTATAATGGCGGTTCTTGTTGTCGCCGTGCCAAATTTGCGCTACCGAATTGTTTTGCCCTTCTACGGGGAAAAGTCAGCCGCTGCACGCATTAGTCTCTGGCATACCGGGGAAGCCATGGTTCGCGACAATCCGATATTCGGCAAAGGCGTAGCCGGTTTTGGCATCAATTGGGACAAATACAATACCGACCCGAACTTGGACCATTACAATTCGCCCCATAATATTTTTTTGAATTTTTGGATTGATGTGGGTTTGCTAGGATTAGTTAGCTTTTTGGCATTATTAGTCTATGGCTTAGTGGAAGGACTGCGTCACCGACGGGATATTTGGAAGATAGGGTTGGCGCTGTTTATTATTGCTATCTTTTTCCATGGGCTTATAGATACTCCGTATTTAAAAAATGATTTGGCGTTGGAATTTTGGATAGTATACGCCTTAGCTTTTATATAGTGTTTTTAAACTAATTTTGAATAGATATAAGCTCTGGGTTGTGCTCAGGGCTTATTTGATATAGTATCGTATAACAAATAGGAGCAGGGGATATGGATATTATGTCTGATACTAAGAAGCCCAGACCACGCAGCGGCGTGGCTGAATTGTTCCGGGAAAACCTGCTTCAGATCATGGAAAGGAAACTCCATTGGTCTGACCCAGCTTTTGCCGGTCTCGTACCGAAAGACCTTATGGTTTTTCATTTTCAAAACGAATATGCCGTATTCGTTCAGCCATTTCCCGACTATATGGAAAACGTCGCAAAACGTTGTCCGGTTAAGGAAGTAAGGGATGACCTAGTGAGCAACATGGAAGAGGAGCGCACCGGCATGCATTATGCCGGACGACCCCATCCGGAGTTGTTCCTGGAGATTCCGAAAGCGTTTGGCTTCGACCTCGATGAGTTCGAAGACGTTAAGCTCGGCCCCGCCGGCCGAACCTACAAAGCCTACTTAGGTTACGCTACTTTGTTCTATCCTTGGGGAGTCGGAGCGGCTATCACCACTTTATTTCTCGAAGGGAACAGGTACGAACGTTCCGTGTTCGACCCCAGCGCGCCCAAGCGTCCAGAACCACCGCTGGAAGAACATCCTCTCGTAGCGGAATACGGAATACCAGTCGAAGCGCTTGAGCTGGTACGCGTTCACCGGGAACTCGACAGCGCCGACGGCGAGCACCGGCTTGCTGCGTGGCGCATGCTCCTGGACCACGTTCCCGAGGAGCAGTACGATGCCGTCCTTGAGGGGATGGATAAAGCACTCATGCTTTGGCGGCGTTGGCGCGAAGAAGTTGCAGCGGCGTGTGGCATCGTAAAGGGCGATAATGGCCAACCACGGTTGGCAGGCATTTGAACTAAAAACACCTTGCTTGGCGGGAGCAGGGTGTTTTTATATAACAAAAAACCGCCTTTAAGGCGATATTTTGCTGGGGTGGCTAACGGGGATCGAACCCGTGATAACGCTGCCACAGAGCGCTGTGTTACCACTACACCATAGCCACCATATAAATGAAAAATCCTACCCACAGGTAGGAATCGGCCCTAAACCTGCTGTGTCAGGCTGGATTAAATCCAGCAGTAATATAGCAAAATCAGCTTCGGTAGTCAATTGGTTTTTATTGTACTCAAGTCAATACCCGTCAAAATCGGCCACTCTTGTTACTTGAAACAATATGGTGTAAAATGCGTTTTGTATTTGGTAAGATATTCCTTAATTCTGTATGGATCCCGCAGACCCAGACCCGTCTACATCGACATCAAAAGACCGCATTTTACAATCCCTCAAAGAAATAGAACAAGCAGTTTGGCGCAGAAGGCCAATTCTGGAAGAGATTGTTCAAAAACGATCCGATAAAAGTTTATACGAATATACTCAAGGCTTTATCGACATAAATCCGGTGCCGCAGCTTGAAGCGCGCAGGCCGGAGCTTTTTGCCGTGGTCCAAAAACTGTTAAGTCAGCGCTTAAGCGCCCGCGTGGCTGATGAGGTAGTTGAACAACTAAAAAAGTACCCGCTTGTTTCAACGGCTGACCATCATGGTCCCATTAACAACCCTTTTTTCGTTAACTCCAATATTATTTCAGGTATCCCTTACGTCACGGGTGCACCGGAAAAGCTAAAATACCTGGTAGATTTTTCCTTTGCCAGCATTTCCATAAACAATAGTTCTTTCCCGCGGGGGATTGAGTTTAATTCCGATATCGAAGGCACGGTTCGGATTCCGTTATTCCCGGACAAGCTGAAGATGGGGGTTGCTTACAGTATGCGCTCATTTACCCGTGAAGAACTAGACCGGGCTTTGGATAATGTCAAAAGCAAGGAAAGAGAAACCCATATTAGCAAACAGAAGTCGGACGCGATGCAAGAATATATGGAAAAATATTATGGTGACCCGGAGGTTCTAGGGGCCAAAGATTTTTCCAGCCAAATTACAAAGCTTAACTATTTAATGTGGCCAAGCCTTTTTAGAGATGGTGAAGTGCCAAACCTGATCTATTTGGAAATCGAAACCATTGTGGCTGAACTTCTCCAACAGTACCATTTCAAAGACACGGAATCCCTCATACACAAGTTTTTGTTTGATCCGAACTACTATAAATTGGTGCTGCGCTGCTTTGAAGGTATTGATGGCGCGTTTTCGGTAGATGAAGGGCGCGGCAGTTATATGTTTTGGGCCCTGGATGATAAATGCCGCCGGGTCGCTTTGCATCTTAAAGAAGGCCGTTTGGTTTCCAATAATGGCGAATATGATTTTGCATACACACCGGAAGGCATGGCTAAGGCTCTCGAAAACAAACAGGTGTTTCCGGGTATGCTGCTTTGCTATTTGATAATTGCACTTTACTACGGGATGAAATGTTTGGGCGGCTTTAGCCAGGTCCATGACCTGACTTTAACCAAGGAAGCCTGGATGGAATTCCTGATCCATCTCGGTAAAAGGGGAGAGGTAGATGCTGTTATGCCCATGCAGACGAAAGAGTACGGGGGAGACGGGATGCTGTTGGCTTATCTGCCATCAGAAGACCAGGTTCGACCAGCTTATGGGATAGAAATGGGTATAGGTGAAGTGAGTCAAACTTTTGGGGATTATATTGAATCGGCAAAACGGGTAAACATTTTGGAAGCCGTGGAACCGATGATGCCGGAGATCTATCAAGTTCTTTACCCCCAGGATGAGCGCATCGCTGATTTGAGCGATCTCACCCTCTCGGACATCGCCAAGGCAATCGGGCTTTTGGAGAAGCTGCGCGGATAATATATAATTAGGGTAGTTAATTTCCCCATATGGAAGCAATATTATTTGGCATCGGGACTTTTATTTCTACCTTGGCCGGCGGTTATTTCGGCATTCGTAACCGGGAACGGCTGCATTTGATCATCAGTTTTACCGCTGGTGTGTTAATCGCGGTTGTCTTTTTTGATATTATCCCGGAAATATTCGCGTCCCTGCAGCAAAACAATCTGAACATTACAGGTGCCATGGTGGCGGTGGTGGTGGGTTTTCTTGCCATTCATGCTCTGGAAAAGATTGCGGTGGTGCATACTAGCCATGAAGAGGAGTATTCTGACCACAAACACCCGCTGGTTGGTAAAATTGGCGCGGCGGGACTGGCTTTCCATAGCTTTCTCGACGGCGTGGGTATTGGGCTCGGATTCCACGTTAGTCCTCACGTCGGTTTGCTGGTTGCGATCGCCGTAATTGCCCACGACTTTTCTGACGGTCTAAATACCGTCAGCGTGATGCTACTTAACCGCAACACCTTAAAGAAGTCCGTAAAGTATTTGGTTTTGGATGCCGTGGCTCCGCTGGTTGGACTGGCCTTAACCTACTTATTTGTAATCCCTGAGCGGTGGCTGGTAATTTACCTGGGTTTCTTCGCGGGATTCCTCCTCTATATTGGGGCTAGTGACCTGCTCCCGGAAGCCCACAGCAAACAAAGCTCGTTAAAAATTGTCGGGCTTACAGTTGCGGGAGTACTATTTATATTCCTCGTGACCCGCTTAGCTACGTAATTGTTGTTTCCTGGAGTTCCGCGTCGCCAAACCAACCGGTGGCGCGTTTTTTTATTTCGGGCGTTAGGGAAGTTACAAACAATTCCCGTGAACCGGTCCTTGATATAGTTGTTTCCAGCTCAGGGTGGCGTTGTAAATAAGCCTTAACTTTGGCGGGGACTAAGTCGCCCTGGGCGATGATATTTATGTCCGGCAGATCATCTCGCAGCTTTTTGGCCAACAGCTCATAGTGGGTGCAGCCCAAAATTAAAGTCTGGATCCCTTCTTCAAGGAGAGGTTTAAGATATTCCAAGGCTTCTCGTTCCGCTTCGGCTAAGTTACCCTGCTCAATTAGGGGTACTAGTTTAGGAGCAGCCTGCTCCAACACCTCAGCCTCAGGCAAAAGTTTTTTTAACTCCAGGGAATAAACTTGCGATTTAACTGTTGCCGCGGTAGCCAGAACTCCAATTTTTGGATGGGGTGACTTGGCTATCATTTCGACGGTCGGAATAATGACTCCCAGCACGCGGCGGTTATCAAATTGTCCGGGGAGGAAACACTGTTGGATTTTCCGAAGAGCCTGCGCGGACGCGGTATTGCACGCCACTATAATCAATTCACAGCCCTGCTTAAACAGCCAATTCACTGCCTGTTCCGTGTACAGGTAAATCGCCTCCGGGGTTTTGTCGCCATAAGGCACCCGGGCGGTATCGCCGAGATAAACATAATCATATTCCGGCAGTTCCTGGGCAATGCGCTTAAGCACTAACAAACCGCCCAGGCCGGAATCAAATATACCTATTTTCATTTAGTAAGTTTAACGCTACCTTAGGTGGGCTGTAAAGAATTCTGGGGTAGCCTCAATTTTCTTGTTGGGGTTGAATATATCGGCCGGATCGAAGATCATCTTGGTTTCCATGAATAAATCGCAAATCTCGCGGGAATACATCTTTTTAAGGAAGAATCCGCGGATAAGGCCGTCGTTGTGTTCCGCGCTCATTGATCCGCCATATTCCTTAATCAGGTCAAAAACCTGGTTGGACATCTCGAGGATGATTGCTCGGTGCTTTGGGTCCTTAAAGTCCATCAGTGGCATAATGTGGAAGTTAGCGTCACCCGCGTGTCCGGCAATGGTGTACACGAAAGAGGGGAACTTCGCGAAGATTTCGTATAGGCGGGGCATGAACTCAGGCAGCTGGTCCGGATGCACTATTATATCTTCAATAAAGCAAGCCGGGACTTTATCTATATTATGAAGCCTTAGCATGTTGTAACTCTCGCGACGGATGGTCCAATACTTCTGCAAACTTTCAAAGGTCTGGGAAATTTTAGCGTTCATGTGGTATTTGTCCTGAATTTCATTATGCGCCTGTTCAAGCTTTTCCTTAACTTCTTCCGGGTTGTACCCAGTAAATTCGGCGAACAGAATGGTGGCCGGAAGACGACCGAATAATTTTCGCAAAACGTCCGGAATGAGACTGAAAGCTAATTTCAACCGGTTGCCTTTCATTTTGGCGAAGATTTCGGGCAGGTATGTAATGGCCAGGCTCAAGGTTGCCTTATCATACAATTCAAAAGCCTCAGGCTTGTACTGTTTGATGGTATTAACAATGTTGCCGATCTCGTGGAGGTCGGGCAGGGAAATCACCAAGAGTCCGCTGGACCGCTTAGGCTTCACCAAACGGAACTTAATCTTGGTAATTATTCCTAGTGTCCCTTGGGAACCCACGATAACCTGCGCGAGGTCAAACTTTCCGGTTTCTTTATCATAGATGTTCCAAAGGTAATAGCCGGAAGAGTTTTTTGAGGTAGAGGGCCTAGCCTGTTTGATGGCATCGTAATGGCCCGAAACCATCTCATACATTTTCCGGTAGAGGTTTCCTTCAAAGTCCTTTTGGGCAATTTTGGCTTTTAAACCGGCTTCGTCCAGGGCTTCCACAAAATATTCTTTACCGTCCTCCAGAACCACCCAAAGCCCCTCAACGAAATCCTTAACTTGTCCGTAAGAGAGGGATTTTTCGCCTCCCGCGTTATTCCCAACCATGCCGCCCAGCGCGCAATACGCTTTGGAAGCAGGGTAGGCGGGCATGAGCAGTCCCCGGGCTAGTGTTGATACTTCAAAATCCCGGTACCATACCCCGGGTTGGGCGATGGCGTAATCCTGGCCGACTTCTTCAATCCGGTTCATGTGTTCCATTACGTCAACAATAATGGAGTCGTTAATGGAACCTCCGGTCATGTCGCTTCCGGCCGCGCGCGGGGTAATGGAAAGCTCAGGATGGTCGACTTTCTTCTCTCGTACCCACTTCACCAACGCCTTTACGTCATCGCTGTCTTTAGGGCGAACTACGCATGTAGGCTGGATGCTGAAAATGCTGTCATCCCTGCTGTATTTTGTTAACGTTTCCTGGTCCGTGAGGACTTCACCTTGGATTTTTTGTTTCAGTTCATCAAAGTTCATATGATTATATTATACCACTAGTTGTAATTGTCAGGTTTATGTGCCATACTTGGAGCGACACTTTTTCTGGTATGACTAAGAAAAACCCCAAGAAACAAATCAACGCCACACCCGTTGAAAGGTTGGCTATTGCCTTGACCGAATCTATTGGTTCGCCGTTTTCGGTTGTAGTCCATACTTTGCTGTTTATCGGGATTTTTGCGTTACATCTTTTTGGTATCAGCTATGAAAGCATACTGTTGCTCTTGACCACGGCGGTTTCTCTGGAAGCCATCTATCTCGCTGTGTTTCTTCAAATGACAGTTAACCGAAACACCCGCAGTTTGGAAGAAGTAGAAGAGGATATCGATGAAATTCAAGAAGACGTTGAAGGGATGGAAAAAGACATTGATGAAATTGAAAAAGACATTGATGAAATTCAGGAGGGCGTGGAAGAAATCCAGGAAGATGACGAGGAAGAAGAGGCTACCGAGCGGCACACCCGCGACGCGTTGGCCAAAATCGAAAGCGGCCTCCAGCATTTAATGGCGGATATTGAACGGCTTAAAAAGCAAAAGAAATAAAAGACTTCCCGGAAAGGGGAGTTTTTTATTTCTCTGCAATTTGCTGGCGCCACAGGGCATAGTATAGCCCTTTTTCTTTTAGGAGCTGCTCATGAGTGCCTTGTTCGGCTACTTTGCCCCGTTCAAGGACCACGATGTTGTCGGCGTGCATAATTGTGGACAGGCGGTGGGCGACCAAAACGGTTATCAGGTCGGGATTATCCTGTTCAATGCTCTTAATAGTGTTGGTGATCTCTTCTTCCGTTAGCGAATCCAGCGAAGAGGTCGCTTCATCAAAAATGATAAGGTCAGGTTTACGGAGCAGGGCCCGGGCAATGGCCAGACGTTGCTTTTCGCCGCCGGAAAGCTTGAGGCCGCCCTCGCCAATGCGGGTATCTAACCCCTTGCCACCCCGTTCAATCAGACCCAGCGCGGCCGAGGATTTAAGGGCAGTGACACATTCTTCATCAGAAGCATCGGGTGACGCGAACAGAAGGTTCTCCCTAATAGTTCCGGCAAACAACTGGGTATCCTGAGAGACTAACCCGATTTTTTTGCGGAATTCTTCCAGATCAATTTCATTAGCATCAGTTCCATTTATACTGACGCTGCCGGAAGTAGGGTGGTACAGTCCCACCAAGAGTTTAACAAGGGTGGTTTTGCCGCTGCCAGATGGCCCGGCAAAGGCCACGGTGTTTTTTGGCTTGATGGAAATGGAAATGTCTTCCACCGCGTTATCCTCACTCGAAGCGTATTTGAAAGTTACATTGTCAAACTTGATGTCATTGATCTCGCCCACGTGGACGGGGTGGTTGGGTTTTTCTTCGGCCGGGGTACGCAGAATTTCATCCAATCGGTCCAGGCTGGCGCGGGCTTCCTGGTATTGCTGGGCCACGTTGCCGAGGTCACCCAGAGGGGTGAAAATGGCAAATGAGTAAAAGAGGAGGCTAAAAAATTGTCCTAGGCTAATGCTGTGTTGGAAAATTAAATAGAGCATCAGGAAAAGCAGCCCGGAGCGGAGCGCGTTAATGGCTGTGCCCTGGACGAAGCTGAGTGTCCTGACCAATTTAACCTTTCTAAGCTCCAATTCGAGGATTTGGTCATTCACGTCATTCAGGCGTTTGATTTCCTGTGTCTCCAGTCCCAAGCTTTTTACCAATTCCACGTTGCGGATAGTTTCCGTGGTTGAACCGGCCAACTCAGCTGACTGTTTGATGATTTGCTGCTGGGCCGTTTTGATACGCCGGCTAATGAGAAAGGTAACGGTCCCCAAGGAAGGAATGATCGAGAAGTAGACCAAGCCGATCAACCAGTGCACGTAAAAAGCATAGCTCAGGACAAATAATATCCCCACTAAGGAAAGAAAGATGGAGTTAATGGAACTGGCAACCAGGGCCTGCGCGTCGGTACGGGCTTTTTGCAGCTTTTGGAGGAATTCGCCGGATCGTTGGTCTTCAAAAACCTGATAGGGGAGGGAAAAGGAATGGGACACGCTATCCGCGTACATTTTGGTTCCCAACTTTTGGTTTATGACATTCACGTAGTAGTCCTGGAAGTTTTTTGCGACCCGGGAAACGAAGTTAACGAACACCGAGGCCAACAGGAGCAAAGCCACGCCTTTGATAAATTCGGCCCGCGACAGCTCATTAAACTTGGTCGCGTAGTTGTCTATGATATGGCGGAAAATCTGCGGGTCTGCCAGGGAAAACAGCTGATTGGTCGTGGCCAGAAAAATAGTAAATAGCAGCAACCATTTGTAATTTTTTAGGTAATGGATAAGTAGCTTCATTTTGCTGATACAATTATTGCCAATTTTTTCGTGTCGTCAACGGTGTTTTTGGAATGATCCCAATCCGCCGCCGCCGTTTTTAAGGTTTGATAGTCGTAAGGGTAGTTAAGTCCCTTTTTTGTTCCGGAGTCGTTGGTAATGAAATTGCTCTCATCATACCCTCGCAGCAGCAGCATATGATGGATCGGTCCCGGCTGTTTATAGTTCGGGTTCCCAAGTTTTTGGCCATTGGCCGAAAATATCACCAGGTTACCCTCTGCCAGTAACTCCTTTATTTCCTCGCTGGTGGGGAAACTTATTACTTTCGCTTTGAGTCCGTAAACTTTGGTCATCATCACTGCTGTTTCGGCCGTAGTGGTATCAAGGTTATAACCAAAATTTGTTTGTTGCCAGTCCGTTAACTTGGCGATTTCCGTTTCAACAAAGTCAGGGGAGAGAGTGGAAGAAGTGTTTCCGGTAAAATAGGCGCTTGCCATAATGGCGGAAGCTTCTTCGCAAGCTTCATTATGTAGTTTATCCCAGTTAGCGGTCGGGGCCTGGGGAGTAAACGGAACTTGCAGCAGCTTAGTTTTTGGGATCGTGGAGGGTTTCTTATCCTCCAGATTCACCAGTTTTGGCTCGCGGATGTGCGCGGAAATAGGAAGGCTATTTATGGCCGGCGCGGAATATTTAGAGTCAATGTAATATTTGGCACCGAAAAAGGCGGCCACAGCCAGAACTACCAGCCCGCCGATGAACCACAATGCTTGGAAATTATGGGAGGTGCCGCGCCGCATTACAATATATCGTCCTTGGAAATGATCTTGAATTCTCCCACTGGAATTTTGGGAAGATTGAGCTTGTTAATTCGTATGCGCTTTAAATTTGCGACGGACAGTCCGACCCCATTAAACATTCGGCGGATTTGCCGTTTCTTGCCTTCATGAATAGTTATGCGGACCTTTCCGCTACGAGTGATTACTTTGGCTGGCGAAGTCATCCCGGTAGCGATTTTCACTCCCTGCCGCAAATGCTCCAGCTGGCTTTCTCCGGGGAGCTCATTCGTAGTTACCTCGTATTCTTTGTCATGCTCATATTTAGGGTGGGACAGTTCCTGGGTTAGTTCGCCGTCATTGGTCAAAATCAGAAGTCCTTCGGTGTCATAGTCCAAGCGGCCCACGTTCCAGACCTTGCCCTGCAGTTCGGGAGGCAGTAGACTGAAAACTGTTTTGCGCCCCTGGGGATCACGTTTGCTTACCACGTATCCCTTAGGCTTATTGAGTGCTAAATAAATTTTGGTTTCAGCCGGTTGGACAATCTTGCCGTAGACTTTGACTTCGTCCTTCTCCGGGTCAACTTTGTCGCCCAGCTTGGCTTTCTTGCCGTTTACTAAAACCTGGCCGGATACAATAAAACTTTCCGCCTTGCGGCGGGAAGCAATACCACTCTCACTTAGGAATTTTTGAATACGAACTTCTGGCATGGCAAATGGCTTATAGCCTATTATACCTCGATTTGCCCTAATAAATACAGGAGGAGGGCCTTGCGGATTTGCAGGCCGTATTTGGTTTGTTTGAAATAGATGGCGCGGTGGTCAGTATCCACAACCGCGGGGATTTCATTCACCCTCGGGAGGGGATGCATAATTATCGCGCTGTCTCTCATCTCAGAAACCAGTTCTCGGGTAAGAATAATCTTATCTTTGACCGCTTCGTAGACTTTTTGGTCTTCAAACCGCTCCCGCTGAACGCGCGTTTGGTAAAGTACGTCTATATTTTTTATACACGAGCTTAAATCTTCCAGTTCCTCAAAAGGGGAATTATTATTTTTCAGGAAATCCTTAATTTCCTGCGGCAGCCGTAGTTCAGTGGGGGAAACGAGTTTAAAACTAACCCCGGGATATTTAGCCAACAAATAAATCAGCGAATGGGCGGCGCGGCCGAATTTTAAGTCACCAACAATTGCCACGGTATAATCCTGCATTCGGCCCAGCTCTGACTTGATTGTATAAAGGTCGAGCATGGATTGGGTCGGATGCTCCTCGCTGCCATCCCCCGCATTGATGATTGGTATGTGGGATATTGCCGACGCCTTGGCTGAAGCACCGGCTTCGTAATGGCGCAGGACAATTACGTCCACGTAATTATTCAAAACTTTGATGGTATCTTCGAGAGTTTCACCTTTGGAGACTGAAGATGTTTCTCTCATGTTGTCACCAGTAATGATATGGCCACCCAAACGTAGCATGGCCGTTTCAAAAGAAAACCGAGTACGGGTACTCGGTTCATAGAATAGGCTGGCCATTATTTTTCCCCGCAATGGGGAATTGAAGCTGTCGGCATTGTCGGCAATGCCAAAGATCTGGTCAATGAATTCGGTAGTAAATTCTTTTGTGGTGAGGATGTGCCGCATGTCCTGGATAAATTAAGCTCATTATAAACGAGTTACGGGTTTTGTCTAGTTTCCGCCTGGGATAAGTGTTATATTGTATATGACATGACCCCTTTTTACGACCCGCAAAAATCCTACCAGGAGAACTTTGAAGACGGCCCTTATGGGGCTTTTGCGGACGGGGAGATTTTTCCACAGCTTTCCGCCCCACAAAACACATTTTTAGGCGTCCCGGTATTTGAGCCCTTCGGTATTCCCGCGGGGCCTTTGTTAAATGGCAGGTTCGTGAAGGCGGCTCTCGACAAGGGTTTTGACATAGCGGTATACAAAACCGTGAGGACTAAGAATTATCCTTGTCATCCCTGGCCTAATGTCCTCCCGGTTAAACTTAGCGGGAATTTGGGCCCTGACATGGAAAAGTTGGTCGCCGGAACTGCTTATGAAGAGCCATTATCCATTACCAATTCGTTTGGTGTGCCGTCATTTGACCCGGACGTCTGGCAAAATGATTTGGCTAATGCCGTGAAATACGCCCGGGAAGGCCAGATGGTGGTAGGAAGTTTTCAAGGGACCAACACGGGGGATGGTAACGTCCAGGCATATATAGATGATTTTGTTTTGGGAGCGAGACTGGTTAAAGAAACCGGCGCTAAAGTTTTGGAAGTAAATCTTAGCTGTCCCAATGAGGGTACGGCGCACCTGTTGTGTTTTGATATAGAGCGCACGCGCCAAATCGCGGAAGCCATAAAAAATGAAATCGGCAATACTCCATTGGTAATTAAGATCGCGTATTTTAAGTCTGATGAAGAGCTACGCAAATTAGTCGACGCCGTTGGGAATGTGGTACAGGAAATTTCCGCTATCAATACCATCCCGGCCGAAATTTTGGATGACCACGGCAACCAAGCGTTGCCTGGCCCTGGCCGCTTGGTGAGCGGAGTGTGCGGCAATTCGATAAAATGGGCGGGCCTGGAAATGGTTCAGCGTTTGGATAAGCTGCGCGGGGAAAACGCACTAGAGTTTAAAATCAGCGGCGTTGGCGGTGTACTGAATAAAGAAGATTACCATGCCTATCGCGCGGCTGGGGCCGATGCCGTCATGTCCGCCACCGGCGCAATGTGGAATCCATATCTGGCCCAAGAAATTAAGTCAGATAACAATGAATAATGAAGTTCTTGATATCCTCAGGGAAACTGGCGCGATTTTAACCGAGGGCCATTTTATCGGTACATCCGGCAAACACCTCGACGCGTATATCCAAAAAGACATTTTGTATCCTCACACGGAAAAGGTCAGCCGGGTCGGTGAGTTGTTTGCGGAAAAAGCAAAGGATTTAGATATTGATGTTGTGGTAGGGCCGGCACTGGGAGGAATTATTCTATCGCAGTGGACGGCGTTCCATTTAACTAAACTCAAAGGACAGGAAATCCTTTCGGTATACACCGAAAAGGGAAGTGAAGACAATATGGTTTTCACCAGAGGGTATGACCTGCTAGTTAAAGGTAAAAAAGTTTTGGTAGTGGAAGATACCACCAACACGGGCGGGAGCGCCAAAAAAGTAGTTGATGCTGTTCGCTCTATTGGCGGAGAAGTGGCCGCCGTTTCCGTTATGGCCAACCGCAACCCACAAGAAGTAAACGAGGAATATTTCGGTGCCACATTTTTGCCGTTAGCGGAGCTGTCGCTCAACGCTTATGAAGAAGAGGAATGTCCGATGTGCGAAAAGGGCGTGCCAGTTAACACTAACGCCGGGCACGGCAAAAAATACTTAGCCGCGAAAGGATTGTCATGAGCTCAATTTTGGAGAAGTACAATTCACGGGCGGATGAAATCGATTCGCTTTTATGCGTGGGGTTGGATTCGGAACTGGAGAAACTTCCCATGGAGCTCGCGGCCGCTTTGAACCCACAATTTGAGTTCAATAAAAATATTATCGAACAAACCCACGAGTTCACTTCCAGTTACAAATTAAATATCGCTTTTTACGAATCCCGGGGCGAACCTGGTCTTGAGGATTTAAAGATGACTGTGGAATACCTGAAGCAGAAGCACCCGGATATCATAATAATCTGTGACGCCAAACGAGCGGACATTGGAAACACTAACCGCGGTTATGTCCACGCCATTTTCGATGACATGAGCTTTGACGCCGTCACGCTGCATCCTTATCTGGGCAGAGAAGCCTTGATTCCTTTCCTGGAGCGGGAAGACAAGGCCAGCATAATTTTATGCCGGACATCAAACCCGGGAGCAGGTGAATTCCAGGATTTGGAAGCTAACGGCAAGCCCCTTTGGCAGCATGTCGCCGAAAGGGTTAGCAATGACTGGAACGAGCGTAATAATTGCATGTTGGTAGTTGGGGCAACTTACCCCACAGAAATGAAAAAAATTCGCGAAGTAGCGCCCGGACTCACCTTTTTAGTACCAGGTATTGGCGCGCAGGGTGGCAGTGTGGAAGAAGTAGTGGAAGCCGGACTGGACAGCAGCGGACGGGGATTGATCATTCATTCGGCCCGCGGGATAATATTCGCCGACAATCCCCGGGAAGAAGCCCGAAAGCTTCGCGATGAAATTAACACGGCAAGGCAAAAATATGTCCAACCTTAGGATCGAAGGGCGGATTGTAAACCATGACGGCGCGTTTGACGGTTCCGTGGTAATGGATACGGAAACCGGATTAATAGTGAAAGTTGGTGAAATTGAAGGCCAAAGCGATCTGGATACAGCCGGTTGCTTGATATTTCCTGGTTTTGGCGACTTGCACGTTCACGCGCGTGAAGATGCCGGTGGCACCCAAAATTACAAAGAAGATTTTCTGACGGCTTCCGAAGCGGCCATTGCGGGGGGAGTAGTCCAATTCGCCGAGATGCCGAATAATCCGATAGCACCGATTGATGACGAGAAATATGCAACGAAAGCCCAGCTGGCAAAAAAGTCTCTCGTTGACGTGACCTTGTACGCGGGAATTGGTCCAGAAACCAATCCGTTATCCAGGCGCGTTCCATATAAAGCGTTTATGGGCCCTTCAGTGGGGGATCTGTTTTTTTCCACACAAGAGCAATTAGAACAGGCGATTGCCCGGTATGAAGGGCAAAACGTCAGCTTCCACTGCGAAGACCCGGAAATCTTAGATGCAAGCAAAAACGCGGCAACGCACGAAGCCTCCCGTCCCGCGTCCGCGGAAATAACAGCAACAGACTTCGCTTTACAGTTAATAGAGAAATATAATTTGAAGGGCAAGCTATGCCACTATTCAACCAAAGAAGGTTTGCCAAAAATTAAAGCGGCCAAAGAACGGGGAGTGACCGTGACAGTAGAGGTAACGCCGCATCATTTGTTTTTTGATGAAACAATGCTAACACCGGAAAACCATAAATGGCTGCAGATGAACCCTCCCATTCGCAGCAGGGAAGACCGACTGGCTTTAATTGAAGCGTTGCGAGACGGGACAATAGACTATTTGGCCACGGACCACGCGCCGCATACCGTGGAAGAAAAAGAAAAAGGTACCAGTGGGGTTCCTCACCTGGATACCTATTCCGATTTCGTGACCTGGCTTATGGTTGAACATAATTTTACTCCTGAACAAGTGGCCAGATTTTGTTCTTACAATCCAGGCAATTTTGTTAATGAATTTTCAGAAAGCAAATTCGGCCGGGTGGCGCCCGGTTATGCTGGCTCTTTAACCATCATTAATCCTAACTTACCGCATGAAATCCATCCGGCAAACATCAAGAGTAAATGCGGTTGGTCGCCTTTCGAAGGCTATTCATTTCCCGGAAAGGCTGCCTTTACAATTATTCGGGGTAAAATCTACTAGTTCTAACAAAATTTGTATATCAAAAAAAGAACGAGCAATCGTTCTTTAATCATTTCTGGCGAGCCCGGCAGGGATCGAACCTGCGACCTAGAGATTAGAAGTCTCTCGCTCTATCCAACTGAGCTACGGGCTCCCGCCAAACTATCTTATCATTTTCGTGTTATTTAAAAAACCGCCTATGGCGGTTTTATGGTGCACCCGACAGGATTCGAACCTATGACCTCCCGCTCCGCAAGCGGACGCTCTATCCAACTGAGCTACGGGTGCGCGCCGTATCACACTTCCGCAATTTTACGATATTTTTACGATTTTAGCAAGGGTTCTAACACGGCTTTTACTTCGTCCGCAGTCTTGCTTTCGTATAGTTCGGCACGGATTTCAGCAGCTCCATCGAACCCGTTGATATAGGCTTTAAAGTGACGCTTCATGATGTCGAACGGTTTTACGCCGTTAAATTCCTTGTCATATAGCGCAACGTGTTCCAAAAGTACTTCGATTTTTTCTTCACGGCTTGGGTTATGTTCGGAGAATAACCAAGGGTTGCCGAAAATAGCGCGACCCAGCATGATGCCGTCGCACCCGGATTCTTTGGCTTTATTGCGCCCATCTTCCAAATTTTTTATGTCACCATTCCCGGTTATTAACGGCCGATTTTCTTTAGTGGTATTTTCATGAATAAATTTGACGATTTCTGGCATGAGCTCCCAGTGCGCGTCCACTTTGGACATTTCTTTCCTGGTTCGGAGGTGAACGGCAATGCCAGCGGGTTCGGCTTTTAATAGAGCGGCGACCCATGGCTGCCAGTCTATCTTTGTGTCGCCAATTCGAATCTTAACTGACACCGGCATTTGGCCAGCGCCCTCCTTGGCGGCGCGGATTAGCTCCTGCGCCAGTTCGGGAGTTTTGTACAAAGCAGCGCAGGAGCCCGTCTTGATAATATTTTTGTCTGGGCAGCCCATGTTGATGTCGAGCCCGTCAAAGCCCAGCTCGCGGACCAGCTTGGCCGTTTCAAGAAACTTTTCCGGTTTGGTGCCGAATACTTGTGCGACAATAGGGTGCTCGATATCGGAAAATTTAAGATGGTGCATTAGCTTATCGCGGCCAGCGCTGTTCAGCCCGTCAGTCGAGGTGAATTCGGTGTAAAACACGTTTGGTTTGCCATACTTGGCAATGACATAACGAAAAGCGGCGTCAGAAACGTCGTAGAGCGGAGCGAGCGCGAAAAATGGCCGCGGCAAATTGTCCCAGAAACCCCTATTCATGGAAGATATTGTACTCGGTTTAACCGCCCTAGTCTAGGTTACTTTTTGTTGTGGAATTTTTTATGGATTTCGCGCAACCCCTGGTTGGTAATGTGAGTGTAGATTTGAGTAGTGGTAATTGAGGCGTGCCCAAGCATAGTTTGCACGCTGCGAATGTCAGCACCGTTTTGCAATAAGTCAGTAGCGAAGGAATGGCGGAAAGTGTGCGGCGAGACCGGGTGCATGATACCGGCGAGCTTGGCATACTTTTGCACGATCCGTTGGACACTGCGCGAGGTTAAACCGGCGGCCTGGTGCACGGAACCTTTTTTGTTTTGCCCTTCGATTTGGGCGGTTACGGAATTCCCGCGTCCAACCGAAACAAACAAGGCGGGGTTATTATCGGTTCGTTTTTTTAAGTACGCGCTTAGCGCGGCAATGGAATCGGGGGAGAGGAAAGCAAGCCTGAGTTTGTCTCCTTTGCCGCGGACGGTAAACTCGCCGCTCTGCATATTGATTTGGTCCTGCCGTAGACTCATGAGTTCCGAAACACGGACGCCGCTGGAGAAAAGCATGAGCAGGATCGCGAAATCGCGGAGGCGGATTAACTCGTTGTCTTCCTGGCTAGTGGCATGGAGTATCCTTGCCAGTTCGCTGTTGTCGAGCACGCTGACTTCGCGGGCCGGATTTTTGGCCAACTCAATTTTGTCGGGAGCCAGGGTGTCTACGTCGCGCTTAATTAGGTATTTTAGGAAAGCCCGGACGGCAATGACATGGTAGTTTTGGGTGATGGGCTTGAAGGCGCGTCCAGTAGCCGGGTCGCGGTAGCGGTTTAACCACAGGCGATAGTTTCGGGTGGTGTCCAAATTTATCTGCTCCGGCTTGGAGATATTATTTTCGGCGCAAAATCCTACAAACCGTTTTAAGTAGTGCTGGTAGTTCCGTACCGTAAGGAGACTTTTGTTGCGTTCTATTTCACAATATTCCAAAAACTCCCTGACATACTTCTCAAGAGGGGACTCAACGCGCTGTTTGATTGGGGTTTTTGTTTCAGCCATCTTTTATTACGGTTTTATTATATCATGTCGCACAATATAGAAAGACGGGTAATTTTAAGTTTTTTACCCCATTCTTGCGTATTTTGCCAAGAATATGGTATAATTCAACCACTATTAATCCACGGGCAGGATTTTTTACTGCCTGCCACGTGCAGAAAAGAAAGAATAACTAATGCTAAGTAAAAAAGAGAAAGACGCCTTAATCCGGAAATACCAAGTTCACAAAGATGATACTGGTAGTCCGGAGGTCCAAATTGCCATCTTGACCAAGGAAATTGAACAGGTCAGCGATCACTTAAAGACCCATCGTAAGGATAACCATTCTCGCAGAGGCTTGCTGAAGATGGTTGGCAACCGCCGCCGTCTCCTGCGCTACCTGAAGAATGAAGATGAGAAACGGTACGAAAAGATCACCGATAAGCTCAAGCTGAAAAAAGACAGTAACTAATTTTTCTTCACTTCAGGAAACTGGAGTGATTTTTTCTTTCATGCCGGATTTGGCCAACGTCGAAGAATTTGAAAAGGAATGGATTGCCATCTCGGAGGAAGTTATCCGCCGCATTTTTGAGAGTGAAGACATCCAGCGCCTGAAAAACAAACTCCGTTCTGAAGGGCACCTGACCATTGAAGACCGCAGTGACTTCATTAATATCGTGGACAAGATTAAGTACGACGTGATCTTTAGGAAATACGGTCCGGCAGATTCGGAAGGATTTAAGTCATTTACCAGGCACTGGGAAAAATGGTTGGCGGCCAAGGGTGTGGCCCGTAGCAAACCGCAAAACCTGTTTGAAGAAAACATCAACCATTTGTTGTTTGGCAGCACGCCGGATCCGGAACAGTTCCTCAGGGAATTCAAATTATATGACCAAGAATAGTTTATAACTTACTGTTCTTTTCAAATTTTTACTTCTGCAGACCGTGGGCTTTAACATAGGTCAAGGAAGTGAAAATTTGAAATAAACAATAAGTTCAGCATCAGGTATTAGGTCCCAGCCATCAAATGAATTGATGTTTGAGACTACATACAGGGTGCTGGCAAAGGAAAGTATTATGGAAGTGAAAAAGATCACTGCCAATGTCGGAACTGGCACCGTCAGTTTTGAAACAGGCAAGTTGGCCCAGCAGGCCAACGGAGCCGTGCTTGCCCGGACAGGGGACACGGTAGTTTTGGCAACCGCCGTCATGAGCGGCAGTCCGCGAGAGGGTATGGATTATTTCCCTCTGTTGGTGGATTACGAAGAGCGTTTATACGCCGCTGGCAAAATTAAAGGAAGCCGCTGGGTTAAGCGCGAAGGCCGCGCTACCGACGAGGCTATCCTGACTGGTCGTGTTATTGACCGTTCGCTCCGCCCGCTATTCCCGGATGGGATGCGAAATGACGTCCAGGTCGTGGTAACCGTCCTTTCCGTGGATGGGGAAAACGACCCTGACATGCTTTCGGTTAACGCCGCGTCCATGGCTTTGCATGTTTCCAACATTCCGTTTGACGGCCCAATCGCGGCTGTTCGCATCGGGAAAGTTGATGGCCAATACGTGGTAAACCCGAACGCCGAACAAAAAGAAAAGAGCAGCATGGACCTTATTGTGTCCGGAAGCGCTGATTACATCATGATGGTTGAAGCCGGCGCCCAGCTGGTTGCTGAAGAAGAGATTATAGAGGGGATTAAGTTTGCCCAGCCTCATTTGAAAGCCTTATGTGACGCCCAAAATGATTTCCGTAAGGAAATTGGCAAGGAAAAGGCAGAGCCAGCTATTGTAGAAGTTAATCCGGCCGTATTGGCCCGGGTTAAAGAATTCCTGACCACCGACAAGATTGACCGCGCGATTTACGTGAAGTCTAAAGAAGAGCGGGATACCAATGTTTCTGCTTTGATCACTGAAGCGGAAGCCGACGTGGTAGCAAATGTGCCCGCGGAAGAGCTGGAAGGCTTGCACGTAAAACGCGCCGTTTCTGAAGCAGTTGATAAAGTTCTGAAAAAATACCAACAGAAGCAAATTTTGGAAAGTGAACGCCGTGTCGATGGTCGGGCTCTCAATGAAACCCGGCAGATTACCGCTGAGGTGGGAGTCTTGCCGCGCGCGCATGGTTCCGCCCTGTTTACCCGAGGCGAGACCCAAGTTCTAACCGTGGTTACTCTCGGCAGCAAAGGCGATGAACAGTTGCTCGATGGAATGGAAGACCCGGCCGAAGGGCGGGCAAAGCGTTACATCCACCACTATAATTTTCCAGCCTTTTCGGTTGGTGAAGTACGCCCGATGCGCGGGCCCGGCCGCCGTGAAGTTGGCCATGGCGCGTTAGCGGAACGAGCGGTTGAAGTAGTGCTTCCGGAACAGGAAAATTTCCCGTACACCATGCGCTTGGTTTCTGAAACTATGTCCAGCAACGGTTCCACTTCTATGGCGTCCACTTGCGGCTCTACTTTGTCTCTCATGGATGCCGGTGTACCGATTAAAACGATTGTCGGCGGTGTCGCTATGGGTCTCGTTATGGATGAATCCAATCCAAACAACTTCAAGGTTTTGACTGACATTGCCGGTATTGAAGACTTTAATGGCCACATGGATTTTAAAGTTACCGGGGATGAAACTGGCGTAACCGCTCTCCAGCTCGACATTAAGTTGAAAGGCTTAACTACAGAAATTTTGGCCAGCGCGTTAGAGCAGGCAAAACCAGCCCGCATGCATATCATTGGAAAAATGAAAGAAGCGCTGGACGCTCCTCGTCCTGACCTGTCACCGTACGCGCCTCGCATCACTTCCTTCATGATCCAGCCGGACAAGATCCGCGAAGTAATTGGCAGCGGCGGCAAAGTCATCAACGAAATCATCGCGCAATGTCCGGGTGTTAAGATCGACATTGAAGACTCGGGTTTGGTTATGGTTACCTCAACTGACGCGGCAAACGCGAAGAAAGCGGTCGAATGGATCCAAAACATTGTTAAAGAAGTTGAACCGGGAGAAGTATATGACGGAAAAGTTACCCGTATTATGGATTTCGGTGCTTTCGTTGAAGTTTTGCCCGGCAAGGAAGGTCTGGTTCACATTTCTCAGCTTGCCAACTACCGTGTTGAAAGAGTTGAAGACGTGGTAAAAGTAGGCGACCCTTTGAAAGTCCAGGTTTCTGAAATTGATGACCAGGGACGCATTAACCTGACCCACAAGCCATTTGCGCCAGCGGCGACGCCGGAACAAATGGCAGCCAACGAAAGATTTGGCGACCGCGGCCATAGCGACCGGGGACCGCGCGGGTTTGGCGATAGAGGCTCACGCAGCGGCGGGCCGCGGGGTGGACACGGCCATGGCCGGCCAGGCGGACCGAGAGGTGACCGTGGCGGCTTCCGTCGGGACCGCTAATCTCCCAAAGCAAAAGGATTATCAACAAGCGCTTTCTTAATAAAGCGCTTGTTTTTTATTAAGAAAGTGATATTATTTTTCCAAGACTCCGGTCTTACACGAATCCCGTACCTTTAAGTACGGCAACATACACAACGAGGGACAATTGATCTATGAGTAAAACTTTTCTGAGGACGATGGACAGCCGTCGTCAAGACGAACGCGAAGAAACCAATTTCGCCTTTCCGGGCGACAAAACCAACCGAAGCCGGCGCCACTCGCGTCGCAGCCGGTCTGCCGAAGACGATGAACCTGAAGTCGCTATGATGACTGAACGGCTAATCGCTTTGGCGGAACAACAAGGAATTTTGTTCCATCGGGAATCCACGCTACGCGTGCCGATTGCCGAAACCCTTGCCTCCAAGCAAGGAATGCCCATCATTCAAGATGGCATTAAGCGGAACATTCCGCCCACCTTCTTCCAAAGCTATCTCTTAGCTTAAATCAACTCAAACAATCAGATTTAAAAGACGATTGTTTCCCGCACAAACAATCGTCTTTTAATTATGCCCAAAACAACAATATGTATATAATGAAGCATGGACTATTTTGAAATTCTCCAAAAAGATCCGGAGAGCCGCGCGCGGGTGGGGGTAATCCATACCTCCCACGGCCCGGTGAATACGCCGCAGTTTTTGCCAATCGGAACCCAAGGCACCGTTAAGACAGTTACCAGCGAGGAATTGAAATTTTGGGGAGCTGACATGGTATTGGCCAATACTTACCATTTGTGGCAGCGCCCCGGAGACGGGTTGGTTTATAAGGCGGGCGGCCTGCACAAGTTTATGAATTGGAAAGGCCCTATCTTTACTGATTCCGGGGGATTTCAGGTATACTCCCTGGCAAAGATGAGGAAAGTCATGGAGGCTGGCGTCTTATTCCAGTTTGATTTGGACGGCCGTCAGGAAATATTGTCGCCGGAAAAATCCGTTGATATCCAGGCGAACTTGGGAAGCGATATCGCGCTTATACTGGATGACTTTCCCGGTTATCCGTTTGAACACGAGCGGAGCAAGCAGTCTATAGAACTGACCGAACGGTGGGCGGAACGCGCTGTTAGGGAACACCAGCGGATAATGGCTGATGGCGATGTAATCAATCCGGGACAAAAATTGTGGGGGATAGTGCAAGGAGCCAGTTTTGAGGATCTCCGGCGTAAATCCGCTGAAACCATGGCAAAGCTAGGTTTCGAGGGGTTTGCTATTGGCGGCGTTGCCGTGGGGGAGCCGCATGATGAGATGATGAAAGCGGTCGATTATGCCGTTCCGTTCTTGCCGGAGAGCACACCGAAGCACTTGCTCGGGGTGGGGACCCCATACAATATAATTCATGCCGTAGCGCGCGGATGCGACACGTTTGACTGTGTCATACCAACACGGGAAGCCCGTCACGGCCGTCTATATATATCACAGATGTCGGAAACAGGCAAAGAAGGCTACGGCACAATAGATATCCGTTTAGAAAAATATAAAGAGGATTTTTCCTCACCCGATCCGACGTGCAATTGTTACTTGTGCCTCAACCACACCAAAGCCTACTTGCGCCACTTAATGCAAAGCGGGGAAGCGCTCGGCACACGGCTCGCTACCATGCATAACCTCCGGTTTTACCTTAATTTCATGGGGAAAATCCGAACCGCCATCCAGTACGACTACTTTTCCGACCTCTTGGAAAACTTTAAAGACAATACGGAAAGGTAGTTTTCGGAAGACAGGTTATTTGTTATACTTTTCCTATGCCTGAACCAGATTTAATGGAAAAAATTGTTAGTCTTTGCAAGCGTCGCGGCTTTGTTTTTCCGAGCAGCGAAATTTATGGCGGCCTTGCCAACTCATACGAATACGGCCCGGCCGGCGTGGAGTTAAAGAAAAATATTATTGATTTGTGGTGGCAATATTTCGTCCGCAGCCGTCCCGATATGGTTGGGTTGGACTCGTCTATCATATTGCATCCAAAAGTATGGGAAGCTTCCGGCCACGTATCCAGTTTCGCGGACGCGATGATTGATTGCAAGAACTGCAAGCACCGCACCCGCGCTGACCATCTGATTGAAGATTTTTATAAGGAACAAGGTAAGGTTGAAACCGTGGAAGGGAAGAGCGACGAAGAACTGGACACTATAATTGAGGAAAATCATATTCCGTGTCCCAACTGCAAAAAGTTCGATTGGACCCCGGTTCGAAAATTTAACTTGTTATTTGAAACCAATATCGGAATCGTCGCGGAAGACTTGTCTAAAGTTTATTTGCGTGGTGAAACTGCCCAGGGCATTTTCGTCGCGTTTAAAAATATAGTTGATTCGACCCGCGTCCGGCTGCCGTTTGGGGTAGGCCAGGTGGGAAAGTCTTTCCGCAACGAGGTTACCAAAGGAAACTTCATCTTCCGTACTCTCGAATTTGAACAGGCGGAAATCGAATATTTCTTCGATCCCGAAACCTCCGCTTGGCATGAATTGTACGACGAATGGAAAGCCAGCATGTGGCACTTTGTCACTAAAGAATTAGGTGTTCGTGATGAAAACTTGCGCTGGCGCGAGCATGATGAAAACGAAAGAAGTTTTTACAGCAAACGCACCGAGGATATGGAATACAATTTTCCCTTTGGTTTCAAGGAATTGTGGGGCTTGGCTTACCGGACGGATTACGATTTAAAGCAGCACCAGGAATATTCGGGCGAAAATCTTGAATACACTGATCCGCAAAGCGGACGCAAATTCCTTCCACATGTTATAGAGCCGGCAGTAGGGATTAACCGCTTGTTAGCCATGGTGCTGTTGGATACTTATACTGAGGAAGGGGATGGGGACAGCAAACGCATTTATTTAAAGTTGCCCCCCAAGCTTGCCCCGTTTAAAGCCGCGGTTTTTCCGTTGCTCGCGAATAAGCCGGACCTGGTCGCTAAGGCGAAAGATATTTATAAAGACCTTTCGGGAAAGTTTACCATTGCCTGGGATGACCGGGGTAACGTTGGAAAGCGTTATTACAGCCAGGACGAACTGGGCACCCCTTTTGGCATAACCGTTGATTTCCAAACCCTGGAAGACCATACCGTTACCGTCCGAGACCGCAACACGACGGAACAAATTCGCGTTAATATTAATGAACTGAGTAATTTTTTAAGCGAAAAGATAAATGGAAACAGCGCGAATTAAGTCGTTGCAAAAGAAAATAACATCACCGTTGTTGGTCGTTAAAAAGGAAAATCTTTTCTACTTTAGCGGCCAACGTTTTATTGACGGCTACCTTTTAGTCAACAAAGCCCAGGCCGTGTATTTTGGCAATGGGTTAGAAAAAATCGATGGGGCGAAAGCGGCGTTGATAGGTGACATGCCTAAGTTTGTTAAGCCCGGCCAGACGCTGGAGGTGGAAGACAGTATTTCCATGGAAGAATGGAATTATCTCAAGAAAAAACTGAAAGGCGTTAAACTTGTGGCTTCATCGGGTATTGTTGAGCGGCTGCGGGCTGTTAAGTCCAAAACTGAACTAGCGGATCTGGAACAGGCTTACCGGATTACCGCCAAGGTTTTTGACATTGTTAAATCCCAGTTGAGAAAGAAACAATGGACCGAAGAGGGCCTGGCCCGCTATATTCGGATTTGGGGGCTTGAACTGGGAGCGGAAGACGTAAGTTTTGAACCAATCGTGGCCGCCGGACCTAATGCCGCAATCCCACACCATCGACCGGGGATGAAAGTGCTAAAACCTAATGAAAGTATAGTCCTGGATTTTGGCTTCAAAGTTAACGGTTATTGCAGTGATTTTACGCGCACGGTGTTTGTGGGGAAAGTTCCCGCAAAATTGAAGACGGCTTATGAAGCCGCGGAACGCGCCTTCAATGAAGCAGTGGACGCAGGCCGCGCCGGGATGACCGGCGGAGAACTGGACCAGGTGGCTCGGGGCGTCCTCCGTGAAGAAAACATGCACAAACATTTTATCCACTCCTTGGGGCATGGAACCGGTCTTGAGGTGCATGAGTTACCGCACGTGTCGCCAGGCTCGCCCATGAAACTGGAAAATGGGATGGTCTTTAGCATCGAGCCCGGAGTGTATCTTCCCGGGATCGGCGGCATTAGGATTGAAGATTTGGTTTATCTGGAAAAAGGCCAGGTTAAATACTTTGTTAGAGTTCCCGTTTCGCTGAAAGAAAATATTATATGAAGTATCAGAAAAAAATCTTACCCAACGGTTTAACCATTCTTATGGTCCCCAGTGAAGACGCCGAAAGCGTGGTCGTCGACTTTTTCGTCAAAACCGGTTCCCGAAGTGAAGCGGACAAGGAAAACGGTATATCACATTTTTTGGAACACTTTTTGTTTAAAGGGACCGAAAAGTATCCCACCTCAATGGCCATCACTGAATTGATTGATGGTATCGGCGGGGAGATGAACGCCAATACAGGCAAGGAACACACCCAATATTACATCAAGGCACAACACACCCATTTTGAATTGATTTTCGGAGTGCTCACGGAAATGCTGCAGCGCCCTATTTTGGATAAAGAAGAACTTGAGCGCGAAAAAGGAGTAATTATTGAAGAGCTCAACATGTATCGCGATGTCCCCATGGCGGAAATTGAAAACGTTTTGGAAAACACAATGTGGCCAGATCAGTCATTGGGTAGAAATATAGTGGGGCGGGAGAATACCGTAAAGAAGTTTACCCCGCAAATGTTTAAGTCTTATATGCGCCGCAATTACCAACCGGGAAACATGATTTTGGGAATCTCCGGAAAGTTTGACCCAAGGCAGGTAAGTTTTTTGATAAAAAAATACTGGAAAAACATCCCTGCCGGGAAGTTCGGCCAGTGGGCTAAAGCCAAAGAGAACCAAAAAGGGCTACGCGTTGTCGTGGAGCATAAAAAAACCCAGCAAGCACATTTGGCCTTGGCGTTTAAGGGGTTGTCATCTAAAGACCCGAAAAACCCGGCGGCATTGGTAATGGCGACCATTCTGGGCGGCGGCATGAGCTCCCGGCTGTTTTATGAGATCCGCGAACGGCGGGGCTTGGCCTATTATGTCCGCGCTTCTTCCGGAAACTACCAGGATACCGGTGCGTTCCAGGTAAACGCCGGAGTCCAGGTCAACAAAATTGAAGAAGCGCTAAAGGTTATAAAAGAAGAGTTGTCCCGCATTCGCTTGTTTCCCGTAGAAATGGCCGAAATCCGCAAAGCGAAAGAATATTTAAAGGGACGCACTACTCTTGCCTTGGAAGACAGCCAGTCGCGGCTCGATTGGGTGATAGAGCAGGAAGCGTTCCACCCTAAAATCCAAACTCCGAAGGAATTATTCGCCCTCATCGATGCAGTTACGCCAGTAGATATCCAAGCTATGGCCAAACAGCTAATTAATTACGATAAGGCAACGTTAGCGGTGCTGGGGCCTTACCGTTCCGCGACGCCATTAAAGAAAATATTAACTTCTTAGCATGTCAAAAACATACGGCCAGATCGGGTGCCATGTTTCCATTGCCGGCGGGTTATGGAACGCGCCTGAGAACGCGGCCAAACTGAAGTGCGAAACTTTCCAAATTTTTTCCCGTTCGCCCCACGGCGGCCCCGTTAAGGAAATTGATAAATCAATTCAGGAGCAATTCGCCGCCGCCATGAAAGATCATGGCTTTAAGACATTTGTTATCCATGCCCCATATTTTTTAAACCTCGGTTCTACTAATCCTCGGATTTACCACGGCACATTGAGCGTGGTTCGTCAGGAGCTGGAGCGGGGGACTCTGCTCGGCGCTGATTATCTTATGTTTCATCCCGGAAGCCTGAAAGACTTAGGAAAGGAAAAGGGTATGAAGCAGGCAAGGGAGGGGTTAAAGAAAATCATGACGGGTTACAAAGGGTCTACCAAGCTGCTGGTGGAAATCTCCGCCGGCTCAGGTGAAGTGATTGGTGATACGTTTGAAGAAGTTGAGTTTTTAATTTCACCTGTTAAAAAGCACAAAGGGTTTGGCGGCGTCTGCTTTGATACCCAACACGCTTTTGCTTCCGGCTATGACATCCGTACCCCCAAAGCAGTTAAAAAGACTTTCGCCCAGTTTGATAAAGTCATCGGCCTGAAGTATTTGCGCATGATGCACGCCAACGATTCCAAGACTGAATTTGGCTCCCACGTTGACCGTCACCAGCACATTGGGGAAGGCAAAATCGGCAAGGCTGGTTTCTCCGCCTTATTGGGGTTTTTAGCCAAAAAAAAGCTCGATATTCCCTTGATTTTGGAAACTGAGCATGATAAGGTTGAAAAAGATATCGCAACCCTTAAAAATTTGCGAGCCAAGGTTTAAAAAGCTAAATAAAATCACAATGGAAAATTTTGAAGGCGAGCGCTTCGCCGCCCAGGCTGAAGCCAAAGAGGTCGAAATCAAGCATCCAAAAACCCTAGAATTATTAAAGTACTTCAAAGAAAACTTCCTCCAAGAGGAAGGCAAGTAACATGGAAGAAAAAATTAAAAAGCTTATAGAGTTAATCGAGGCTTCCGAACTCGATGAGACTATTAAAGGCATCCTGGTCCGAGACTTGCAGAATGAGGGCATGACCGACTTCCTGAAAGAGCAAATTAAGGCTTATTGTTTAGAGGGCTTAAAGGACTCTGACGCTGATACCAAAGCCGCTCTCGAAATTTTAAACGAACCAGCAGCCGAATAATACTAGAATGAACAATCCAGCCAAATATTGGCTGGATTTTGCTTTTTTCCGTATAATAAAGGTATATGCAATGGACTAAAGACCCCGCAACCAGAGTTATCGCAAAAGTCATTTTGGCCGGCCTAGGCCTGGCTTTTCTGTGGGTGACCCGCGAGATAGTTATTATTTTGCTGTTAGCCGTGGTTTTTGCTTCCGCCATGGAACCCTTGGTTGGGTACCTGCACATTAAAAGAGTACCCCGGGCGGTAAGTGTTTTGGCGGTTTACGTACTAGTGCTAGCAATTATAGGAGCCGTGTTGGCCCTGCTTGCCCCAATCATAGTCCAGCAGTTCCAGCTGCTTAGCCAAAACTTGCCGGAGTATAGCTCGAGTTTGGAAAGCCAGTACCCGGCTATTAAGAGTGTGTTGGGTAACGCCAATCTGACCGATATTATTTCGCAGGCGTTTTCCGCCTTGACCAACAACTCCAGCGTGTATAGCCAGACATTGGGCGTAGTAAATGTATTCTTTAGCGTCATCACGGTGCTGGTCGTTTCATTCTATCTGGTCGCACAGCAGCAGGGGATGATTGATTTTGTCCACTCAGTCGTGCCAAAACCCCAGCGGAAATTTACCCTCGACCTGATCCGTAAGATCCAAACCCGCATGGGGTATTGGATTATCGGGCAAATAGTCCTTAGTCTTTCCATCTTCGTGCTAACTTTCATCGGCCTTACCGCGCTTGGCGTTAAGTACGCTTTGTTCCTCGCCCTGCTGGCGGGGATAATGGAAATCGTCCCTTATATTGGGCCGTTCCTGTCGGCTATACCAGCGGTGTTCTTTGCCCTGGTCCAGAGCCCTCCTTTGGCAATCCTTGTAATAGTTCTGTACATTGTGGTTCAAAAATTGGAAGGATATATTTTGGTGCCGAAGATCATGCAGCGGGCTACCGGTACGTCACCGCTTTTGGTGCTCATAGCGCTCCTGGTCGGATTCAAACTGGTAGGAGTCCTCGGGTTGTTGCTCGCCATTCCAGTTGTCAGTGTCATCACCTTGCTTATAGATGAATTTTCCAACAACTACCCCTCCACTACAGCCGTGGATATAGACGAGCCTAAAGTATTACCATAATGCCAAAAAACTTTTACATCACAACCACATTGCCTTATGTTAATGCCGATCCCCATATCGGTTTTGCTTTAGAAATTATCCAAACCGATGTCATCGCGCGGTATCACGAAGGAATGGGGGAGAACGTTTTCTTCAACACCGGCACTGACGAGCATGGCTTAAAGATATACCGCAAAGCTGAGGAAGCGGGACTCGACCCCCAGGCTTATGTTGATGAGTACGCGCAAAAGTTTGACCGTCTGAAAACAGCGTTGAATTTGAGCTACAACCATTTCATCCGCACTACCGACGAGCATCATGTTGCGGCGGCGCAGGAATTTTGGAAACGCTGTGAAGCGGCGGGTGACGTCTATAAGAAAACATACCAAGTTAAATATTGCGTGGGCTGCGAACTGGAAAAAACCGATTCGGAAATTGAAGACGGACGCTGTAAAATCCATCCCCACCTCGAATTGGAATTAATTGATGAAGAAAATTATTTTTTCCGTTTCTCGAAATATGGACCGAAGCTGTTGGAATTTTATCAAGCCAACCCGGATTTTGTAGTTCCGGACTTCCGTTTCCATGAGATTAAATCATTTGTGGAAGCTGGCCTGCAGGATTTTAGTATCTCCCGGCTAAAACAAAAAATGCCGTGGGGTGTGCCCGTTCCGGGGGATGAAAACCAGGTCATGTACGTTTGGTTCGACGCCTTGGTTAACTATATTTCCACCTTAGGGTGGCCCAATGATGTAGCTAACTTTATTGGCTTTTGGGGAACTCAGGAAAACCGCTTAGGGGTACAAACGGCTGGTAAAGACAACTTGCGCCAACAGTCAGCCATGTGGCAGGCGATGCTTATGTCCGCGGGGCTCCCGAATTCCAAACAAATTTTGATCCACGGATTCATTACAAGTGGGGGCCAGAAGATGAGTAAGAGTTTGGGTAATGTCATTGACCCGTATGCCGTGTTGACTGATTTGCAGGAAAAGGGGCTCAGTGAGAGCCAAGCAACTGATTCACTTCGCTATTATTTATTGCGCGAAATTTCCACGTTCGAAGACGGCGATTTCACTTGGGACCGGTTCAAAGATAGCTACACCGCCAATCTCGTGAACGGGATTGGTAACCTGACCAGCCGCATCATGAAGATGGCGATTAACGCTGAAATGGAAATTAACCTCGATAGCTTCGATGACGAGCCGGCTCATGAGGCTGATAAGGATTATCGGGACTTGCTGGAAAAGTACGAACTGCAAAAGTGCGCGGATTTAATCTGGGACCATATTGCTTGGTGCGACCGTTTCATCCAGGAAAAAGAACCCTTCAAAGTAGTGAAAACGGACCCGGAAAAAGCCCGCGAAGACATCATGATTCTTTTGTTGGCTTTGCGGCGCATCGCGATATGGCTCGCTCCGTTCCTGCCCCAGACTAGTGACCAGATTATTAATGTTTTGAAGAATCCGGTTTTGGAAAATATCCCCCGGTTGTTCCCTCGAATTGAATGAAATTTCTTGATACTCACACCCATATAAATTTAAGGGCGTTTCGTGATGACGCGCACGAAGCCATTAGGAGAGCGCTCGACGCGGATGTTGCTATCGTAAACGTCGGCACACAAATAGACACGAGCCGGCAGGCAGTAAACTTGCTGGAAGATTTTCCCATGAATGTCTACGCGGCCGTCGGGTTGCATCCGGTCCATACTTTTTCACACGACTTTGAAGATGAGGAAGAAGTAAAGTTTAAAACCCGGGAGGAGGGGTTTAACTATGAGGATTACAAAGCGCTTGCCAACACCCCCCGCGTGGTAGGGATTGGGGAGTGCGGGTTGGATTATTACCGTTTGCCGCAAGACCGCGACCACGTGGAAATAAAGCGTATGCAACTGGAGGCCTTCCTCCCGCAGGTAAAATTGGCGCGGGAGCTTGATAAAGCTTTGTGCATCCATTGTCGTCCTTCTGAGGGAACCATGGACGCTTATGACGAAATCGCTGAGCTGATGAAGCAGGTCAAAAAAGACCAGCCTGATTTTCGGTTTGAAATCCATTGCTACACGGGTGACCTGCCGACAGCATTGAAATTTGTTGAAATTGGCGCTTACATGGGGATTAACGGTATTATTACCTTTGACAAGACCGGCAGGAGCGAAAGTGTGGTTAAAGGGATCCCGCTGGAAAATATTATTCTGGAAACAGACGCGCCTTACCTCACCCCCGTGCCGCATAGAGGGAAGCGCAATGAGCCAAGTTACCTACCCTTAGTCGCCGAAAAAATTGCCGAGTGGAAAGGCGAAAGCGCTGACCGGGTAGCGGAAGTTACCACTGCAAACGCAAAGAAATTATTTAAGCTGGAATGAAGTCTTACAACCCCAAACACATTGAAAAGAAGTGGCAGGAGTACTGGGAAGAGCACCAGACTTTCCACGCCAGTGATGAGAGCGGCAAACCGAAGAAATATATCCTGGTAGAATTCCCTTATCCTTCGGGCGAAGGATTGCATATGGGGCATCTCCGCCCATATGTTGCCGGGGATGTTTACAGCCGTTACTGGCGGCTGCGGGGCCAAGACGTTATGTATCCCATGGGATGGGATGCTTTCGGCTTGCCGGCGGAAAATTACGCGATAAAAAACAATGTCCACCCGCGCGTGTCCACGGCGAAGAACATCGCCAACGCGAAACGCCAGATTCAAAGCTGGGGCCTGGGCTTTGACTGGGACAGGGAAGTAAATACTACTGATCCGGAATTTTACAAATGGACCCAGTGGATTTTTTTGCAGTTATATAAAGCCGGGTTGGCCTATGAAGCCACAGGGCTAATTAACTGGTGTCCAAAAGACAAGACTGGCTTGGCTAATGAAGAAGTTATTGATGGTAAGTGCGACCGTTGCGGCACGTTAGTAGAAAAAAAGGAACTGCGCCAATGGTATTTGAAGATTACCGCCTATGCCGAAAAATTGCTCCAAGGCCTGGAGAGCTTGCCGGAATGGCCGGAAGCAGTGAAGCTCCAGCAGGCTAACTGGATTGGAAAAAGCGTTGGCGCGGAAATAGACTTCAAACTCAACCAGAAAAACAATTATGTCATTCTGCCTGGCTACAGCAGTGATGAAACAGAAAATTTTTATCCATGGCTGGCGGAAGAGTTGTCGGCGGATGGTTCGGAAGCCCAAACAGTAGTATATAAATCGGCTACAGAACACGCCGAACCCGAAATAATAGAGGATTTAACTGGCCGGGTTTCGCTGGACGAAGATACCGTTTTGGTAGGCCATAGCCTGGGCGGAGTCATGGCTATGAAGTTGTTGGAAAAATCCGAAGTTCAAATAGCTAAGCTAGTTCTGGTAGCAAGTTTTGCCAATCCTAAATTCAAGGATAAAGCCAGGGCTTTTGAAGATAAACTTTCATGGAATTTTGATTTTGAAAAGATTAAGCATAACGTCCGCGAAATAATTGTCCTGAGTGATAACACTGACCATATAGTGCCCGAAGATTCAGCAGTTGAGCTTTCGGAGAAGTTAAATGCCCGCTTGATAAGATTTGATGCCGTAGCTCCTCATATTAAAGGAGTGGAAGAGCCGGAAGTTTTGTCAGCCGTAGCGAACCGTATTAAAGTGTTTACCACGAGGCCGGATACTATTTTCGGCGCCACCTATTTAGTCGTCGCTCCCGAACATCCGGTAATCGAAACTTTGGCCGCTGAAATTACAAACTGGGACGAAGTCCAGAGCTATATTGATCAGGCGAAAGCCCAGCAGGAACAACAACGCCTTGAAGAGGGGAAAGAAAAAACCGGAGTTGAGTTAAAGGGAATAAAGGCAGTTAATCCAGCTAATGGACAGGAAATTTCTGTTTGGACGGCAGACTATGTTTTGGCCAACTACGGGACTGGCGCAATAATGGCCGTACCCGCCCACGATGAACGCGACTTTGAATTTGCCCAGAAATTCGGATTGCCCGTCACTAAAGTAATTGAATCCGCGGAAGCGGAAACTTTTTTTGCGGGTGCAGGAAAACTTATAGAATCCGGTCAGTTCACTGGAATGCATTCGGAAGACGCTCTACCGCAAATGGCGAAGAAATTCGGAAAGCTGGCGGTTAAATACAAACTTCGGGATTGGGTCTTTTCACGCCAGCGTTACTGGGGAGAGCCAATACCACTGGTACATTGCGATAAGTGTGGAATTGTACCGGTTCCTGACAATCAACTCCCAGTAGTATTGCCCGAAGTGGAAAAATATGAACCAACCGGAACAGGGGAGTCACCCCTAGCGGCTATTTCAGAATGGGTTAATACAACCTGCCCCAACTGTGCGGGCCCCGCTAAGCGCGAAACCAACACCATGCCCCAATGGGCGGGCAGTTCTTGGTATTATTTGCGTTATACAGACCCGCATAATGATGAGCAGTTTGCCGCGGCGGAAAAGTTAAAGCAGTGGCTGCCGGTGGACGTGTATTTTGGCGGCATGGAACATACCACGCTTCATTTGCTATATTCACGATTTTGGCACCTTGCCCTTTATGACCAGGGCCTGGTACCAACCCCCGAACCTTACACCAAGCGCGTACCTCATGGGATAATTTTGGCGGCTGACGGGGAAAAGATGTCCAAGAGCCGCGGCAACGTGGTCAACCCAGATGATATTGTAAACCAATTCGGTGCCGACACGCTCCGCATGTATGAATTGTTCTTGGGCCCGCACGAAGCTACTGTGTCATGGAATGACCAGGGGATTATCGGGGTCAGCCGATTTTATGAAAGAGTTTGGAAATGGATTCATGAGCAGGCGAAGAACCCTGCGGAATCCGACAGCCTTGGGGCAAAGCGCTTACTCCATCGGTTAATGAAGAAAATTGGCGACGATATTGAAGGTTTCAGGTTCAATACCGCCGTTTCCACTTTTATGGATTTCCATAACAAAGTTAAGGACCAGCAAGTTAGCTTGGATTTCCTCAAAACATTTTTGATTTTGCTTTATCCAATTGCCCCGCACATTAGCGAGGAATTGAATGAAATTATAGGCGGACAGGCGTCCTTACAAAACGCGACGTGGCCCGAATATGACCCAACCATGCTTCAAAGTGACGAGTGGAATATCGTCATTCAGGTTAACGGTAAAGTCAAAGGAAAGCTTACGGTCCCGGCGAACATCCCTGAAGCCGAAATAGAACAGCAAGTTTTGGCAATGGAAAACATTATAGACACCTTGGGCGGACAAACACCGCAGCGCGTGGTTCATGTGCCGGGCAAATTAATCAACATTGTTCTGTAATGGAAGTCATTAAATACCGTAAAACAGACCATAAGAAAATTTTAGCGATCGCCGCGAAAGCATTGAAAGAAGGGAAGACCGTGGTCTACCCCACGGACACTTCATACGCCATTGCCTGTGACATCACCAATGCCAAAGCGCGTGCCAGGTTCTATAAGATTAAAGAGCGTTCCCCGAAACAGCCCGTGCATTTGATTTTGCCTAGTTTGGCTTTCGCGCGAGGCATAGCCATATGGAACAAAACCGCGAACATCCTTGCCCGGAAATTTTGGCCGGGGCCAATTTCTCTCGTTTTACCAATCAAACTGAAGGGTAAACTCCCGGAATATTTGAAGATTGTCAGTGCCGGCACGGGCACCGTGGGGGTGAGGCGACCGGACAATTCGGTAGCCGCCGATTTGGCGAGATATTTGGGCAAACCCATACCCGCCACCAGTGCCAATCCCTCGGCCCACTTATCCGGTGGATTTGATAGCTACTCTTCGAGGGACGTAATCATCCAGTTTTCCAAGCAGAAATATAAACCTGATATAATAATAGACGCGGGGAGGCTGCCCAAGCGCAAGCCTTCAACCATGCTGAAAATCAATGGCCAGGCGTGGCAAATTCTGCGACCCGGCCCCATAAGCGAAAAACAAATACGAAATGCCCTCAATGAACCACAAACTTAGGTTGCCCCATGATTTGATCGGGACGATCCGGCAGGAAATCCGGGAACTTTACGCCAGCGTTGCGTTTGCTGATATGGCCACGGCACTGGCGGTTTTGTTTGAACCGATTATTTTGTATAAAATTCTTGGCCTGAGCATAATCCAGATCTTTTTGTTCATGGCTTCCATTTACGCCATTCAGGCTGTGCTTTTGCCGCTTGGCGCTAAAATTGGGGCCCGTCTTGGCTACATGCACGCAATTTTTTTCAGCATTCCTTTCATGGTGCTGTACTGGATGTTGCTTTACGGCGCCCAGGTTGATTTTAATTTATTGCTCCTGGCTCCAGTTGTCTATGGAATTGAAAAAGCCTTGTTCTGGCCTTCTTTCCACGCCACGGCCGCGCGATACATCAATGGCAAGCCCAGCAACAAGCACGATATCCTCTACGGCATGGTCATGGTGATGCGCGTACTGGGTCCCGCGATCGGCGGCGTGGTGGGGTATTACCTTGGTTTGCGCGTAGTGTTGCTCCTGGCCGCTGCGATGTACCTGACTTCAGTTATGCCTCTGCTCGTAAGCAAAGAAATTTATGCCCCCACCAGCTATAGTTTTAGCGACACCTGGGAAATCTATAAAAAATACCCCCGTCGGTTCATGAGTTACATGGGGCTCGGTGAGGAGATAATAATTGTCACGCTGTGGCCCATCTTGATTTATTTGATCTTGGGAAACGTGGCATATACTGGTTTAGTAGTTTCGGTGAGCGCTATCGTAACCGCAACATTGCTTTTAGCCGTGAAACGCATCAAGGGGATTCAAAACCAGCTGCAACTAATAAAGATTGGGACATTTGTTTACTCTTTCGTTAATTTGGCGCGTCTGGCAGTATGGGGCTTTTACGGGGTGTTTATGGTGGATGCACTAGGCCGCAGCACCAAAGAACTTATCACCATCCCACTAGCCACGCTCACTTATGAACGTTCGGAAAGAAATGGTATTTTGGCTTACGTGGTATTTTTCCAGCAGAGCGCGGCGTTAGGGAAATTTTTGGCCGCCACCCTGGCCGTGGTGGTTTTCGGCCTTACGGGAAGTCTTGTGGCGGTGTTTATTTTGGCCGGAGCCTTTACTTTGTTGTACATGCTAGCCTAAACCTTTATACTGAAAACTATGGAATATAAAGAAATAGAAAAACAGGACCCCGATATTCATAACCTCATTTTAGGGGAAGAAAAGCGCCAAAAAGAAGGATTGGAACTCATCCCGTCCGAAAACTACACCTCCGAAGCTGTCATGGAAAGCATGGGCAGTATTTTGACCAACAAGTACTCAGAAGGCTATTCCCGCAAACGCTACTACGGCGGCCAGGAATTTATAGACCAGATTGAAACCCTGGCGATTGAGCGCGCTAAATCTTTGTTTAAAGTGGCGCACGCCAACGTCCAGCCGTATTCAGGGAGCCCGGCAAATTTGGCGGTTTACTTAGCCACCTGTCAGCCAGGCGATACTATCATGGGTTTGAATTTGCCTGACGGCGGCCACTTAACTCATGGATGGAAAGTCAGCGCGACCGCCATGTTCTATAAAAGCGTACCTTACCACGTAAAAGAAGATGGACGGGTTGATTTAGATGAAGTTGAACGTTTAGCTAAAGAGCACAAACCAAAACTCATTTGGGTCGGCGCCACGGCTTATTGTTACCAATACGAGTACGACCGTTACGCCGAAATCGCCGATAGCGTGGGTGCATATTTGGCAGCAGACATCGCGCACGTTGCCGGTTTGATCGCCGCCGGCGCGCATCCCAGCCCCGCGGCGCACGCGGATATTATAACCAGCACCACTCACAAAACATTACGCGGCCCGCGCGGTGGTATCATCATGGTGACGGAAAAGGGATTGAAAAAAGACCCGGACCTTGCCGACAAAATCGATAAGGCAATTTTCCCGGGACTGCAAGGGGGCCCGCATGACCACCAGACCGCCGCAATTGCTATTGCGTTAAAAGAAGCGGCGACGCCGGAATTTGAAGAATACGGACACCAAATTGTTAAGAACGCCAAAGCCCTGGCCGCAAGCTTAATCAAAAATGGCTTTAAGCTTGTCTCGGGTGGAACGGAAAACCATTTAATTCTGATTGACCTAGAACCACAGTTCGGACCGGGTGGAGGAATTTTTGGAAGCGAAGTGCTTGAAGCCGCCGGTATGACCGTGAATAAGAACACTATCCCGAAAGATCCGGGAAGCGCTTTTTACCCTAGTGGTTTGCGGTTGGGTTCACCGGCACTTACCACGCGCGGGTTCAAGGAAAGCGATTTCGAAAAAGTAGGGGACTGGATTTCTCGGGCCATAAAAGCCGCTCCGGGGTACACCTTACCTACCGAAAAAACCGAACGCGTCGGCTACATTAAAAAGTTTAAGGCCGAGATCAAGGAAAATGCTGAATTGAAAAATATCCGTGAAGAAATTAAAGAATTTACAAAGGACTTCCCGGTACCGGGAATTGCATAATATGTTACACGCCCTCGTTTTAGGTTTAGTCCAGGGATTGGGTGAATTTTTACCCATTTCCTCTTCCGCCCATTTGATTTTGGTTCCTTGGCTGTTTAAGTGGCAGGATCCCGGTTTAGGTTTTGACGTCGCGCTCCACATGGGTACCTTGGTGGCCGTGGTAATTTATTTTTACAACGACATTTGGCTGCTCATCAAAGGATTCTGGCACTCACTGTTTAAATCTACCCGCGACCTGCAAAGCAACATTTACCAAAAATTAGCATGGCTGATTATCCTGGCTTCGATCCCGGGAGCCATTATCGGCGCTTTATTAGACAACGCGGCGGAAACCACCCTGCGTAACCCATTACTTGTTGCGTGTGACCTGGCAATTTTTGGGGTGTTGCTATGGTTCCTGGACAAAATGGTGGTCGAGGAAAAGAATTTAGACAAGATCAAACCAGGACATGCCTTAGCGATTGGGTTCAGCCAAGCCATCGCGATTTTTCCCGGTGTGTCCCGCAGCGGCGCCACCATGGTCACGGCGCGCGCCTTTAAGTTTACCCGCGCTGACGCCGCCCGTTTCAGCTTTCTTATGTCGATGCCCATAATTTTTGGGAGCGGCATTCTTAAATTCAATGAATTAAACCAGGGAGTGACCCACGCGGAATTGGCGGTTGGTTTTTTGGCTGCTGCCATAAGCGGCTTCATTGCCATCAAGTTTTTGCTCCGCTACCTTAGCACCCATAGCTTTGGGATCTTTGCGGCTTACCGAATTATCCTGGCGGCGATTATTTTAGTCGTATATATGAGCCGTTTGGGCCACTAAGCAGCCTTTACCGAAATACCCCGGTTTGCTATTATATGTAGGCAATTCTCAGGCCGCTATGGTGGAATTGGCAGACACGCACGACTCAAAATCGTGTGCCGAAAGGCATGTCGGTTCGACTCCGACTAGCGGCACCAACTTATAACAAAACCATGGACGGCATCATTCCTCCTTCCGGCAATTCGTCCGATAATCTGTTTGTTCCCACACCCGACCCAGGCCCGCAACCGCAACGCGAGTCTTTTTCTGTTTCTGATGAGGTTTCCGAACCTGAACAGGCGCCTGCACCTTCCGGCGCGCCACGACCGGTCGTAGTGTCCACTCCGGCCACAGATGACCGCGTTTCTTATAACGACGCGCAAATCCAGGAAATCCCGGTTACGGAAGTTGTCGCCAACCCGTTTCAGCCGAGAAAACATTTTAATCCTGAAGCACTGCGCGAACTGGCAGATTCCATACGCGAGCATGGTGTTATCCAGCCGATTGTCGTCACCAAAAGCCCGACCGGTTATGAAATAGTGGTGGGTGAACGCCGCTTCCGCGCGTCCCAGCTGGCGGGACTCACCAAGGTACCGGCCATTGTCAAAACCGAACTGCAGGACCAGACTAAACTTGAAGTGGCGCTGATTGAAAATATTCAACGCCAGGAATTGGACGCGATCGAAGAAGCCCAAGCCTACGACCGCCTGATCAAAAATTTCAACATGACCCAGGAACAGGTCGCGCAAAAAGTGGGGAAGAGCCGTCCGGCCATTACCAACACACTTCGTTTGCTCAACCTGCCCGCGGAAATCCAACGCGCCGTTATTGAAGGAAAAATTACCGAGGGCCACGCGCGCGCCATTTTGGGACTGCCCGACATGGAACGACAGATCCTGCTCTACAAGACAATCGTGGAACAGGGGTTGAATGTCCGCCAGGTGGAAGGTAAGGTGCGCGAGCTTACCGCCAAGAAAACGGTTGACGCTGCCGCCCCCGACCCACAGCTCATGGCTCTCGAAACCAAATTGCGCAGCAGCCTGGGCACGCAGGTAAAAATCCAGAAACAGGGCCGCGGCGGCAAAATCACAATTGAGTTCTTTAGTCCCGAAGAACTGGAAGACCTAATTAAGCGGATGGGCGAATCACCGAGCGGCGGCGAATATTTAACGGTTTAAACTACCGGGCTGTAGTATAGTGGTAGTACGCGTCCATGGGGTGGATGTAGTCTGGGTTCGATTCCCAGCAGCCCGACCATTAAATTGATCACAATCATATGCTTTCTTACCTAGCGGATGCACGATGGTTGCGAAAGCATATGATTGCGATCAACTAATAAGGTAAGCACTCATGACACTAGACGAATACCAGGACCAAGCTAAAACTACCGCCATTCCTTTGGGCGACAAGGGGTTGTTTTACGCGAGCTTGGGGTTGTCTGCCGAAGCAGGTGAAGTGGCGAATAAGGTAAAAAAGATTTTGCGCGATGACGATGGCGTATTAAGCGAAGAAAAGCGCGAAGCTATTGCCTCGGAACTGGGCGATGTCTTGTGGTATGCCGCTGATTTAGCCACGGAACTCGGCGTTAAGCTTGAAGACGTGGCTGCCCAGAACCTATCCAAGTTAAAATCCCGCCAGGAAAGAGGCCAGCTCCAAGGGAGCGGGGACAATAGGTAGTATTGACATAAAGGCCAAATTGTGATATAATTATTGGTTATATGAAAAATTTGGGCCACAAAATTAAATCCGAATTAACAGAACGGCTTTCGAAGATTTCGATTGCCGCGCTTCCTAAATTTGCCCAGGCACCGGCCGTGGAAGTGTTTGATACTGTAGTTCCGAATGTGCGCAATAATTTCCGGCCCCACGCCCTTCGCCACCGCTCTTTGGCGTTAATCAGTTTCCTGTTGGTAACAGTTAAAGTGGTAACAATCGGGGTCATTACTTTTGGGCCGGTGCTACCGGCATTGTCATCCGCCATTACCCCGGCTAACGTTATTGCCCTCACTAACCAGTCACGCAGCGGTAGTGGAATTGCTTCTGTTACTGAAAACTCGAAACTCGATGCCGCGGCGCAAACCAAAGCCAATGACATGCTTAGCAAGCAATACTTCGCCCATGTCACCCCGGAAGGAAAACAACCGTGGGATTTCATTACCGCCCAAGGATATTCCTACCAGGGAGCGGGGGAAAACCTGGCGGTAGGTTTTTTCCAAGCCGAAGGGGTGGAAGACGCGTGGATGAACTCGCCGGAACACCGGTCCAACATTTTGAACTCTTCATTTAAGGAAATTGGGATTGGGATTGCGAGCGGGACTTTTCAGGGACAGCAGGCTACCATAGTGGTGCAGATGTTTGGCACTCCGTTGGCTGGTACTCCTCCTCCCAAACCAAAAACCACCCCGGCCGCCCCAAAACCAGCTCCAAAACCGGCGCCGGCCCCGAAGCCGGCACCTACCCCTAAGCCCGCACCGACACCGAAACCGGTTACTCCTGCCCCAAAACCGGTGACTCCTCAAGTGGTAAAAGCCGCGACCAGTCCTGAGCCGTTGGCCCCCGCGCCTTCGATTCCGGCCGAAGGAGTTTCGATTGATAAGGAAAAAGTTAACGTTACCGTGGAGACCAGCGAACCGGCCGACAAAGTCACCGCGTTTTTCGGCAACCTCTACGAGGAGTTGCAGCCCAACCCCAACAGCCATACTTCCTGGAGCGCGGAAATTCCGGTTAAAGATTTGACCGAAGGAAAATATCTCAATGTACAAACCGAAAAGCAGGGGACTACCCCCCACACCGAGCGGCTGGCTGTGTTCACGTCAGGATTCAAAAATAACTACGATTTAACTGCCGCGCCCGAACCAAAGCTTATTTCAATCTTCGGTATAGTTATAAACCCCCAATTGCTGCAAAACCAGTTCTATCTGCTGATGATAGCGTTGCTTCTGTCGCTCCTGGTTGTGGCGCTCTGCGTGCGGGTTCGTATCCAGCATTTGGAGCTGATTTCCAACACGGCTTTTGTGGTCACTTTAGCCACTCTGCTCTGGTATTCCGGCCTGCAATTTTGAGCTGGCTTTAACTTGAGGCAGTAATGAAAGCGCTCCTTATGGAGCGCTTATTTTTTTACGAACTCAAGAAATGTGAGAGCAAGGATTAAGGCCGCCATTTGGGCTATGATGACATAACCGATGACGCGGTCTTTTAGGTGGGAGTTATTCATGGGGTAGGAAGGTCTGGGGGAAGCACAAAGCCCCCCGCCAGCGGCAACTTTCGTTGCCCACTATCCCTTTCGAGATAGGACCTTCCTAGGGCTCTGGACGGAGAGCTTAATACTAGGAAGGTTTTAACCATGCCCGGGTCGTTAAGACACGCGGGTTTAGGTCTTAAATTGTAAAGATAGTATAGCTAATTTAAGCGCGCTTTGCTATATGGGTATGATAGTATTCGGAGCATCAAATAAAATTAAAAAATTTCTAAAATGAAGATAAAACAGCGGCAGGAATCTTGAAGGAATCCTGCCGCAGCTGCAAACAGTTGTAGATGGCTAATGGTGGATGAGCGTGACGTCAACGGCTTTGTAGCCGTTGCCTTGAGCGTTGGTTGCCAACCGACACTTTATCTGTGAGCCTCCGCTAACGGCTCGAGCTTCCTTGGGGTTACGGAAATCTCCGCGGAAAATGAATACGTCGCCCAATCCGGCGAACAGACCGAAGCCGTAGCCCTTCTGTTGTCCGAACCATTTAATCGTTCCGTTTGCTATTTTTCCCTCGCGTTCCAATTTTCTTGCCATACTGTGCGTTGTTCTCCTCTTTCGTGTATTTCTGTCATTCTATCGTGTCTTCCTAAATTTCAGGCTATAAGGATTGTACCTTTTGATCCATAAAAAAACAACAGGCCTAGAATAATTAGAGCCTGTTGTTACTTACGTTTGTGCTGTTACTTGGCAGCGACCGCGGCGCGAGCGGCCTTGGTCTGGGTTCTGATGCAGCGAGTGCAAGCAAGCATTCTCTGGCCATCAACCACCGTGTACTGCAAGTTCGGCAGCAAGCGCTTTATGGAGGAGCGCATACTGTGTGAGCGTTTTATGGTGCGGGAGTAAGTCTTACCGCAGATGTTGCACATGCGTGGCATCTGTTGCCTTTCGGGGTTAAATTTAAAGTCTGTATGAGTTTACCACACTTTGCTATAATAATCAAGCCCTAAACCATATGGATAACATATTTAGTTCACTCATAACACTCGCAATACTGGTATTTTCGGCCATTGTCCACGAAGTTTGCCACGGCGTCGTGGCTGGCTGGTTTGGTGATGATACCGCCGAAAGGGCGGGCCGCATTACCTTAAATCCCATTCCCCATATTGATTTGATGGGCTCTATTGTAGTGCCTTTGCTGTTGCTGACGGCCCATTCCCCGGTCATCTTTGGGGCGGCCAAGCCCGTACCAGTTGATTTCCGCAATATGCGTCGGGAACGTTTGGGTATGGCGGCAGTCAGTTTTGCCGGACCGTTCTCTAACTTGGTGTTAGCCGTAATATTCGGGCTGGTCCTGAAATATGCGGGGACACAATATTTGTCCCAGGATTTGCTGATTACCGCGGTCATCCTGAACCTGGCTTTGTTTACCCTAAACCTGATTCCAATCCCGCCGCTTGATGGCAGCAAGATAGTATTGTCGATTTTACCGAAGAGCTGGTGGTACGTGATAGGTCGTTATGAGCAGTTCGGGTTTGTCCTGGTTTTTATTTTTATCCTCATGGGCTGGCTCAATTTTATTTTCCTGCCCATAGCGACCACTTTCTTCAATTTGTTAGGGCTGGCATAATTCGGAAAATAAATAAGGCGTTCCCGAGAAACTTGGGAGCGCCTTATTTTTGTGGATTGGAAATTAAATGAGGTGACGGGATGAGGTTCTACGACCTGGGGCGGTTGTAGAATTCCTGCACCTTGAGGTAGAGGTCCTGCGGGGAGATGAGAATCTTGAACGACTTCATCGGGATTTCTTCAGGAAAGATATCCCGGGTGGTGGCGAAGTATTCAAGCCAAGCTCCTGCTTTCTCGCGGTTGTTGGTCGAAGCGACGTTAACCTTTGCCATCGCATGACCAGTAGGGACTTTGTGCTTGGCGAACTTCTTGATGAAATTCGGCACATACCGGCTGTGGCGGATAGCCTGCCGTATAGTGTTAAGCAGTCGGATGTCCCAAGCGTTGGCTGAACGCGGCGCGTGGAAGCCTTTTTCGATGTCCGCATAGCAGACCCCGAAGTCGAGTCCCTTAACCCGGAACTGGATATAACCACTGCTCAACTTAGAATCCAAGAACTCTTGGAATTCCTCCTGGTCGGCTCGCGGGGGATTCCCCGTAACCGTAACGTAAACTTTAGCCGGTGCCGGCTCGGTTTTTGCCGAAGCAAATGCTGATGACCTTTTCTCTGTCATTTCCATGCTATGTATTCTCCTATACGTTGTATGTTTGTTTTATGTTGCGTGTTGAGCGGCTCAGAAACCGCTAGTTTTGCAAAAGCCGTTGCTTTTACAAGATATAATTTTCCCGTGAATAGGAGGCAAAGTCAATACCTCTTAAAAACGGGGGGTCTTGACTAACCCAGCCTATTTGGGGGAGTTTGACTTTTTCCGTTTCCGGCGGTATAATCAGTACATAATTTAGTTAAGCCACCTGGAACTTTTAACAGAACCGGGTAATTACCGCGACTTGTCGCCGCTATTTGGGAAGCTAACCTGTGAGGCTTTGCAGGAGTACCTCTGGCGCGAACGATAGAGACTGACTCTAGCGTCAGTTTTTTATATGCCGCAAACAGCGCTAAAAGCGCAAAACTAATTAAGCTAGAAAAGGGAAAGAATGCCAACAATCAACCAGCTGGTCAGAAAGGGCCGCGCTCCTTTGAAAGCCAAGAGCAAGTCTCCGGCTTTGCAGCGCCGCATCAACCTGATCAAGAACAAAGTGTTGACCATCTCCACCGGCGCGCCATTTATGCGCGGCGTTTGCTTGAAGGTTTACACTACCACCCCGAAAAAGCCGAACTCGGCTTTGCGTAAAGTTGCCAAGGTGAAGCTCACCAACGGCATGGAGGTTTTAGCTTACATCCCCGGCGTCGGGCATAACCTGCAGGAACACAGCGTGGTTATGATCCGCGGCGGAAGAGTAAAAGATCTTCCTGGTGTCCGCTACCACATTGTGCGCGGCCGCCTGGACACATTAGGCGTTGACGGTCGAAAGCGCTCTCGTTCAAAGTACGGTACTAAAAAGCCGTCTGCCTAATATAATTTACTGACAAGGAAACACTAAGATGCCACGAAGAGCACGAAGTTTTGACCGACACGCTCCATTGCCAGATCCAAAGTTTGGCAACACCCGCTACGCCAAGTTTATTAACTACTTGATGTTACGCGGCAAAAAGAGCGTCGCGCAGAGTATTCTTTACACTGCGTTAGACATTGTCGAAGACAAGAAAAAGGGGATAGAGGACGCTGAAGGCAAAACCTCCGCGGAGATTTTTGACGCTGCCCTCAAGAACGTTGCCCCGATTATGGAAATTAAGGGCCGCCGTATTGGCGGATCCAACTACCAGGTTCCAATGGAAGTCCAGGAACCGCGCCGTACTGCCCTCGGAATGAAATGGATGATTACCGCAGCCCGCGCCCGCAAGGGTATCCCAATGGCCCAGAAGTTGGCCAGCGAAATCCTGGACGCTTACCAGAAGCAGGGCGCTGCCATTAAGAAGCGCGAAGACACCCACCGCATGGCTGAAGCCAACAAGGCGTTCGCTCACTTTGCCCGTTTCGGAAATAAGAGAAAATAAATAAAATATGCCACGAGAATATCCAATAGAAGCAACCCGTAATATCGGGATTATCGCTCACATCGATGCTGGTAAAACCACCACCACCGAAGGTATCTTGTACAACACCGGTATGATCCACAAGATCGGCGCGGTTCACGAAGGTGAAACCGTGACTGACTGGATGGAACAGGAACGCGAACGCGGTATCACCATTACCTCCGCTGCGGTTACCTGTTACTGGAAGCCTCAATACATCAAGATCGAAGGCGATAAAGAATATAAGATTAACATTATCGACACCCCAGGACACGTTGACTTCACCGTTGAAGTGGAACGTTCTCTTCGCGTGCTCGACGGCGCTGTCACCGTATTTGACGGAAAGATGGGTGTAGAACCCCAGTCCGAAACCGTGTGGCGCCAGGCTGACAAGTACGGCGTACCGCGTATGTGTTTCATTAACAAGATCAACCAAACCGGCGGCGACTTCTACAAGTCTTTGGATTCCATCCACACCCGTTTGACCAAGAATGCTTTTCCGGTACAACTTCCAATTGGTTTTGAAAAAGACGTTATTGGCGTGGTTGACCTTGTCCAAATGAAGTCTTACACCTACAAAGACTACACCGACAAAGAGTTTACCGTTGGTGAAGTACCGGCTGACATGAAAGAAAAGGCTGAAAAGTACCGCCACGAATTGATTGAAAAGGTTGTCGAATTCGATGACCAACTCATGGAAAAATATTTGGGCGGCGAAAGCCTGACTGAAGAAGAACTATTGCTCGCGATCCGCAAAGCTACCCGTTCCGGTGAATTCTACCCGGTATTCGGTGGTGACGGACGCGGTATCATTGTTCGTACTTTGCTCGACGGCGTTACTAACTTCTTGCCATCTCCTTTGGATAAAGGTCCCGTTAAGGGGACCAACCCGAAGACCGGCGAAGAGCTGGAGCGTAAGCCTTCCGACACTGAACCGTTTACTGCTTTAGCTTTCAAGATTGCGACTGACCCGTTTGTGGGCCGTCTTGCTTTCTTCCGTGTTTATTCCGGAACTTTGACTGCCGGTAGCTACGTGCTCAATGCCCGCACCGGGAACAAAGAACGTGTTGGCCGTATCGTGCGTATGCGCGCTGACCAGCGTGATGAAGTTAAGGAAGTTTTTGCCGGTGACATCTGCGCGCTGGTAGGACCAAAAGACACTATTACCGCCGATACCCTTTGCGCCGAAAACGCGCCGATCGAACTTGAAAAGATTAAGTTCGCTGATCCGGTTATTTCCATGGCTATCGAGCCAAAGACAAAGGCTGACCAGGAAAAGATGGGTATTGCCATGCAGAAGCTTGCTGAAGAAGACCCAACCTTCAAAGTTTCTTCCAATGAAGAAACCCAGCAGACTATTATTGCCGGTATGGGCGAACTCCACTTGGAAATTTTGGTTGACCGCATGAAGCGCGAATTCAAAGTTGAAGCCAATGTTGGTAAGCCCGAAGTTGCCTACAAGGAAACTTTCAAGAAAGAAGCCCAGGCTGAAACCAAGTATATCCGCCAAACTGGTGGTCGCGGTCAATACGGCCACGTCTACCTGCGCGTTACTCCGTTGGAACGCGGCGCTGGTTACGAATTCGTTGATGAAATCGTCGGCGGTGTTATTCCTAAGGAATACATCAAACCGGTTGATAAAGGTATTCAGGAATCTGCCGCTAACGGTGTTATTGCCGGTTATCCGGTAGTAGACTTCAAGGCTACTCTGTACGATGGTTCCTACCACGAAGTTGACTCTTCTGAAATGGCGTTCAAAATTGCCGGTTCCAAAGCATTCCAGGACGCTGTTAAGAAAGCTGACCCGATCCTTCTTGAACCGGTTATGAAAGTTGTTGTAACCACTCCCGAAGCCAACATGGGTGACGTGATCGGCGACTTGAACTCCAAGCGCGCCCGCATCAACGAAATGGAAGACATTACCGGCCGCAAGGTTGTAACTGCTGAAGTTCCGTTGTCTGAGATGTTCGGTTACGCCACCGCGCTTCGTTCCATGACCCAAGGACAAGCTTCCTCTATAATGGAATTCTCCCACTACGCTGAAGTACCGCGCAATGTTGCTGAAAAGGTAATTGAATCCCGCGCAGGTATTAATGTTCGTAAGGGACAATAAATTCGTGTAGTATAGACCTATGGCTAACCTCCAAGACATAATCAAACTTGTTGAAAACGACAACGGCAAAGTGTTTGTTGTCGGTGAAGACGGCGAAGTTAGGTTGGTTATGCTCAAGCCGGAAGAATACCAGCAGTTACTGCTGGGAAAGCTACAGCAGGGGATAAAAGACATAGAAGAAATCAATAAAGAGATTACCCGGGCGCAGCTTAACGAGAATATTGGGGTGGAACTAGCGGACTTGCCGCCAACCAAGCCTCAACGCGTGGATTTGCGTTCCGAGGTAATTGACCCAAACTTCAATTTCGACGCCGCTCCCGGAGAGGAGTATGAGTCGATAAAGCCGGAGTTTGAGGATATATAAAATGACGGGACCCGCTTACACAGCGGGTCCTTGACTTATTAATCCAAACTCCTTACAATATCTCTGAATTGGCGTGTTTGTGCGCGCCTTTTTAAATCAATTAATGTTATTGCGGAAACGGGTTAAGGTGACCCTGGATTCCTTAGTGAAAAAAAGAGAGACCCTCTCTTTTCCCCCGAATCGATAGAGGGAGAAGCGAGGGTATCTCGGGCGCTAAACCGTAAGAGCTTTAACGAAAGGTAAAGAATGGCAGAAAAATTTGACCGTTCCAAGCCGCACATCAACGTAGGTACTATTGGTCACGTTGACCATGGTAAGACTACTTTGACTGCCGCTATTACCACTGTGCTTGCCAAGTCTGGCCATGCCAAAGCCCGCGACTACGCTGGTATTGACAATGCCCCAGAAGAAAAGGCACGTGGTATCACCATTAACACCTCTCACGTAGAGTACGAGTCTGACAAGCGTCACTACGCTCACGTAGACTGTCCTGGTCACGCCGACTACATCAAGAACATGATTACCGGTGCTGCTCAAATGGATGGTGCCATCTTGGTAGTTTCCGCTACCGATGGTCCGATGCCTCAGACCCGCGAACACATCTTGCTCGCCAACCAGGTTGGTGTAAAGAACATTGTTGTTTACATGAACAAGTGTGACATGGTTTCCGACACTGAATTGTTGGACCTTGTTGAAGAAGAAATTCGTGACCTGTTGACCAAGTACGACTTCCCAGGCAAAGACACCCCGATCATTCGTGGTTCCGCTTTGAAAGCTTTGGAAGGCGACACTTCTGACATGGGCGAACCGTCCATCCAGAAATTGGTTGACGCCATGGACACCTACTTCCCAGATCCAGTTCGCGCTACCGACCAGCCTTTCTTGATGCCTATCGAAGACATCTTCTCCATTGAAGGCCGCGGTACCGTAGTAACCGGTCGTATCGAACGTGGTGAAATCAAGATCAACGAAGAAATTGAAATCGTTGGTATCCGCCCAACCCAGAAGACCGTTGTAACCGGTATCGAAATGTTCAACAAGCAGTTGGACTCCGGTATGGCTGGTGACAACGCCGGTCTTTTGCTCCGCGGTACCAAGAAGGATGAAGTAGAACGCGGTCAGGTTCTTTGTAAGCCGGGTTCCATTACTCCTCACACCGAATTCGACGCTGAAGTATACGTTTTGACCAAAGAAGAAGGTGGACGTCACACTCCATTCTTCAAGGGTTACAAGCCTCAGTTTTACATCCGTACAACTGACGTAACCGGTGAAGTTACTTTGCCGGAAGGCCAGGAAATGGTTATGCCTGGTGACACCGTAACTGTTGGTGTTAAACTGATCACCCCGGTAGCTTTGGAAGAAAAATCCAAGTTCGCTATCCGTGAAGGTGGCCGCACCGTTGGTGCTGGTGTAGTAACCAAGATCTCCAAGTAATCTACTTCTAGATTTAAAAAGAGCTCCCGAAAGGGAGCTCTTTTAGTTTGGGTGTATAATATAGTTATGTTGGTCAAAGACCTAATGACACCAAAGGAAAGGGTAATAAGCGTTAAGCCCACTACTTTAATCAGTGAAGTAGCGGAGATTTTGCACACTCGGCGTATTACCGGGGTCCCGGTGGTTAATGACGGGGGAAGAGTGTTAGGCACGATTTCCGAACGGGATTTTATAACTTCCAGCTCCGATATTTACCTCCCAACTTATATAAAGCTTTTGTCCAATATGGATTACGTGCAGGGCGGCAAGAAAGAGTTACCCTATGTGGCAAACCAGATTGTCCGAGCCACGGCTGACAGTATCATGAACCAGAAAGTAACCTTCGTTCATCCTGAAACCACCCTGGAACAATTAGCCGCGGTATTCGCGTATGACCGGGTCAATCCGGTGCCGGTGACCGACAAAAATAACCAGCTTCTCGGAATCATTTCCCGGAGCGACTTAATTAGGTTTTATTCACCGTCGCAAGTCCAGGAGTCTTATGTCGCCGAGAATAGGGAGCGCATGATAGACCAGCAGGTAAAATACACCCAGACTTTTTACAGTTCCAAGTTCGCGTACGTGGCGAAAGCACGCGCTAACATTTGGCTGACTACCGCGATTGTGCTTTTCCTGGTTGGGTTTGTTGCGGGGATAATATACGTGGCTAATCCGGCCGCTTTCCAAAAAGAGGACAGCAACGTGCCTATTAACGCTAACATCCCATGAAGAAAACGCGGCGAACTGCCGCGTTTTTAGTTTGACCGGTAAACTGCACGATACCGCCGAAGGATCGTGGCTATTGAAAGCAGCAGGAGCAAAACAAAAATTGAATTCAGAACCGCGAGGTTGCCAACATGGCCGTAGGGCATCAAGATATAGCAGAGTAAGGCAATCCCAATCAACACCAAACGCTGAACCCGCTCAATGGGCCCTTTACCGAGCGATTTTTCATTGAGACCGTGGGCGCCGCCGCTCGCCTTAATATAGCTGATCATAAAAGAAGCGATTACCAAACTTATGGCAAGCGGCCAGGAACACAACCCAGCGAAACTAAAAGCTGAAATTATTATTGCGTCTGAAAAGCGGTCCAGGCTCGCATCCAAAACAGCGCCAAAGGCGCTGACTTGGTTAGTGGCCCGGGCGTAAGCCCCGTCCAGGGAGTCGATCGCGGTTAGGATAAGGGCAAATATGGCCCAGCCATAGAAGTGGTTTATTAGCAGCCACAAAAAAGCGAGTGGTGGAATAACCCCTAATATCGTGATAAAATTAGGGCTGAAGCGCGGAAATTGCCGCGCTATTTTTCCTACTAATTCATCACTGGAAGTTTTAAGCTGTTTAAACATGGCTTACAAAATAGATTTACATACCCACTCTATTGTATCACGGGACGGCGGTATTACCGCGCGCCAATATCGTGAGATTTTGGCTTCGAAACTTGATTATGTCGCCATAACCGACCATGATGAAATTGCCACGGAATTGATTAGCGATCAGAGACTGGGCGAAAAAATTATTCTGGGACAAGAAATTGCCGCTCTGGAAGGTGACTTCATTGGGCTGTATTTGAAGGAAACCATACCCGAAGGTTTAAGTTTTGCCGACGCGGTCGCAGAAGTGCGCCGCCAAGCCGGGTTGGTTTACATCCCGCACCCTTGGGAGAAATGGCGCCGTGGTCTGCCGGGCGCGGTACTGGAAAAAAATAAGCATCAAATCGATATTGTCGAAGTTTTTAATGCCCGTACCCCGCGGCAGTACTATACGGACTTAGCTCTCCACTTCGCACAAAAGAATAATTTTGCCATGGCTAGTTCCAGCGACGCGCACGGTGCTTTGGGGGTGGGTTCCGCTTACTCTATAATTAAAGAAATGCCTACACGCGAAAACCTGGTACGGCTATTGCGGGAAGGGGAGTTAGTGCGCACACATCCGCCCCTGCGCAGCTACCTCTACGCATCGTTAAATCGAGTAACCAAACGTTTTAAAAAGAATGGCTAAGGAAATATTGTTTGTATTTTTATTTTTTTTACCGGCAGGCATCGCTAACATGTTTCCCGTCTTCGCCGCGCGCTTGCCTCTGCTCAAGCAATGGAACACCCCTCTGGACTTTGGAGTGTCGTGGCGAGGGACCAGATTGTTAGGGAGCCATAAAACTATTCGCGGATTGGTAACGGGCATTATTGCCGCAATCGTTACTACTTTAATAATTTTTCGGTTCACTGATTTAGGACTTTCGGTAAATCCGGCGGTGTTGGGTTTACTCCTCGGTGCTGGTAGTTTGGTGGGGGACGCGGTAAAAAGCTTTTTTAAACGCCAAAGCGGTGTTCCTTCAGGCAGGGCATGGTTTCCCTTTGACCAGATAGATTATATTTTGGGAGCGATGGCGTTTACGTTCTTTTATGTTCCGCTCTCCCTGACCCAATATTTGCTAATGCTCGTTTTGGGTTTTGTGCTCCACATTATTGTTGTGTATGTCGGTTATTTAACAAATCTTCGTGATCAAGCCATCTAAAAAATTTTTCCGGCTCTGGCCATACCATGTCCGCGACCTAGGTGTGAATGCGGTTACATTTATTTTGTCCATGGCGCGGCGCGGACGTCAGCCAGACTATAAAATGATCAAGGAGCTCCATTGGCACGAAGACAATGGCGCCGCCGGACCATCTTCATTTGCGGGGGATAGTATAACCGTTTTGTCCTGGAATGTGTTTAAGGGGTTCTATGAACACAAGCTGATTTCGATCATGCATGATATCATCCGGGAGCACGAGCCCGATATTATCGCTTTCCAGGAAGCTCCTATGTATCCCGATGGGTCATTCTTGGAATGGCCGGAAGATTTCCCCCCAGCGTCAATGACCTATATATCCAGCCAAAAGAAGCGCCCCGGGGTGTATGAGTTTGAGCATACCGGGGAATTGACTGCCTCACGCATGCCTCACCAGGAAGCCCAATTCCACTTGTTCCCCAAAGTCACAAACCAGATTGTGTTTAGCGATCTGGAATATTTGCATCGAAATTTTTTGTATTCCAAGTGGAGGACGAAGCGCGGAACTTTGGGACTTTATAATGTGCACATGGAAAGCGTAGCCACCCCACTGAATCGTTTGGCGGAAGTCCAGGCTTTATATGACGTTATTGAGAAGAATGATGATGATATTACCGTGGTAGCAGGGGACTTTAACACCATTATGGGTGCCACACTGGAACCGGCAGTCCAGTTTTTCCGCAAAAAAGGGTTTGTTAACGGTCTCCGGCCCGGTTTGCCGCAGTGGGTTCCGAGGCTGGACCACATCTTCGTTAGGGGCGCTAAAAGTATAAAAACCACTATTTTACCTCGGTTAGGGTCAGACCATAAGCCGGCCATAGCCAAAATAGAACTTTAGGGCAGTAGGGATTTGACATTTCCTGAATATTCTTATAAAATATGACAAACAGCTAAGGTATTAACCCTAGCCCTGTTTATTAAGTCTTTAATCGGCCTAAAAAGCTTTTAGGTAAGCTCTTTTTACCTCTATGACAAAGGATACCAAGGAAATTAGCAAGCCAAAAATCCGGATTAAAATTCGGGCTTATGATCATAAGCTAATTGACCAAAGTTCCCAACAAATTGTGGAAACTGCTAAGCGTACTGGTGCCCAGGTTTCTGGTCCAATTCCGCTTCCGACAGAAAAGTCGAAGTATACTGTGCTTCGTTCGACATTCGTCCACAAAGACAGTCGTGAGCAGTTTGAAAGACGCGTACATAAGCGATTAATTGATATTTTAGATCCAACCCCGAAGACTATTGATTCATTGACCAATTTGAATCTTCCAGCAGGGGTGGACGTCCAGATTACCGGCCAGTAGGCTAAAAAATTAAAAAGTTAGTAAATCGGTTCTGATTTCTCCCGAGCCTGAACCGCTCCCGAATTCAGATAACTATTTACCCAAAGGTTAAGAAATTCATTTTTCATGGGTATAATAGTGTGCCCATTTTTTATTTTCATATGAACTTTATAGTCGGCAAAAAACTCAATATGACCCAGCACTTTTTGGAAACCGGTGAAGTCATCCCGGTAACCGTTTTGAAAGTGCCTACAATGGTAGTAACCCAAGTTAAAACCGCCGACGGTAAGGACAAGTATTCCGCAGTCCAGGTCGGCGTTTCTCGTTCCGTAGGCGGAACTAAGCGCGTAAATAAGCCTTTGGCCGGCCACCTCAAAGGCACCAAAGCCGGTATCCTGACAGAATTTCGTGTTTCCGATACAGCCGATTACGAAGTAGGGAAGAAGATTGATGTTTCAAGCTTCCAAGTCGGAGAAATAGTTGACTGTATTGGTATCATGAAAGGCCGCGGTTTCGCCGGCGCTATCAAACGACATGGTTTTGCTGGGTTCCCAGCCAGCCACGGTCATGACCGCCCACGCAGTGTGGGTTCTATTGGTATGCGTTTTCCTCAGCACGTTGCAAAGGGCCGCCGCATGGCTGGCCATATGGGTACTCAGTCCGTTACCGTAAAGAACTTACAGGTTGTTGAAGTTGATGCCGCCCGCGGTACTATTGCCGTAAAAGGCGCTGTCCCGGGAACCCGCAACGGTGTTGTCCGAATTGTTTCCACCGGCAAAGTGAAGCCGTTGGTTCCAGAAGTTAAGGAAGACAATAAGAAGAAGAAATAAGACATGAAGACCGCACTCTACAACCAAAAAGCAGAGAAGGTTGGCGATATTGATTTGAACGCCAAGATTTTTGAAGTTAAGGGAAGCCTTCACTTAGTTACTGAAGCTGTTCGTGTTCAGGCCTCAAACGCCCGCAAAGGTTTGGCTCACACCAAGACCCGCGGTGAAGTTTCCGGGGGCGGTAAGAAGCCATGGAAGCAAAAAGGTACTGGCCGTGCCCGTGCCGGTTCTACCCGCAGCCCGATTTGGCGCCATGGTGGCATTACTTTCGGCCCACGCTCCGAACGCAACTGGACTTTGAAGATGAACAAGAAAGCCAAGACCAAAGCTTTGTTTATGTCTTTGTCCGATAAAGCTAAAGAAGGCAATTTGATTGTTATCGATGCTATTTCTTTGGAAGCTCCAAAGACCAAAGAAATGGTTGCGATTTTGAATAACTTCCGCGATAAAGTAAATTTGGGCAACAAGCAGTTGTTCCTTCTGCCGAAGAAAGACGAAACCCTATTCCGCGCCTCCCGCAACCTGACTTATATCAAACCGTCTTTGGCTTCCAGCTTGAATGTTACTGATGTGTTGAACGCCGATTCCATTGTTTTAATGAAAGACAGTTTGCCTGTTATCGAAAAGACCTATTTGAAAGAAGTTAAGGCTAGCAAGGCTACCGCCAAGCCAGCAAAAACAGTAAAGACTGAAGCTAAATAATATGGCTATTTTTAACAGCAAAACTGAAGAAGAGAACAAGACAGAAACTCCGGCAACAGAAGCCCAGGAAACTTCCTTGCCCGTTTTGAACATTGCCAAGAACCGCCGCGCTGTTGTATTCCCGCGTTTATCTGAAAAGGGCACCAACCTGGAAAAGCTGAATAAGTACGTCTTCCGTGTTGAAGGAACCGCCAATAAAGTAGAACTCCGCAAATGGTTGGAAAGCGCCTATGGCATCAAGGTAGCCAGCATTAACGTTATTACCGTAAAACCACGCAAGCGCCGTTACGGCCGCAGCGTCGGAAAGGTTTCTGGATTCAAAAAGGCGGTTGTAACTTTGAAGCCTGATAGCAAGAAAATTGAAATAGCAGAAGCAGTATAAATATATGGCAGTTAAACTTTACAAACCAACTACTCCAGGCCGCAGATTCGCGAGCGTAACCGATTACTCGGTGCTGACCAAAAAGGCAAAAGCCCCGAAGTCTTTGGTCGTGTCCAAAGGACGCACTGCCGGCCGCAACAACAGCGGTAAAATTACCGTTCGCCACCATGGCGGCGGCGCGCGCAAGAAAATCCGTGTTGTTGATTTTTCCCGGCTGGACCGCGAAAACATTCCTGGAAAGGTTTCCACTGTTGAATACGATCCGACTCGCACCGCTTTTATTTCTTTGATTACTTACAAAGACGGCGTGAAGCGCTACATCCTTACTCCCCAGGGAATGAAAGTAGGGGATGTTATCGCTTACGGTGAAAAAGCTGAAATCCTGCCGGGTAACCGGTTGCAGCTCCGCCACATCCCGCTTGGTACCGTTGTTAATGATTTGGAATTGATTCCTGGCCAGGGTGGCAAAGTTGGCCGCAGCGCCGGATCCGGCATTACCTTGCAGAACATCGAAGCCGGTTACGCTATTTTGAAAATGCCGTCTGGGGAAATCCGCCGTGTCCGCGAAACCTGTTCCGCTACTATTGGTCAATTGGCTAATGCCGACTGGATGAATGTCCGTATTGGTACCGCTGGCCGCAAGCGCCACATGGGCTGGAGACCACAGGTCCGGGGTAAAGTCATGAACCCGGTAGATCACCCTCATGGTGGTGGTGAAGGCCACAACCCGATTGGTATGAAATATCCGAAGACCCCGTGGGGCAAGCACGCGTTGGGCGTGAAAACCCGCGATCCGAAAAAGTACAGTAACACCGCCATTGTGCGCAGAAGGATTAAGAAATAATTATGTCTAGAAGTTCTAAAAAAGGGCCATACATTGACCCGCGCGTGATGAAGAAAGTGCAAAACGCCAAGCCGGGCGACCAGATTAAGACCTGGTCCCGCGCCTGCGCCATTGCCCCGGAATTCGTCGGTATCACTTTCCTCGTGCACAACGGTCGCCAGCACATCCCGGTTTTCGTTACTGAAAACATGGTCGGCCACAAACTCGGTGAATTTGCCCTGACCCGCAAGTTCAACCGTCACGGCGGTAAGATGGCGAAAGAACAGGAAGCAGCCGCAGCGGCAGCCGATAAAGCCCGCTTGCAGGCCGCAGCCTCTCCCAAGAAGTAAACTATTATTTGATTAAACTAATTTATGGCAGATAAGCAGACACAACAGAATACGAAGCTCGTTACAGCGTCCGTCCGCGGTTTGCCTATTTCACCGCGCAAAATGCGCTTGGTTACCAACATGGTAAAAGGCATGCGCGCCACCGACGCAATGAGCCAGCTGCAATTCTTGAACAAGAAGGGCGCCCCTTACATGGCCCGCCTCATCCGTTCCGCCATTGCCAATGCTGAAAATAACTTTTCTTTGTCCGCTGACAACTTGTACATCAAATCAGTAACCTGTGACATGGGCCAGACCATGAAGCGTTATTTCCCGCGTGCCCGCGGCAGCGCTTTCATTATCCGCCGCAAGCAGTCCGGGGTTAACCTGGTACTCGAAGAACGCGGTGGCACGGCAGCCAAGCCGTCCCGCTTCAGCGGAATTCTCCGCCGCAACACGGCGAAAAAAGAAAAGGCTCCTGTCACCAAAGAAGGCAGTGTTGGAGTACCGGAAAGCGGCCCGGAAGCTAAGGCTATCCCGGCTGTGGAAGATACTTCCGTGCAGCCGCAGAACGTAGAAAATAACGAAGCCGTCTTGGATGAAAAGACCGGCCCGGAACATAAAGCTCAATAATATGGGAAATAAGATCAGTCCAACAAGTTTACGTTTAAAAGTTACTGACACCTGGAAATCCAAGTGGTTTTCGAAGTCCAACTTTGCCGACATGCTCAAAGAAGATGTCCGCATCCGCGAGTACTTGGAAGCCCATTTGAAAAAAGCAGGGTTGTCCCGTATTGATATTGAGCGCTTAAACGACGGCACCGTCACTATTATTATCAAAACCAGCAAGCCTGGCTTGATAATCGGTAAGGGTGGCGCCGGAATTGAAGAACTGAAGAAGCGCATCCAGGGCAAGCTCCGCATCAAGAAAGAAATCAAGGTTTCCATTGAGGAAGTCCGCGATATCAACTTGCACGCACAGATTATTGCCAATTCCATTTCCGAACAGCTCGAAAAGCGCGTGGCTTTCCGCCGCCTCATGAAGCAGACCTTGGAGCAGGTGATGCAGGCTGGCGCTAAGGGTGTTAAGGTTTCCATTGCCGGACGTTTGAACGGCGCGGAAATTGCCCGTACCGAACACTCCGCCGCCGGAAAAATCCCGCTTCACACCATCCGCGCTAATATTGATTTTGCCCGCGCTACCGCCCACACCACTTACGGAACCATTGGCATCAAGGTTTGGATTTACAAAGGTGATATTTTTGAAGATAAGAACAAGAAATAAGATATGTTAATCCCGAAGAAAGTCAAACACCGCAAGCAACACCGCGGTCATAATAAAGGCAAAGCCATGGCTGGCAACGAAATCGCTTTCGGTAGTTTCGCGTTGAAAGCTTTGGAAAGCTCTTGGGTAACCGCCCGCCAGATTGAATCTGCCCGCCGCGCCATGACCCGTTACGTACAACGCGGTGGTAAAATCTGGATCCGCATGTTCCCTGACAAGCCGGTAACCGAACACGGCAACGAAAGCCCGATGGGCGGCGGTAAGGGTGCCGTTGACCACTTTGTTGCTGTTATCAAAAAAGGACGCATTATGTTTGAAATGGATGGCGTAACCCACGCGCAGGCAAAAGAAGCCATGCGCCTTGCTTCCCACAAGCTTCCCGTAAAGACCCGCTTTATTACTAAGAACGACTAACATGAAGTACTCTGAAATTACCGCCAAAAGCGAAGCTGAATTGAAGAAGGATTTGGAAAGCATGCGTGCCCAATTGGCCGAAACTAAGGTGAAGATCCGCTTGTCCCAGGTCACCAAACTCAAGGAATACAAAACCTCGCGCAAGGACATCGCCCGCATCATGACCGCTTTGTCAGCTAAGGCTAACAACCAATAAAGATATGGAAAACACTACTACACATAAAAAACAGCAGATGACCGGTGTCGTCGTATCGGACGCTATGGATAAAACCGTAGTCGTCAAGGTTGATATTAGAAAGCGCCACCCGAAGTATCACAAGAACTACACCCAGTCTTCCCGTTTCAAGGCCCATGATGAAGAAAACCAGTACCACATTGGCGACAAAGTTGTAATCCAGGCCACCCGCCCGATGAGCCGGGAAAAGAAATTCGAAGTAATTAAGAAAGTTTAAGTTTTTATTTAACCGCTATGATACAAGTACGATCATACTTAAAAGTTGCAGACAACAGCGGAGCCAAGCTCCTCAACGTCTTCTCAGTGAGTGGCAAGAATTCTCGCCGCTTTGCCGGGATTGGCGATGTTATTGTTGCCTCCGTACGCCAAGCCGCGCCGAATGGTAACATCAAAAAAGGGGATAAGGTTTACGCGGTAATCGTCCGCTTGCGCAAAGAACTGCGCCGCAAGGATGGTTCGTACATCCGTTTTGATGAGAACGCCGCCGTATTGGTAGACAAGGAAAAAGGCGAACCTCGCGGTACCCGTATCTTTGGCCCCATCCCGCGCGAACTCCGCGACAAGGGCTTTACCAAGATTATTTCATTAGCGCCGGAAGTTATATAAATATATGTCACAGAACAAGATGAAAATCCGTAAAGGCGACACAGTCAAAGTTTTGTCCGGCAAGGACAAAGGCAAGACTGGCAAAGTCCTCCGAGTACTGCCGCAGTTCGGCAAGGTAGTGGTTGAAGACGTAAACGTCCACACCAAGTTTGAACGCAGCCGCCGTCCTGGCCAGCCTGGCCAGAAGATCGCCGCCGCCGCCCCGCTGCCAGTTTCGAAAGTTATGCTGGTCGACTCTAACTCTGGTAACCCGACCCGTGTCAGCTACCAGTTCCTGGAAAACGGGACCAAGCAGAGAATCGCCAAGAAGAGCGGCAAAGCAGTATAAATTGATAAATATTATAGATAGATATGGAAAGATTAAGGGAACAATTTAATAAGGAAATCGCACCATCCCTCCGCGAAAAATTCGGTTACAAGAATGTCATGGCTGTACCGCGCGTCGTTAAGATTGTCATCAATGTCGGAGTAGGGAAGTTTCTGAAGGACGCTAAGTACCTGGAATCGATCAAAGAAGACTTAGGTGCCATTTCCGGCCAGCGTCCGGTGGAAACCAAAGCCCGCAAGTCCATTGCCGGTTTCAAGATCCGCGAAGGCCAGGTAGTCGGCATGACCGTTACTCTCCGCGGCGACCGCATGTACGCTTTCCTCGACAAGCTGATTAACATTGCCCTTCCCCGAGTAAAAGACTTCCGTGGCGTAAACCCGAACGGTTTTGATGGCCGCGGCAATTACCATCTGGGGCTCCGCGAACAGATTGTCTTCCCTGAAATCTCCACTGAAGCGATTGAAAACATCTTCGGCATGGAAATCTCTATTGTTACCGACGCGGGCAAGGACGAACCAGCCCGGGAATTACTAAAATTAATGAACTTTCCGTTTAGGACTGAATAACTATGGCTAAAAAATCTTTAATTGCAAAAGCTGACCGAAGCCTGACCAAGCCTAAGTTCTCCACCCGCGTTATCCGACGCTGCTGGAAGTGTGGACGCAAAGGCGGGTTCATGCGCGATTTCCGTCTCTGCCGTATCTGCTTCCGCGAACTGGCCAGCCGTGGAGAAATCCCTGGCGTAAGCAAAGCCTCATGGTAAGTCGTTTTTCTAAACTTAACTAATATGTACACAGATCCAATTTCCGACATGCTAACCCGAATACGCAACGCCCTTTCTGCCCAGAAGACAGAGATGGTTTTGCCATACTCGAAGTTCAAGCACAACTTGGCCAAGCTTTTGCTGGCTGAGGGGTTTGTGAGTGGCGTAAATGAATTGCCGGGCCGTATTAAGATGCTGCAGATCAACCTGAAGTACGCCTCCAGCGGCGAACCTGTTATTTCCGGAATCAAGCGCGTTTCTACCCCGGGTCAGCGTATATATTTGCCGGTTACCCGCATTCCAAAAACCAACGGTGGTTTTGGCGTGACGGTAGTATCCACCTCCAAAGGTCTGTTAACCGATGCCCAAGCGCGCAAAGAAAAGATGGGCGGCGAAGTAGTCTGCCAAATTTGGTAATTTATTTGTAGAAGAAACATATGTCACGTATTGGAAAAAAACCAGTTGTAATCCCAGACGGCGTCACCGCCAAGCTCGAAGCGGGCGTTTTGACCGTTACCGGCCCGAAAGGGACTCTAACTTTGCCTATCCACCCGAAAGTACAGGTTGCCGTTGCCGAAAAGGAAGTCACCGTTGATGTTGCGAAGAAGGAAGATAAGAAAGAAAAAGCCCTGTGGGGTTTGTTCCGCGCCCTGGTCCAGAACCTGGTTACCGGTGTGTCTACCGGTTACACCAAGGAATTGGATGTGGTAGGTGTTGGTTTTAAGGCTGAAAGCAAAGGCACCTCTTTGGTCCTATCTTTAGGTTTTTCTCACCCGATTGAATTTAACCTCCCGGAAGGAATTGCCGCGACAGTAGAAAAGAAACCGGAACGGGTTACAATTTTACAGTACCAAACCACCATCACTTTGACCGGTATTGATAAGCAAATGCTTGGCGAAACCGCCGCTCGCATTCGTGACCTGAAAAAACCCGAGCCTTACAAAGGCAAAGGCATTAAGTATTCTGATGAAGTAATCATGCGCAAGGCTGGTAAAGTCGTTAAAGCAGTAGGTAAATAACGTATATGACTAACAAGCAAGTTTTAAAACGAAATACCCGGATCCTCCGCCACAACCGCGTGCGCAAACAGATCATTGGCCTGGCTCCGCAAGCCCGCTTGAACGTGTTCCGTTCCTTGTCCCACATTTACGCCCAGATAATTGATGACGTAACCGGCAAGACACTGGCCTCCGCTTCCAGCAAGGACATTAAAGCCAAGACCAAGAAGACTGACGCGGCTGCTGAGGTAGGGAAGTTGATTGCTGAAAAAGCAAAAACCGCAGGGATCACCAAAGTTGTATTTGACCGCGGCGGTTACCGTTACCATGGACGCGTTAAGGCTTTGGCTGACGGCGCCCGTGAAGCTGGATTAACATTTTAACTAAACATATGGACAGACGACCAAGAAAACCTAGAGATAACCAAGAACGCGAAAAGCGCGAATTCGACCAAAAAGTGGTTGAAGTAAAGCGCGTAACCCGCGTCGTTGCCGGCGGTAAGCGCATGCGTTTCCGCGCGCTGGTTGTTATTGGCGACCACAAAGGCCGTGTTGGCATGGGCTTGAAGAAAGGTTTGGATGTAGCGGAAAGCGTGAACAAAGCCGTGAACGAAGCCAAGAAGAACATGATCACCTTGCCTTTGACTAACGAAACTATCCCGCACGCCATCAAGGTTAAGTACAAAGCTTCCCAGCTCATCATGATGCCCGCTTCCCAGGGTACCGGTGTTATCGCCGGGGGCGCCATTCGCAGCGTCATGGAACTTGCCGGGATCAAGAATGTTATTTCCAAGAGACTCGGTTCCAATAACAAGGTCAACAACATCAAAGCTGCCTTTGCCGCGTTCAAGAAGATGAAGAGCAAGGAGCATATCGAAAGCGTCCGCAAATAATATGATTAAACTTCACTCCCTAAAAAAACATCCGAAGTCAACCAAGTCCCGCAAAGTCGTGGGTCGCGGTTTGGGTTCCGGCCATGGCACTTACTCCACCCGCGGTGGCAAAGGTCAGACTGCGCGCAGCGGCCATTCCAAAATGCCGGTTGCTTTTGAAGGCGGCCGCCAACCGTTGGTGCGCCAGCTGCCGAAGAACCGTGGCTTCCGCTCCCTGACCGTCAAAGCCGCTTCTATTTCTTTGGATAAGTTAAATGTCTTTTCTGACGGCGATATCATTACCGTAAAAGCCCTTGCTGATAAGGGTATTTTGGTCCCAATGAGCAAAGGCGCTTTCCCTCGTGTTAAACTACTGAATGGGGACCTGAAGCGCAAACTGACCGTAAAAGTCGCAGCTTCAGCCACTGCCCGCGCGGCGATTGAAAAAGCCGGCGGTTCCGTAAAGTAGAACGGGAAGCCTTAACTAAACAAACATGAATACTTTAATTCAAATTTGGCGAACGAAAGATTTGCGCAATAAGATTTTGGTCGTATTGCTCTTGCTTATCGGCGTTCGCGTTTTAGCGCATGTACCAATTCCGGGAATTGACGCTTCCGGCCTGAAAGCCTTTTTCCAGCAGAACCAGTTCCTGAACCTGCTTGATATCTTTTCCGGCGGCGGTCTGACCAACTTCTCCATCGCCATGCTCGCGGTTGGTCCGTACATTACCGCTTCCATTATCATGCAGCTTTTGACCATGATTATCCCGTCCTTAAGTGACCTCCAGAAAGAAAGCGGGGAAGCGGGGCGAGCGAAGATTAACCAGTACACCCGCTGGCTTACTATTATACTCGCGCCTTTGCAGGCTTTTGGCACCATTCGCGTTCTCCAAAGCCAGGGCGGCGCTTCTGTTCTTGGCACTTTCAGCCCATTCCAGTGGTTCTTGACTTTGCTTGCCGTTACCGCCGGAACCATGTTGGTTATGTGGATTGGTGAAATTATTACTGAATACGGCATCGGCAATGGAATTTCCCTGATTATTTTCGCCGGTATAGTGGCGCGCCTGCCATCCGCGGCCCAGCAAATTTACAGTTTGTACTTCGGCTCCAGTTATGACCCAAGCAACCTGCCTAAACTTCTCGGTTATATCGCCGTGGCGCTTATAGTTATTGGCGGCGTGGTTCTGGTTACGGAAGCGCAGCGAAATATTCCGGTTTCGTATGCCCGGCGAATGCGGGGCAACCAGCTGGTCGGCGGGGGAATGAACACCCACTTGCCGCTCCGACTTAACCAGGCCGGTGTTATCCCGATCATTTTTGCTATTTCCGTTTTGTTGTTCCCGGGAATTATTGCCCAGTTCTTTGTTTCCGCTAAGTCCCACTGGCTGGCCAACGCCGCCCAGGGTACCATCAACCTGTTTAACCACCAGGGGTGGGAATACGGGCTGTCTTACTTCCTGTTGGTAGTAATCTTCACTTACTTCTACACCTCCGTGGTGTTTAACCCAAAAGAGATTGCTGAAAACGTCCAGCGTAACGGCGGCTTTATCCAGGGCATGCGCCCGGGGAGCCAAACCGCCGCTTACCTGCAGCGTGTACTGAACCGGATCACTTTGCCAGGCGCGGTTTTCCTAGGCGTAATCGCCATCCTGCCGCTCTTGCTCCAAAGCTACACCGGCAGTCAGACTTTGACTTTCGGAGGCACGGGGTTGCTTATTGTGGTTTCCGTTGTTATTGAAACCATCAAGCAGATCGAGGCCCAGCTGACCATGCACGATTACCAAGGATATTAGAAAACAAAAAAGACTCTTGCTCGATCCATTTACTAGCGTCAGGGATCTTGCAAGAGTCTTTTAATTTATCTAAAATAAGACAGAAATTGACAAAATTGCGAAAATAGCGTATAATTAAGCCACTATGCAACAGTTTAATTCCGAAAGATTTGGCGGCCCAGATATCCCCGAAGAAGAGTTAAAAAAACCGGGAGATTTCGGTTTTGAGGCCAAACAAAACCCTGAAGCACAGGGTGACTACACCACTGAAGGGCAAGATGATAACGCCGCCGCTGAAGCGGGTGAGCAGTCATCGGGTGAAGGGGCGGAGTCATCAAGCACCGTGGAAACACAAGCCGCCAGCCAGCTTTCACCGGAATCTATTCTGGATTCGCAGACAGAGTCCGAAAGCGAAGCTGATAAGTTTATCGCTGAGCATGTGGGAGGCGACAGGGAAGTAACTGGAGACACTGCCGCTGATGTTTTGAATGACTTGTTAAACATTACCCAAAAATCCGAAACTAAATAATTTTAATTTTCCCTAAACAAAAATACAATTCATGCTGCAGTTTGACCTCATTACCATAACCTTTTTAGCGCTCCTCGGCCTAATCGCGGTTTTTCTGGTCGTGGGGTATTATTTTTACAAACACCATTACATGGTGACAAAGGCAGTCGTCCCCAGAACCAAAAACTGGGTGTTTTTGGAAGTCCAGATGCCGAAGCAGGTCAGCGACGCGGAACAGCAACGCCCCAAAACCGAAGAAGAAAAGAAGCTTTTGATTTCGGTGGTGGAGCAGCTTTACACTACTTTATCCCAGGTCGGCGGCGAAAAAGGATGGCTCGAATCAAAAGACTATATTTCGTTTGAAATAGCATGCACCGACAAAAAGATTTCTTTCTATATCAACTGTTCCCGCCATCTGCAGGAAACCGTGGAGAAGCAAATCCACTCCCAGTACCCGCACGCTTTCATCGAAGAAGTGCGTGGGTATAACCCGTTCCAAAAGGGGGGACAGGTTGAAACCATGGAATTGCAATTGAACAAGAAGTATGTTTACCCGGTGCGTACTTACAAGAGCATGGAAACGGACCCGCTTAACGCGCTAACGAACGCCATGTCCAAACTTGATGAAAACGAAGGCGCCGCTATCCAAATTTTGCTGAGTCCCGCCGGTGAGCACTGGCAGCACCGCCCGCGCCACATGGCTTTGGAGATCCAGCAGGGGAAGAACCCGCACATTGTGGAGCGGGGGATGTTCAACCGCGTGTTCCGCGAACTCTTTTTTGGTATCGGCCGCGGCCTTCAGGGAAAAGCCCTGCGCCGCAGTGGACAGAACCAAACGCGCCATGACTTGTCCGGGCAATATAGCCCTATCAACCTGACCCCGATGCAACAGGAAATAGTTAAGCGCCTCGAAGAAAAGGCGAGCCGCCCCGGTTTTAAAACCAACATCCGGTTGATTACTTCCTCAGCCCAGCCGGGCCAGGCCAAAGTCCATATGCACAATTTGGCGGCCGCTTTTTTGCAGTATAATATGCCCCCGTTTAACGGCTTTAAGGTCCGTAAACGAAAAGAAAAGGACGTATTAAAAGACTATATTTTTCGTATTTTCCGCGATTATGGCACGCAGAGTGTTCTGAACACGGAAGAGATTGCATCACTTTGGCACTTGCCAACGCCTTACCTGGAAACGCCCAACATCAAGTGGCTCGTATCCAAGAAAGCGCCAGCGCCGGTAAACATGCCGGCTGAAGGTTTGCGCCTTGGCCATAACGAGTACCGCGGCGTGGATACCGAGGTCAATATGGCGCGCGAAGACCGTCGCCGTCACACATATATTTTGGGACGCACCGGTTCCGGTAAATCTTACTTGATGGCGAATATGGCCATCCAGGATTTGCGCAACGGCGAAGGGATGTGCGTTATCGACCCCCATGGCGATTTGATCCAAGACATTTTGAAATACGCGCCAAAGGAACGAGCGGAAGATATTATTGTGTTTGAGCCGTTCGACACCGATCGACCGCTGGGACTGAACATGCTCGAAGTCGACAGCGAAGAGCAAAAGGACTTCGCGGTCCAGGAAATGATTTCAATTTTCTATAAACTGGTGACCGACCCGGCAATGCTCGGGCCGATGTTTGAACACAACATGCGCAACGCCATGCTGACTTTGATGGCGGATAAAGAACACCCGGGAACCATCACCGACATCCCGCGCATTTTTACCGACATGGAATTCCAAAAGTATAAAGTCAGTAAAGTGCAGGACCCGGTGGTGCGCGCGTTTTGGGAAAAGGAAATGGCGAAAACTTCCGACTTCCACAAATCGGAAATGCTCGGCTATTTGGTTTCCAAAGTTGGGCGTTTCGTAGAGAACTCCATGATGCGTAACATTGTCGGTCAGCCGGTTTCCGGTTTTAACTTCCGGCAGATCATGGACGAGGGCAAAGTTCTGTTGGTCAATTTATCCAAGGGCCGCACCGGAGAAATCAACGCCAAGCTACTGGGCCTTATTATGGTTTCCAAAATCCAGATGGCGGCATTGTCCCGCGCCGACATTCCCGAAAGCCAGCGCAAAGACTTTTACCTGTACGTGGACGAATTTCAGAACTTCATTACCGACGCGTTCTCTTCAATCTTGAGTGAAGCCCGCAAGTACAAACTTAATTTGATTATCGCGCACCAATATTTGGGCCAGCTGACCCAGGCCGCGGGCGCCCAGGGAGCAGGCAGCCAGGATCTTCGTGATGCCGTATTCGGCAACGCTGGTACTTTAATTACTTTCCGCACCGGCGCGGAAGACGCCGAATTCCTGGAAAAGGAATTTGACCCGCCGTTCAACCAGTTTGACCTCATCAACATCGACCGGTTCAATGCTTACGTAAAATTGATGATAAACGGCACCGCTTCCAAGCCGTTCAACATGGCCACATATACTTTGCCAAATGACCCTGATGACAGGGTGGGCGAAGCCATCCGGCAGTTGTCGCGCCTGAAGCATGGTCGCCCGCGCGCGGAAGTGGAAACGGAGATATTGGAGGCAGGCCGCGTGGCGGAAATGATGTCCGCCGGGCGGGCCGCCGTGGAACCCGGGTTGTAAACAAAACCTCCTTTAACTATAATCAAATTACTAACCTAAACACCTATGGCATACTACAACCGTGATAATGTACCGGCGGAGAAACCGCTCGGTTTGAGCGATAATATGAGTGAAAAAGATACCGAAGCGCATGAGGAAATGCGCCAGGAATGGGAAAAAGACAAAGAGCTGAACGGCGGGGAACCGCGCGGTTTTTTCCGCCGCGTCTACGACCGTTACCTTGGCCGTGACATTCCTCACGTTTACGAGACCACCCGCGAGCGGTACGAAGCTTCCAAAGAAAAAGCCAAACAGCTGGAATCCAAAGGTGAAAAAATCGAAGAGCAAAAGCAGGAGCTTGGTAATATTGCCGAAAAAGCAAAAGCCAGCAAGAAAGGTGAAGTGATCACCTTAAAGCCCTTGGTGGAAAGTGGTGCCTCCGCCGGATCAGCCGTTGCGGCTGAAGCCGGGGTTGTTACCTCCGCGGCCGCTGAAGGAATTGAATCCGGAAACGGGGGCGACTCCTCGGCCGCTGAAACCGGCGCCCCTACAATCAATTCTGAAATCAGTTCCACTCCGGAAAAAGAGAACAGTGAAACTTTGTATGATGACGTAAGGAAGCTGTTCGATAAGTACCGCACCCAGCCCCGCTACCGTAACTTGCCCAAATTGGAAAAGGACGCGGACCTGAAAACTTTGTTGGGAGCCAAAGACGGCGTCGCTATCCTTGAACAAAACCTTAACCTACTTCCAGCGGAACGCAATTTGCTAACCGAGTTTAAGGACAGCGTAGACCGCAAGTATGCCCAGGAAACTTTTGACAAGGTTGGGCAGCTAATTAACAAAGATACTTTGAACAAGTATAACGTCGAGCATATTGAACTGTTCGAAAAGCCGTTGCCGGAACACATTAGCCAGGAAGAAGGGGAGAACGCGCTTGCGGTACTCGAACGGCTAAAGACCACCCTGACAGCGACTGACGTGAATAACCGTCACGCCATTAGTGAAGCGGAGAATATTATCCGCGCTGAAATCGGTTTGGGCAATATTGCCCCGGACGAAAACGTAAAACCATTCCGCCAGAAAGAACAACCGGAAACGCCAACCGTTTATGAGGACGGAGCAAAGGAAGTGAAAAAAGCAGCTTAATGGAAACATTAGAACAGCAAACCGAGAAATTGATCCATAGCCTAGAAGCGCCCAGCGAAATCAAAGCTGGGCTTTTGGCGCAGCTGGGACGCGACGGGGTAAATGACGGGCTGATCGGCCAGTTACGCGGAGTTTTGGAAAGCCTGCAGGCCAGCTACCTGGAAGAAGTTAAGGTTTGGGAGCAGGATTTAAGGGATTTAGAGCGGCAAATAGGGGATGACCAAAAGTCCATAAATGCCAATATAGACAAGAATCAATTGGATAAAATCCGGCAAGAACTGGAAAATATGTAGTATTCGTCCCAAAAAACTCAATAAAAACCGCTTAAACAAGGGAAATCCTTGTTTTTGGTTTATTAAAAAGCATTATGTAATATACTTGACAAATATACAAATATGGTGTATAATATGTAGTTATGCTGCAAAAGCGGCATAACAGCAAAGTTCTTTGAGAATACGGTAAAAACTAGAGATCTAGCCGGTCGCACCGATCGATGCTGGCCTTTTTTAGTCCATAAGCAAAAGCGATAGCGTGAACTTATGGATTGGAACAGGCCAGTGTTGGCCGTTGTGCGCACAACGGCCAGAGTTCCGCGAGGGACCCTGGCCACGGTATTATGGGTTTTTAGTTTTTGACCCAATGTGGCAACACATTGGACCGTGCTAAGGAGGGCACGAACTAGTTTATGAAAGATAAAGATAAAAATTTGTTCTTGAACATCGCACCCGTTTCGTCTGATACGCTGAAAGGCAACGACGAAGCCAAACCTGCGGCGGCGACGGCTTCCGAGCCTGTCGTCAATAACAAACCGGTCATCATTCTCGATGGTCTTGCCACGGCGGGCGAAGTGCTTGCCGCGGTCAATGCCGAAGGGAAACTCAATGACCACGACACCGTCCTCGGCACCGGAGTTAGTTATTTTAACTCCGCCCTGCCCGCGGACTTCACCGACATGGTGCAGCGCAGCAAAGACGTTGCCGGCAAGGTCACCGACCTTACCGGACGCGTCGCGGCTCTGCCCAGCAAGACCGAGGAAGCCCAAGCGAATTACACCGCCGCGGCGACCCCGTTGCTCGAAGCCCTGAAAGGCGACCTGACCGAAACGTGGCGTGAGAACGTCGCGAAGCGCGCCGAACGCATTAACCACATCTCGGAACTCCGCGAGGAGAAGTTCGAGGTGGAAGGTGCTTTGGCGACGCACGTCATTCGCTCGACGGGTTCGCCCGACACGCCCTTGCCGAAAAAACCGAAAGGCGGCTGGGCTATCGGCTTGGTCGTTGTCGTCAGTGTCATCGCCGTGGACTGGGTGCTTGGCACCGACATCTTCAGTATCGCTTCCAACAAGGACATCGCGGGAATTCTTTCCCTCGTGGGCGCCGGCGTTGCCGGTTTGCTCGGCGTTCTTGTCGGGCAATACTGGTCGAAGGACCGCTCCGCCCAGGCGGCACGCGATTACTTCGACGAGGAGTATGGCGAATACGGATACAGCTACACGGCTGCTACCCGCGGCGACAAACTCTCGAAGATGAAGGAAATGCCCGATGACCACGTGACCTCGGTCTATCCGACCGACTCGCGGGTCAAGGCGAACCTCCGTTTCTTCGGCATCGGCTATCTGAGCCTGCTTGCTTTCATCCTCGTTATGCGCGTGTACATCATTCACGCCTATCTCGAAGATGACTGGAGCCAGCTCTTCTCGACCGGCATTTTCTTCGCGGCGACGTTTGCGGGTTTAGGTCTGAAGTATTTGACCTCCAGCCCTTACACCGACGCGGCTCTGTCGCGTTGGAGCAAGCTCATCGCCCGCCGTGACGAAATTCAGGCGGAACTGGACGAACTCGAACAGGCGGCTGACCCTTACACGGAAGCTGCCAAAGCAAGAGTCCGCGAATATTCCCAGAAGCTTTCCGAAGTCGCCGACGCGACCACGAAGGACTTCAACCAGCTTTCCCAGCAGAGAAAAGACCTCCTTGCGGAGGTTTCGACCCTGCAGAAATACCGCCACACGGCGGGGGAACAGCTTCGGGAATTCATTCTCGAAATCGTCAACGCTTGGCAGAACCAGACCGGCAGGAAGTGGGTTCCGCCCCCTTCCGAGTCCCGGGTCAACCAGACGTTCGATGAAATTTCCACGTGGGCAAGGCTCGACGGACAGGAAGCGGAAATTCTCCGCATCTCCATTACCCGTCCCAAGCTGACCCCGCCCGCCTTTAACCAGGCGGAATTCGAGAAGGAGCTGGCAACGAAATTTCCGTTGCCGGTCGCCATCAAAACCGCTTCCGCTACGCCGCTCAAAGTCGTGCCTCCGGTACGCGCTTTGGCGAAGTAACCACAACCAAACCGCCGCTCCAGGCTGCGGCTTGGAGCGGTATCAGGAGAAATATGATCGAAGAAAAAACAAACACAAACAACGACACATACATTAAAATCGGTGCGGTTGTGGGAATGGCGTTGCTCCTCTTCGGAGCGGCTTACCTAATTTTCATCCGCCCGCGGCTTGACTTCGACCCCCAGCAGGCGAACATCACCTGCAAGGTCGAGGTTGCATCAACCCCTGCGGTCTTTGACTGCAAGGACGAACTCGGCAACAAGGTCGAACTCAACAGTCTCTTTACCAGAGAGAAGGTTGACCAAGACTACGTTAAAGGGGGAAACGGCTTCAAGCTGACCATCACCAAGATGGTCAATGGCAAGCCGGTCGGAACCCTTCCGCCGTTCGAGCTTCCGGTCAAGACGGACTACCGTGAGATGAACCCGGCTCGCAAGAGCTTGGTCGTCACCACGAAAGACGCTTTCGACCAGCTTCTCAAGCGGGCGTCGTCGAAAGACTCCATTACGCGAGTAGTGGACTTCTTCCTCGATGACACTTCCGGCGTTGACGAGCTAACCGCCCAAAAGGTTGGAAAGTTCCTCAAGGACTACGTCGCCGACGCGAAAACCGCCGGAGACAAGCTCGACTTGAGCCTGTATCTCATTACCGACTCAACCTTCGTTACCACCCGCAACTTCAAGAGTACCGACCCCGACTTCGAGGCGGCGCTCAACAAGGAGCTTGCGGATGAGTATCTCAAGGTCCGCCCCCAACGCGGCGACAGTTCGATAGCCAGCACTTTGGTGCAGGCTCTCGCTCGTAACAAGGGACGGGAATACCGTGAGGTAATTCTGGTAACGGACGGCATAGAAAACGTCCCCGGCAAAGTCTCGCTGCTTCCGAAAGGAGCGCAACGACCGCTGCTGATGGACCGGGCAAAATGGAACGACTTGGCGAACGCAATGTTCGCTGACTTCCAGTCCCAGATGCCGGACCTCAAGGGAGCTACGGTAACGCTTTACGCGCTGCCGAGTATTCCGAAGTCGGAGGAGACCGCTGTCCAGAATGCTTTTAGTTTCTGGACGGAACGGTTCTTTGTTCCGGCAGGGGCTGCCATGCAGTCGCCGCACTTCGAGCGTTAACCGCTCTCCCTAAAACCTCATAACTAGTTCAATATAGTTAGCTGCCTTCTCCAGGCAGCGGAAAACAAGTGTCCTCCCGGACCGCAGGCTGAATTCGCAAGATTTCAGCCTGTTTTTCTTTCTATTGACAAAAATAGCATAATGTGCCATAATGTTCAGTTACCAAGGGGTATTGTTTTTCCCGGAGAATCCACGGTATCGCGGACTGTCCGGGCAAGATAAAGCTCTTGCTCCTGTTCTTTGACAACTGAAGCGCAAAGCTTCTGGTCTGGAAACTATGGAATACTGCGTCACGGCACTAACAATTGATGCCGCGACAAAGCAGTGGCGCCGGGGTGCAGTATTTCATAAATTTTTCAAGATCTAGGAGTTTCAAAATGAACAAAAAAATTATGACCGTAATGGTCGTGTTATTGGCTTTGCTCGTGGGCGGCTATATAGTCTCCCGCAGCAACTTCGCGCGGCAGGTTGGTTCTTCAGTGCAGCTTCCGGCGTATAACGCCGGCGGATGGCAGGGGAACACTGTCGTGTTTGGCGCAATAGTTTTGGCGGCGCTGGCGATATTCTTGCTGTGGAAATTCCGCGGCAGAATCGCGTCGGCGCTAGGGCAGGGCACCAGCCTTGTCTTTGGAATAGCTTTTGCCGCGCTGGCGTTCTACGCCATGTGGCTTGATAGCTACCTTCAATTCATTCCAGTCGCGTGGCTGGCGTTCCTCGCGTTCAGATGTTTTTTTCTGATACGCGAGAATGGCTTAATCGGTCGGGCAGTTCCCCAGGTTACTCAGGTAATCTGGTTTACCCCGACTCTCGTTGTTACCGGCGTCTGGCTCGTACTGTTCATAGCCAGAATGAAAGAAATTTAGGAGGTGAACAGTATGGCAGATGAAAAGGAACATAAAGACGAAAAGAAGGAAGGGAAGGGCGTTTTGCATTCCCTTAATCAGAAACTGGGTGCGCACGACGAAATTGTGGAAAAGGTGGCGGGGAATATTATATCCCGCTTTGCCAACCCTATCGCCGTGCGTATCTTTAACAAGTGGGTTAGGTTGGAAGATCAATTTTTTGGCGGAGTTGCCACAGAATTAATCTCCGACCTTGGACTGCTCGCCAGCGCCGTTTTCTTGAAGGGAACCCCTCTTCGGGAACTGAGCGGACTAGCTTTGCAGCGCGTGACCGAAGAGATTCGGGAAGAATTCAAACGACGGGTAGGCAAAAGCCCCGCTGACGCTACCCGTGACGCCGTTGCGGGAACTAACGTCTCGGGTGTCCATGCCACGCCGAAAGGTCTGGCGGATGACCTGACCCAAGCCGGCCGCATTCTCATGGCTATGTCCGCGGTCGCGGACCCCGTGAGGCGCGGCGAATTTTGGGGGTGGTACGAAACCCTCGACGAAAAACAGTGGGACAAGTTCAATCGAGCCATTGCCGGCATTGCCGACGAGAAACTTATTGACCTTGCCAACAACGACCACGACGAACTGGACGCATTCATGCAGGCAATTCCGGACAACCCGGAACCGCCCAAAGTATGGGACAACCTGTTCGAGGTATTCAAGGACGTTCACGCCGACGCGCAGCTTATGGCGTGGGTGAGGGCATACCTCATTTACGTGAATGACCTTTACGAACCGGCTTTCGCCGAGAACCGCGACGTCTTCTGGAACGCGGCACTTAGCGAAGCCAAAACCATCGTTACTTTCAGAGAGATAATGAGCATGATGACCCCGACCACCCTCAACCCGAGCGGGTGGACGGACGCCATCAACAAATTTCTCAAAGTCCGATACCGGACATCGGAAGTCGCGCCCCCGCCCAAGTTTTCCCTTGATAGGATGCTTGAGGATGGGGGCGTCGACCTCGACGCCCAGGTAACGGCTTCGGAAGACGGTTTAGCTCGCGCCCGTGCTGCCCGCGATGCAGCCAGGGAGCGTATAGGAGGGAACTAACAATGCCAATAATTATCGCAATCATTGGTGCTGTCGCCCCGTTGCTCCTAGCCGCACTCGGCTATAACGCAGCAGGTGCGCCGCCGCCAACGTCAAAAACCGCAAACATCGTTTTGAACCGGCTCAAAGAGTTCGGTCTCTACGTGGAAACTGGTTGGTATGAAGTCATCGCGTTCTTCGGGAACACGGTCATGCCGACTGTCGAGGACGGGATCGCGCGCGTGACCCCGTATATCAACTTCGTGAACGCCCGGTTTCGCCGCTTCGTCGGTATCGCCGGATTGTTCATCTTCTTTATCTTCGCGGGAGTCGCCCTGGACGAGCCCTGGCTCGTTTACCTTGGCACGATTTTCCCGGTGCTTCTCCTCGCCATGGTCTATATTCCGCTTCACAGCTACGCCCGTCACGACGAGCCGGTGAAAAAGAAGAAGGTCAAGAAGGAGAGCCATTCGAGCCACGGCGGCAGCCACGGACACGACGACCATGCGGAAGAAACTACCGTCGAGGAAAAAGTTGTCGAAGTGGTCCCGGTTGGTGTAACCATCGCCCGGGGCTTGAGCGACGGCATCGGGGTGGTCATAGCCATCCTTTGCTCCATCGCCATGATGGAGTTCGGTTTGGGTGGTTACGGCTGGAGTTGGGTAAAGGCTGGCATTTACGTCAGTATTTACTTTGGTTTCGGCTACTTCGTTGTGTCGAGACTTTACCGACACAAGGGATACGCGGGAATCGCCTTCATGTTTACCGTTGCCACCATCTGCGGCGCGTTCGGCTTATTCTGCCGCATCGCCGACAAGGAAGCTGACAACCTCGCCGCCCGTATCGGTTTGTACCGAACGCAGGAGCAGGCAGACACCGACAAGCTTAACGCCAACGCGGCGACCAAGCTGGTCCGGGTTCTGACTACCACTCCGAAATACAAGCGGGCATCTGTCATTTCTCCGTCGCTGTGGACTCGCTTGTTCGGAAGTTCGTCTTCCAACGGCAAGCCTATCGCGGCGAAACTCGTCCCCAAAGACGGCGAAACAATCCCCCCGGGGATTTATCGGCGCGTGGACGACTTCACTTACAAATCCGGCAAGGACGGCGGTCTTTACCTCCATATTGCCATTCCCGATAAGTACGGGGTGGCAAATGAGGAGGCGGAAGACTTTTACATTCCGTTCAACACTGAATTTGTCAGTCTCGACATTGGGAAGACGGACAAGGCTGGCACTACGGCGTCAACCGGTCCTCCCCATCTATTCAAATCCTATCCTCCGGATGGGCGGGGCTGGGTCGATGACCCGGGCAATTTTACCCCTTGCCCCGACATGATGACGCCGAAACCGGAAGTCAAAGTGGGCGACGAACAGGCTACCCTGGTCGTCCCCGCGACTTACGAAAACGGCGTGCTCCTGTCGGACACCAGCACCGGCAAAAGGTTGCGCCTGCACCAGGGCGACGTCTACTCCGTGGATGTTGACCCGCAGGCACAGGTGAAGTTTTCCAACTTCCATCCTTGCGCCAGTGCCGGGGGTTTGTCCATTTGGTACGACCCTCAGTTAGACAGTCCCTTCAAACAGGGAGCGGGTGGACTCGAGTTCGCTTTCGACAAGTTCGACAGCGACCCCGATAACCGGTTCATGCCGGGCACCCATTCCGAATTTGTCGCCTTAAGGGACGGCGATTTGCGCTTCAGGATAGTGGAACGGAAGGGGCACTACACGGACGACGACAGCGGTTACTATCCGGTAACCGTCAAAATAATCCGGCGTGCCTCCGAAGACAACAATCAGGGAGGAACCACAACTACCGTGGCCCAGTTGCGTTAAAACTGGGCAAACGGATCGAGGACGGCAGGAATCAATGGAAACATTGAAACCTGCCGTCTTTTTTATGCTAAAATTTGAGTAACATGACCCATCTGCTAAAAGACTTTCGGTTCCAATTTGCCGTGTTTGCCATAGCCGTTATCGGCTTCTTTTCATTTATGCAGTTTGTGCCCTCGGCCGGTTTTTCCGATCCCGATGGGTATTATCATGCCGCCGCCGCGCGCCTTATTGCCGCCGGCAAGCTTCATGCCAGTTTTCCCTGGGCTTATTTTTCCACTTTGCGGGAACACTACGGCGACCAGCATTTCCTGTTCCACTTATTGATGATCCCCATGAGCAGCCTGAAAGGGATGCACTTTTCCGTTGTGCTGTTCTCTTCATTAATGATTTTTGCTTTTGTCTGGTTGCTCCGGCGGCTGGGGGTGAAGTACCCCTTGCTGTGGGGAGGGTTTTTGGTTGTCAGTTCCATTGATTTCTTGTTCCGCATCAACGTTGTCAAAGCGAACACACTCTCTTTAATTTTGTTGTTCGGCACGGTGTGGCTCCTTATTAATAAGCGCCACCGCTGGCTGGCGCCCTTGTCAGCTCTGTTCGTTTGGACGTATGGTGGTTTTGTATTTTTGCCTTTGGTCGGGGGAGCATATGTGGCCGCAAAGCTTATCGCGGAGCGAAAGTTAAATTTATGGCCGTTGGTATACATTCTTTTGGGAATTGGTGTCGGATTGCTCCTGCACCCCCATTTCCCAAATTTAGCGGTTCACTTATATTATCAGTTGTTTGATTCGGGGATTTCCGCGGGTTTGAAAGTTCCGGTCGGGTCCGAGTGGTACCCGTATTCCGTGAATGATTTAGTTTCGGCCAACGGGCTAAACTTGCTGGCGTTCCTCGTAAGTACCGCGGTTTTGGCGGTGGAATTTACCAAGGTTAAAAGGGAGCACTCCGACGCAACCAATGCCGCGTTTTTGTGGTTTACCACCTTGGGGTTCCTGGCTTTGATGATCAGGAGCCGGCGCTTTGTGGAATATTCGGTACCCTTTAATGTATTGTTTAGCAGTTACGTGGTGACAAAAGTCGTGAATCCGGAGTTTTGGGATACCACCAAGGAAGCCTTGAGATATTGGCACATGAGATTTTTTACCGTTCTGTTGATATGGGTGCTGGTTTTGATCGGCGCTTTCAACGTTACCCGGGTTGAAGGGTGGTTGGCAGCTAGTACTGAAGCGGAAGCGTTGAAAGGTGCGGGGGACTGGCTGGCGGCTAACACTCAGCCTGGTGAAATCATTTTCAATACGAAGTGGGATGACTTGCCCCAATTGATGTACTTTGACCCGAATAATTACTATATTATTGGGTTGGATCCGACCTTTATGTACGCTTATGACCAGCACCTGTACCATAAGTGGCGACAGGTCGCGGACAACGACCCGGTGAAGTTTGGTAATTCCTACGCTGACATGCGCGATATAGTTAACAAAGATTTTAAATCCCATTACATAGTGCTGGAGAATGCCCGGGATGGAAAGTTAAAGTATTTCCTCGATGCCCACCGGAGTGAAGGGGCGAGCGAGGTCTACGAAGACGAGTTCTCGGCTATTTACGAAATAAATTAGAATTTTCCCCAGCTTGGGATTTTGGCCATTTCGTGCTATAATTTTCCTACTGTTAGAAAAGAGCCTAGAAACAGAAACAAAACCCAATTTATGGACAAAACCTCGAATTTGGCTTTGATCATACAAATGATCGAAGCTGCTGAAAAGAACATCCAATCAGCCAAACAGCTGCTCCGAGAGGGCGCGACTGGGGCTGTTTCAACGCGTCCGGTTAATAGCCAGGCTTTCATGGAGAAAGCCCGAACCCTCGGAATTACCGAACAGGGGAAGGTTATTGAAGGCGTGTTTGACGGCCAGAACATGGTTGGCCCTGATGGCAAGCAATATCCGGTTCCGGCCAACTACGCTTCCAAGAGCAAACTTGTGGAGGGTGATGTATTGAAGCTCACTATTTCTGATGACGGATCCTTCATTTACAAACAAATCGCCCCGGTAGAACGCCGGAAGATTTTGGGTATGTTAATCCAGGATGACAAAGGTGACTACCAGGTAGTTGCCGAAGGGAAGCCTTACAAGGTCCTGCTTGCTTCACTCACATACTTTAAAGCGGAAGCCGGCGATGAAGTTACGATTGTTTTGCCCCAAGAGGGCGACCCGCAATGGGCAGCTGTTGAAAATGTTATCAAAGCCGGTTCCAGTCCCGATGCGGAATTATCCGCTGACCATGGGATGGACCGCATGTCCCGCGAAGAAGAGGAAGAATTCTAAACATGGGCACTATTGAACAAATTTTGGAGCGAAGGCCGGTAGTGTTGCAAATACTCCGGTTTATTGCCATTGGCGCGCTTAATACCACGCTCGATTTCATTATCTTCAACCTTCTTTCCAAGTCCTTAAACATTTACGCCGGCCGGGAATTGGGCTTTTTAACCATTGTCGGTTTTAGCGCCGCAATGGTTCAAAGTTATTTCTGGAACCGCTATTGGACATTTGGAAGGGCGGGGGATATGAAAATGTCACCGGTAACCGAGTTTATCCGACTCATGATGGTGGGAGGCTTAGGAGCGGTCACGTTTGTGGCTGTACTTATTGGCGCTAAGTATGAAGTTTACCCCAGTTATTACCTCATCACTCTGGCAATTTTCCTGGGTGTGGAAATGATGTTGTGGCTTTTGTACGAATTGAAGAAGAAAGCCGACAGCCACGCCAACCACTTTATGGCTTTTGTCATCGTCAGTATTATTGGGTTGCTGATTAACGCCGCTATCGTGGGATTAATGTCCAGCTATCTTTCCGGAACCCGGTTTGGGCTCAATCTCGACCTATTGAAAAATGAAGCCAAAATAGTTGCCACCGTGGCTTCCCTGATTTGGAACTTCGTGGGTTACAAGCTATTTGTTTTCAGGAATAACCAGTAGCTAAACCTGCCTTATTTAACGCTATAAAAAGCCCTATAAATGGGCTTCTTTTTATTGTATAATGCAATTATGGCTGTATTTTATCGTACATATCGACCCCAAAAATTCTCCGAAGTTGTGGGACAGGCTCCTATTGTTTCCACTTTAAGGAACGCCGTTAAAAATGGCAGCGTGGCGCACGCGTATTTATTCACTGGAAGCCGGGGAGTGGGCAAAACTACCCTGGCGAGGCTTCTGGCCAAAGCGGTAAATTGCCCTAACGTTAAGGACGGGGAACCTTGCGGTACGTGCGAAGTTTGCCAGGCGATAAAGAATAATTTGTTCATTGATCTCGTGGAAATTGACGCCGCCTCCCATACCGGCGTGGATAATGTCCGTGAGCTTATCGAACATATTAAGTTCAAACCGACCTCAGCCAAGTACAAGGTGTTCATAATCGACGAAGTTCACATGCTTTCCAAAGCAGCTTTCAATGCTTTGCTGAAAACCCTGGAAGAACCTCCTGATCATGCTATTTTTGTTTTGGCCACAACCGACGTCCATAAAGTGCCGGCAACTATTGTTTCGCGTACCCAGCGTTTTGATTTTTCCCGCATTACAACTTCTGACATCGTTGCCCAACTGGAAAAGGTAGTAAAAGCCGAAAAACTTAAAGTGGAGCCTCAGGTGTTGAGACTGATCGCCCGGCAAGCGGCTGGGGGTCTGCGCGACGCCCTGTCACTACTCAACAAAGTTGCCGCAAGCGGGGGGAAAGTTGGCTTACCGGAAGCGGAAACCCTTCTCGGCAGCGCTTCGCTCAACCACTCAGAAAAACTCGTGGATTTGATGGCAGAGGGCGACTCCAAAGCGATCCCGGCTTATTTTGAAGAACTGGAGCAAGCGGGAATCGATTTCGCCGTGTTTAACAAAAGCTTTTTGGAGTATCTTCGCGGGTTGTTGATTGCCAAAGTTACCGGCGATGTTCCGGCTGACTTTTTGCCTGAAGAAGCCTCGGTAATGGAAAACCAGGTGGCCAAAGTTAGTGCCGCACAGGTAATCCATTGGCTGCGCCTGTTTTTGCGATCATTTAAGGATTTGTCTTCAGTGCCAGAGCCAAGTTTGGCTTTGTTGCTGGCCGCCATGGAGGCGGTCATAAAGCCCGGGGTTATGACTGCGACAGCTCAGCCAATTTCCACAGCCACACCAAAGGTAAGTCAGGCGGCCACAAAGTCTTCTGAGCAACAGACCTCTTCTTCTACTGCTCCTATTGCTCAGGCCACGCGTACCGCACAGATTGATGATCCTATAGTCGAAGAAATCGTTGAGATAGATTATAAAGGCCAACCCTTTACTCTTGAAGAAGTTAAGGGTTTTTGGCCGGAAGTTTTAAACCGTCTCAAATTGATCAACAGTCCTTTGGCTACATTAATAAAGAATTCTCCAGTGGTTGAAGTCAGCGGACAGGAAATCTGTCTAAGTGTTAAGTTCCTATTCCATAAGGAGCACCTGGAAAGCAAGAAAATATACAGCTTAGTCACCAGTACTATTCAAGAGCTGGGTGGAAAGCCCTGCCGGCTCCGGATTTTGCTTAATGCTGAACCCCAAACGGAGGCTCCCACCGGGGTAGACGCTATAAGTGAGGTTTTGCGGGTTTTTGGTGGAGAACTAGTCGAATAATAAGCCAAAAAGTGCTATAATTTAGAGGTAAAAACCACTAAAAGAAACAAAAATGGATATAAATAGCGTACCAAAAAAGTATCTCCTTGGCGCCATCGGCGTCCTGGTAGTTATTTTATTGTTAGTAACCCTGCTCCAACCTGGCAGTTTCCGCTACCAGGGAGGTAGCCCGACCGCGGATGACTTGGCCCGCAGCGCCCAAATTCAAAAAGAATACGCGGATTACCTGGCTTCCATCAAGCCTGATCCTGAGGCTAGCAAACAGCTGTTTTCTCAGGTCATAAGCCAAGACGAAGTCCAGAAAGACGTTGCTACCCAGCTGCAGGTAAACCAGAAGGTCACTATTCCGCAGGTACCGGATTCCCAGCTAACCCTGAGCAAGGAAAGCGGACAAGGCCCCACGCAGCAGTTCTTTGAAGCATTGAAACCAATTGTCAGCCAGTTTACCGCGTTGACCGAACCGGCATCCCCGTCGTTGTTTACTGACGCTGATGCTGACCAGGTCGCCATAGAAACCAGCGCCGCTTTAGAAAGGATTTACAAAACACCGGTTCCAAAAGACGCCGTGGCCTACCAAAAAGCCCAGATCAACACTTTACAGCAATACCAGAGTCTGGCGCAGACTGCCAAAATTGCGCAGAATAACGCTGACTCAGCGCCGTGGCCCAAAGTATATAGCCAGTACGTTGTAATGAATGACCAGGTAGGCGTAATGAAATCGGAGTTCCAGCGTTTAGATAAACAGTATGGACTCACCGGAACTCGAGGCGTGTATGCTCAGCAAAGTTCCCACAATCCGCTTATCAAAAGTGCTGACGCGCAGTTTAGCGTAATTGTTACCGACGACATTTGGGCGAACATTGAAAAAGGGATTCGTGAGGGGATTGCGGCAGCGTTTGCCAAGTTCATGAACACATACTTGGATAAGCTGATTACCGACATCCAGAATAATTACTATGTTGCCAACTTCCTGTACTACACCGATGCGTTGGTGCGCGGACAGTACGTCAATGATTATTTGAACAAGTATATCGCCGACCCGATTGACCGCGGCATTATTACGCGATTCATTCCGCAGTTCAGCTGTGCCAATAATAAACAGGATCTCGGTCCAATATTCGTAGCTAAGGCGCGGCAATATCTTGGGTTCGACCCGGCCACGATTGACCCGAACTCGTCCGACTTTTACACAAAAATTGCCCGGCTTCCTGACTTGTCCCCCGAACAGCAGGAGTTGGAATACCGCGATGCCGCCCAGGCTGCCATGGTTCAGGCTAACCAAGCCGCGATCATTGAACAGCTGACTCCGACAGGAACCAAACTGCCTCGCAGCGACGTTTTAGGGAAACAGATTACAACGACAGTCGCGTCGATTAATGCTTCCCTTCAAGCTTCGTTTAACGCCAAACTGGGACTTGGTACGCAAAACACCCAGAGCGTCGTAAGCCAGCTTGTGTCGTCCACCATCCAGCAGTTTACTGATAAATACTTATTTAAGGGAGTAGTGCTGAAAGAACAAAATACTTGCATCCAAGTTCCGCAGTTGCAACCGATTATCCCAAGCGCCACCCCGACCACATTCTAAAAGAACTAGCCTATGGTAGAACAAAAAGACCAAGAACTAACCAACGAAACTTCAAGACCAGTTACAATTGCCCGGCACTCGCTGGGAATTGTAATATTACTGGCCATTTTAGGCGGCTTTTTTGGCGGCATCGCTTCAAATGCCTTTTTAGCCTCACGTCCGGAATGGGGAACCTTAAGCGGGAACGCAAACCAGACCGCGGCACAGAAAGTTGTACTACAAGAGGATTCGGCTATTATCGACGTAGTGCAGCAAGCCAGCCCTTCCGTGGTTTCGGTTGTGATATCCAAAGACATTAACCAGTACCAACAGTACTCCAGTCCGTTTTCCGGCAGCCCGTTCAATTTTTTTGGGTTGGGAACCGGACAACAGCCTTCCAATAACACTCCTGACATTGAACAGGTTGGCGCTGGTAGCGGTTTTTTCGTCACCAGTGACGGGATGATACTGACTAACCGCCATGTGGTCGCCGACACTTCCGCCACTTACAGCGTGGTAACCAGTGATGGAAAAACCTACGACGCCAAAATTTTGGTGCGCGATACCATAAACGACCTGGCCCTCATTAAGATCGATATCCAGGGCGCACGGCCATTAACCTTTGCTGATTCCGACTCCATAAAGATAGGGCAGCAGGTACTGGCCATTGGCAATTCACTGGGGCAATACCAAAATACGGTTACCAGCGGAATCGTTTCCGGGATCGGGCGCACTTTGACCGCGGGGGGAGAAGGTGAAAGTGAACAGCTGGAAGGAGTCATCCAAACAGATGCCGCTATTAACCCGGGTAACTCCGGCGGGCCTTTGCTGAATTTGGCCGGCCAAGTCATCGGCATTAACACGGCGATTGACCAGGAAGGCCAGCTGGTTGGGTTTGCCATTCCCGCGCGGGACGCTCAAAAAGACGTGGAGAGCTACCAAAAAACTGGCAAGCTTTCCCATCCTTTTCTAGGTGTGCGCTACGTGATGTTAAACGATCAGATTGCCAAACAGCAAAAAACTTCCCGTAACCAGGGCGCCCTGTTACTTGCTGGCGCGCAACGCGGCGACACCGCCGTGATATCAGGCAGCCCGGCTGACAAAGCAGGATTGAAAGAAGGCGATATTGTCATTCGGGTCAACGGCCATGACGTGAATACAAATAACACACTATCGAAAGAACTTAAGGATTATTCCGTGGGTGACAGGCTGCAACTAGCAATTGTACGTGATGGCAAAGAAATAACCGCCACAGTAACCTTAGAAGAAGCAAAATAATGGGAAAAGTGATGGGTCTGGATTATGGCACCAAACGGGTGGGAGTTGCTATATCGGATGAATCAAGGACATTTGCCAGGGAAATCGGCATATGGCCCGCGGCGGAATTTTATCAGCATTTAAAGGGTTTCCTCGATGAAAATAATGATATTGATTCAATCGCGATTGGCTTGCCGCTGAATATGTCCGGAGAGGACACTCACAAAACCCAGGAAGCAAGAAGTTTCGCCCACGAAGTACAAAACCGGACGGGCATAAAAACAGCATTAGTGGACGAACGCTTAACCTCTTCGATGGCCCGAAGTCTCCCAGGAGGCAACCATGATGTGGATTCGCTGGCCGCGCAATTAATTCTCCAAACTTACTTAGACCAAAATAAAACATGAGTGAACTAAGACAAAATCCAATTACGAAACAATGGGTCTTGATTGCCCCAAAACGTTCCAAACGGCCGGAAGATTTCAAAAGCGCTGTCGAACATGAAGATTTGCCTGAACTGGACCGGGCTTGTGTGTTCTGTCCCGGTAATGAAAGTTTAAACCCGGACCTATGCGATGACGTGTGCCGTGTGCCCAACAACGGCAAGTGGGAAGTGCGGGTAATTAAAAATAAGTTTGAGGCTTTGGAAAAGACCGCGGTATACCGCCATAAGGAATTTTATACTTCCCGTAGTGGTTATGGTGAGCATGAAATCGTCATCAACCGCCGCCACAACGAGCCGGTCGCGCTCCAGCCATTGAAGACCATCGACGCTACCCTGCAAACTTTTATCGAACGGATTAACGCCATGAAAGCGGATCCGAATTTGGCCTATGTGCAAGTGTTCCATAACCATAAGCATGAATCGGGGGCTACCGTGGTCCACCCACACTACCAAATTTTAGCGACCCCAATTGTCCCGCCGGATATACATTCGGAGATGCTTAACGCTTCACATTATTACCACGCCGAGAAAAGCTGTGTTTACTGCAACGTGGTGGCGGAAGAAATTGAAGTTAAAGACCGCCTGGTTTACCAGGACAAGAATTACGCGGTCATCGCCCCATACGCTTCCGAGCGCCCTTTCCAAATCAATATTTACCCCAAGACTCACCGCGCACGCTTTGAGGATATTAGTCAGGAAGAAATAAAAGGTTTAAGCGTGGTACTCAAAATGGTTCTCGGGCAAATGTACAACAAGCTTAATGACCCGGCGCTGAACTTTTATATCCACACCTTACCCATTCATCCTGGCCCCCAGGCCATGAATGAAGAGCGCAGCAGTCACTGGCACTTAACCATTTTGCCGCGTACTAATATTTGGGGTGGGTTTGAATACGCCACCGGTATTCCAATCGTACCGGTTAGCCCGGAGGTAGCGGCTAAATTTTTGAAAGGGGAATAACATGAAAAAGCTAATTATTGCCAACTGGAAAATGAATCCTGCGACGCTGAAGGAAGCCGAAAAGCTGGCAGGCAAAATTGACAAGAAACCCCTTAATAATGCGGTGTTGTGCCCACCGGCGGTATATCTGGCAAAAATTTCCTATCCAAATTTAGGCGCGCAGGATTGTTTCTGGAAACAGAAAGGCCCTTATACCGGGCAGACTTCTCCGGCGGCCCTAAAAAGCATGAAGGTCAAATACTGCATTGTCGGCCACAGTGAACGCCGTGCTCTCGGCGAAACAGATGAGGAGATCAACGGTAAAATATTGGCCCTGCAGGAAGAAGGCGTTATTCCGGTTCTGTGTATTGGCTACGGCACGACCATTGATGAGGATGACATGGAAGTCATTGACGTACTGAAGAGTCAGCTGGACGCTGACCTTGTTGACGTGGATCCTAGTAAAGTTATAGTGGCGTACGAACCCGTTTGGGCGCTATCGAACGGTCCCGGCATGGCGAAGAAAACTCCCACGGGCGAGCACATCGAAAAAATTGCGTTATATATAAAAACCAAATACCGGGTGGCCAAAGTGCTGTACGGGGGTAGCGCCACAAGCGTGAACGCTACCCAAATACTTTCTGAACCTCACGTTGACGGGTTGTTAGTGGGTGGCGCCAGCCTGTTGCCTGAAGATTTTAACAAAATCATTAATATCAAAATTTAATGCTATACGTCGCGTCAGACCATGGCGGCTACCGGTTAAAGGAAAGCCTGAAAAAGTTTATGAAGGCTGAAGGCATCAAATTTTCGGATTTGGGGCCGGCCCGGTTTAAGAAAGACGATGATTATGTTGATTACGCCGCCCTTGTCGCCAGAAAAGTGTCGGCAAACCCCGAACGGGATTTAGGTTTGCTGATTTGCCGCAGCGGCCAGGGTGTTGCCATTGTTGCCAACAAGTTTAAAGGCGTGAGAGCGGCGTTGTGCTGGAATGTTGCCGAAGCAAAAATGAGCCGCCAAGACGACATGAGCAACGTAATATGCTTGCCCGCTGATTATATTAGCCCCGCGTCGGCGGAGCGAGTCTTGGACACTTGGCTGACAACTTTTTATTCCAAAGAGGAGCGGCATGTGCGGAGGGTGAATAAAATCAAGCAACTGGAGAAAGGGAAGTAATGTCGGTAATTGTTCCAGCCATTCTTGAACAAACCCGCGAGGGGTTTGATGATAAGAATTTTATTATAGAGCGTATTAGCGGCGTGGAGCGAATCCATGTTGACTTTGCGGATGGCAAGTTTGTCCATTCTGAGACCCTAAAAGCTTCCGAGTTGGAAGGCCTCAACCCGGCTTTCAACTACGAGGCCCATTTGATGATTGCAGAGCCAGCTGACTTCTTAGATTACCAAATCGCGGGGTTTAAAACGGTTATTGTCCACTACGAAGCTTTTTCAAGCGAAGAGTCCATTGACCAAGCGGCGGTTGCCATCAAAAAACTGGGAATGCAGCCGGCCGTGGCCGTAAACCCAAACACTCCGGTGTCGGTGCTGCGTTATTTCGGCGACACTATCAGCAATTTTCTGGTTATGGGTGTCATTCCCGGAGCCCAGGGAAACCCATTTGTCCCAGAAACAGTTTCCCGCGTGGCGGAATTGAGGGCGTTATTGCCCCATGTTACAATAGAAGTAGACGGAGGGATTAACTTCAGCAACGCAAAGGAAGTAATGGAGGCTGGAGCTGATTTGCTTGTGGTTGGTTCGGCGATTGTTAAAGCGGCTAGTCCGCAGGATGCCTACGCCGAAATCGAAACCACTCTTTTATCGGCCGAAACAAAAAATTGATGCCCCAAATAAACATTAGTGAACTCGAATATAAAGCCAATGATATCCGCCAGGATATTATTGACATGCTTGTCCAAGCTGGGAGCGGCCACTCCGCCGGGCCTTTAGATTTGGCCGAGGTATTCACCGCGCTATATTTTAATGTAATGAAACACGACCCAACTCAGCCCAAGTGGGAGGCGCGGGACCGGCTAGTACTTTCATGCGGACATGTCTGTCCGGTGTTGTACGCGACTTTGGGCGAAGCCGGTTATTTTTCCAAAGAAGAGCTCAAAACACTCCGGAAGCTCGGTAGCCGGTTACAGGGTCATCCCCATAATTTAGCCTTGCCCGGTTTGGAAAGTTCTTCCGGCCCGCTGGCACAGGGTTCATCACAGGCGGTGGGCATGGCTTTGGCGCTGCGCCTCGATCGGTCCAGCTCGCGGGTATATTTGGTTATGTCTGATGGAGAACAGGATGAAGGCCAGATTTGGGAAGCTGTCATGCTGGCGGGTAAAGAGAAGCTCCACAATCTTACGGCGATTATAGACCGCAACAACATCCAAATTGACGGTTACACCGAAAATGTCATGCCACTTGAAGGCCTTAAAGCCAAGTACGAAGCTTTTAATTGGCATGTCATTGAAGTGGATGGGCACAACATCCGCGAGATCATTGATGCTTGCAATGAAGCAAAAGCAATTTACGAAAAGCCGACCGTGATTATCGCACATACCATTCCCGGGAAAGGAGTTGATTTTATGGAAGGTAAATTTGAATGGCACGGCAAACCGCCCAAGCCCGAAGAAGCAAAAGAGGCTTTGCATGAATTACGCACTTTAAGGGGCCAGATTAGGGGAGAGCACGAATGATAAATGAACACGCAAAATTAAACCCCGATATCGGAAAAGAAAACATTGAGCAAAAGCCCACGAGGGACGGTTTTGGCGATGCGTTAATGGAGCTTGGTGAACGGGACGAAAAAGTCATGGCCCTAACGGGCGACTTGGCTGATTCAGTGCGCGTGGCCGAGTTCGCGAAAAAATATCCCGAACGGTTTATAGAATGCGGCGTGGCGGAGCAGAACATGATGGGTGTGGCCGCCGGGCTTGCTTTGGCCGGCAAGACGCCGTTCGTTTCTTCATATGCTGTTTTTTCTCCGGGCCGGTCTTGGGACCAGCTTCGGGTTTCGGTGGCTTATAGCCAGGCCAATGTAAAAGTGGCGGGAGCGCATACCGGAGTGTCCGTCGGGCCTGATGGCGCAACCCACCAGGCACTTGAAGATATCGCGATAACCCGCACTATTCCGAACCTGACCGTTATCGTTCCATGCGATTACTGGGAAACCAAGAAAGCGGCTTTGGCGCTGGGGGAAACCCAGGGACCCGCGTACTTCCGGTTTGGCCGCGAGAAAACCCCGGTGATTACCACCGAAGAGACCGTGTTCCAGGTGGGCAAAGCGGAAATATTCAAGGAAGGTACCCACGTGGCCTTAATTGGCTGCGGTCCGGTGCTATACAACGGGCTAATGGCCGCGCTGGAATTGGAACAGGAAGGCATCAGTGTTTTGGTAATAAACAACCATACTATTAAACCCATTGATGTGGAAACCATTGTGTGGGCGGCTAAGCTAACCGGGGCCGTGGTAACGCTGGAGGAACACCAAGTCATGGGGGGAGCGGGAAGCGCGGTTATCGAAGTCTTAGCAAAGCATTACCCCGTGCCAGTTGAAATGGTGGGGATGCAGGACACGTTTGGCGAAAGCGGGGAACCCGATGAATTGATTGCAAAGTACGGGATGCACAAGGAAAGTATCAAGGAGGCGATCAGAAAAGTTCTAAAACGCAAACCAGAAAAAACCACAGCTAAAAGAAAGGCAACTAAATGAAACCCAAGCACGATATCATTTCCATAGGGGACCCAACCATAGATACTTTTTTGCTTATCCATGACATCAAAATCAAGAATGTCAAAGGCCACAAGGAAGCAATAATCAGTTGGGGAGACAAACTCCCGGTAGACCAATACTACCGCACCGTGGCCGGCAACGCGGCAAACAACGCGGTTGGTTCCGCGCGGTTAGGCTTAAAAACCGCTTACTACACGGTACTAGCCCACGACACTGGAGGACGCGAAATCATCCACAAGATGAAAAAGGAAAAAGTGGATACTGAGTACATTATGATAGATGACAAGCATCCCACCAATGCTTCAACGGTGCTTAGCTATCTCGGCGAAAGAACTATTTTCGTGTATCATGTCCACCGCAAATATAAATTGCCGAAATTGGCACCGAGTAGGTGGGTTTACCTGACCAGTATGGGGCAGGGGTTTGAAAAAATTTATAAAGATTTGGCTGCTTACCTTGATAGAAACCAGGTTAAATTAGGGTTTAACCCCGGAACTTTCCAGCTCCGCGCCGGAGTAAAAGTTAACGCGCCTATGTTGAAACGCACTGACCTGCTCTCGTTAAATAAAGAAGAGGCCCAAAGCTGGGTTGGTAATTTTAGCGACCCGGAAGAACTTTGCAAGCGCCTGCGAAAACTGGGCCCCAAAGCTATCGCCCTTACGGATGGACGCAAGGGAGCATATAGTTATAGTGACGAAGGGTTTTATTACATTCCCGAATTCCCCGGGCCGCGCATTGAGGCTACCGGTGCGGGGGATGCCTTTACGACCGCCTACATTGGCGCTTTGGCTCTGGGCAAAAAGCACTCTGAAGCATTACAATGGGGTCCAATTAATGGCGGGAGCGTGGTATTGCAAATCGGACCGCAAGCGGGATTGCTCAGCCAGTCCCAAATACATAACCGTCTGCGCAAACTAAAGACTTTCCGGTCAATCAGCATTGATTCACCAGAAATAAAAAAGAAAGTTGCAAAATTAGTAGCCAAGAAAAAGGACTAATATGCCCATAGCCGGACAGAAAATGCATGACCCTAACATCCGATTGCGGCTCTTGCTGTTAGTGTTCGGCGGATTGGTGGCCAGCGCCGCCCTATTGTACTGGCGTTCCGAGTATTTGGTGAGCCAGGAATACATTGATTTTCCGTCGAAAAAGCACATCACGATCCAGCAGCATTCGAACGTCCCCAAGGGTTACGAAGACTTATATAAATAATTAAAAACATAAAGATATGGCAGATAAAGTAAAATTAGCCATTAACGGCTTTGGCCGCATTGGCCGCGAAGCTTTTAAGATCGCTTTGGACAAACCCGAAATCGAGGTAGTGGGCATCAATGACTTAACCTCACCGGCTGTTTTGGCGCAGCTTCTTAAGTTTGACAGCAACTACGGGCCTTACCACCGCGAAGTGTCAGCTGATGAAACCCATATTATAGTAGACGGCAAATCCTACGCCGTGACCGCGGAAAAAGACCCGGCCGCTTTGCCGTGGGGCAAATTGGACGTTGACGTGGTTATTGAAAGCACAGGCCGGTTTACCGATCAGGAAAAAGCTTCCGCTCATTTGAAAGCCGGCGCTAAGAAAGTCATTATTTCAGCCCCGGCAAAAGATGAAGGCATTACCAAAACTTTTGTCCTAGGGGTGAACGAGCATGATTACAACGGGGAACAGATTATCAGCAACGCCTCCTGCACCACCAACTGCATTACCCCGGTCGCCGCGGTATTGCATTCGACCTTTGGGATAGAAAAAATAATGATGACCACCATTCACAGCTACACCGCGGAACAGAATTTGGTTGACGGTCCTCCTCCGGGCGGACACTCCAACGACATGCGCCGCGCCCGCGCGGCCGCGGTCAACATTGTTCCCACCACGACCGGCGCCGCTATTTCCGCCGCCCAGGTAATCCCGGAACTTAAAGGGTTGTTTAACGGCCTTTCCATCCGCGTTCCAACCCCGGTCGGTTCCCTCTCCGACTTCGTCGCGTTGTTAAAAAAGAATGTCACCGTTGAAGAAGTTAACCAGGCGTTCATTAACGCCAGCCAGAACCCGATGTTCCTGGGGAAACTGGTGGTAACTGACGAACCGGTGGTATCGTCGGACATTGTGGGCAATCCGGCTTCGGCCATAGTTGACTTATCCCTGACCCAGGTGGTTGACGGCAACTTTGTGAAAATAGTCGCCTGGTACGATAACGAATGTGGTTATTCCAATCGTCTTGTCGAACAAGTAATCCTAGTTGGCCAGCACCAATAATGCCCATAAGATTCATTAAAAATTCCAGCAAGCTGAAGGACAAACGCGTGTTTTTGCGTTTGGATTTTAATGAAGAAGTTGACCATGGAAAACTCCTGGATGACTTTCGGCTCCGTTCCGTGGTCCCTACGGTTGAGCTGTTGTTAAAGCAAAACTGCCGGGTGATAATTGGCAGTCATATGGGGCGACCCGAAGGGAAGAAGGACAAGAAATATTCTTTACTCCCAGCGGCCCGCCACTTCGCCCAATTGCTCGGGAGACAGTTTGTGGAAAGTGGTGACCATATTCCCACTAACGCCGCGGGGAAGGCGGTTTTCTTTACCGGCGATATTACCGAGCATGAAATGCGCGAAAAAGTGGCTGGTGCCGAGGGGGCTGACCTAATCATTTTGGAAAACCTCCGTTTCTACAAAGGTGAGGAAGATAACGGGGTGTTGTTTTCGGAACAGTTGGCCAGTATGGCCGACGTTTACGTAAACGATGCTTTTGCCGTCTGTCACCGCAAAGCAGCGTCGGTAGCGGGGATAACCAAGTACCTGCCTTCATTTGGCGGGCTGCTTCTGGAAAAAGAAATAGCGGCCCTGAACCGCGTCATGAACAAACCTCAGTCGCCATTTGTCCTGGTCATGGGAGGAATAAAAATTTCCGACAAGCAAAACACTTTGCAAAACCTTGGCCGCAAAGCGGATTACATCCTCCTCGGAGGCGGGCTGGCTAACCTGATGTTAAAGGCTCAAGGGTATGAAATTGGCTTGTCCAAAAGCGAAGACAATCCCCAGACGCGCAAAGTTGCTGACTTTATACTCAAAAATTTTAAGTCCAAAATAGTGTTGCCCCGTGACGTTGTGGTGGCAAAATCCCTGACCCGCAAATCCACGATAAAGGTGGTACCGGCCTACCAGGTCAAAAAAGATGATATTATTTTTGATATCGGGCCGCAGGCTATTTTGGACTTCGCGGGCTACATAAAAAAAGCCAAAACCGTGGTATGGAACGGCCCGCTGGGCCATTTTGAAGTGAAGCCTTTCCACACTGCCACCATGGCGCTGGCTCGCGTACTCGGTGGCGTTGCCAGTCGTACCGCTTTTGGTGTTGTTGGCGGCGGTGAGACCGTGACGGCGGTGGAGAGGAGCCACCAGGCCCCGCACATTGACCATGTTTCCACCGGCGGCGGCGCTATGTTGGAATATTTGGCAGGCACTAAGCTTCCCGCGCTCCAGGCGTTGGAAGAAAGTAAATAGATGGAACAAAAAAAATATAAAAAAGTCGTTCTCGTGGTGCTCGATGGTTTTGGCGTGGCCTCTTACGGCCATGGCAATGCCATCGCGCAGGCACGCCCCGAAGTCCTTGATTACATCGTGGGACATTACCCAAGCATAACACTGCAGGCTTCCGGCCCTTTGGTCGGCTTGCCTTGGGGTGAAATGGGGAATTCAGAAGTGGGACACTTAAATATTGGCGCTGGCCGCATTGTAGGCCAAGACTTGGGCCGCATTAATTCTGATATCCAAACGCGGCAATTCTTCCAAAACCAGGCGTTTTTAGCGGCCTGTGAACACGTTAAAGAACACGGCTCCCGTCTCCATTTGGCCGGCATGATTTCCGGGGGAAACGTACACAGTTCCGATGAGCATCTGTACGCGCTGCTTGCGTTGGCGGCGGAACAGGGGATAAAGGAAGTTTACATACACATGTTTACCGATGGGCGTGATACCGGGGAGAAAGTCGCCCTGGATAGCATCAGCAAATTGAACCAAAAGATTGGCGAAATAGGGGTGGGGAGAGTCGCCAGCATCGCCGGGCGGTTTTACGCCATGGACCGAGGCAAGCACTGGGACCAAACCGAAATGACTTACCAAGCCATGGTAAATGGCATTGGTGTGGCCGCTTACAGTCCGGAGGACGCGATTTTGGATTCCTACAACCACGCTGTTTATGATGAAATGATCCGTCCGACTGTGATTGTCACCGACCCTGAAGAGTCCGGGGCCATGAAGCCAGTCGGGAAGATAGAAGAACATGATTCCGTGATCTTTTTCAATTTCCGGCAAGACCGGGCCACCCAGTTGGTACAAGCTTTTGTGAGCCCTGAAGTAATGAATTTGTCTTCGCACCACGAAGCACCAGCAGACTTATGCATCGTCACCATGACCGAGTATTATTTCGGTCTCCCGGTAAAAATCGCCTACCCGACCCAGCCACTTGTTAACAACTTATCCGAAGTCCTTTCCAAAGCGGGCTTAACCCAGTACCATATCGCAGAAAGCGAAAAATACGCGCACGTTACTTCCTTTTTTAACGGCGGCGTGAGCGACCCCATGCCCGGGGAAGAACACCACATTGTGAAAAGCCCGGCTGACAACTCCAACAACTACTTTGACCATCCCGAGATGTCGGGCATGGAAATAACGGATATCCTCGTGGACAAGATCCAGCATTCTGACATGAATTTCCTGCTGGCAAACTACGCGAATGGCGATATGGTTGGTCATACCGGCAACCTCGAAGCAGCCATCAAAGCGGTAAAGTACCTGGACCGGTTTTTGGAAAAAGTCATGGAAGCATCTTTAGCTGCTGAGGCGGCCCTGATAATAACCGCTGACCACGGCAACGTGGAGCAAATGATAAATATCAAGACCGGCCAAATCGACAAGGACCACACTACCAACCCGGTGCCGTTCCTTTTGGTGGCCAGGGAATTTTGTTATGAAACCCCGAAAAGCCGGGATTATCTATCATTGTCCTCCAGGGTTCCAGAAGGGGTAATCAGTGACATCGCTCCCACTATACTGGCACTTATGGGGCTTCCAAAACCGCCGGAAATGACGGGAATTAACCTTCTTGAGACGTTGGAAACCGCTTCCTGAACATGGTAGAATGAGGAATGGCTAAACAATGGCTAATTTCTCCTGAAGTACCTTCTGAATACACAGAACAGTTCCCCGAACAGAACCGTTTAGTTTTGCAGTTGCTCCACAATCGCGGCATTCCAGCCGTAAAGGTGGAGCATTTTTTGCAACCGGAATATGGAAACCTGTACAGCCCATTCCTGTTCCAGGAGATGGAAAAGGCCGTGGACCGGATTTGGGAAGCTATCGAGAAAAAACAGTCCATTGTTATTTATAGTGATTACGACGCTGACGCGGTTACGGCCAACGCGCTATTACACCAAACTTTCCGCTATCTCGGCGTAGAGGTAAAGAGCTATATCCCGGACCGGTTTAGCGAGGGGTACGGTTTGAACGTTGATGCTTTCCGGCGGCTAAAGGAACAGGGCGCGGAAGTGGTCATTACCGTTGACTGCGGCACCAACTCGGTGGCCGAAGCGAAGTTTTGCGCGGAAAATGGAATTGACTTGATCATTACCGACCACCATGAAATAACCGGGGATACACCCGAAGCTTACGCCTTGATAAACCCAAAGAACCCTGCCGACTTGTATCCTGACAGCCAGATTACAGGCGTGGGAGTGGCTTATAAACTCGCCGCAGCGCTACTGTCCAACCAAGTTAAAGTTACCGCGGCAAAAAATATCCCTGAAGAAGAATACGTGCCGGAATGGGACAAGTGGTTGCTTGATTTAGTCGCTATCGGGACCGTGGCTGACGTGCACTCCCTCCTGGGCGAAAACCGGATCTTGGTAAAGTTTGGGCTGAGGGTTTTATCCAAGACAAAATGGATCGGCCTGCGTCAGCTTATGGAAAACGCGGGGTTGGATTACGCTCATGAAAAAATGGATACCCGGACGATTGGGTTTTCCATCGCCCCACGCATCAACGCCGCCGGACGCATGGAGCACGCTGATCTCGCATTGCAATTGCTTATAACGGAAGATTTTGCCGAAGCTATTGAGCTTTCAAACCGGCTCGAAGAAATAAACCGTCGTCGGAAGGATATGACCGCGCGCATTGTTTCCGAAGCCAAAACCGAGGCTGAGTTAATTTTAGACCGCCGCGTGCTAATGCTGGCCAACCCCAACTGGCCGAAAGGTTTGGTGGGAATAGTGGCGGGCAAACTCGCCGACCAGTACAAGAAGCCGGTTTTAGTGCTGGAAAAAGGGGATAGCGAGTCCACCGGCTCGGCCCGCAGCGCCGGTGATTTTGATATCGTGGAGTGCCTTAAAGTCCATTCCCACTTATTGGTTAAATTCGGCGGGCACAAGCAGGCGGCCGGGCTGACCTTGAAGTCAGAAAATTTGGAAATATTTTACCAGGAAATTTTACGGTTCGCCGAAAACCGCCCAGAAGCCGAAAACAAGCAGGACATTTTGCAGCTTGAAGCCGAGTTAAAGCCGGAAGAGTTAACGATGGAAACCGCGGAAGATATTGCCCGGCTGGAGCCCTATGGGGCCGAAAATCCGGTACCCGCGTTCATGGTCAAAGACGCCGTGGTGGTGAATTTCCGTTTGGTTGGAGCGGGCCAAAAACATATTCAGCTAAACGTGCGGGTCGGGGAAATGACCTTGGACTGCATCGGGTTCAACCTGGGTTACCTGGCACCCCGGATTGCCGCGGGAATGAAACTGGAATTGGCCGGTGAACTGATTACTGATTCATGGCAGGGAATAAAGAGACTAAAGTTAAAATTAATTGATGTTAAAATAATCGAAAATGTCGAAACAGTTAACAATTAACACTGACGGGGGAGCTCGCGGTAACCCCGGCCCCGCCGCCATTGGCGTGGTTATCCGCGACGAGGTCGGAGAAGTAATTTTTGAGCACGGGAGTTACATTGGCGAGACGACCAATAACATTGCCGAGTACAGTGCTTTGATTAAAGCGCTGGAAACCGCCCGTGACCTTGGCGCCGACGAAGTTAAAATTAACATGGATTCCGAGCTGATAGTCAAACAGATGCTCGGCCAGTATAAAATAAAGCAGCCAGCTCTGCAGGAACTGGCCGCGCAAGTCATAAAATTATTGAAAAACTTTTCCCGGTACAGTTTTAGCCACGTGCGCCGTGAATTCAATAAGGACGCTGACGCCATGGTAAACCAGGCGCTCGACGCCCGTATGTAATTACTTCAGCTGGAAAAACTTTAGTGTGGTACCATCAAGGAAATACACCAGATTGTGCCCGGGGTCACTGGTGTATTTTTTTATTTCGCCCGGGTTGGCTAATACATAAGTGTTGACGTGGTCCCGGGTATCCACTTCAGCCGCTTCAATTTTGTTTCCATTGGCGAACAGGACGAAACCGAGGTCGGCAATACCTTGCGGTAAAGACAAGCTGCCGGCGTCGCGCAGGATAAGCTGGGAGGCTCCTTTGCTGAAATCATAATCATACAATTCAAACCCCGTGGTATAAGCCAGCGCGGGAGCTCCCGCGTCAAATCCAACCTGTGTTACGCCGCCTTGGATTTCATCAAGGCTGTCGTTTACCCGGTAGAGAACATGGTCGGCCAGCAGGAAAATTTCCTTGGAACGCGCCACGTACAACTCACTGGTTTGGAAAGCCGGAATATTATCCAACAGTACTTGAGTTTGGTCAGGGCTGTACAGGGGGCTGATAACCAGCTGGGAGCCATTACCACTTGTTTGGACACGATACAGAGACCCTTGTTGGAAAGTGAACGCGCTAACCGAGGTCCCCACTTGGATGCGTTTGCCATTACTAATTTCCGTTCGGTAAAGAGTGCCTTTTTCCAGGCTGTACAAAGAATCGTCCGGTCCAAAAGTGTAAGCGGTGTTGGCTTGCAAAGGGAGGGCGATAAGGGTTAAATCCGCGGCTTTATACAAGAGGCTTTTGCCGCCGCAACTCAACAACACATAATTTTGGGTTGGGCTGGCTGATAAGCTCACGCACGCCGAAGATAGCTTGATTGTCTTCACGGCTTCGGTATGGCCGAATTTGGTTTGGACCAGGGAGGAATCGGTTAGATAGAGAGTGTAGTCACTGCCGGCAAAATAGTCCCGGACCTTGGCGCTGACAATTACCGGTGCGGCGTCATTGCGGATGAGGTGGAGCTCCTGCAGGTTGGCGCTGGCCCAGGTTACCTGGCCCGCCTTTAGCTGGAGGCGCTTGGACCAGTCAAAGTAGCCTTCCTTTTTCACCGTAACCAGATAATCTTTTGCTTTGAGGAAGCGGAGCGTCGCCGGAGTGGTGCCCTGCTCTTCACCGTCCAAATAAATCTTGGCTTTGGAAGGGAGAGTGCGTACGGACAGCAAACCCGTGGCGGACAGCTGGTCAGTGTTCCAGTCATAACTAATACCGCTCACGTAAAGCACGATGAGCGGGGACACTATTCCGAAGACAAGAAAGCCCAAGGCAATAAAAAGGTAACGGGTGCGTCGCTTCATAAATCACCTTAATTTTAAGCGGTTTCCGGCACTTTTACAAGGCTGACAGAGGGGGACATTCTTGATATAATATACTGTATGTTTCAAGCAAAAATCGGCATTGATTTAGGTACTGCCAACACTTTAGTCCATCTCCCGAAAAAGGGGATTGTAATAAATGAACCCACCGTGGTAGCGATTTCCCTAGAGGACAACCGTATTTTGGCCGTGGGGCAGGAAGCTAAAGAAATGCTCGGTCGCACCCCAGAAACCATTGTCGCCAATCGTCCCATGAAAGACGGTGTTATTGCCGACTACCGGGTTACCGAGGCCATGCTTCGCTATTTTATCAACAAAGCGTTGGGGCGCGTCCGCTTTTTCCGTCCTGAAGTCATGATTTCCGTTCCGGGGGGCATTACTTCCACGGAACGACGCGCCGTTATTGAAGCGGCCCAGGCCGCCGGGGCCCGTTCCGCTTTTGTAATTAAGGAAACAGTTGCTTCCGCCATTGGCGCCGGCATTCCCATTTCTTCAGCCTCGGGGAATTTAATTATCGATATGGGAGGCGGCACGACTGACGTTGCCGTGCTATCGCTTGGCGGTATTGTAAATTCAACCTCCGTGCGCGTCGCGGGAAACCGTCTTGACCAGGCTATTGTGGATTATGTCCGCCGTAAACATGGCTTGGCTATTGGCGACCGCACCGCCGAAGAAATCAAAATAACCATTGGATCCGCCATGCTCATGCCGGAAGAGGAAGTCATGGAAGTAAAGGGGCGCGACATGATTACCGGCTTACCCAAGACCGTGAATGTCTCTACGAACGACGTGGTTGAAGCCATCCAGGAAGAACTGAAGGAAATTGTAAAAGCCGTAAAAGTTGTCTTGCAAGATACTCCGCCCGAACTCGCCAGCGATATTATTGATAAAGGGATGATTATGACCGGCGGTACCGCCCAGCTCCGTAACCTCGACCACTACATTGCCCAGGAAGTGGGGGTTCCCTGTTACGTGGCGGAAGACCCTCTCTTATGCGTGGCGCGTGGGACCGGGGTAGCACTCGATAACCTCGATAGCTACAAAAAGAGTATATTAAGCATCAAATAACACCGGCCCTCTGGCCGGTTTTATTTTTGCCGCTCGCCCGATTATTTAGGCAAGAAGAAAACCGCAGGACTACGAATGTAGAACTGCGGTTTTCGGTGTGGTAAGGCTTGTGAATGCTTACGCGTTGGCTTGTTTCCGGTAGGGGTTCGGATGAACCTGTTCCAGGAGCGGCTGCTCCAACTCCAGCGCGTGCTGGTTTTTGCTTTTGCCCCAAGGAACCTTGAGGAAAAAGTTGATAGCCTGGCGCGCGGTAGGTGAGCCAGCCTTTATACTGGCGAGCGGCATAGGGAGCCGGTGGAACCATTTGGATTCCTCGGACTCCTCCATTTTCCGGTTGTAGTAAACCGGCCGGCCATTGCGGGTGGGGAACTCAAGATAGTCAGAGTTTGAGCTAAACTTGAGAGCCGCTTTGATGCGGCGGCACCTGCAACGGTAGATGTCTTCAGGACGAAGCTGGGGAGGAACCTCACCGAGGTCGATGAGGGTGTAGCCCGGTTTGACGTCGCCATCTGAGGCGAACTTCTGGGCTTGGTCCGTTGAATATGCCAGTACTACATAGGTGGCGGCGTAGTCGGGTCCGTTGATGTACGCCTCCGCTACGTGGAAGAGGTAGCAGCGTAGAGGTTTACGTTCTGATTCTGTCTTGCGCGGAATCCTTGCCGGCGTTACTTTCTTTCTCATGATATTGTTGCTCCTGTGTCTGAGGTAAGGGGTGTAAATGGATAAGCGGAAACAAAGCTATAGCCTTCGAATCCTCCATTTTCGTTGTCGCAATTATATCACAAAATCGGGTTTCTGTCAATGTTCCCAGTTTATTAACATTGTCCCGCAGATAAGCGATTTGTTAGATAGGCAAAAGTGTTTTATAATTTACATAGAATAAAAACTGAGAGAAACAAAAAATGAAAAAGAAGTTTTACGTTTTTTTATGCATGCTCCTCGGAGTAACTTTGTTCCTGATTATCCAACGCGCGCTGTTGGCGATTTATCTTATTTTTGCCGGCAGTAACTCCGGATTGATTTTTTTTGATCCATTACAGCTTCAGGTAATGACTTGGACAACCACTGCGATTGCCGTGGTTATTGGTTTGTTCTATGGCAACTACCTTGGACACCACTGGTGGCCGCTCGTCTATGGCGAGGATGATGTCCGGGCGCTCCGCGGTTTGGATATGGAAGAACCGGAAGAGGATACCCAGCGCTCAGTCACCATCAAACCGGTCCGGACCCCTTCGGCGAAAGTCCGTTTGCGCAGTGAAACCCGCGACCAGGGCTGGGATTTTGATGACTTGATTAATTATGACGCGCCGGCTGTGGAAAGCTTGTCCGGTGCCAGCGCCCCCACTGTTATCTCCGCGGTTACTTTAGGAGAGGGAACTGAGACCAAGAAGCGCGGAGTGAGCAAAGCAAAAACTACCAAGACTAAAACGGCCGCTAAGCCTTCCGTTAAACCTGGCACAAAGTCTGCTGCTAAATCCACAATTAAAAAACCGGCAGCGAAAAAGCCGGCCGCCAAGAAAACCGCGGTCCGCAAGACCAAACCAATCTCTTAGCCATGACCGCTAAAAGTTTCCTTCTTTCCACCATTGGTCTGCTGCTGTTGCTGTGGGTGTATAAGATTTTCATGATCAGCTATTTTGACCTGAGCGGCTGGGTCATGCCTATTGTCTACGCGCTTGGTATTATTGTTTTGACCATGTCCATGGTACGCCGGGCGGGGAAGCTTAATACTTTTGAAGTTATCGTCGGGCTGATTTGGTGGACCGTCCTGGTCCTCCTCTGGGATTTTCTCTTTCTGACCGCTATAGTCGGTTACGGAATGTATTACCATATCTATTTTTGGGTGGGTTATTTCGTGATGATGCTCACCATAATGGTTTTCCACAAGCGCGCCCCGTTGGATAAAAAATAGGCGTTGACTACGGGTATACGATCGTATACCATAATAGCATGGCTGTTTTTACCCCTAAAGTCATCATGCATATCGACATGAATAGTTATTTCGCCTCCTGCGAACAGCAGGAGAATTTGGCGTGGCGGGGCCACCCCGTGGGGGTGTGCGAGCATTTGGGCGGAATTATTATTGCCGCCAGCATTGAAGCAAAGCGTTGGGGGATAAAGACAGGGACGCCGGTTTGGGAAGCGCGGAAAATCTACCCGAAGATTATTTTGACCCCCACGCACCCTGATGTGTACCGCAAGTACACCCGGCGGTTCATGAAAGTTTTGGAGGATTATACGGAGCGCGTGGAGAAATACAGCATTGATGAAGCTTTTGTCGACTTAACTAAAGCGTGCAACATCCGCCAGCCGGTTTCCGCCGCCAGCGGGAAACTAAAAAAAGTTGACCCATGGCGGGAAGCCGAAAAGATCGCCAGGGAAATCAAGCGCCGCATCACGGCTGAGGTTGGTGATTGGCTGAAAGTTTCCGTGGGAATAGGGGATAATAAGCTGGTCGCTAAAATCGCTTCAGACCTGGAAAAGCCCAACGGCCTGGTGGTGGTGCGTCCGGAGGATAGAGACAAGCTGTATGACCGGCTCAAGCTGACTGATATTCCGGGAATTGCCAGGCGCATGGAACGCCGGCTGAAACACCTCGGCATTAACAGCCTCAAGGAGCTGCGCGACTACCCGCTATCAAAGCTGGTGGCGTACTTTGGCATTATGGGTTACCACTTGCATAACATGGGCCAGTTACGGGGCAGCTGGAAGGAAGGGTTTACGCCGGTCGAGGAAGATCCGTTAAAGTCCATTGGCCACGTTTATACCGTGCCGCGGCAGTGGCGCCAGAGGCGGGTGTTTGAACCTGTGTTGTACAAGCTCGCGGAAATGGTGGCGGCGCGCCTGCGGGTTAACGGTTTGTTTGGAAACGTCTTGTCGGTGCATCTCCATGATTCGGAGCGCAACTGCGCCGGCCGCAGCCATAAACTGGGCTATTACATCAATGACGGTCGGGAAATCTTTATGGAGGCCATGGCGCTGTTGAAATCATCGCCAATTTCATGGGAGGAGGTCACCCGGGAAATTTATTTGGTGGGGATTACTGTTTCGGGCCTGCGTCCTTATTTTGGCCAGCAGAGCCTGTTTCCGGAAGCCGCTCGGGCGGAGCGGCTGACCAAAGCCCTGGATAAAATTAACGACAAGTATGAGGACTTTACCGTGGCGCGTATTCCGGCATGGCAGGCGCGGGACATAATCCGCGATTCCATTGGGTTTGGGCGCATGAAAGAATTTCAAACCAGCCACGTGCGGGGCTCACACGGAAGGTTTTCTTAATTTTTCTTTTGGCCGCCAAATGTGGTATAATAAAGGCACATTTTTCGGTTGAAATGATACCAATACAAAAATACAAAAATTTCTTTTCTGATTTGATCCGCCGCCACATGCTAATTCTGGGCCCTAATATTGCCCGGGATGTAGCGACACGCACGGTAGGGCTGGTGGTTAACCAAAGCGGGGAAGTTCAGGATATTAAAGGGGACCCTCTTTTGGTACTCAAAGACCTGCTTGCCGGATATCGGAATTTGTCTGATCCCGTAACCCAGCTGGTGGCTTACCAGCTTCTCGAACAGTATCCCGGCATCAAAACCGAATACAATGACCCGATTACGCAAATTGACTTAACCTGCGCCCTTAACGACAAGAAGGAGACCGCCGCATGATAGCCAGCATACTGCTGTTTATTGACTTCCTGTTACTCGGGGCGGTTTTTTATTTTTACATCAAGCGCATGCTGCGCGAGCGCGCCCGTTTGGAAGGCGCCGCGTCCCAGGGGTTGGAATTGCAGCAGAAGGTATACCAAATCCAGATTTTGCGGGAAATCAGCGGGCGTATTGGCTACTCACTCGACACCAGCAAAATTACCGAAATCATAACCAATAGCATTGGGAGCTTACTGGATTACGATACGGTGTCGTACGTTTTGTTTGATGACCCGGAAAATATCCTATTCAAGACCCATGTGCACCAGTCGGTGAACCGCATGTTTTTGGAAGAAGTGAAAACCCACATGATCCAGTCGGTCGTGTCAATCTGCGGTAATGAGTTGGACCTCAAGAAAGCCGACGAGCAGATTACCGGAACTATTTTAGACGACAACCTAAAAGGGCGGGTGGAATCTTACGTTAATATCCCTGTTATTATTGGCAATCGGTTTTTGGGCCTGCTTAATGTTTCTTCGCAAAAGCCCAGCCTGTACGACCAGGAACAAGCCGCTATTTTGTATACAATCACCAACGAAGCTGGGGCCGCTGTGTCACAGCTCGAATCGGTGTTGGAAAACGAACAGGGGAAACTGCGCGGCGTCATCTATTCCATGGCTGACGGGGTAATTATGGCCGATATGCATAACCAGCTCATGGTTTCGAACCCGGCGGTAAAAACCTTGCTTTCCATTCCGGCTAACCGTGAGATTAGTATGTTCGACGTGGTGGACGCGCTGGCGGGCAAAGTGGACCTGCGCACCAAGATAGAAGAGGCGATTTCCAAAGACGCGTCCATAAAAATCCCGGAATTATTCTTACGGGACAAGGCACTGGAGCTCACCATAACCCCGGCTAAAGACCAGCAGGGAGAAATGATGGGTGTTTCCGTAATTTTGCATGACGTGACCGCCAATAAATCTCTCGAAAAATTGCGCCAGGAATTTACCGCCATGATGGTGCACGAACTGCGCGCGCCGCTTACCGCCGTGCGCTGGTCCAGCGAATCGCTCCTGAAAAGCATTGATAACCCCGACCATGCCGCGGAAGTCCAGAAAATCAAGGATGGTGTTACGACTATTGAAAGCGCGGCGGGCAACATGCTTGACCTGGTAAACGACCTCTTAGATGTCGCCAAGATTGAAGCGGGCAAATTTGACCTCAATCTCCAGGAATATGACCTTGTTGAAGCCATAAAGGAATCAGTTAAGACTTTTGAAGCGCAGGCGGAGATGAAACACCTTAAGCTTAGCCTCATCTCGCTGGACAAATGCCGGCTTAAATTCGACAAAGTTCGCATTTCGCAGGTCATGGACAACCTGATCAGCAATGCGATAAAATACACTGACAGCGGAGAAATCGCGGTAAACGTGGCTTTGGACCAAGAAGCCAAGCAAGCCGTGGTATCTATTAAGGATTCCGGGCTCGGCGTGAGTAGGGAAGACCTGAACCAGCTGTTTTCCAAATTCAAGCAGCTTACCGCCACCGACCGTTCCCGAAAGGGTACCGGTCTCGGGTTGGTGGTTAGCAAAGGTATAGTAGAGGCGCATGGGGGGAAGATCTGGGCCGAGAGTCCCGGTGAGAACATGGGCAGTACCTTTTCTTTCTCTATTCCAATTAAATAACCAAATTAACCTATGCCTATGCCAAAAATCGTAATCGCGGAAGATGACCAGTTAATTAACACTTCGCTGGTGCAGGGTTTTCAGGACGCCGGTTTTGAGGTAACCTCCGCCCCCGATGGGGAAGTTGCGGTTGCCAAAATTAAGGAAGTAAAACCCGACGTTGCGGTTTTGGATATCATGATGCCCAAACTCGACGGGATTGGCGTGATCTGGGAAATGAAAGCAGACCCGGACACCGAAAAGATTCCCGCCGTGGTTTTGACCAACTTAAGCGACGCGGAGACAGTCAGTAAAATTTTGGAAGCCGGAGCAGCGGACTACCTGCTGAAAAGCGACCAGTCGATTGACCAGGTTGTCCAAAAAGTGCGCGAAGTGCTCGACCGACAGGTGAAAATTGGATAACGCATGGCCAAGCACAAGCTTTCAGTCATAGCCCATAACATTCGCTCCTTACATAACGTGGGAGCGATTTTTCGCACGGCTGATAGTCTGGGCGTGGCCAAAGTATACTTGTCCGGATATACGGGAGCTCCGCCTGACCCCCGGCTGGCTAAAGTGGCGCTGGGCGCGGAAAATTTTGTCCCTTGGGAAAAGCACAAGTCCGCGGTGAGGTTGATTAAGAAATTGAAAGTCAATAATCCAAAGCTAACAATTGCGGCGTTAGAGAATAACATTCCCCGCAAAACGGTTTTGCTGGACCGGTATAATCCAAAATCCGAAATGGTCTTAATAGTGGGAGAGGAAACCAAAGGCATACCCAAAAACATTTTGGAACTTTGTGACGTAATCCTGGAGATTCCCATGAAAGGCCACAAGGAAAGCTTGAACGTTTCCGTCGCGTTTGGGATTGCCGCGTACACTCTCTTGAACTGATAATTTGCCAAATTTGCCGAAAAGTTGTCCTGTGACGTAATTTAACCGGCTTTGTTACAAGTAAGATTCACCCCCTTGTGGATTACTCTTCCGTCAGGATCTTCCCGGCTCAAAACTGCCCATAAATATAGGCAGTTTTTTCTTTATGAAACGTTTCCCAAACCTTTGACCTGACCCATGAAGTGGAGTATAATTCACTTGTGATGGCAAAAAGTGGATAAAAGTGGGGATAAGTGGGAAACCCAAAAGATCCTTTAAAACGCCGGAATACACCAAGAAATTATGTTTATCGGAGAATTCACAGCAACAATTGATGAAAAGGGAAGAATTTCCATTCCGGCCAAGTTCCGCTCCCAACTTAAGTCCCAGGTAGTCGTCACTCGCGGTCTGGATAATTCACTGTTTCTGTATACATTAGACGAGTGGAAGAAGCTTGCGGAAAAATTGGCCAGTCTCCCAATTTCTACTGCCAATACCCGAGCTTTTTCCCGTCTGATGCTTGCAGGAGCCATGGATTGCGATATCGACAAGCAAGGCCGCATTGTGTTGCCTGCGTACCTGAAAGAGTTTGCCAAAATCAAAAAGCGCTTGGTGTTTGCCGGTCTTTATAACCGGGTGGAAGTCTGGAGTGAAGAGCTCTGGGAAAAATACAAGGCGCAGACTGAAAAGCAGAGCAATTCAATTGCTGAACAGTTAGGCAGTTTAGGAGTATAACGATGGCTTATCGCCACGTGCCAGTTCTTTTAAATGAAGCTTTGGGCTATCTGGAACCGCAGCCGGGCCAGAATTTCGTTGACGCCACGCTTGGCGGCGGGGGATATACCAGAGCAATTTTGGAAAAAGTTTTTCCCGCCGGAAAAGTCTTAGCGATTGACCTCGACCCGGACGCGCGAGAAAACTTTGCGAATACAATCTCTGGAAAAAAATACGCCAAGAATGTAGTGGTGGCGCCGGGAAATTTCCGCGACATCGACCACATTTTGCGCAACCACAAGTTCCATGACATATCCGGGATTGTGGCCGACCTGGGCCTGAGCTCCCATTTAATAGATGAAGCCGGCCGGGGAATTTCCTTCCAAAAAGATGAGCCATTAGACATGCGGTTTGACCCGTCAGGACCAACTGACGCGAAGTTTATTTTGAATAACTCTTCGCTTGACGAGCTAACCCGTATTTTTAAGGAATATGGCGAAGACCCCGCGGCACGCGGCATCGCGAAAGCGATTGTGGTGGGGCGGGAAGAAAAGCGTTTGGCAAGCGCGCAGGATTTGGTGGAGGCGATCACGCGAGGGTTGCCCAAGCCAAGAAAGCATTTATGGCAGCAGTCGGCACGCCGGATTTTCCAGGCGGTTCGCATGGCTGTAAACCATGAGCTGGAAAGTTTGGAAAGTTTTTTGCCCAAGGCGTTTGATTTGCTCAATCCCGGCGGCAAAATGGTCATTGTTTCTTTCCACTCGCTGGAAGACAGGGTAGTCAAACAGTTTTTCGCCGGGTTGGCCAAAGGCTGTATCTGCCCCCCGGATTTTCCCTACTGCCAATGCGGCAGGAATCCGAGAGGAAAGATTTTGACGAAAAAACCCGTCACCGCCAGCGAGAAAGAACAGCAAGATAATTCACGAAGCATACCCGCCAAATTAAGGGCAATACAAAAAATCAATTAGTAAATCGAAATAAAAACAAACAAAAATGTTCAAATCCTTCGAAAAGTCCCGGGCAATGGGCCCGGCCATCTCTGTTCGCTTTAATAACGGTTCCCGCACATATTCCCGTCCTTCTTACGTCAAAACCAGCCGCTCTTCGGGCCGTAACGCCCGCCACAGATGGCTATCTTCCCTAAAAGCATTGGCAACCCCAGCCGGCGACTTCAAACAGTACGCGGTTTATGGGTTAATGGGATTGCTTGGTGTCTTGGTGATTTCGCATGTTTTGCTGATCAATGGCGCTTCCGCCAACGGTTACGAAATGCGCAAAATCCAGAACGCCATTGCCCAGCAAACTGAAATCGAACAAAATTTAGAACTTAAAACAGCGCAAATGGCTTCCCTTAATTCGGTTGACCAGGCCGCCGCCATGAACAGACTAGTAACGGTCACAAACCAGGAATTCCTCGCTCCAGCCACACTCACGGCCTACCGCACTGCTTCGAAATAAAATTTACCATGGTTAAAAAAGCCCTCAGAAAGCCCACCAACCAACCAGACACAACCCAGAAAAGAATGGTCACTTTGACTGTTCTTTTGTTTTTAGCATTTTTGGTAATTGTCGGGCGTCTGTTCCAGCTTCAAGTGGTGTCCGGCAGTGATTACCGCAGCCTGGCCCAGGACCAGTATACCCTGGTAAAGAAACTTACTCCGGTGCGCGGAGAAATAAAAATCATGGACCACTTCTCGGGACAGCCTTATACGGTAGCCACATCATTGGATAAGGACCTCGCTTACGCGGTACCGGAATCAATCACCGACCAGCAGGCTTTTGCTAAAACCGTAAGTGAAATTTTAGGAATGACTGTTGACGACGTAATGTCGAAAATATCCGACCGCAGTAAAAAATATGTGGTGTTAAGGCACGAACTCTCTGATGAGGAGGAAAGCAAATTAAAAGCGCTTAAGTTGACCGGGCTTAACTTTGACCCGGAAACCGTGCGATTCTATCCAGAGAACGCCTTCCTGAGCCAGGTGCTGGGCTATGTCGGGTATGCTGACACTGAGAAAACAGGACGTTACGGCTTGGAACAATATTTTAATACTCAGTTGGCCGGTTCTCCTGGCTCCATTGACCAGGAGAAGGACGCCAGCGGCGTGTGGATTTTTGGCGGCAAGAGGGATGTGACCCCCGCGCAGAACGGTCAAACCCTGGTGCTGACAATTGATAAAAACATCCAGTTCCAAACCGAGAGCATTTTGAAAGAGGCGGTAACCGAGCACGGAGCAGATAGCGGTTCCGTCATTGTAATGGACCCGAAAACCGGGGCCATTCTTGCCATGGCTACTTACCCTTCCTTTGACCCAAACCAGTATTCCAAAGCAAAAAGTCCCCAGGTTTACAGTAACCAGCCAACCGTGGGGAGCTATGAACCAGGATCCATCTTTAAGCCCATCACTATGGCCATGGCCGTTAATGAAGGTAAGGTGGGGCCGAATACTACTTACGTAGACACCGGGGAAATCAATGTAGATGGTTTCAAAATCCAAAACTCAGACCATAAAGCGCACGGCACTCAAACCATGAGCCAGGTCTTGGAAGAATCTCTGAACACCGGCGCGATTTTTGCCAAGGACCAGATTGGCAACAAATTATTCACCGACTATGTCCGCCGGTTCGGTTTTGGAAAGGATACCGGCATTGAACTTCCGGAAGCGGCGGGAAACTTGAGTGGTTTGAATACAAACGTGGAAGTTAACTTTGACACAGCTACTTTTGGCCAGGGGATTAACGTTACCCCGATCCAACTGATGCAGGCCTACAGCGCTTTTGCTAACGGCGGCAAAATGATGAAGCCGTTTATTGTGGGTTCAACAATAGATTACAAAGGCAAGTCCACGGTTACGGTTCCTCAAGTCGTGGGCCAGCCAATTAGCTCGCAGACCGCGAGCGCCATATCCGCCATGCTGGTTAACGTAGTGGAACTTGGCCACGGCAAAAAAGCCGGCGTAAAAGGTTATTATGTCGGGGGCAAGACCGGGACAGCACAGGTACCGCGTGAAGACGGGAAAGGGTATGACCCCAATGATAACATTGGTTCGTTTATTGGCTACGCGCCCATTGAGGACCCCAAGTTTATCGCCATCGTGCGGGTAAATCACCCGCGTGACGTGCAGTTCGCGGAAAGTTCCGCCGCCCCTGCTTTCGGCAAGATCGCGCAGTTCTTGCTGAATTACTTTAACGTCCAGCCCACGCGTCCCATAACCGGTAAATAAAAAAGCCAGCTAGTGCTGGCTTGGATCTTTGCAATTTTCGTGGTGGTGGTGGGGAAACTCTTTTTTCCCCCAGTGGACTTCGTTCCAGATGCGTTCATGAACGAAGTAAAGGAAGGTGCTGGCAACATTGGAGATACCGACGAACCCGATCGTGAGCTTAAAGTTGCCGGTAATTAGGTAGATAAGGGTGGCATCGGAAACCAGGATAATGCCGCGGTAGGTGAGGGCTTTGACAATCGAACGAGAATGGTTTTCTTGGAAGGCCATTAAGTTGTGATTTTACTTTATTTTCTTTTTTGCGGATAACCTTTAGATATTATATTCTACAAATAGAATACAGACAAATGGAGAAATTATGGCGCACAATTAAAAAGGGTTTTCTGTATCTGGCCGGATTTGTAGCTTTCGGCTTTTTCGGCATTTTCGTCTTTCTCGCCATCATATCCACAGTAGTTATCTGGCATTACACCAGCGGATTGCCCAGCTATGACGCGGTGGTGAAAAGAAACGTGGTTGAATCGAGCAAGATCTATTCCCGTGACGGAACACTCCTCTATGAATTTCACGGCGAAGTAAAACGCACGCGCGTTGACCTCGGCCAAATTTCTCCCTACCTCCAACAGGCCACAGTGGCCATTGAGGACAAGGATTTCTACAAACACGGGGCAGTTTCCATCACGGGCATTATCCGCGCGGCGCTGGTCAACTACCAGTCTGGTTCCGTCACTCAGGGGGGCAGTACCATTACCCAGCAGTATGTTAAAAATGCCTTGCTTAGTTCGGACCGTTCGTTTGGCCGCAAAATTTCCGAAGTCTTTTTGGCATATAAGATCGAATCACACTTGAGCAAAACCGAAATTTTAAACCTATACCTTAACGAGATCCCTTACGGACGCAACGCGTATGGAGCTGAAGCAGCCAGCGAAGCGTATTTCGACAAATCAGCTAAAGACCTGACTCTGGAGGAAAGCGCTTATCTGGCCGCGTTGCCGCAGGCGCCCAGTTTACTTAGTCCCACCGGTTCCAATCCCCAGTTGTTGGAAACCCGCAAGAACACCGTGCTAGAAATCATGAAAGAGCAGGGCTACATTAACGACCAGCAATTTGAGGAAGCTCGGGATGGGGAAGTGGCTTTCAAAGACCCGCACACCACGCTCATTGCCCCTTATTTTGTTTCTTACATCCAGAATTACCTGACCCAGAAATACGGCAACCAGTTTTTGCGCGAAGGGGGATTGAAAGTATACACCACCTTGGACTTAAAACTTCAGGCTTTGGCGGAAAAGGCCGTGGCTGATGGCGTGGCTAGAAACGAAAAAGAAAACAACGCGCACAATGCCGCGCTAGTTGCCATGGAGCCTGGCACAGGCAAGATTTTAGCCATGGTAGGCGGCAAGGACTATTGGGGCGCGCCCGTGCCCAAGGGGTGCAACCCCGGTACCACGGGAAGGAATAGCTGTACTTTTGAACCCCACGTAAACGCCGCGGCGTCGCAGCGACAGCCGGGATCCTCATTCAAACCTTACGTTTATGTTACTGCGTTCGGCCGGGAGTTTGCTTATAACCCCCAGTCTACCGTCGTGGACTCGCCAACCAGTTTTGGCAATTACACGCCGCGCAATTATGACGGCGGCTACCATGGTACGGTAACCATGCGGCAGGCTCTAGCCGGCAGTTTGAACGTTCCTGCTGTTAAGGTCCTGGCTTTGGTCGGGGTTGATAAAGCCACGAACACCGCGCATGGCCTCGGCATTACCTCGCCGCTAAAGGATTGCGGGCTGACTTTGGTTTTGGGCGGCTGTGAGGTGCGCCTGGTGGACCATGTTGCCGGCTATGCTTCCATTGCCAATGGTGGCAAGGCAAATCCAGCCACGCCATTTTTGAAAATTATCGATAAGGACAACAAAGTTCTGGAAGAATACCAACCTCAGAACAAGCAGGTGGTAGATCCGGCGGCGGCCTATGAATTACTGAGCATCATGACTGATAATGACGCCAGGACATACATTTTCGGCAAGAACTCGCCGCTGTACTTCCCGGACCGGATTGTGGCCGCTAAAACCGGCACCACTAACGCCTGGAAAGACGGGTGGACCCTCATGTGCACCCCACAATTATGTTCGGGGGTGTGGACGGGCAATGACAATGGTCAGCTGATGAGGCAGGGGGCTGACGGTGTCTTTACCGCCGCTCCCATAGCGCACCAGTTCATGGAACAGGCGCTCCAGGGCGAGCTGTCCCAGCAATTCCCGGTTCCCTCGGATATTGTCCAAATTAACTACAATAAAAACACTAACCGACCCGCCGGTTCCAATGATAAGAACGTGAAAGTGATGTCGTTTGCGTATTATGCCTTGCCCAAGGATATCCAGCAGCTGGCCAGTCCCGGCAGTTCACAACTGAGGATTAAGCCCAAAGCTACCGTCCCGTCCGGGGGCGCGGGCAATACTAACAGCCCCACAAATACGAATGTCCCGCCGGCTAATACCTCGCCGCCAGGCAATACTCCGGCAGACTCGCCGGTCACCTCAATTTTTACCCCTTCCATCAAAAAAGAGAACTAATTTAGTTCTCTTTTTGGTATTCGGGTTTTACGTCAGCCTTGAAATCTTTGTATAGCTTGGTAATTTTGGGATCGATTACCAGGCGGCAATATCCAGCGGTCCGGTTCCGTTCATAATAGTCCTTGTGTTCCGGCTCCGCGGGATAGAAATTTTCATATGGAGTTATTTCGGTGACTATTGGGTCCGGGTATTTGCCGCTTTCCGCGAGCTCCGCTTTGGACTGTTCCGCTACCTGTTGTTGTTCCGGACTGTGATAAAAGATAGCCGAACGGTACTGGGTCCCTTCGTCATAACCCTGCCGGTTCAGCGTGGTGGGGTCATGGGTGGCCCAAAATACTTCCAGTAACTTTTTGTATGAAATCACGCCGGGGTCAAACTCAATTTGCAGGCACTCTGCGTGGCCGCTGGCACCAGAGCTGACTTGGAAATAGCTTGGAGAGGGGATAGTGCCTCCGGAGTATCCGGGCGTGACTTTGCTGACTCCATTAAGGCGGCGGAACACTGCTTCGGTGCACCAAAAACAGCCGTTGGCTAAAGTCGCGGTTTCTGTCATTCCGTTGCCTCGTTTTTTTTCATAACCAGGCAGGAGCCATTAATGCAGAAATGCTGGCCGGTTTGCGTTTCCTGGTCATCATCAAACAAATGGCCGAGGTGGCTGCTACACTGGGCGCAGCGGACCTCAGTCCGGTGCATGCCCATGCTGTCATCCGGTATCATTTCGACGCTCCCCGGGATGGCTTGGTCAAAGCTGGGCCATCCGACCAAGCCGGGAATAGAAGTATCGAACTTCGCATCTGATTTAAACAGTACATTGCCGCAAACCGCGCACGCAAACATCCCTTTTTCCGTGTTGTTGAGGATTTCACTGCTGAACGGTGCTTCGGTACCGCCCTCCCGCAATATTTTATACTGTTCGGGGGTGAGCTTGTTTTTTAATTCATCTTCATCAATTTGTATTTTCATAAAGCCCTTTCTTTAATGGTTTAATTGTGGAATACTAAGAGGCTCCCGTCAAGGACTTGACAAAACTAGTTAGATGGCTAATAATTAGGTAACTAACTAATTTATCCTCATGAGCGGGGCGAACTATACGGATAACGAAAATTTAAGGAAGTTGCTGTTCCATTTGTCGAAAAAGTGCAAACTAGACATGGAACGCCGCTTTCTGAGCGCAAAAATCGGGATCACCCCTTTCCAGTATGCCGCTTTGGTAGTACTGAATAAACAACCGACTACATTAAATGAGTTGGCTCGCGCCTTGCTCATCCAGCCGCCTTCCTTGGTTCCCGCCGTCGAGCACCTGGCCCAAGCCGGCTTGATTGAAAAATCAGCCGACATAAGCGACCGCCGCAAAATCCAATTGACCGTTACTCCGGAAGGCAAGGAATTACTAAAGAAGAAACTCTTTGAGGGGTCGGGCGATAAGTTAAACAGCGCTTTCCACGCTCTGGAAAAAACCAAACAGAAACAGCTCGTTAACCTATTAGAAGAATTAAACGATAACTTGAACTAACTATATGACACCAGAAGTTACTCCAATGGAAAACCCCAACTCTGCCGCGACTGAGCACATACCTCACGACCAGCAAACCGGATTCCGCAAATGGCTGCCGTTGGTAGTCTTGGCTTTGGCCCTGGCTATCATAATCATTGATACCACTATTTTAAACGTATCACTGCGCACTATTATTAATGACCTCCATACTAATATTAAGAGCATTCAGTGGGTCATTACCGCGTACGCGTTGATGCTAGCCGCGTTTACCATTACTGGCGGACGCTTGGGCGACCTGTTCGGCCGCAAAAAGACTTTCATGATCGGTGCTGTGGTTTTTGCCATCGGGTCTTTGCTTACTGCAATAGCCCACAGCGTCGGAACCATTATTGTTGGTAACGCCATCATTGAAGGGATCGGCGCCTGTTTGATGATGCCTGCGACAGCTTCTTTGCTGCTCGCCAATTACCGGGGGCGTGACCGCGCCATTGCCTTTGGCGTATGGGGCGGCATTGCCGCTGCTTCCGCCGCTTTGGGTCCGATCGCCGGAGGCTGGCTTACCGACAACTTTTCCTGGCGCTGGGCTTTCCTTATCAACATTGGCGTCGCCGCCATTTTGATTCTCGGTGCAACTATTATTCGCGAATCCCGCGACCAAAAGGAAAAACCGGAACTGGACATTACTGGCATTATCCTGTCGTCTTTGGGGCTGCTAACCCTGGTGTATGGCTTTATTGAAGCTTCAACTTATGGCTGGCTGCATGCCAAGGAACAGTTGGTATTATTCCACCATACCTTAAACCTGGGGAATTTTTCCGTCACCCCGATATTTGTAGCTTTGGGTTTGGTGATTCTCGGCCTGTTTGCCCTTTGGGAAAAGCGCGTCATGAGCCGGGGACACACGCCTTTAGTTTCGTTGAACTTGTTTAAAAACCGCCAGTTCCTGGTTGGATCCCTTATAACCTCAATTATGACCATCGGGATGGCTGGATTAACTTTTTCCATTCCCGTGTTCCTGCAGGGCGTGCGCAACCTAAGCCCGTTTGATACCGGGCTGGCCATGCTTCCGATGCCGTTGGCCATTTTCGTTTCCGCACCACTGTCTTCTTTCCTGGTTAAGTTCCTGAAGCCAAAACGGATGGTTCAGGCAGCTTTGATCATTGCCAGCACCGGTTTCCTTATCCTTCACTATAGTCTGAAGGTGGACGCTACCGTGTGGTCATTGGCACCGGGATTTGCCATCTTCGGGTTTGGCATGGGGTTCATGTTCGCCCAGCTTTCCAACCTGACTTTGTCCGCGGTTGACGTGCACGAAGCGGGAGAAGCTTCTGGTGTAAACAATACTTTCCGCCAATTGGGCCAGAGTTTGGGTTCAGCAATTTTAGGCGCAATTTTGATTTCTTCCCTGGGCACCAATTTAGTTTCAGGTGTTAACAACAGCTCGGTCATTCCTGAGCCGGCCAAAGTGGCCATTGCGGAGAACATGCGCCGCCAGTCCGACAGTATTGAATTTGGGGGACAAAACGCAAGTGCCGCCAACGCCCCCGAATTTATCGTCAATGAAATTACTAACGTGGTCCACCAGGCCACCACTGATGCCAGCCGTGAGGTAACTATTTATGGCGTCGCGTTCTTGTTGTTGGCTTTTATAATTTCATTCGGGTTAGAAAATGGCCCTGCCGGAGGACATAACCCTGAAAAAGCTGATGATAGCCCGGAGGCCGAAGCCGTAGTCGCTACTGAAGGGTCGGGATCCGAAGAAACAGAACCGGAAGAAGTGGATAACCAGCCTGAGCCAATTACCGCCCAGCGGGGCGTTTCCGCCGGAAAAGCAGGAGCATTGGTTCTCGCCGGGGTTGTTGTTGCCGGTGCTGCCGCGGGAACAGCAGGATATTATTATGGTAAGAACAAAGGTGTCGCGCCTATTGTGGTACAGCAAAACATTCAGCAGCCGCAAGTTGCGGGCACTGCGGAGTGGACGCCATTGTTCAACCCGACCGTTCCGCCAACTTCGGTGGACGGGGGATATGCATCAACTGCAAATAATGCCACGAATTCTTCCAGTGACCAGAGGGTCGCCGGTGCCACCACGGAAACCCCGGTGGCTGCCGTTACCTACACGGACGCGAATGTTAGATTTACCATGAACATGCCCGCTGATTGGAAAACCGTTTCCAAGAGCAGTGAAGTTACTATAAACACTCCCGACCATCACGCTTACAGCATCCAATCCTATTCCACCGGGAGCGGCCAGGATGACCAGGCGGGACTACAGGCTTTCCTTAACCGCCAGTCTAACTTAAAGAATATCGAACCCACCACCTTTAATGGCTACAAGGGTTACAGCTTCGATGTAGCGGGGTATTATAAAAAAGGTTATGCCATTTTATCCGGCGGCCGGTTGTACTATATATTAGGCACAGTTTTAACTGATCCCGAATTAGCAAGCTTTAAAACGATGTAAAAAAACGCCCCTAAGGGCGTTTTTATTTTTTCAGGTATTTTAGCAGTACTAAAGCGCTTCGTTCTTCGCTCATGCTGCCGTCAAGACACATTTGTTCAGCTTGTTCCCGGGATACCCATTCCATGGCAATGTCTTCACCTTCTTCGAGGTTTTGCGCTTGCTGTTCAGAGTTATTAACCACAAAATAGAACAAGTCCCACACTACGGTGGCGCCGCAAACAGATTTGTGGAAGAAAGACAGGTCAGTAATTTTCAGGCCCGCTTCCTCCGAGGCTTCCTTAATAGCGGCAGCTTTGGCGGCTTGAGCGATGTCTACTCCGCCGGCCAGCGCGGCGTTGTATTCTTCCAACGAATCATAAACTTTTCCGCCGGGTAGACGGTAATCGTATGTTTGCAGTTCGTGACGGAATTCTTTTGACAGCAAAACCCCATCATCTTTGGGAATGATCAGCCGCACGCCCGGCGACCGGCGCGCGTATTCAAACGTTTTGGATTTACCGCCGAGGTCGACTTCCTGCTCGACTACTTCGATAATGCGACCCTGATATGTGATTTTTTCCATATTACTGTTTTAATTCTGCCAGCGCGGCCTTGGCATACTGGATTTCCGCGGGGCCAATTGGCCCTTCAATGTGGTCGAGTTCTTCTTCGGTGAACCAACGGCACTCTACTTCAGCTTCATCTTCTTCCAGTGTTATATGGTCAGACTTGGCCCGGGCAAAATACAGTAGGTTTACGTGTTCATGGTCTTGGTTGATGTTATGCCGGGACAGGAACCGGGGAGGAATGAGTTCCTTGTAGCCTGGGATTTCCACGTAGATTTGGTTCTTTGGCGGCACCAGCTCAATATCCAATCCTACTTCTTCTTTTACTTCCCGGATTGCGGCCTGATTCGGATCTTCGTGCGGTTCTATGTGGCCGCCAATTCCGAGCCAGAGACCGTATTTGTCGTGGGTGCGAAGCAATACTTTGTTGTTGTAAACCACCATGACGCCGACGGTGAAATCTATTTTATCGTGGATATGGGACATTATTTATAGCCGGTTAAAAGTTTACTTTCACGTTTGAATCGGGCAATAGCGAGTTCAATGAGTTTGTCGATTAGCTTGGGGTAGGAGAGTCCGGATGCCTGCCATAGCTTGGGATACATGCTGATTTTGGTAAAGCCGGGGATGGTGTTAACTTCGTTCACATATACCTTCCCTTTAGCGGTCATGAATACGTCAACGCGCGACATCCCCTCGAGGTTTAATACCTTAAAGGTTTTCAGCGCGAGTTCCTGGATTTCTTTCATTTTTGCTTTGGTTAGCCGCGCGGGAATTTCCAACCCCGCGCCATCTTCGTCTATATACTTGGCTTCGTAGGAATAAAATTCATGGTGCGGGAGAATCTCGCCAACTACGGAAGCCTTGGGGTTTTCGTTGCCCAAGACCGCGCATTCGAGTTCACGGCCCTTAATAAATTCCTCAACAATAATTTTAGTGTCGAATTGGAACGCTTCTTTAATGGCCTTTTTGAATTCGGCTTCATTATGGGCCTTGCGCACACCAATGGACGAGCCCATATTGGCGGGTTTTATAAATACCGGCATTTTGAGGGAGGATTTTACTTTCTTAAAGTCAATCTTATCGGCAAAGGTAAAGGTAAAAGATTTGGCGGTATTGATCCCCGCTTCCTTCAGTAACCGCTTCATTACGTCTTTGTCCATGCCCACTGCTGACCCTAAGACTCCTGGCCCCACGAATGGAATCCCGGCCAGCTTTAATAGTCCCTGCATTGTGCCATCTTCACCCAAGGGGCCATGGAGTACAGGGAATACGACGTCAATCTTTCCGGCGCTGCCTCTCTCTAAAGTCACTAATTCGCTTGAGCTGTCGGCGCGCATGACCGCGGTATTGTTCGCCTTATTCAGTTTTATAAGGTTGGGGTCGTTACCGTTCAAAAGGAAGTTAGCCTCGCTCTTATGCCAAACGCCTTTTTTGTCGATGCCGATTAATACGGGTTCATACTTGGTTTTGTCCAGGGCATCAATAACGTTTTTGGCGGATTGCAGGGAAACTTCGTGCTCGGCGGACTTGCCGCCGAAAATAATACCGACTCTAATTTTTTTCTTTGCGCTCATTGTTATGGTAATTGGTTAGTATCTATGCCGTTGTTACGGTAATTTTCATTTAAGCCGTCCAAGGCGGCCATGTCTTCTTCTGTGATGTCAAAATTAAAGACATCAATGTTTTCCTTAATGCGTTGTTGGTGGGTTGATTTGGGAAGAGGGATACATCCGTGCTGCATGCTCCAGCGAATCAAAACTTGCGCGTTGCTTTTGCTGTACTTTTGGGCAATCGCCGTAATCCTCTCATCACCAATGCGGGAACCGTGAATGAGTGGGCAATATGCTTGAAGCAATATGTTCTGGGAAGCACAGTAATCCAGCAGGTCTTTTTGGTATAGAAAAGGGTGGAATTCAACTTGATTTACCGCGGGGGTTATTGTGGCGTATTCTTTCATTTCTTCCAAATGCTTTATGGCATAGTTGGATACGCCTATAGCTTTGGCTTTTCCGGCGGCATAAATTTCTTCCATGGCTTTCCAGCTTTCTTTCCGTTTGGGCTGCACACTTTGGATTAATTCCCCAACCGGCCAGACCGGGATTGGCCAATGCACCAGGTAGAGATCCGCATAATCAAGGCCGAGTTTACTTAGTGATTCATCTATGGCTGCGTGGGCGCTCTCGTATCCCTGGTCCGCGTTCCATAGTTTTGTCGTTATGAACAGTTCCTCTCTGGGAATTCCCGATTTCTTTATGGCTCGTCCGACTCCTTCTTCATTGCCGTAAATTTTCGCGGTATCAATCAACCGGTAGCCAGCTTCAAGCGCCCACAGCACTGCCTGCTCCACGTCGGTCCCATCGCTGACTTTCCAGGTACCCAGACCAAGGTGGGGAATACTGACGCCATTATTTAAAGTTAGGGTTTTTTCCATATGTTTAGCGTTTACTTCTTGTTCCAGGCGCGCGCCAGCTGGTTTATTAGTTCACCAAGACCTGTTTTGTCTACGGTGGAAAAGGGAATAACCGGATAAGGGGCCGCCGCCTCCGATACCAGCTTGATTTGTTTTGCTTGTTCGCCGCGCTTGAGTTTATCAATCTTATTAGCCAAAACAATTACGTTTTTACTGCTCTGGGACAGGTCAGCGAGCATCTCTCGGTCGAGGTCAGTAAGGCCAACCTTAGCGTCCACTATTAACACGACCGCGCCCTGGGAAACTTCCGATTCAAACAGATACCAGTCGATGAGTTCACGTAAAATTTCGCGGTTCTCTTTGGAGCCGCGGGCAAAGCCGTAACCGGGAAGGTCAACCAGGTAAAACTGCTTGTTTATTAGAAAAAGGTTTATTACTTTAGTATGCCCCGGGGTGGGGCTGGAGCGTGCCAAATCTTTTTGCTGGGCCAGAACATTGATGACGCTGGATTTGCCAACGTTGGAGCGGCCAATAAAAGCGACCTGGGGGGTGCCGTCATAAAGGACATCGTCGTCTCCAACCAGGCTTTTAATGAATTTTGCGGAAGTTATTTTCATGCTCTTTTATAGTACCAAAAAACCGCCCGGTAATATAGGGCGGTTTTGCTTGTTTAAAGGATTTACCGGTCGGAATTGGAGTTAATTGGGAAATTGGCGTTGCCTCTTGCGTTAACATTTCCGCTGCTGGAGGCCTTAAAGCCAGCTAGCAGCTTCACTATTTTACCGGCATCCTGCCGGGCTGTTTTCAGGTCGGCGACCGCTGTTTTAATCTTTGCCCGGGCATCCTTCAAAGCTTGGGCATTGGTTTGCGCGACTGTTTTATCACCATTATCCGGTTGTAATCCAGAAACCAGATCAATGGCAGCCTGAGCCTGGGTATTGGCATCGAGTATCTTGCTGTGCATTTCCGCCATAAGAGCTACTGCTGAGCTGGTGTCGTTTCCGTCTGTCTTAGCCTGGTCTAAGCGGGCTTGCAATTTGGTTTCGAACGAGGTCATAAGGCTGACTATATTCAACACACGGTCCGCGGCTGCTTCAATGCGGCCTTGGGGCAAAACCAGCATGTAAATTCGGTAGCCCTTGGTAAGTGACTGGGAATCTTCCCTGATCGCCGCGATATCTGTTTCCCCTCCTACTTTTGTTTTCAGCTGGTTCATGTCCGTAATGGATACCTGGATAGAAGCCGTTAGGGAGGTTTTTTCCGGGGCTGACAGCCGTTTCATTTCGTTGATCCTCGCGGTCAACTCATTCATTGCTTTGATTCGGTTGTCAATTTGGGTGGTTGTCTTGGTCCGCAAAGCTTCGGCGGCAGTGTCAGTCCCGACGCGGGTATTGCTTTGTTTGCTTACGGTCATGGCTTGGGCACCAAACGCTGGTAGCGTCACCGCACTAATAGCAAGGATAGTGAGGGCGGCGGAAAAGAAATTTAGTTTTTTCATGTTATTGGAAAAGTTAATTACTGGGGATTAGCGCTTTGGTCCATTTGGTTTGCGTCGTTTCCCAAATTATTCATCTGGTTATCTATATTATTGAGGTCGGTATCCAGAGAAGAATTTGAGTTGTCTGAATTGGTAGTTTCGGAATTAGCGTTACCGTTTGTTGCTTCACTATTGTAATTTGCGGAATTATCCACGGTATTCGCTTCGTAATTGTTGGCGTTATTGGTATAGGAATTACGGGCCAGCGCATACCACACCGCTCCGATTAGCAATATGATCACTACTAAGATGCTGGCTATTTTGGCGTTTTTTGACATAGGGAAAGTTTATTTAATGCTAAGCCATAGGGCGGCGTACCACCCTACTAAGTATACACCCAATCCGTCATTTATATCGCTCGCCACACAGGGCAAGTTTCGTATTAATGTGCCACAATGCGTCTTCATGATTCTTCATTAAATCTTTATCTGGCTTACTCGAGTTATAGCCACTTTAGTTAAGCGGTAAAAAAACCGACACCTTTTGGGGACTATTCCGTTTATTAATACAACTACAAATTAACGCATCAATGAAGGAGGTGAAAAATATGCCAAAGGATAATGGAGGTCAGTTCCAGGAGGGAAGTGACCGTGCTCGTGAAGCCGGTCAAAAGGGGGGTCAAAGCAGCAGTGGGGGTAATCAATAAGTTTTAACTTAATCTATATGAGGAGGTGAGTATATATGGCACGAGGAAACCAAGATTCAAAACGTGATTCCCAAGGGGGAAATCGCAAACAAGGGGACAGTTCCCACGATAGTAATAGATAAACATTCCGCACGGCATTAATGCAAAAATACGATCTTTTTTACTCTGCAAAATATAAACTATTTTGCAGAGAATAAAGGCTCGTATAAAGATAAATATATGAGAAAAAACTTAAGTATAACAGTGGCGGATGTACGACGGGGCATGAAATCCAAACTCACCAGCTTAAAGCAAATTAGGGTGGATTGTTCAAGGCAGTTGAGGAGCTTTGGGCTGGGACTAAGGCTCCGGGTCAAAAACAGGTCTGTTAGGTCTGATATAGTGCCCCGGCACGGGCTAAGCAAGATATTCCGTTAGGATATAGAAAAGGCAGCCGACGTTAATGGTCGCTGCCTTTCCGCTGTTTATCACTGTTACTCTGCGTTGTCTTCCTTGCACCCGACTACGCTGCCGCAATCCTTACAGGAAGTAATCTCCCTGTCCATCGGTGCTCCGCATCCTGATGCGGAATTTGAACGCCAAGTAAAAGTATTATTATGGTCGCAATCTTCTGGTGCTAGCTTCTCAACCATGGTCTCCTCCCGAATATAAAATTGACTGCGAGTTAAGTATACCAAAAAACCGCCTTTTAGGCGGTTTTTATGTTAACCCCGGAAATTCCTCATTCGGTCGTTAAATTGGCGGCGGCGGAACTCTTCGTCCAGTTCTTCGGTGCTTTTTTGCGGCTGAACTTCTTGCTCTTGTTTCTGCATGAATTTTTCCGTCAGCTTGTCTATTGCTACTCTGTCGTCGTTTTCGGAGCTTTCTTCTTTACCGGATTCTTCTCCTGTCTGTTCATCAGTACTCTGTTCATGGCGCCTTTGTATATCTAAGTCAGTTTCGGGGATGCTGTCTACCGGCGGGATGGAGTGGCTTTCAAATGAGATTTTATTTTCTGGCATTTAGTTAAGATATTAAATGAAGCAAGAAAGGAATGAGAACAAACATTGTCAGGTCAGCGGTGGCATGAGAAAACATGGCCGACGGCAATCCTTTTTTCCAGTACAGCCAGCCGAAGACCAATCCGCCCAAACCGTTCAAGACGATAGCACGGACGACCACCAAGGGGGTAATGGCGGCGAGCGCAGCAGTCGCCGGTAAATGGCCCAGGCCAAAGAGTATTGCCGCCAGTACTATTGATGCCCACATTAAGCCAGTGTGATTTTTAGGTTCGGCGACGCCGCCAATTTTCGCAAATATCCAAACGAATAGCGATACAAAGAATAATCTCATAAGCAACTCTTCAACAATCCCGCCGTACAAAGGGACTATGAGCATTTTCCAGGTATCAATTTTTACTGATTCTATGGTTAGGTTGGGAAGAAACCGGCTGAAAGCATGGTCACCCACGGTGATGAGCACCGCCGCTAGTACTCCAAGAGCAACAGATATCGCAATTGTCTTGGTTTTGGTTTCATTATTATGAACTAAGTCGGTGGAAAGTCCCGTAGCGCGCGCCGCTCTGAGGCCAAAGAATACTGCGACCGCTAGAATTACACTAGTTTGCACCAGGATTAGCAACACTATGACCGGAAGAGGAAAAGGCGCGTTTTTTAGGGAAGACTCTAATAGGGACAGGATATAAGGAATTCCTGCCGCGGTTCCAAGAAGCCCTAAAAGCAAATAGCCAAAAAATCTTTTCATAATTTAGTATAACAAAAAACCGCCATTGTAGGCGATTGAGTGGTGGGTGGGGTCTTGGCTGGCCTCCTCGGTCGCGGAAAACCCAAACTACAATATCCATAGGCTTTCCCAGCCGAAATTATTATACCAATTTTGACCCTCCTCGGACAGGCCAAAATGAGACAAATAAGACACTATAAAAAGGGGTGCTCAGTGTCTCATTTATAAACGCATAAGTCCATTACTATTGGGTTAACAACCAAATAAATCTGCCACAACAAGAGAATTGAAAATATTAAAAATAGGGTTACAAAAATCAGTTTTTCTTTTGACCAACGTTCTTTAGCGATGACTGGATATTTTTGTTTAATAATTTCATGGAACTTGCGGAAGAAGGCCACAAGAATATAGGCAAATCCTAAAAACAACAAACTTTTTAGTGCCTGATTGCCGGATGTAGTGTGCGGGACTCCGCAGTAAGATTGGGCAAGAAAAATTAAGAGTGATATTTCCGCAGCAACAAAGAATAAGGCCCTTAGTACCACAAATCCGGCCATAAACATTATTATGGCGAGCAATGCTATCAATACCACCCCTTCAGTAATTCCTAGAGCTGCAAGGAAATGGCTTCCAAAATAACGATACCCAAGAAAAAATAGGCCAGTAATCACTAACGAAAAAGCGGCAGGTAGTATATTTTCTTTGCGAAGCAAAAGCTTTATATTCATAAAAGGTTATTCTTGAGTTTAACATTTTTCTTATCAGCCTGGACGTATTTTAATAAATCCTCCTCCCGCTCCAAGCCCCTGATCCGACCAGATACAAAGCCAAGGCGATAATCTATTCCTTCACTCATTAAACGCCAATTAGAGCCTTGTAGAGCTTTTTGGATGGCATTCTTCAAGTCTTTCTTACTGGTGTATTCATCTCTGCCTTCTTTACTGTCGACGGCAGTAAAACCGACAACAACATCCTTAGTCATCTGAGGCGGCTGAAATTGCATACTAGTATATCCAGCGGCCTCAAATACTGGGGCTAGAATTTTCTGGACTTCACCGAACGGTAGCTTTTTTATTTTGGCTATCGCATCGTATAAATCTTTATTTTTATCTCTTTCTTCCCACTCTTTGGCAAGCCTGCCCATTTCCATCAAGCGATGATATTCTTCAACGGCTTTATCTCCCTTTTCTTTATCAAAACAAAACCGCTTGCGGTCTTCTTCATAGTGCTCGTCAGGCTTTTCTTCTTTAATATGCAAGTCTAGAGTTTCGACCTCGGCATTGCCGCAACTATCACAGTTGTAAGTTATGGTAATAACTTCTCCGTTTCTTTCATCTTGGGAAGACATCTCGTGCTGACACTTTAAACACAAGTGAGGCTTAGTTATATATTCTTCGTTGTCCTCATAAAAAGCCCGTCTAGGCAGGCACTTATTCGGACAATCGTAGAAGAATAGAACCCGCTCAGATTCACCCTTGATGTCAAGGTGTTTGCTTGTACTACTCATCCCGGAGCCGCATTTCAGGCATTTTACTCCTCTGGGGGCAATAGCGTTCTCTTCGTGTTCATCTCTGCGACGATCGCGCTCCATCCATTCCCGAATAGTTTCTGGCTTGCGCATATATCGCTCGGCGCATTCGTAATACAGAGTTAGCTGATGGACAACGTATTGGGCATGCTTTTTATCCTTTTCTTGTCCTTCGTATCTGGACATATCCTGATTTAACACAGCATCTTCCGATATTCTACATCGGCTGACAGTTATGGAGTCATAGAGGTCGCTATAATAAATTTCGTCTTTAAGATGCTTCATACTTTTACATCCTGCACTTCAATGTTATCACCAAAAAATTCTTGGACAAGTTCGTTATATCGATAGAAGTCTCCTAAGATTTTCATTGCAAGCTCGAGATCTAAACTACCATCTATTCTAAATAATTTAATTTTACTACATTTTATCTTTGTGTCTTCGGCTCCCGAGCTCCATTTATAAGCTACTCTTCTATTATGTTCTTCGGAAGTGTAGACCATTACAGCAGGATCAAAGTGTACAAATTTTTCTATATTTTTATTCCAAAGCATATGAACATACTTATGGAGAATATATTTGTTAGACTTAGCTGGTATAATTTCTTCTATCTCAATTGATTTCATACCATCTTTAGTATTACTAATATAAAATTCGGTCCTTATTAGCGAATAGGCGAAGTCTAGTAATGGGTCTTCTGTGCTTCTTGTGTGAATAGTCACTCCCTTAAAATTAGGGTCGTTCATTCTTCCAATACTAAATTTAGGACCAAACCAATGATCCATTTCTATAAGCTCACTAACCTGTAATGTACGTGAAATCCTTATAGGATCCAAAGCTAAACTTAGTTCTAAATTTTTATTTTGAGACACTTCTCGCAAGTAGGCAGTTATCTCAGTGAAATTGACAGAATGGTATCTACGTAGATAAGGATGGTAGTAAATCCTATACATGTTTTTATATATAATATACTGATTTTCTAAACGAAAGTCGGGAGTTATTTTTACCAATCCATATCTATCAAATTTTAAATCTGTTATAACATCAGACAAGTTAGATTTTCTTATATCCTTGAAAATAAAATCTTCCTTTTTTGGATAAAGACTCCAAAGATCGCTCTCAATTAAATGGCAAGCATATACATCGGGAGAATAATTGCTTTTGCTCACCATGAAGTGAACGACAGGGTTATTTATTTTCAAAAAATCTTCAACCGCCTCAGTAGTAAGTATGCCGACCTGGGCTCTATACATTTCGATTAAGCATCGTAAATTATAACCAATATCTGATTGGGCTTCCATATAACGATATATCATCAACGGAAAGATGTTTTCATTAGCCAATTCTTTACACAAAATCAAAAGATAATGCTCAGCTGAGCTGAGCATCTTTTTATCATTATCGAATATAAATTTAGCAATATTCATTTTAGCAATTAAAAAGGTATATCATCTACAGAAACTTCTTTTTCAACTACCGGCATTAGGTCTTCTGCCTCTAGCCCCTCTAGCAACAAATTTGTATCTGCCTGTGGCAATTCTTGGACTGTTTTTAACTTTTTCTCAATAGTTCTAGATTTTTTAGCCGCATCTTCAATAGTATTACTTGCTTCACTCAACTTCTTTTGCGTTTTTTCTAAGATATCTCCAAATCTTCCAAACTCTGTCTTTACAGCTCCCAAAATTGACCAAACTTCTCCAGAACGTTTTTGAATAGCCAAAGTTCTAAAGCCCATTTGCAAACTATTTAACAGCGCACCTAAAGTCAAAGGGCTAGTAACTATTACTCTGCATTCTCGCTGGAGCATCTCGCATAATCCCGGCCTTCTGGCAACTTCTGCGTATAAGCTTTCATAAGGTAAAAATAGTATGCCGAAATCAGTGGTATGAGGAGGATTAATATACTTATCTCTTATGGATCGTGCCTCTGTTTTGATTCTGATTTCTAGTTGTTTAGAAGCTGCTTCCACTAAATCGGCATCTGCATTTTCATAAGCTTCTACGAGTCTTTGATAATCTTCTTGCGGAAATTTAGCATCAATAGGCAACCAAATTGGTTGCTTTGAATCATCGGGTCCAGGCAGTTTAATAGCAAATTCAACACGTTCGTTGCTTCTAGGTTTAGTAGCAACATTTTTATCATATTGCTCAGGATTTAAAATTTGTTCCAAAAGCGAACCTAACTGAACTTCACCCCATATACCCCTAGTTTTTACGTTTGTTAAAACTTTCTTTAAGTCTCCAACACCTAAAGCAAGGTTCTGCATTTCTCCCAAACCTTTATGGACCAATTCCAATCTGTCGCTTACTAATTTAAATGAGTCTCCAAGTCTGCGTTCTAAGGTAGCGTGCAATTTTTCGTCTACGGTCGCACGCATTTTTTCTAACTTTTCCTCATTGCCTTTTTGTAGTGAATCTAGCTTTTTCTCAACCACATCTTTTACTTGATCCAGCTTCTTTTCACTCTTATCTGTCAGTCCGGTAATTGTTTTGGATAGAGCATCAAAGTTCTTATTTTGAGCTTCCGCAAATTCAAAATTTCTTTTATCTACCGAGTCTCCAAAAGTTTTAATGGTATTTGCTAATTCTTCTCTCGTTATTTTATTGTTATTCGCTAGCTCGGTCCTATTAGTAGAAAACTCTTCTTTGACCGTTTTTTCGATGCGCTCGATAGTCTTATCAATGCTTGCATTAATACTTTGCTCAGGGTCAGTATTTTTACTTGCGTTTTTTATGACCAAATAAATAATAAGCCCTTCTAGCAAAACGGTAATAACAAGTAAAATAAGTATCATATATTTAACTTAATTAGTTTGAAAGATTAAAGAATAGGTTTAATATTCATTTCATCCAATTTTTTCCATAAACTATCCAGAGCTTTTTCCTTGTTTCGATAAAAAGCACTACCCGTAACACGCCAGAACTCCCAGCCAGCTCTGCGTAATTGCCTTTCTCTTACTTGATCTTCTTCCCAATTCTCTAAAGTATGATATTGGTCACCATCGCATTCTACCGCCAATCTAGATTCTTCACCCTGAACAACTAAATCAATTCTATACCCAATTACCGGATATTCAGGTAAGACCTGATATCCTTTATCAATCAATAAGTTGCCAACATCAACGGAAAATTGAGAAGCCCTACCAGCGTCAAATTCTTTCTTAAGTGCTTCACGTCCAGCATGCAGTTCTTCTTTCTTTGGGTCATAGAACCAGTTCAATATCTTATATCTCCAATCATTTTGATTACCCAATGATTCCAAAGGTAAGGAATGGAATAAGAACATCTGATCACGAGCTCTCGAGGCGGCAACGTTAAATCTACGTTTTGCGTCTTCATTAGTTAACGGTGCTACCGTATCATTTTTGTCATTCGGATTTAAGGCGCGAACCATAGACAATAGCATTACATCACGCTCATCGCCTTGAAACTTATAAGCATCACCACACTGAATCTGTCTTTCTTCAATTTCTTTTTCAGTAAGTACGCCTTGAACTACGAGATTTCTTATTAACTTTTCAATGTATTTAGCCTGATCTTCAGCTAACAGAGAGATTATTCCAAAAGTGCACAATCGGCCATCGGGACGTTTCTGATATTTTGGGTCTTTAAGACACTCCACTAATTTGTTTATAATTGCTTCTGCTTCGGGCTCGTTAACTTTGTTATTAGTATTTTGGTAGCCTTTTTCAATAAACACCGGAACCAGTGCAGGCTTTAGTAAGCCCTTAGGATTAGGATAACGCAATGGTTTAAGCTTGCCCTCGTAAATATGGTGATTACTAAATGCAATGATTTCAGGAACGCATCGGAAGTGTTCATTAAGCTGAATAATATTAGATAGTCTAATTTTGGCTAAATCAAACAAACTAGAAGTAATGGAAAAGCTATCTTTGAATGGAATATCAAATAAAAATCTAGAAATTAGCTCAAATATCCTTTCCTGATCTTGAAATATACCTGCGGGGCTTATTTGCTCAGGATCACCTACTACCAAGAGCTTCTTGCCTAAATACCCAATTGTTAAACCTCGGATATCGCATTGACTTGCTTCATCAAATATCACCACATCAAATAAACCAGGTTTAGGTTCTGCAAACATTTGCGCCGCCCGATGCAAAGGCATGATCCAGACAGGTACAGCATTCTTGGCTTCTTTTAGAGCCTCTTGAGCTGCTCTTAAATGTGTAACCGCATATTTGCCAGTACCTTTTCCATATTTTTTCATTTCATGCGACCAAGCCATTAAAGCGTCGCGCTGCGGTTTTGTAACCTTATCAATCTGTCTTTGCCAGGCGAGAACAGTAACCAGTTCTGAATTTAACTGGTATTCCTTTTTCGTAAGTCGTTCAAATCTATTTTGCAATTCGTCAATATCAATATGATCATGGATAGTATCCAACCATGATTCTAGTCTTGCTATTTTCCATGCCAGTTCTAAATTTTTAGGATAATTTAATTTTTTATGATGTTCTGCAAGTTCTTTTAGGTCAGAAAAAAGGTTGGGAGCAACTTTAGAAATTCTTGAAGAAATCTCCTTAAGCTTTATGGATTGATTTCTATTCTCATGAATAATGTTCAATTCTTCAAAGGATGCTTTCCATCCAGATGAACTCCTTTTTTGCAGAGCATCAATTAAGTTTTTAACTATCGGGTGCTTAGTTTTATCATTTACGGAATCTTGTAATTTTAGGGTCCATCCGGAAAACAATTTTTCTAACTCGATAAGTTCAAATTTTGCTACTGTGGAAGTAATGATAGCTATGATCCTTTCTATATCAGTAGGACTGGTAAAAGATAAGTCCGATAGTTCTTTCGTTTTCTGGCAAAAAGAGTTTATGCTAGCGTATTCATCGGTATAATTTACTATTCTATGCAGACTGGCACATAGTACTTCAAGTTTTACGATATCTACCAATATATCAAAATCGGGAGATGATTTAAGACCGGAAAAACTCTGTTCAAGTAAAAGTTCAATTTCCTTTTGTGCTTTGATGGCCTGTACGTAATGGCGGAACAGTTCAACACTTTCCTTTTCAGTAGGTGCACTTCCATTCACCGTGTAAGTTTCTAAGACTTTTTTAGCGATTGAGGGTAAGAGGATTTTATTTAAAGTAGTTATCTTTCCTCCATTTTTAACTTTTTCAAGTAAAGCATTTACTGCCTTATTTAGATCATTAATAGAAAGTTGCGTTTTACCCTCAACTTCGTGACCTAATAAGGCATTGTGACAAGTGCCGATTAAACTTATTTTTTCGGAAATTTTCTCAATTACTGTCCGCCATTTTTCCTTTTCGTGAGTACTCGAAGCACAAAGATTAAAAATTTCTAACTCATATCCCTCACGAATCGAGTTTAGTAATTTCTTAGCATCTAGCAATTTATTCCATACGCTGGTTAATTCTGCTGGTTCAAATTCCAGGTTTTTATGATTGAATACTTCGCTAGAGGTTTGAGCTTTATTAGAAAGATCCCTATACGAAGCAAAGGCTTGTAATACAGCTTCTTCGTCAGGTAACGTAGATAGCGGGGGTAATTCGTATTTATATAAATCTCTATCCTCTCGGGTTAAATGAGATAATAGTTCATGGCACGCAACTATATCTTGATCCGTAAAATCAAGCTCTATCTTAAAATCTATATTATCAGTGAACCAATCAATATCGCCAGTTTTCCTATGTTTATTTACCAGCTGCGCCGCGTCAATTGGTTTAATGACTTCGTTACCAATATTTATTTCTGCAGTTGAGTCAGTGAGAATATAATGTCGTATCTGATTGGCTAGGTCTGCCTTTTCTGCTCGAACATCTTTTAGCTCCTTTCTAAAACGTTCCGCACGTTCCTCGCTAAATTTTGTGTGCCGCTCTCCTAAGTTTGAGCTTATTTCGCTAATTGATTGCTGGAGAACATCATCTCTCTTTGCAGTTTGGTGAAGTTGAGACACTGCCAAGCTACGAATATTTTCTGGTAGCTTATCTCTTAATACTTCTAGAGCCTTACTTGTTTGGGAGGTAACTAAAACCGTCTTACCTTGCGCTAAGAAGCGGGATATTAGATTGGCAATCGTATGACTTTTACCAGTTCCGGGTGGACCTTTAACTACAACACCATAATTTGAATCTAAACGTTCGGCAATTCTTTTTTGTTCATCATTCCACGGCAATGGGAAAAAGAGTTCTGATTCAGTAATTGACTTTTGTGCGGATCCGTCGGAAGATCCACTTTTGGTCTGTTCTTCATAGTCCCCAATAAGATCTTTGATAAACTCGGTGGGCTCAATATCACTTTGTTCTATATCTCTACGAATAAGTCCGGCGTATTTCGACCACAAGTCATTATTACGCTTACGTGCAAAAATAACTGGGGCATTCCAAATGGCTGGTACTTCTGTCAGCTCAGGAGCAGTTACCATTTGGTCAGTAAATTTATCTTCGCTATCGGTTGATATGTAATTGATTAGTGTTCTGCTTTGAGTTTTCAGAGATTGCAGATGCCAGAAATCGAAAGGATTTGCATTAATTGCATCGGTCCAAGCAATAAGATCCATTTCCGCAGGATTATCCATTTCATACAGAGGAGACGTTTCTACAAATCCTCTAAACATCGTATCTGCAGAAATCTCAATGACTCGCTTGGAAGCATCAAAGTCAATTGTTAATGGAGTTAGGAAAACAGGAGCGTATATTGCACCCACAGACTTACTTTGCCACGTAAGAAGACCTTGACCCAACAGAAGCTCATAACTATCACCTTCATTTTTTAGCAATAGTCTTAGCGCATATAATTGATCGTATAAGAGGTTTGCTTTATAAACCTTTTTAACCTTATTTGCCCAAGGCTCCCAATCGTTTTTAATATAACCCTTTAATAATTTCTCGAGCTCAGGATGATCATTCCAATGATCTTCTAGGTACTGAAGTTCAATATGCTCTGGTAAACTCTGTGGGTTGACGGTAACCCAATCTTCCAATATTTTAGGAATTCTTTGACCCTGCTCATAGCTCTTTTTAAAATTTTTAAATTCGCTGATCCTATTTTTGTCTTGATCAAAACTTATTTGGCGATCTATTTTTTCTTTAGGCTTTGGCTGTGTAAGTGGTGTAACTTCTTCAATCCATTCTTCTAAAGCTTTTGGTAATACTGGCGCGCTCTTGATGTTCTTTTTCTCTACACGTAACCAAGCAGCAGACGAAGGGAGAACCTCGGTATTACTTTCAGTTTCAAACGGCCTAATAGATAAGTTCTCCACATCTAATGGAAAATCAGCCAACCACCATGGAGATGGTGGGGTTGCAACATTTCTAAAATCTCGGACTACTGCATCATCAAGAGATAAAGCCTTTTCTAAGTAAGTAAATAATCTTACTATCTTATTTCCCTGATCACTTATACTTTTAACAGTAGGACCTTTTTGTTCTGTAAGAGGTACCTTATCGGACATAACGAATTTTGCGTTGGTAAATATGCCTTATTTTAGCATTTTTTATTCAATGTTTACAAAGGATAGACGTTCATAATCTATCCAAAAAGAATTTAGATTTTCTTTAACTTTTATTTATTTACGACCCATTCAGCTGGTAGATAACCAGAAAGACCTACTTTATCTTTATCAACGTCGTTAACTCCAGCGAGAATCCTCACTCTTCGGTACGGAAAACTTTTATCAATGAGCTGTACTTTTGATCCGTTGCCTACACAAAATGCACCGGGAATTTCTAAAAGGCCTAGAAAATCTTTGGCTGCAAGAGCCTTGCCGATAGCTTCAGCGTCATCTTTAGTTTTACCAAGACAGATATTTTGATCAGTGCCGTCGTATCCCGGAATACGAAGATAACCTTGATCACCAACTTTCATACTTTCCCAATCCCCACCGGTTGCAGCGGTAGTAGCAGGTTGATTACCATTTTGAATTTCTGCGGACTTTTGTCGGGCACTATCTTTTGAGCTGCTGGCTATACCAATAACAATTGGCAGTCCAAACAATAAAAGTAGTGCGGTTAATACTTTATGCCTGCTGAACCAGTTTCTTAAATCACTCTGACACTGGGGACACTTCTTGGCCGTGGCATTGATTTCTGATTTGCAATGCGGACACACCTTAGTTGCTTGCATTCTTGTAGCATGGTCTTTCCGGCAAACGGATAAACAAAAGGGGCTACCCGCTTGCCTGACAGCCCCTTTCGGAACTGCCAACCAACCTTTCGGCTGGTGACCATGCTACTGGAAGCAAGACGGATAGCCGCCTTCATGTAGCATGGTTCTTGCGCCATACCTCGCATTTCTACGAGGGTTAGGACATTAATTTGTTAAGCTAATTATACGATATTTTGACGATTCCGTATAATCCCGTCCATCCTATACTATTCCCCTGATTTTGCGAAGTCCCAAGTTATCAACAAGTTTTCTTGCGTTTCCAAAGGCTTTATGGTAATTTTTAAATACAAATTAATACATGCGAGGTTCTGCCCGGTTTCGCTCAGATTTTCCCGGAAGTAGTACGCACCTATCACTGCGGTACTTCCAGACTCAGGATTCATAGACCCATGTTGGGGTACAACACCTTTTGGTGTCGTACTTCCACGTCCGTGGCCTCAAAGAAGTAACCGACCCAAAGGGGTCGGATTTTTGTTAATAGGCCGCGAGAAAGAAAAAATATATGGCAACGAATAAGTTGCAAATCCAGCAAGTTAGTATTGGACTGCTTAAGCCCGCGCTTTATAACCCGAGGAAACACACGCCTCAGGCTATGGAGCAATTAAAAGCATCGATTAAGAGGTTCGGGTTAGTCGATCCCATTATCGCCAATGGTGCTGCAAGCAGAAAGAATATTGTCATAGGAGGACACTTTAGACTGAAAGCTGCTAAAGAACTTGGATATAAACAAGTTCCGGTAGTTTACTTAAACATTCCAAATGTTAAAAAAGAAACTGAATTAAATCTTCGGCTCAACCGCAATACGGGAGAATGGGATTTCGAGCTACTCAAGTCCTTCGATATGGATCTGCTGCTGGATGTCGGCTTTGATGATACCAACCTTTCAAGTATTTGGAATGATACGCTGCAAACTGAGGATGATGAATTCGACGTTGAAAAAGAATTAAAGAAAACCAAGAAACCGAAAACCAAACCGGGCGAAATCTACCAGCTCGGCAGCCATAGATTAATCTGCGGCGATTCAACAAACGTAGATGTTGTAAAAATCTTACTTGGCAAAAATCAGGCTGACATGGTTTACTGCGATCCGCCTTTCAATATTTCTCTGGACTACGACAAAGGCATCGGCAACAATGTTGGCAAATACGGCGGAATTCATACCAATGATAACCGGACGGATTTGGAATATCGCAAGTTCCTCAAAGCAACAATGGAAAATGGCTTAGCAGTTTCCAAGAAAAATTTACACATATTCTACTTCTCCGACGAAACCTACATCGGTATGATCCAATCTTTATTTGCAGAATTAGGCCTGCAAAATCGTAGGGTTTGTATGTGGGTAAAGAATAACCAAAACCCTACACCGCAAATTGCTTTCAACAAGGTCTATGAACCAGTAACCTATGCGACCCGAGGCAATCCATACCTCGCTAAGATCGTGACTAATCTTAACGAGATTTTGAATAAGGAGGTAGGTACTGGCAACCGTGTCCATGACGATATTTTAGACCTCTTTAATATCTGGCTCGCCAAGCGCAAAGCCGGACAAGATTACAACCACCCAACCGAGAAACCGCCAACGCTTCATGAGAAAGCTTTGCGCCGTTGCACTAAACCTGGCAATTTAGTCTTAGATTTATTCGGCGGTAGTGGATCAACTTTGGTTGCGTGCGAGCAGCTCAAGCGCAAGTGCTTCTTGGTAGAATTCGAACCGATCTTTTGCGATCTGATTATTAAGCGTTTTGAAAAGCTAACGGGCATTAAAGCCAAGAAGTATGAAAACTAAGCAGCAAAAACAACTGCTTCTAGAGCAGCTCAAGAAAACGCCAATTGTTCAGGTTGCCTGTGAAAAGACTGGGGTCGGCAGGGCAACCTACTATCGCTGGATGAAAGATGATAAAGCCTTTGCCAAAGAGGCCGAAGAAGCCTTGCAAGCTGGAAGTCTCATGGTCAACGATATGGCTGAAAGCCAGCTTATGGCAGCCATTCGGGATAAAAATATGACGGCAATTATCTTTTGGCTGAAACACCATCATCCGACCTACGGCACGAGAATAGAAATAAACGGACACTTAAAAACTTCTTTTGAAGAATTAACACCAGAGCAAGAAGCCTTAGTCCGTAAGGCTTTGAGGCTCGCAGCCTTGGATACTAATACCTATGATAATGGAAACACAAAACATACTCCCTGACCTCATTACTAAGATCATCAAGGACAAAGCAGTCAGAATTCAGGTAACTACACAAAGCCACTTTTGGTTTTTCAACGTCTACTTTAGCGATTACGTAAGATATCAGACTGCCCCTTTCCAGCGAGAAATGTTTGCACTGAGCGAAGACGAAACGATAAAAAATTTGGTTGTAGTGGCATTTCGCGGGTCTGGCAAAACCACCATATTTAATCAATCGTATCCGCTTTGGGCGATCCTCGGAAAACAACAGAAGAAATTCGTTCTTATACTTGCCGAGACTATGAATCAAGCCCGGCAAATATTAAAAAATATCAAGGAAGTTTTAGAAACCAATGACTTGCTTCGCAGAGACTTAGGGCCGTTCACTGAGGAGGAAACGAGGAACTCATCTACCATTAACTTCCTCAATTACAAAGCCAAAATTATGGTTGCTTCCAAAGAAAGCAGCATTCGCGGTATTAAGCACGGAGCACATCGGCCAGATTTGATCATCCTCGACGATATTGAAGATATTAATTCTGTTAAAACCCGCGAATCGAGAAACAACACATATACCTGGCTGACTGGAGATGTAATGCCGCTCGGCGACCCAAAGACTCGCCTGATCTTTATTGGTAATCTTCTGCATGAAGACTCACTCTTAATGCGGCTTAAAAATGGCATAGATGAAGGTAAGCTACGGGGTCAATATCGGCTATACCCTTTGGTGCAAGATGACAAAATTTTATGGCCCGGCATGTACCCAACAATGGACGATATCGAGCAGTTGAGATTAAGCCAGGGAAACGAAATTGCATTCCAACGCGAGTACATGCTTAGAATTATTCCGGATGAAGACTGGGTAGTACAACCTGAGTGGATACAATACTACGACGTACTGCCAGACAGCAAATACCATGACTACACCTGTATTGGCATCGACCTTGCTATTTCAGAAAAAGAAGCTGCTGATTATACTGCCATGGTACCGGCATTGGTAACCGGCAACAGAGATAATTTGAAAGTTTTTATCTTGCCCATGATTATTAACAAACGGCTAACGTTCTTAGAAACACAGGAGGAAGCAAAAAATCTCTCTATGGGTATTGGGAGCGGCAGGCGTGCAAAAATCTATGTCGAAGATGTTGCGTATCAGCGGGCATTCATCCAAGCGATACACGCTGCCGGATTTCCTGTAAAAGGCGTTTCAGTGCACGGCCAAGACAAACGCGCAAGGCTTAATGCCAATGTATACCTTGTCCAAGCTGGCAAAGTTTTCTTTCCGACAAAAGGTGCAGAACTTCTAATCCAGCAACTCGTTCATTTTGGCGTGGAAAAGCATGATGACTTAGCAGACGCTTTTGGCATACTGCTATCCAAAATCATTGAGGAAGATAACAAGGGAGGTATGGTCATAACTGGAACTTCGTACAGAAACCGATCGGACTGGAATACGCTCAACAGCAGGCAAAAACATATGTTACAGGAAAGACACGGGGGTTATTAGAGCCTAAAAAGTTACCAACAGGGCGTCCTGGACGCATCAAGAGGGTTCTGGCATCAATATACCGTAAGGAAAATTAACAATTCTTGCGGTAAGACCGCTGACAATAAGGCAAAACAGCGGATAGAGCGTGTAATATCACCTTTCCTAAACCTTTTTAGGCATGGAAGCAAAACCTTCCAGAGATGCGCCGCAAGCCCAAAACAATGGAATTAGTACCAACCCAAACCAAATATTGCCTGTATGCTCGTAAGAGTACTGAGGACTCTTCCGAAAAACAGGCTTTGTCCATAGATTCTCAGGTCAAAGAAATGCTGGCTATTGCCGAGCGCGAAAATCTAGATGTCATAGACATTCGCCGCGAAGCCCATTCGGCTAAGGATTCAGGACAGCGGCCAGTATTCCGCGAGCTATTATCGGATATTCGAAGCGGCAGGTTTAATGGTATTTTGACGTGGGCGCCGGATCGACTGAGCCGTAATGCCGGAGACTTAGGGTCGGTGGTCGATTTAATGGATGAGAAGCTGCTAGTGGAAATAAAGACGTACGGCCAAACATTTAAGAATTCACCGAACGAAAAGTTTTTACTGATGATTCTTTGCAGTCAAGCGAAACTAGAAAACGATAACAAGAGTATTAATGTAAAAAGAGGTTTGAGGACAAGATGCGAAATGGGATTATGGCCAGCCCCTGCGCCCATGGGTTACTTAAACGAAAAGAAAGTTGATAGAAAAGGCTATTTGATAATTGATCAAGAGCGTGCGCCAATTATCAAACAAATGTTTGAAAAAGTAGCTTACGAAAAATGGAGCGGCCGCAAACTTTATCATTGGCTGAAGTTCGACCTTAATTTTAAAACTCCATTAGGCAATAAAGGGTTAACCTTAAGCAATATTTACATAATTCTTCAAAATACTTTTTATTATGGCGATTTTGAGTTTCCCAGAAAAAGCGGTATCTGGTACAAAGGCAAGCACGAACCAATAATTAGTAAGGAACTGTTTGGCTTAGTTCAAGAACAAGTCAGGACGAATGTTATAAGGGTGGAAGACAAAGAATTTGCTTTTACAAAACTAATGACCTGCGGTTTATGCGGTTCGGGTGTTTCAGCTGATGAGAAATTCAAGAAGCAGAAAAACGGAAATATTCACCGCTATATCTATTACGGCTGCACGAAATCCCGAGACAAACACTGCAAAAGTGGGTATATTTCTGAAGATGATTTAATCACACAACTAGAAAAACTAGTGGATAAAGTTGACTTCAGCGAAGCAGATATTAAAGAGAAAATAAAGCATGAGGTAACGCGCTTCAAAAAGTTCCAGCAGTATGTAATTGGCGCAAAAGAAAAAATAGTTATCGGGAATATTGATATTCAAAACTATACGAAGTTTATTTTTAGGGAGGGTAGCAATACCGAGAAACGTGAACTGCTTACTTGTTTTAAAAACGATATACAAATTAATAGCAAGGAGGTTATCTTAGTCCAATAAGCGCATTATATTTTATAATCAACTACCTAATCTCATTCAATTTTTCTACCATCTCTCACCCCCAAAATATGGGGCCACTCCATCCCGTCTTTTATCGTCCAATATAAGGATGGGTGACCGTTTAAATGTTTAAACCTTAATTCGCAGTCGGTAAGCGTTTTAGTCCTTCTGCGAATAAGGTAAGCATTAAGCCATCGCTTAGCAGCCGGCATTGACTGAAAACTTTTAATAGATTTAAGTCTCGCTTGTAAATGGGAATTATAGAGCTCGACTAAGTTTGTATCTCTCGGACAGTCTTTAATGGTTAGGTACTGAAACAGAATATCTCTGCGATCGTTAATTTCAAAAATTATATCCCTGACTTTTTGGTCGTCTTTGCCATAGCGATCAAGCACATACCGCATGGCACCAGTAATTGCCATATCCGTCTGCGCTTCCAAGAATACCCTATTCCTAAGGCTTGCAAAGAATTGATGATAGGTGTCTTCCGTCCTTACCCGAAGAAAACGTCTTAGATTTTCTAAAAAGTGATTTTGGCAAAGTTGTATCTTAGCAAACGGATACGCCTTGGCCAGTGCTGACTTAACCGTCATTCGATCATCGCACACCACCACCTTGAGTGGATAACCACACTTCTTCAACTGTCGAAATATTTCAGTGAACGCTAAATGACTTTCAGACTTTGCCAACACCCCGACCGGGATATCATGGGTAAGGTAATCAATACCATAAATGAACGGTATCTTCTGGTTTTGATCTGCGACCTTCACAAACTTACCGTCTAACACCAAAATACCAGAGAACTTTCGTGGGTCACAAAACTGTTCAGTTAGGGCAGTATTGTCAGGTAAGGTATTGAGTTGAGATACAACGTGAACATACGCATCGGACCCTGATATATTATACTCGTCACCCAGTTTTCTAAAAGGTACACCATCCACGTATTGGGATCCACAAAATCGGTGGTCTGGCGCCGTGATTTATCGAGAATGACTTATGACATGACTTACAAAAATATCGCTTCCGGCTTCCTTCGCTGCCGCGCTTAATAGTTCGCTTGCTACCACAGAGCAAGCATTTTGGGTTCTTTTTTTTAACATTGCTGAGGCTAACTTAATTATTAAATTTCCCATAATTATAACAAAAATCCGGTCGAGTGTCGATGCTTTCCGCATTGCATTGTGTTGAAGATAACGTTCACGTTTGAGTGCTTGGACCGGCAATCGGCTTGACAACCAGTAAGGTGCGGAAAAAATTTCATCTAAGAAAGTATTATATTTTGTTAGCAATTTCAAAAAGTAGAAATTAGATACATACAGTAAACACAATATGTTTAAGGTATATATCTGAATTTTACAAACGATCACTAGTCAAACCACGATTTTGTCGCTCATCTGTGAGCGGCTTTTTAATTTGACGCACGAAAATTTAAACGGAAAGCGGATCCGTCCGTCCATGACATTGCATGTAAATATGGAGTGCTGGTATAATATTCAGTAGAAAAGCCTAAACTCTGCAATTTTGCAGAGCATGGCATTATCCTCAGCAACAGAGACGGCTCTCCGACCGCCACTCGTTGCTGAGGTGCCCAATCGCAAGGTTGGGAGACGGTACCCGAAAGGGTGCCGCCGGTAGGTAGGGGGGCCCTTTTTGAATCCCTGCCTACCAAAATAACCTCAGCAACAACCAACGAAATAAAAAGTAAACATGGCCGCAAAGGGCTCCCCCTCCATTTTCGGTCAATACTGCTTATAAAACAAAAGGTTGCTACTGCTGAGACTGCTGCTCAGCAGTTTTATTTTGTCTAGCCAATTCTGCGTTCTCTTTCCAAACACTATACTTTTCCACCAAAGTTTGTCGGAGCTCATACGTATTACCGTGGCTTAGAAGCCCTAAATATGACTGCAAAGTTTCATTTCTTGGATTCTGCTTCACTCTACGGAAAGCTCTTCGTTCTGTACTTTTCCGTACGATTCTATGAGTGGGAAAATGAACCCAGCCTAGAAAATCAACACCGGAAGCGAGAGGTTTAATAAATAACTTATCCGGATGTAAAGACAGATGCAAGTTTGTTTCTAAATAAGTAGAAATGTTGGGAATCAAATTTTCTAAATAAGAGCGATCGTGATGGAATATTACAAAATCATCTGCATAGCGGATACAATGCTGGACTTTCAGTTTCCGCTTCAAAAACTGATCGAATTCATTCATGTAAACATTCACTAAAAGCTGCGAGGTCAGGTTACCAAGCGGCAAACCTATATTGGGCCTGCCTTGAGTTTCGAAACTATCGATTATTTCTCCTAGTAGCCACAAAACATCCTCATCACTAATTCTCCGCTTTAAAACATCTTTAAGAACAGCATGATCAATATTTGCAAAAAACTTTCTAATATCTCCTTTCAAGACCCAAACTGTACGGGTATTATTGCGCGAAACCCGGCGAGCATAGCTTCTAAAACGATCAATGCCGCGCTGCACACCTTTATCGTAACGGCAAGAGAAAGAATCGAAGATAAATTTTGTATCGTAGAGCGGATACAAAATACGGTAAATCGCATGATGAACCAGCCGGTCAGCAACGGTAGCCTTATGAATATCGCGCGGCTTAGGGTCGTTGATTTTGAAGGCAAAGTACGAACCATGCTTATACGTTTTGTCTCGTAACTGATAATGCAGCGAAATGATATTATCCGTTAAATTTACCGAAAACTTAATAACATCTTTGCGCTTCCGCTTGCCTCGCAAGAATTCCCGCCACGCTATTAGCAAATTATCAATAGAAATAATATTACTATGCATATGACCAAACTGGCTATTTCGTTTGATATTGCGGGAAAGGCTTCGATTCTTAGCAGAGTCAAAGAGGGATATCTGATTTGGATGAATTTTGTACCGCATATTCCTAAAGGCGCACGTTATACTATTGGCTCAAGAATTGAAAATAAGTTTCTTGATTTGCTTGAATTATCCTATATTGCTTATTTTAGCGAAAAAGCTGCCAAAACAGAAAAAATATCCGAGTGTATTCTTACACTTGATACCTTAAAGTTTCTTATTGCCACTGCTTGGGAGGGAAAATTAATTTCTAATAAGCAGTTTGAGGACATAGCCCTCAAGCTAGATGAAGTCGGCAAGATGCTCGGCGGCTGGAAGAAGAATCTCGATAATCCGGAAAAGAAAAACCACAGCCTGTAATAAGGCTGTGGAAAGAAAAGACTTTCGAAAACGGAACGCGAACTTGTTGTCGAGATTCCACTTGTTGTCCGGGTTCGCCCATTTATCGTTGAGCCACAGATCGTCTTCGTTGCGTTCCAGGTTGAAGACGTTCGGGTTGCCGTCGGAATCTGTTTATCGTATAGTGCGCCGTCAATGCCACTGCCCGCCTAAAGCTGAGGCTGGGCTGTATTTTATTCGTGATCGCAAATCACCCAGCGACCTACACCAAGTATTTTCTTTTTTGATGACTACAAGCAGATCCTCCGCAAGAAGCCTTGGCCGCCTGCGCTCTCAACCTGAATGAGCCTAATGGGTTTTGAAAAGCCGTAGCCGTTCAATGCTACCAATCTAACCTAATTATACCAAATTTTTTTCGAGCGACCCCCTTCGGGGGAAAATTCAAAGGATCAAAGAGTCAAACGTTCTAACAAGGGACTAAGTTTTTGAGTTTTTCTTGCGAAAACGGAACGCGAACTCGTAGTCGAGATTCCACTGGTAGCCCGGGCGCGCCCATACACCCGTCGAGCCACAGATCGTCTCCGCGGCGCCCCAGGTCGAAGACGTCCGGGTCGCCGTCGGAATCTGCGATTTGTTTCATTCCTGTGTAAAACCAGTCGCCTTCCGGCTGATCGAGATTCTGTAAACGATAATTTGGTCCGAATTCTGCTGGTAGTAATTCCAAACCAAGTTCTTCAGCCCGGGCATATAATTGATCAGTCGTTGGGTAGCTGGTAAAACCAAGATCGGCAACTGTAAGCCGTACATAGTCTAGTTTTTCTTTGTTTTGTGCGGTTACAAAATCTTTACTATGCAGCATGTCCTTAGCATAGGTACTGATTTGTACGCCAGCTGCCTCCATTTCTTTTTCAAGCTGATCTCTTGTTTTTCCGCCGATTTCAACCTGGCCCCGACGAATTTCACGCTCAGGGAATGAAACATAGATATGCTCAATATCCGATTGCAGCATATCAATACTAAACTCGCCGATATAAACCTTGGTTGATTCAGTAATCTCACTTTTGCCAAGCGCGATTTCTTGTGGTTCGCACTTAATACCGGCAACGATTCTGATAATTTTTGCGGCATCTGTTTTAGGCATTTCGGGAGTCAATTCCATATCGCCTAGCTTCAAGTAAAAATCACTCTCTTCGGGATTAAAATCACGGAAATGAACTTCTCCACGTTCTGTAAGCACATGGTAATCCTTAACTTTGATATTACTCAGTTCGCTCTCGGAAATCTTTCTAAAGTCACGAAGCTGGCCAGTATCAGTTTGCGTGGTACGAAGCTTTTTAAGTGCGTCGATAACGTCGTCATAATAAGGATCATTAGGTTGGAGGTATTCATCATCCTGCTTTTTCATCTGTTCAATCACTTTGGTTTTGAGGTTATACTCCATAGTAATTACTGGTGTATCACCTTCAAGCCTCCCCGCGCGATTATTGAATTTTGGAGCGGTGCGAAATGACAAGATTTCGATTTCTCCACGCTTCATTTGGTTAATGTAAGAATCGCTCGTACCGACGCAGTGGCGCATATATTCCGATTCTTCCTCAAGGTGCGGCATATTAAGCAAGCGAGCGACGTAGTACTTGCCAGAATCAGTCTGTATGAGGTTTTCCCAAGGATTAGACGCTTCGCTATCTCCCATTTCAGCACGCGCTTTGCGTATCTCTGCAATTTTTTGCAAGGTCTTTTCTTGGTGCACTTCAAGCAAACGATGGAGGCTTCCTTTATCTGTATTTATAAACTTGGGGGACTCGACAATAGCATCAAACAAATCACTTAAGTCGATCGTTTCATTAGAAATAAGATGTCTTGCAAGTTTGAGTTTCAGTATGATTTGCTGGCGCTCGCCAAATTCAAAGTCTTGCACGCCAGCCAGACGGCCGCTTAAAGTCTGGTAGGCACTATTGATAGCCTGCTCTTTTTGTGGGCGGTTTTCTTTTGAAAATGAATTTAGCGTCTGCGAGTATCTCTGATTAAGCTCGCTAATATACTTATCTTCAAATGCTTTTCTGCGCTCTGCTTCTACCTGCTCGACTGACTTTTCTTCAGTTAGAGCTTTCTCATAAAAATCAACTGAGTACCCTGCCATGTTGTCCGTGCGAAGCCGTTCAAAGCCATACCGCTCCAGCACATGGTTTAATCGGTCATTCCAGCCGTGAAAATTCAGGCGGAGGTAGCCTTGTTCTCGAGCGTACTCAATAAAACGAGGAATCTCCCGCATGGCATTGCGGCCCGTATTACGCGTAGTGCCGAAGTACTTAATATACGCTTCGCGAGGAATAAAATCTTCACATGCAATGTAGCCAATGATTTCATCTTGACTACCACTTATGAGTTTGTTGAGCGGATGGCCGTTTTCTAAAGTATGAATAACATCCTCTACGGCCATAGTGCGTATGGCCTCATCGACCTCAGTGATGCCGAGTGTGATTGCACGGATAGCATCTTTTTGTTCTTCAGTAAGTTGGAGGCCGCGCTTTTGTTCGACCTGTTCTTGTTCCTCGGTATACAAGGGAGCGGGAACTTCTCGATTTCTAGGGTTCATATGCTTTTAGATAAAACGTCATGACTTAATGCTAAAATCCAATTTATAAAAACTTAGGAAAAACGGCTTGGAATTTTTCGGCTGTAGTAATCATCCAATCAAAATACTTATCCCATTCTAATTCATTTTCAAAATTGCCAGGTATAGATACCTTGATCCTGCTAGCTTTCTTTTCCGGCAATTCCATCCACTCCAACTTTTGGCCAAGTTCCGCTTCGATCTGATCTTTGCTTGCAAATAATTTATGATATAACTCTTTGTTATCTGATATATAAATTTCACAGGCAAATAGATTTTCTCTGGAGTTTATAGTCAGTGCAATATGGCATTCGCTACTGCCAATGCTGATATTAGTCCAGTGCTGAGGATAGCTTTTTTGAAAACGAAGTCTTGAGTTATTTTTCTTCCCATAGCTTTTCAAATCATTCCAAAACTGTAATTGCTTGATCTTGGTATCGGTGAGTTCGGCGCTCTCAGCCGAGCTTTTTACCGCTTTAGCCCAGTCATTCGGTTTAGAGATCACTTCAAACTTAGGAGCAAATGGCGAATCGGCAATTTGCCATAATTCAATCTTCAGTAGATAAAATCCGATTTCTTCATTAGTGTTCTCGTTTAGCCAGTCGATAGCTTGGCGGTGTTCTTCCCTGACATCTTTTACTACCCAAATAACGATACGAGCATCATAGCCGGAAGCATAGGTAATAATTTTACCTAAGTGATCGTGATTGGTAATTTCCAGTTGGTTTTCAATAATTATTTTATTACCAGTATTTTCTTCTTCAGCTAATATATCGACATTAAAACTACCGACTTTAGCTTCGGTTTGTATCAGCTTGATATCAAAACCAATTTCATCACTAAGCAGACGAAGGTTTTCTTCTAAAGCCAACCATTGAGTGAAATCAATTGCTTCATGTTTCCAACCTTCACGCAATTCAATTTTCTTAAGTTTTCCTAATTGATTCATTGGCTCAATTATAGCAAAAAATCGCCTTCTCGGCGATTTTTTGTGGGTCAATATAATCAGGTACGAAATGACCCTTCTCGTACTCCGAACCTATCTCAAGGTGGCTGGGGTAGTAGGATTCGAACCTACGAATGACGGGACCAAAACCCGCTGCCTTACCACTTGGCTATACCCCAATATATCAATTTCGTAACCCAAATTTTACCATATTTTAGGCCATTAGTAAAGGGTTTGAGGCGTGACAAACTGCTAAGTATGTGGTATAGTCTCTTGAATACCCAAGGGGTATTCTATTTCTAGCAGGGGGACCTAAATCTATTTATGAGTAGTGAAAGTATACTGACCGGGACGTCCGGTCAGGCAACGGCGAAAGCCACGTTCAAAAACGTAACGGAAATTTCGGACAACCGCTACGTTCAGCCAATCTTGGAACGGATGTATAATCCGGCGACCGAGGGGTCCGAATTCGCTTGTCTCGCGGCAAACATGGGCGAAGAGCTGGGTAGACATGCCTGGCACAACGTCCTTCGGGCAGGGGAAAAGGTCGCTCTTGTTCCCATTCTCAACTCCGGTATGTTTATCTGGAAAGGCGTTCACAGTAAGGTGAAGCCCGTCCAGGTCTGCCCCATAGATATGGAGCGGAAATACAACGACGACCGGAGCATCAGAGTTGAGGTTTACAAGAGCCGTCTTCGCGGGGCGCCAGCCGACCACGCGTTGATACTCGAACCGATGATTGCGACGGGAGCTAGCGCCCTCGACGCACTTAAGCTCGTTTCGGAATGGAGACCAAAACGCATCAGCATCCTCAGCGTGCTGTGCGCTCCTCAAGGTCTTGCCGCCATCGAGCAGGCGTATCCGAACGTAAAAATCGTGACCGGCAAAATCGCCGGCGGTCTCGATGAGAACAGTTACATAATTAACCCTGGAATCGGGGATTTCGGCGACCGGTGCTGCGGCGTGCCGTCGCACTAACACCAACCAACTCCCTCATAAATAACCAAGGATAGAGCGTCTTTTCTTCGGGAAAGGCGTTCTTTTTATGCTATAATTTAAAGAGCTAACCCGCCAAAAGGGCTTTTTATGTCTGACTATTACAATCCCAAACGCACTAAATACCTATATGAACCAGGTTCAAAATATCCTTTCCGCTTGTCTCGGAGCAAATTGGAAAATTTCCTGAATTGCCCCCGCTGTTTTTACATGGACCGCCGACTTGGGGTTGGTCAGCCGCCGGGATATCCGTTCAACCTCAACTCCGCTGTGGACCATTTATTGAAAAAAGAATTCGACCTGCACAGGGCCAAAAACACCAGGCACCCCATGTGCGAACATTATGGAATTGACGCGGTGCCGTTCCAGCATCCGAAGATGGATGAATGGCGTGATTCGCTTCGTGCCGGCATAACTTATTTACACCCGGAAACCAACCTCCTCATTACTGGCGGCGTTGATGACCTTTGGGTTAACCCCAAGGGAGAATTAATTATTGTTGATTACAAAGCTACCTCTAAAGATGGGGAAGTGAGCCTGGATGCCGAATGGCAGGATGGTTACAAACACCAGATGGAAATCTACCAGTGGCTGTTCCGTAAAAACGGGTTTAAAGTGTCTGATACTGGCTACTTCGTTTACTGCAACGGCAAGCGCGACGCCGAAGCATTCGATGCCAAACTGGAATTTGATATCAAACTTTTGCCTTACAAAGGCGATGACAGCTGGGTCGAGAAAGTCATAGTGGCGGCTTACAACTGTTTGCAGGGGGAACTCCCCGCGCCAGGACCGAAATGCGACTTCTGTGCTTACCGTTCCGCAGCCGGCAGTGTGGAGAGCAATCTCCAAACTCCTGCCGCGCCTACCCGCGCGCCTTCTACTGCGCCAAAGAAAATTGCCCGTGCCCCGAAAGCCAAACAAAAAACTGCGCTATTCTAAATTGGTTTAGCGCGCCCTAACGAAAAACCAAACCATGCAAGATTATTTGGCCGAAGTTACAGCCAAGACTTTCCTCACTGCGAATGTGGTGGAGTTGGAATTGCGCCTGCTTGAACCGGACGCGATGGAGTTTAAAGCCGGCCAGTATATGTTTTTCAAGGTGGGCGGCGAGGAACTGCGCTGTTATTCCATGGTTAACCCCCCGATTGAGCGGAATCCTATCTTAAGATTTCTCATAAAGCTGGTGCCACAGGGCCTGGGTTCGGAATACATTAAAAAACTTGATATTGGCGCAACCGTTTCCATGATGGGTCCCACCGGGGGTTTTTCCATCCCCGACATGGAGCGCGAGCTGTTTTTTGTCGCCCAGGGCATTGGGGTGGCGCCGTTTTGTTCCATTGTCCCTAATTTGCTTTCCAACGGTTTTACCAAGCCGCTGCGACTGCTGTTTGGCGTCCGCAATGAGGAGGACGTATTCTATTATCATAAATTCACGGAACTGCTCCAGCTTCACCCCAACTTTACTTTTATTCCAATTTTGAGCCAGCCGGAATCCCACTGGCCCGGAGAAACCGGACGGGTCACCACTTACTTGAGCGTGGCGTACCCAAGTTACCGCAACTCCGTATTTTACATTTGCGGCCGTCCCGACATGGTGGCCGAGTCCAGGCAGATTTTGCTCAAGGCTGGCCACCAGGCCCGTGACATCAAAACTGAGATTTTTACCTAGAAAATTGGTATAATTAAGTTAAGATTAGCTAATTTTTAATAATATGAAGAAACTTTCGCTTATATTTACAGGGGGTTTCCTGGCCTTGGCCGCGCTGGCTTTTGGCCTCGTGGGACCGGCCCAAGCCGCTGATTTTTTGGCGCCGAGCGGAAATGACGGCAATTTGACCGTCAGTAGTTCTGAGACCCACCACAACCTATATGTGGCTGGGGGAAACGTCGCGGTCAACAGCCATGTCACCGGCGACTTGTATGCCGCTGGCGGTTCTGTTTCCATTGATGGCATGGTAGACCAGGACGTCACTGCGGCCGGGGGTACCGTGCTCGTGGGCGAACCGGTTAACGGCGACGTGCGCGTGGCTGGCGGACAGGTTACCATCAACGCGCCGGTAAAGGGCGATGTTCTTGCCGCTGGCGGTACCGTGATCCTAACCGAAAAGGCGATGGTGGAAGGTGAAGTTCGCGTTTCCGGCGGCTCCGTTACCATTGAAGGCCCGGTTATGGGAGGGGTATATGTTGAAGGCGGAACCGTTAAGTTGAACAGCAAAATTGATGGTGAAGTTAAAATCCAGGCCGCGCAGTCATTTAGCGTGGGACCGAACGCCGTTATCGCGAACGAAATTTCTTACATCGGCAAAAGCGAAGCCCAAATTGACGGCAACGCCAAAGCCAACGTTAAATTCACCACGTTAGCCCAGCACCAAAAAGACAACGGCAAGCGCACCGGTTTCGTCGGATTCCTCATCGGCGGCGCTATCATAAAGTTCATTGCTTTCATGATCGCCGGTTTGCTCTTCCTCCACTTTTTCCGCGGCCGCGCCGTGGAAGTTACCGACCTCATGTACCGCAAGACCTGGTCCAGTTTGGGTATCGGGTTTGTCCTGGCTGTAGCCATGCCGATTGCCATAATACTCTGTCTTGTAGTATTAGTGGGTTACATCGTTGGTTTCATTGCACTGGCTGCTTACGCACTCATGGCCATGGTTGGCATGCTGCTCGCGCTCATTTTCCTGGGTGCCTGGATCATCAAGCTCATTACCAAAAAGCCGGCTTTAGTGCTGGATTGGCAGGCGTTAGCGCTGGGAACCTTGCTCTACATGCTGTTGTGGTTCGTGCCGATTGTGGGTTGGTTGGTGGAGTTCGGGTTGTTCCTCATTGGCTTCGGGGCTTTGGCTACCACCCAGTGGCAGCGCATCCGTTCCGGCCACGCGCCAATGCATTCACCAGAATAATAATTAAATTAAACAAGAGATAACATGGGAATATTTGATAAGCTGAAAGACGTTAACGAAATGCGCAAGCAGGCCAAGCAGATGGAACTGGCTTTGGCTGGAGAGGAAGTTACCGGTCACTCATCGGGCGATAAGATCAAGATTACGATGGACGGAAACCAAAAAGTAAAAAGCGTGGAAGTCAGTGATGACATTGTGGGCGACAGGGGAGAAGTTGCTCGGCACATCCGCGCCGCTCTGGAAGACTTAAACAATAAGCACAAAAAGATGTTGCAGCAGAAGTTCGGCAACATGTTAATGTAATGAGCTATGTAGTTTACGCCATCCTGTCCGCGTTTTTCGCGGCTTTAGTGGCTATTTTCGGCAAGATTGGGATCAAAGGGGTAGACAGCAACCTGGCCGTGGCCATCCGTACTCTGGTCATTGTGCTTTTCGCCTGGGCAATTGTGTTTTTGCAGGGCAACGCGCACGACGCGTTGAAGATATCCCGTTATTCTTACGTGTTCATTATATTGTCGGCGGTGGCAACCGGCTTGTCCTGGCTGTTCTATTACAAGGCTTTGCAGCTTGGTGAAGCCGCCAAGGTGGCTCCAATAGACAAGCTGAGCATTGCCCTAACCCTGATTTTGGCATTCGCATTCCTGGGTGAAAAACCAACCCTCGGAACAGTGACAGGTGGAATTTTGGTTACCGCCGGAGTTTTGGTAACGGCTTTGGTAAAGTAACTTCTCTATATGAGCAAAAAGCTAACCGCCCTGCCTATAGTCCAGTTTGGGGACCCCGTTCTGCGCGCCGGCACCAAGCCAATGACCTTAAAGCAAATCCGCAGCAAAAAAATCCAGGATTTAATCCCGGTGATGTTTTACACCATGAGAAACATTGGGGTGGGGCTGGCTGCGCCGCAAATTGGGTTGCCCATGCGTCTCGCGGTCATTGAAGTTAAGGACAGTATTGGTGATAGGGGAGAAGTTGATAGTTTCCCCAAAACCGTCGTTATCAACCCAAAGATTTTAAAGTATTCCAAAAAGAAGCGCCCCCGCTGGGAAGGTTGTTTGAGCCTGAAGCACGTGGCCGCGGAGGCCGTGCGGGCGGATTCGGTAACAGTGAGTTATCAGGATGAAACGGGCAAGAAGCACGTGCGGGAATTCAGCGGCTTTACCGCCCAGGTGTTCCAGCACGAAATTGACCATCTTGACGGGACCCTTTACGTGGACCGCATCAAGGACATTAAAACGCTGATTTCTACCAGGCGCGTATAACGGCGCTTTGGTAAGTCGGCCGCGCCGAGCTAAACTACAAAACAAAAAGACGCTGGACAAACAAGGGACCAACGTCTATTTTGTTTAAATTGAGTTTCGTCTTAGGGACAGAGCCGCGTCAGTTTGAACTGACGAGCTTTAATCCTTCGACGAGAGGACAGTCAGGTCGCGGTTCGCTGAGCCGGGCGTGAAGAGCGGCTAGCTTGTCGCGGTGAGTGTTGATGGTAGAGGTTTCATCCGGGTGTATGGGTCGCCCGATACGGAAGTTAAGCACGAATTTGGCTATGGGAAGCCATTCTTCGGCGTTTTTTTGCAACAGTTCTTCGAGATGGGTAATCTCTGGGGGCTTGAGTTGCTCCGTGCTTCTCGCAATGCTAAGCCTGCGAGTTTCGGAGTCGTGCTGCCGGGCGTAGTTGAGTGTCTCGCTCAACAAATCGTGAACCGGTTCCGGCAGGCGATAGGTGACATACATCACCATGCCGCCGCTGACCGCGAAACATAAGCCCAGAAGACCAACAACGTAACACAGCAGACCAAACCCGGCGGACGGATTTACCACTCGCAGGTATTGGGTGATGGACAGAGCCATAAGAATGACCCCTATTACCATCGCCGACCACAGAATTGCATCCTTCTTTTTAGTCCGGCTGCGGGACTCCAATTGGGACAGTGCTTTTTTGCACATCCCATCCACTCTATATCTCGGGTGTTTACGCCGAGCTTTCAATTTCTTCATAAGTATCCCTCCAATTCTACAAATTCGATTTTCGGCCCGTAAACACTTGCTTACAATGAAAATCTTAGGTATAATTATAGCATAATTTTAACTAAATGTCAATCCAGAAGAAAAACACAGTAAAGAAAAAACGAGCGTTAATAGCGCTATCCGGCGGAATTGATTCCGCTGTTTCCGCGTATCTCCTGCAAAAGGCGGGCTATGAAGTTGAAGGCGCGTTCATGAAAAACTGGTCTTCCACGACCGGTTTGAAATATGACGAGTGCCCGTGGCTAACCGACCGGCAGGATGCTTTGCGTGTTGCCGCGTTTTTGCGCATTCCACTGCGGACCCTGGACTTTGAAAAGGAATATAAGAAGACGGTACTGAATTATTTCTTTGAAGAGTACAAAGCCGGTCGTACCCCAAACCCGGACGTCATGTGCAACAAGGAAATTAAATTTAAGCTGTTATATGACTGGGCCATGAAGCATAAGTTTGATTACCTGGCGACCGGCCATTACGCGCAGGTTAAGGAAAGCCGCGGCAAGTTTGCTTTGGCGCGCAGCGCGGATGAGTTTAAGGATCAAACCTATTTCATATACAACATTCGGACCGACCAGCTGCCCCACGTCCTGTTCCCGATTGGCGGGATGAAGAAATCAGCCGTGCGGGCCATGGCTAAACGCCTAAAACTGCCCAACGCCAACAAGAAAGAAAGCATGGGACTTTGTTTCGTGGGACGAATTCGCCTAAAAGATTTTTTGGAGCAAAAGTTAAAGCGCAAACCCGGGCCAATTTTGGATATGGAAGGCAATAAACTGGGCAAGCACGAAGGGCTACACTACTACACTATTGGACAGCGTCAGGGAATTAAGGTGGGTGCAGGCGGCCCATATTACGTCGTAAAGAAAAAATTGGCCAGCAATACTCTTTATGTAACCAATGATCCGGAAGACAAGGCGCTGGAAGTGAAAGAACTCGAAATTCACAGTGTAAATTGGATAGCCGAACCAAAGAAATTCCCGGCCAAGCTCGCGGGCCGTTTCCGGCACCAGGGGAGCCTGGAAAAGTTAACCGTAACCAGCATTGGCAAAGGGCATTACAAAGTTGTTTTCGCGAAAACCCAGAAAGCTGTGGCCAGCGGCCAAAGCCTGGTTCTATATGATGGTAAAATTTGCGTGGGCGGCGGGGTTATAGTTTAAACCCGGCGCGCTCTTTTATTTAGTTAATCCGGCGCGTAAACAAAAAACAGCCGCCCGTATGATACAGAGCGGCTAGTCTTTGGGAAGAAAATTTGGTTATAAGATTAAGCAACGAGGGCGTTGGCTGCGGTTGTCGCGGTTTGCGTGGCAGCGGACGTTCGTTTTCTGGTGGGTAGTGGGGTTGGCGTGGAGTATGATTCTCCCGCCGGCAGGGGTTGGAGTTTCTCCGGCTTGTTCAGCAGAACAACCTGGAGTTTTCGTCCAAGCAGAACTTCGTAGATCTGCTTGTTCGCGAGTACCATGGGACGGTAACCGCCCCGGTTAAGGTGCGAGCCGATGAGCGTGAGCGCTCGGCCCAGGAGTTCCGACGAGAACTTATTGGCAACCAGTTTTTGGTAATACTGGATGCTGACATCCTCAACGGTGGTTTCTTCCGTAATTTCCAGCACACGCCGGTCGGTGCGGACCCGTTCTCCTGTCTTAACCTTGGTTTCGTTATCATATTCCGGGGTCTTAATGACCCGGTCCAACGGGACGACTAAATCGTGTCCCACTTCTTGTCTCCGTTCGACGAGGACTTCGAAGAACATTTTCGTCCCATCGGGGCTGAAAAAGAACTTCTTCTGGTCATCATCAAGGAAGACAATTCCTAGGGTGCTTTCTTCCAAGGGGATCATGCTATTTACTCCTCCTGAGTAATTCTACGGGTTTTTGTTTTGGGGATATTATTTTATCGCCTGAATATAACTTGGCGTTACGTTTTAGGGCAATAATATTTATCAATACTGACAGACCAAGGGCATTAAGTCAATAAAAAATGCCGCCAGGAGTGTGGATATCCGGGCGGCATTTGAGAAAAGCCGATGTCCTAGCGGGAAGTCAGGATATAGCGAGGTCGGGAATAAACGAATTCCGTGACGGGAGGACAGCGTTTTTGCAAACGGTCCAGCTGTTCCTCGTTAATCTGCCTTCGACGCAGGAGCTGATTGAGGACATTCCGGGGAATGTCCGATGGGGTCCACCACGCCTCAAGGATGAGGCATCGTTGGTCCAGGGAGCTGTAGGTGCCAAAGAGGGTATCTAAGGCCGACAGTACCCGGCAAGTCGAGCTGCTGTGGTAGTTTTCCGACCGCAGGATATCCTGGGCCGTCCACGGGGCTTCCGGACCGAATAGGTCATGGTAAGCGACGTGGCTCTTGTGGCCAATAACGCGGACGTTATCGCCAAAATTACAATCTACCCCAGCAGTCCGGCAAACGAATTTGGGGACCTGGTGATGACGCGACTGGGCTATGTGAGTTGCGGTTTTGTCCTCCTAATCTTATGGGATCGAACTAGGAAATAGAGATGGTCGTGTGACCTTTTGTTTCAGCCTTGTGGGCTAGAGTTTGCCTTCGATTGCCATCCACACATGGTTATGCAAAGACAAACCCCAACCGGATGGTTGGGGCTGAAATTTTACTTGATAAATTTTACGAGCAGGAGGGCGACGATGTTGATGATCTTGATCATCGGGTTGATCGCCGGGCCCGCGGTGTCCTTGTAAGGGTCGCCTACGGTGTCGCCGGTAACGGAGGCCTTGTGCGCCTCGCTCCCTTTACCGCCGAAGTGGCCTTCTTCAATATGCTTCTTGGCGTTGTCCCAGGCCGCGCCACCGGTAGTCATGGAGATACCGACGAACAGTCCGGTAACAATGGTGCCGACCAGCAGGCCGCCCAGAGCTTCCGCTCCGAGGGTCATGCCCACGACAATTGGGACGAGGACGGGGATTAAGGCGGGGATAATCATTTGCTTGATAGCGGCTTTGGTAACAATGTCCACGGCACGGGAGTAATCCGGGCGCGCGGTTCCTTCCATAATTCCCTTGATTTCACGGAACTGGCGGCGAACTTCTTCAACCACGGCTTTGGCGGCTTGGCCCACAGCGGACATGGCGATAGAAGCAAACAGGTAGGGGAGCAGGCCACCAATGAGCAAGCCCACCAGAACGCGGGTATTGGTCAGGTCGAATACCGAAATATAGTGGCGGTAGTTTTCAAGTTCCTGAGTGTAAGCGGCAAACAAGACCATGGCCGCCAAGCCGGCTGACGCGATAGCGTAACCCTTGGTTACGGCCTTAGTGGTGTTTCCAACGGCATCCAGCGGGTCGGTTACGTTGCGGACGCTGTCGCCCAGTTCAGCCATTTCAGCAATACCACCGGCGTTATCGGTGATTGGCCCGAAGGCATCAATGGCAACAATAATACCGGTGAGGGAAAGCATGCTCATAACGGACAGAGCAATACCGTAGAGGCCAGCTAAGTGGAAAGCGGCTAAGATAGCCAAAACAATAATGATTACCGGAGCGGCGGCGGATTGCATGCCAACTGCCAAGCCCTGGATAATGTTGGTTCCGTGTCCGGTTGTGGAAGCTTCGGCAATCTTCTTAACCGGATTCCATTTGCCGGAAGTGTAGTATTCGGTAATGACAACAATGAAAGCGGTAACTGCCAAGCCAATCAAGGAAGCCCAGTAGAGGTTCATGTAAGAGTAAAGGCCGTTGTCGCTCATGAGCCACTTGGTAACCGGGTAGAAAGCGATAGCTGACAGTATGCCAGTTACAATCAAGCTCTTGTAGAGAGCGTTCATGATATTGTTGGTTTTGCCGAGGCGAACAAACCAGCTGCCGATAACAGTAGTAATAATAGAAGCACCACCGATAATTAACGGATAAGTGATAGCGTTAGGGTAGTTAGGGAATACGGCAGCACCGAGCAATATAACCGCAATAGCGGATACCGCGTAAGTTTCGAACAGGTCAGCAGCCATACCGGCACAGTCACCAACGTTGTCCCCAACGTTGTCGGCGATTACGCCAGGGTTGCGAGGGTCATCTTCCGGAATGCCAGCTTCGATTTTCCCAACCATGTCGGTTCCCACATCAGCACCTTTGGTAAAGATACCGCCGCCTAAACGGGCGAATACAGAAATCAAAGAAGAACCGAATGCGAGGCCAACGAGAGCAGTTAAGTCGTGGGTTAACAAGTAAAAACCTGATACTGCCAAAAGCCCGAGCCCTACTACGAAGAAACCAGTTACGGAACCGCCCTTAAAGGCAAGGCTCAGTGCCGGTTTAAGGCCTGACTTGGCAGCCTCCGCGGTGCGGACGTTGGAGCGCACGGAAATGTTCATGCCCACGAAACCGGCCAGCGCGGAAAGGACGCTACCTACCAGGAACCCAAGAATGGTGTTTCCGGAGAAGCTCAAACCGCCGGCGTAGCGGGTTAGGTACATTAATACAATAATGATTACCGCTACCATCCCAACGGTCTTGTACTGGCGGGAAAGATAAGCTTTTGCCCCATCCTGGATGGCTTTGGCAATTTCTACCATTTTGCCCTGGCCCGCGGGTTTAGCCAGGATTTGGTAAATTAAAAAGACCCCGTATAGTAAAGCGAGGACTGCACTTCCGATTGCATACCACAGGTAGGTATCGGTGACTGAGTTTGTCATTGTCTATTTGGTTACTGTTAATACTGCTTAATTTTCTGGTATAATTATAGCGATTTAAGGGTAAAAGTCAAAAATTAAGAATTTATGAAAAGCCTGTTTAACGCTTTAAAAAGCCAGAAAAATTATGCCCTGATAGTGGGTATTTTGCTGTTCGCGGTGGGTCTGTTGGGGTTTGCCTTTCGCAGCGCCACTTCCTTGCCCCCGCTGTACCTGATAGTATTCCTCGCGCTGGGATTCTGGGGCATATTGGTGAGTTTTAATAACCAACAATAAATTAGTGGACTTATTTTAAAAGCCCTCCTTTCGGAGGGCTTTATAATTTTCTTTATTTTCCCGCGAACGCCACGCTTTGCAGAATCGATCTGAATTCAGGGATTAGGCTTTGGTCTTCTCCGGCGTCAAAAGTGAAGAAAGTTTTGCCGGTTTTGACCCCAACAACCATGTCATTGGCGTTGATTCCCTGAACGCCACCCACGGTGGTGGTGCTTGTTTGCAATCCGGCCAACCCTACAAAATCATCCGTGGTGATGTAGATGCGGATATTGTCCTGGCCCTCGGACGGCTTTATAGAAATGACATCAAAATTAGTTTGGTCGTAGGTCTTGATGGCCCAGTCCTGCGGATATTTGAATGAAATCAAATGGCTGTCGTCATTAAACACTTGCCAGTCATCCGTAGCCGCGGCAGGGGCGTTAAGCGGAGGGGTAATGTTGGCGTTTTTAGCCGGCGCTTTCTTGGCTACTTGCTTATGGGCTGGTACGACCGGCAACTGGATTTCCTGCTCTACTTTTTGGCTCAAATAATAGACCGCGCCCGCCAGGCCGAGAGCAATCAGCAAGAGGACACCAAAGGACAATGTAGGTTTTGTGGCTTGGATCATTTGTTGAGCTGAGTATTAAAAGTTGAGTTTAGATCGGCGCCGCTGCCGCAATAATACAGGTGCTGGCTCAAGTTAACGCAAAAGCCAGGGTTTTTTTGGACGTAGGAGTACTTTGGGAGAAACCAGTACAGGAAGACGGCTAGAGCGATTAGGACGGCGTAAAAAAATATTTTAAAGAATTTTAGCACTTTTATTTCAATATATTCGGTCCGGAACTTTCCTTAATTATATCATAGACAGGGGGGAAATCCTAACGCAACCTTGATTTTTCGCCTGTTTTCCAGTATATTATTTGGGCATTTAAATATGATGGGGTGTAGCCAAGCGGTAAGGCAGAGGACTCTGAATCCTCCATGCGAAGGTTCGAATCCTTCCACCCCAGCCAAAAAAGCCCTCCTATATATTTCTTCACTAAACGGATGCACCGAATCGTTCAGAAATATATAGGAGGGTTTTGTTTACTTAGAATATTCCAGGATGTCGCCCGGCTGGCACTCCAGAGCCGCGCAAATTGCTTCCAGCGTGGATAGGCGGATGGCCCGGGCTTTCCCGTTCTTTAGCACGGAAATATTGGCCATGGTGATGCCAACCTTCTCGGCCAGTTCCGTGACACTCATTTTTCGCTTGGCCAGCATTACGTCAATGTTTATGATAATCGCCATAAAATTATACGGTTAAGTCGTTTTCCTGTTTGATGTCGAGCGCGTTCTGGATGAGCCGCTGGAGGACCGCCGCGAAAGTGCCAATCACAAAAGAGGCAAAAATAATAATAAGGCCGATAAGAACCACGCCGGGCGCGTCGTCCCGGTCCGCCGCGTAAAAGATGTAAGGCATCCCGAGCATAAACAATACGCTAATAGCGAACCCGCAATATTTTATTTTTTTAAACGCCTGAACCGACAGTTTGGAAAAGGGCTCGTTTTTGTCGATATATGTCAGGATCTTCCAGGATTGGAAAAGTGCCAGGAAAAATGGAATAGCTGGAATATAAAGGCCAAGCAGTATAGGGCGGTAATACCCGGTACGGTCATCCATGAGAAGGTAGGGGATACCGGCGACGCAAATTGCCAGTACCACAACCGCAATACCTACCAGGACTAATTTCAAGAATAGAGTCGAAGTGTTTTTCATTATTTATCATCAAACAGTTAATTCGTTTTCTGTCTTAATCTCAACGGCCTTTTGCAAGTTTCGCTCCAACACCGCCGCCGCCGCTATTACGATGACAGACCCAAGGGTTATGATAACTCCCATGGCGAACCCGCCGGTCGCGTCATCATTCCCGTGCGTCAGCATGATCCAAATTTCTTCAGCTATCACAAAACCGATAACCACCATGGCACAGCGCTTGATTGTCCTCACGGCCTGGACAGCTACAGGGGAAAATATTTTGTTGGCGCGTGCGTATCCCAAAATCTGGAATGCTTTGTATACGCCGATAAAGAAGGGGATGGAACCGGCATAAACGAGAGCCAGGAAGGGGTCCTTAAAATAAATTTCAAAGTTGGTGGCGTGCGCGTTTACCCCTTCGCGCTGGGGTTCAATAATAAGCAGGGCAGCGGCACCAAGGCCAATAAGGACAAGGACTACCTGAAGGAATATTGTCGCACCTTTTTTCATACAGATGTGGGTTTTAGTTGGTTATATTAGCAGGGTAATAGCTTATTTATCGTTTGTCAATATATTTTTGCTGATAAGTATTATTTAATCTTGACAAAAAGTAGAAAATGTGCTATCATTATATATTACGCCTACAGAGGCAATTTTAGGAGGGCTCTTATGTATAAGAGAGATTTTAGGTATTCCTGGTTAACCCGGGTCCTGAAAACTTGGGTGCGGCGGTATTTCCCCGTACCGAAGTCGCCATATACCGCGGGGTATGTGGAGGACATCTGTTCGGTTAACCTCGTCCCGCCTGAAAAACTGAAAAAGTTTTTTGCTGCTTGCATCAAAGAGCTTCAGGTTTTGAAAGGTGCCAACATTGGAGACTACTGGGAATTCGGTGTCTTCAACGGCTCCTCAATGTCGAGCATGTATAATACGTGCCGCGAGTTGGGGTTAACGAAAACCCGTTTCTTCGGGTTCGACGCGTTCGAGGGCTTGCCACCGGAAGCGGAAAACGAGGACGACGGCGTCTGGAAGAAAGGGTTCTACCACTGCTCTTTCGACAAACTCGAAAGGTGCTTGGTGCGCCGGGGCGTGGACCCGGGCAACATCACTTGGGTAAAGGGATGGTTCAACCAAACCTTAAACAGCAAGACTGTTTGCCGGTACGGGTTAAGCAATCCGGGCATAGTCTTCATAGACTGCGATACTTACAGTTCCTCCAAGACAGTTTTGGATTTCATCGCGCCGCTCATAACGGCGGAAACCATCATCTGTCTGGACGATTGGAAGCTTAACGACCTCGACCTTAAAGGTATGGGGGAGTATAAGGCTTTCAACGAGTTCCTGGATGAGAACCCTCATCTGCGAGCCGAGGAATTAATCTCCTACAACCGAAAGTCGAAGACTTTCCTAATCACCCCACTAAGCTGAGGGCGGAGAACTTGTTTTTCTGCCCTCCCACCATTTCAACTGTCGCCTAAAGGCGATTTTTTTGTGCCCGCTGCTTTTTCCTGTTATCCAAGGGTTTTATGGGAAGTAATGTATAATAAATACAAAGCTTTCTCCGCATGAATAAAATATTGTGGCACGTAAAATCAAAACAGCAGGTGCAGCGCCATTTTGGGGTGCCCGAATCCGGCCTGGAACTGCGCCAAGTGGAGGAAAACCAACTAAAATATGGACCTAACGCCCTGCCGGAAGCTAGGGCTGATTCTTTGGCAGTTATTTTTTTGCGGCAGTTCCAGAGCCCGCTAATCTACATCCTCCTGGCGGCCAGTGTGGTTATTTTTTTTATTAATGAGCTGACCGACGCTGCTATCATTCTTTTTATATTAGTTTTCAACGCGGTCGTGGGAACGATCCAGGAAGGGAAAGCGCAGAACACCCTGGCATCACTCAAAAAATTCGTGGAAACCAAGGCCACGGTCCTGCGCGCCGGTATCGAAGAAATTTTGAAAGACACGGAGGTTGTTCCGGGTGATATTTTGGTCCTGCGGGAGGGTGATAAAGTCCCCGCGGACGCCCGCGTTATAGAGTCCGAAGGGCTGACTTTGGACGAAGCCGCGCTTACCGGGGAATCACAGCCGGTTTATAAATCCGCTGACGCGCTGCGCAACGGGAACCTGCCCCCGGCCGAACAGCGCAACATGCTGTTCAAAGGGACCAACGTGGTGGCCGGGTCCGGCAAGGCAATTGTAGTGGCCATTGGGGCCGAAAGTTTAATTGGTGCCATATCGGCAAAGATTTCGGCGATAGAGTCAGAAGACCCGCTGAAGCGTGATGTCAGCAAACTGTCCCGGTTCATTATTTTGTGCGTCTCAGTAATTTGCGCCGGGCTTTTCCTGTTTGGAATATTGACGGGACAATCCGTCAAGGACATGTTCACGGTGGTGGTTTCGCTCTCTGTTTCAATAATTCCGGAAGGGCTCCCCATTGTGTTAACTCTGGTCTTGGCTACCGGCGTCTGGCGGATGAGCAAGCGCAACGCGTTGGTTAAGAAGCTGCAGGCGGTGGAAAGTTTGGGGCAGGCCACAGTGATCGCCGTTGATAAAACCGGCACTATTACGAAAAATGAGTTGGTGGTGCGGAAAGCGTTTGTCGCAGGGCAGGAGTTTGATGTAGAAGGGGACGGATATAGTGCTGTCGGCAGCGTGTTTCTCGCCGGCAAAAAAATTGAGCATAAAAATTTTCCCGATTTGTTAAAGCTTGGTGAAGCCGCAGCGCTATGCGCTAACGCCAGCGTGGCGTTTAATGAAAGTAGCCAGACCACCCAAGTTGCGGGTGACCCGACGGAAGGGGCTTTGGTCGTGTTCGCCGAAAAGCTGGGGCGGCCGAAGGATGTCATGGAGCAAACGTACCAGAAACTTTCCGAACTACCCTTTTCTTACCAGAGTAAATATCATGCCGTGGTCCATGGCAACGGGAGCCGCCGGTCTCTAACGGTTGTCGGAGCGCCAGAAAAAATTGTCGACCTCTGCGCGAATGTATGGCAGGGGAAACGCGCCGCGCGTTTGACGGCGGCGGAGAAGAGTGGTTTGGCGGAACGAATCAACCAAATGTCGAAGTCGGGGTTGCGCGTGGTGGGAATAGCGTATAAAAGTATAAAGCAGGACGCGGTTAATTCTGATGAAGTGTCGGGATTAACTTTTTTGGGATTCGTCGGCATGGAAGATACATTGCGCGCGGAAGTACCGGATGCTCTGTCGCGCGCCCGGTCGGCTGGCATGCGGGTTGTCATGATTACGGGCGACCACAAGCTAACCGCGGAAGCAATCGCCACCCAGGCCGGAATATTCCGCAAAGGTGACCAGGTGTTGACTGGCATGGAAATTGATAACCTGAGCAAAGAACAACTGGCTGGTTTTCTTGGCAAGGTTGCCGTGTTTGCCAGGGTCACTCCCGAACATAAACTCAGGATTATTGAAGCGTACAAGCACGCCGGGGAAATTATTGCCATGACCGGTGACGGGGTGAACGATGCCCCGCCCCTTGTGGCAGCTGACTTGGGAGTTGCCATGGGTAAGATTGGCACTGAAGTGGCAAAGGAAGCAGCGGACATAATTTTGCTGGACGATAATTTTGGCAGTATTGTCTCCGCGGTGGAAGAAGGCCGCAGTATTTATAAGACCACAAAAAAAGTCATTTTATATCTGTTCTCCACCAGCTTCGGCGAAGTTTTGACCATTACCGGGGCGTTGGTACTGGGGCTGCCGCTGCCAGTATTGGCGGTCCAGCTGTTGTGGCTCAATTTTGTAACTGATGGTTTTTTGGATGTGTCCCTCGCCATGGAGCCTCGGGAAGAGGGTCTGTTGCATAAACGCGCACCCGCAGGATCGTCATCTCTGCTCGACGCGTTGATGCTTAAGCGCATGCTAACCATGGCTTTGCCCATGGCGATTGGGGCCCTGCTCTTGTTCTCGCGCTACGTTGGAGGTGACATGGTTAAGGCCTGGACAGTTTCCGTGACGGTGCTCGCGGTGTTCCAGTGGTTTAACGCGTGGAACTGCCGGAGCGAAAGGCAGTCCATCTTTAGGCATAATATATTCTCCAATAAGTATTTGCTCGGGGCCACGGCGATTGTAGGGTCACTGCAGCTCCTCGCGGTTTATCACCCTTTCTTCCAAAACTACCTGCGCACTACTGCGTTAAACCTTACCGAATGGGGAATGATAATCGCCACGGCCGCTTCCATAATATTAGTGGAAGAAATCCGTAAATATTTCTACCGCCGGCAAGAACTGAATTTTAACAAAATTACATGACGGTACTGGTCCATTTACTATTGTTTGTTTTATCGGCGGGGGTAGTCTGGTTTTTTGCCGGGATGCTCATTGAATCAGTAAATAACGTCGCTAAGAGGTTCCACCAGAGCGGTTTTACGGTGGCGTTTTTTGTTCTTGGCTTTTTGACCTCCATTAGCGAAATTTCAGTAATGGTAAATTCGAGCATCAACCAAACGCCCCAAATATCAGCGGGGAATTTAGTGGGGGCATCTTTCGTTATTCTGCTCTTTATAGTCCCGCTTCTGGCGATTGTGGGCAAGGGCGTCCAGCTTCGAAACACGCTCCGGCACAAGTATCTGGCTATCGCGCTGTTTGCGGTGGCGTTGCCCGCCCTGCTTATGCTTGATGGGAGTGTAAGCAGGAGTGAAGGTGTTATGTGTTTCCTGCTCTATGGAACTCTAATTTATTTTATCCGCAAAGAACATTCCAAATCCGCCCCCGAGATTGTAGTAGCGGTTAGCGAGGAACTGATTGACAGAAAGAAAGCGACGGCGAAAGACGTTATTAAAATAGTGATCGGCGCCGCTTTTATTTTTATTTCCGGCCACTTGCTCGTTGATGAGGCCGGCTATTTTTCGCAGGTCTTAAGCATTCCTTCGTCTATCATCGGTTTGGTATTGCTTTCAATTGGGACAAATATACCGGAACTGGTAATCGCGGTTCGCTCAGTATTAAAGAAGCATAAGGACATCGCCTTTGGTGATTACCTCGGTTCTACCGTCACTAACACTTTGGTATTTGCTTTCCTTCCCTGGATTAACGGCAAGTTTTCCGTCGAGCCTTCTGAATTCATAGACGCGGCAGTGCTGATGGTAATCGGCTTAGTGGGATTTTTCTTTTTTGCCAAGTCAAAAAATAAAATTACCCGGAGGGAAGGATTTGCCCTGATCGCCGTGTATGGTGCTTTTTTGGTAATCCAGGCCATAAACTTGGTAAGATTTGCAACTGACTAACTAATCCTGGCGTTATATAGTTGTATAATTACGCATATAATAGAATGGAATCACAAGGTTTTTGTCTTCTCAACAAATTAACAACTAAACCGGGACACCGGGATGAGGTGGTTAAGATTCTGCTCGAATCGGCGCGGCCCTTTGAGGATAACCCTTCCTGCATTCTTTATCGTGTTTTTAAGGACATGGCTGATGAAAACGCAATTTGGGTGGAGGATGCCTGGGCCAACAAAGAAGACCATGAGAAGGCCCTTAAAACCGCCGAGATGGCCGTATATATAGAAAAATGCATGCCGCTCTTGGAAGGGTTGCCGGAACAAATTAAGGTGGAATACGTGGGCGGCAAACCGTTACCTCAAAGGTAGCCCTTCAAGCTAAGGGGGTTAATAAAGGGCCTGTTTTTTGTTATTATTACTCAGTATCAATTAGCACACCGCACGTTTTATCAATTAATTAAAATATGGAAACACTATTAAAAGTCCATGATTTGAAGAAAACCTACGCTGGAGATTTTGAAGCGGTTAAAGGGGTTTCTTTTGAAGTGGCAAAAGGCGAGGTATTTGGAATTTTGGGACCCAACGGCGCTGGAAAGACGACGACTCTGGAAATGATTGAGGGACTGCGCGACATAACTTCAGGGGACGTGGTTCTCGACGGAATCAGCACAAAGGAAAATCCCTATGCGGTAAAAGAGCGGATTGGAATCCAATTGCAGTCCTCCGCGTTTTTTCCGAACTTAAACCTGACTGAATTGCTTAACATGTTTTCTGACTTGTATGGCCAGACTAATGATCCCATCGAATTGCTGCGCGAAGTGGGTCTAGAAGAAAAAGCGACTGCGCGCGTGAAGGATTTATCGGGCGGTCAAAAACAGCGCTTCAGTATTGCAACCACGCTGGTCAACAAACCAATTGCGATTTTTCTGGACGAGCCAACGACCGGCCTCGACCCCCAGGCTCGCCGCAACCTTTGGGATTTAATTAACCAGATTCGTTCCAAGGGGACTACTATTATTATCACCACCCACTACATGGATGAAGCCCAGGTTTTGTGTGACCGGGTTGCAATTATGGACGACGGGAAGATTGTGGCGCTGGACACCCCCAACAACCTCATTAAACAATTGCTTGATCGCGGCTTTACACCTAACACATCAGTACCTCCAGCCACGCTTGAAGACGTATTCATTGACCTGACCGGAAAGGAGCTGCGAGACTAATGAACAAGACTTTTACTTCCATAAAAACTCTGACCGTCGCGTCCATGCGGATGTACTTCCGCAACCGGGGAGCCGTTATATTCACTTTGATTTTGCCGCTTGCGCTGCTGTCAGTTTTTGGCTTCTTGTCCAAAAGCAATAATGCCGCAATCACTGTTGAGCTAACCAACAATTCCAACACGGAAATCGCCAAAAATTTGGTTAAGTCAATTCAGGACATCAAAGCATTCAAAGTCAAAGAAGTTTCGCAGTCGGAAGCCGCTGATGCTTTGGGAAAGGGGAACGCGGACCTTCAGGTTATAATTCCCGAACAATTCGGCACGAGGGATGATAAAGGTGGTTTGGCAAATGCCGCCATCACAACCCACTACAATGCCGCTAAGCCGCAAAACGGCCAGGCCGCCAATCTTATCATTACCCAGGTGGTTAATGGTTTTAACAACCAGTTAACGCACGCGCCGCAGCCGCTCACTATTGAGTCTTCCGGTGTACAGACGAACAACCTGAATTACTTCGACTTTATTCTTCCCGGTATTTTGGCCATGACCATAATGCAGTTAGGTATTTTCGGGGTTTCTTTCGCTTTCGTTTCGCTTAAGGCTAGCGGCGCGTTGCGCCGTCTGCAGGCTACTCCGGTTCATCCCCGTAATTTCGTCTTTGCCCAAGCGGTTACCCGGTTAGTCATTACCATGGCGACCGTGGCCCTACTCCTTATTCTTGGGATCAAATTCTTTAATTTTCACATGATTGGGAATTATGCTTCTTTTGGGCTCGTAACCATTTTGGGGATCTTGGTGTTCTTGGGTATTGGGTTTGGGGTTGCCGGTTGGGCCAAAGATGAGAACCAAGTTGCGCCGGTGGCTAACGTCATCCAACTGCCAATGTTGTTTTTGTCCGGAATCTTTTTCCCCCGCGATTCATTTCCTAATTGGCTCCACACCGTCACTAACTTTTTCCCTCTGACTTACTTGAGTGACGCCCTGCATAAGATAGCCAATGAGGGGGTTCATCTAAGCGCTTTGGGAGGAGACTTACTCGGCCTGATTATTTGGGGAGTTGTTATATACATCCTGGCCATAAACCTGTTCCGCTGGGAATAGCAGAAAATTAAAATAAAAAATATCATATTTGCTGATTGGATAATGTTAATTGCTGCGATAGTACTGGCCCAGGCCGTAGGCGCGGTGGGTACGATTTTTACCGCGCGCAAAATCCCAACGTGGTACAAGGGCCTGCGGAAACCAAAACTTTCGCCGCCTAATTGGATATTTGGCCCGGTTTGGGTGACCCTGTTCGCATTAATGGGGATCGCTTCTTTCCTAGTATGGAGAGAAGGTTGGGATGCCGCTCCGGTCAAATTGGCGCTGCTAATGTACGCAGCACAGTTCATCCTAAATGTGTTATGGTCAGCAATATTTTTCGGTTTGGAAAATCCGTGGGCTGCCTTTGTTGAAATCTTGGTGTTGTGGATTGCTATTGCCGCGACAATTGCTTCATTCAGCCAAGTGTCCGGTATCGCGGCATGGCTGTTGCTTCCTTACCTTATGTGGGTAACTTTTGCGGGTTACTTAAACTATAAAATTTGGCGTCTAAACTAATGAATAAAATAAAACTTTTACCATTACTTTTTTTGGCTGGATTTCTGCTATGGGCCGCTCCGGCCAAAGCCGACCAGCTTATCGGTTCACCAATTGTCCAGGATCCGTCGGCGCTAACGACACGAGTCACCAAAAAGATTAACATTGCGAACTATGCCCCCACTGACTTGGTTTCTTTGGGCGCTTTGACCGGTGGTTCGGGCCAGTACCTGCGCCAAGTGGCCTACAATGACCTTAAGGCCATGTTTGATGACGCCGCCGTCGCTAACCTGCCGCTTAAGGTTACCTCCGCTTACCGCAGTTTTTCCGAGCAACAACAACTTTACACTAACGGGACTTCCGGTGACCCGAATGGTTCGGATGTCATCGCCAAGCCGGGTTATTCGGAACACCAATTGGGGTTGGCATTAGATATTGGGGCCGCTAATACTTTATCGGGATTCGGATCCACTCCGCAATCGGCCTGGCTCCAGTCCAACGCCTACAAATATGGGTTTGCCTTATCCTACCCAAGTGGAAAGGAATCCATAACCGGTTATACTTATGAGCCATGGCACTACCGGTATATTGGCCGCTCCGAAGCCGCTGCCTGGAAACAATCAGGTCTTGTATTGGAACAGTACCTTGCCTTGAAGCCGCAGCTTTACCTGACGCTTTCCTTAACAGGGCAGGTTATCAAACTGCAAAACGACCCCACTGTGTACATAGTGAATTCGAACGGGACAAAGCGCGGATTCATAAATGCCGCCGCTTTTCTTTCTTACGGATATCAATGGGGCGATATCCTTTTAGTCCCGCAAGACCAATTAGCCGGCCTTCCGGAAACAAAAGTAGTGAAGCTTCAGGGCGACCCGACGGTGTACCAATTTAACGCCGACAAAACAAGGCAGGCCATTGCTTCCGAGGCCGCCTACTTACAGCTCGGCTACAAGTGGAGTGATATAGTTGAAATTAACGCGACCGAACTGGCCGGGTACCAGGTCGGTCCAATAATCAAATAACATGAAAAAAATTATATTCCTTAGTGGGATACTGCTCTTGGCGCTGGGTTGCAACCGGCAGGTTAGCCCCGGCCCCAATGCCCCTGCTAATCACTCCGAACCGGTTTCCAACAGCCAGCAATCATCAAATTCCCAACCGCAGTTACAGGGATATGCCAATTCGACTTACGGAGTGTCCTTACAGTATCCGGCTGATTTTACTTTTACTGACGCAACCTACGCGAATCTGGACCAAAAAATCGTCCAGCTCTCCCTGGGACAGTCCAGTTACCCTGGTACGAATTTTGGGGATGCGGGGGTTGCGATTAGCACACAGAGCGCGTCTTCACTCAAGCAATGTCTGCAAATAAATTTGCCGGAGAACGCTAAAGGCTTTAAAGAAACCCGAGACATTAACGGAACTACTTTCTCTGCGGGGCAGTCTACCGGTGCGGGGGCGGGCAATATCTATAATTCTCGCGTTTACCGCGCGTACCGAAACAATTCCTGTTACGAACTAGTCGAAACAATTCACACTTCCAACATCGGCAATTACGAACCGGGCACCGTCAAGGAAGTTGGCGCGGATGCCGTTTGGCATCGCCTGGACCAAATAACCAAAACTTTTAAATTCGCAAATTGATTTTTTACGATTCTAACAACGGTGCCCATACGCTACAGGAGAATGAAGCCGTTCAATGGCGGGTTTCAGCTTATGCTATCGTCCTAAATGAGGAAGGGAAGCTTTTGTTAGTCACGCCAACCTGGCGGGATACCTACGACATCCCGGGCGGGGGAGTAGAACCCAATGAGGAAATCGCCGAAGGGCTAAAGCGGGAGGTTTATGAAGAAACGGGCTACAAGATTAAAGTTGTTGATAACTACCCATTTTATATTTCCGAAACCAACTTTTATTGGCAAAGCCAGCCCAACCCTTTTCGCCATTCAGTAAATATGTTTTTTAGGGCCGAACTTGAAAGTTTAGAACAAAATCTGGGAGCGGTTAATGTGGCCGTACCAAACGAAATAGCCAAAATCGAATGGGTTGGTATTTCGACTATCACCAAGGAAAATTGCCACTGGATGTATTTACCCGCCATCGAAAAATTGGGCTAACTTTGATATCATTTAAACATGACGAATAAAAAAACTGTTAAGAAAGTAGCAAAAAAGGTTAAGAACGGCGAAGCTCCACAAATTAAGGCGGTGGTATTTGATTTGGGCGGGGTGATTATGAGCGGTGGTTATTTGCCGTTCCTGCACCATTACTGCCTTAACGCGTTAAAAGGCGCGGGCAAAAAGAAAATTGACCGTTTAGAGCATGAAGTTAACCTTGGCAAAATCACTGAGAACCAGTTTTACAAAGAAATCCAGCGTGTGTTTGACGTGCATCTAACCCCCAAGCAAATGCACCAAAAGATCGTGGAAAAGATGCAGACCGACAAAAGCCTAGTGCATTTTATCCCTCACCTCAAGAAAACAAAAGTCGCTTTGTTTACCAACTCAATCGGCAGCATGGCGGTTGACGTTTTGCATAAGCGGGGAGTGCCGGTTAGGAAAACTTTCGATAACCTATTCATTTCCAGCAAGATCCATTTAGCCAAACCGGACGCAAAAGCCTACCATTACGTGATAAAGAAATTAAAAGTAAAACCCGGGGAAGCTTTAATGGTTGATGACCGACCGGAGAACATCCGCGGCGCAAAAAAAATCGGGATGCAGGGAGTGGTTTACAAGAACGCGGGTCAGTTCAAGAAGGAGTTAAAAAAATACCGGTTTGGCGTGCGAAAACAATTAAACAAAAAATAATGGGAAGCAGAATCGAGCTCAATGATACTCTTCAAATAACCAGGGAGCAGGGGTTTCCCGAAGAGCTGGATTACCAAAAGCATCTAGCCAGCCCTTTCACAGCTGATCAGTTTAGTGGCAGGATCTTTGAGTTTAACAATAAAAAAGACGTCAGGGTTTATCAGCAAATGCCGGTGAGGAATTTTTTGGCTGAAAACGTGGACGGGAAATGGCGTTACTGGGGCTTAGTTCATATTTTGGAAATTACCCAAAATTACGAAACCCAAACCACCTCCGGAAAGTTCCGAATTGAATATATCTATACTCCGGAAGAAATGGAGCAAGCGTACAGCTTAATTGACCGACGGCCAGACCAAAAACTTTAATTAAAACCCCGCCAAGTGCGGGGATTTTTTATTAAAAAAAGTTGTCCGGGTCGGGCAATCCGGCTATGTTGTCAATTTTTTCTTCTTCTTCATCGTCGGGCATGTATAATCACCTCCCTTCGATATATCGACTTAATGCTACACCTGGTTACTTGGCAGTATTGGCCGTATTAGCAGGGCTGGCGGAATAATAGATAAATCGGTCACCGCTGTTTCCTTGGCGGGAAACCAATAACACAGCGAAAGCTATGACGAGTATTGCTCCAATAATCCACATGCTGGTTTTGCTCATATTGTTATTATAGCAAAAGTTAATGAAACCGCACGTGGTCGGACAATAGCGGGTCATCCTTTTTTGCCGCCAGTCTTTCTCCCGGCTCCTCTTTGAGCAAGAGGGAAGTGATAAAACCAAACACTAAAAATACCATGCCAAAAGCAATTGCGCGGCGGTTGGCCACCACGTTACTGTTGTTTATTATTTCCGTTAACTCATCGCGAATTGGGACTTCAATTGGGCCGGAAAGGCGCGCGCTGCTACCGAACTCTACTTCACTGCTCTGGGCTTTTAGCGCCGAAACAATATTTTCCTTGACCGGCTCCGGGATGACAGAACTGTTGTTTACCCCCAACCCAATGTTATAGGCCAGCGAGGAGATGAGAATTGACCCGATTATGGCTGAGCCAAGAGTGGAACCAATTTGTCTTATGGTGTTGGTTACTCCAGCCGCCTCGCCCGCTTCCTCTTCCGAAACGGCAGACAGGGTTAGGTTGCTGACCTGCGCCATAATGAATCCCATCCCTGCGCCAAACAGCATAAAGCCCGGAGCGATTTCCCACAACCCCGATTCGAGGTGGAGGTGGTAACGGACCAAACCAAACCCGGCCAGTGTTATGAGCACGCCAAACTGCACCAGTCTGCGAGCCGAAATATATTTACTAAGAAAAGCCGAAAGTGGCGCGGAAATTAACAACATGACCGACATAGGCAAAAGGGCTAAGCCGGTGTGCAGGGAATCATAATTTTTTACAGCCTGAAGAAATACTGGAATGGAAAATATCAACCCGGATTGGCTCAGAAACAGTATCGCCGCGGTTAGTGTTCCCATCATGAACTGGCGGTTTCGGAGTAAGTCCAGCGAAACCAAAGGAGTGCGGCCGCGCTTGGCAGTGTAATATTCCCACCACATGAACAAACCGAGTAGGGCCACTCCGCCCGTTAGGAACAGGGGAGTAACGGAAAGGTTTCCCATGTTAACCGTATGGCCTACCAGAGTTAGGGGCTGATTGGCGATGAACCAACCATAAGTTGAAGTTTCCAGGAAAGCAAAAGTTATAGCTAATAGGCCCAGAGAGGAAAGGATTATGCCGACGACATCAAGGGTAGGAGCTTTGGGCCGTTTCCCTTCTTTAATAAGAAAAGTGCCAAGCAACAGAATTACGACGACCACAATGTTGATCTGGAATCCCCAGCGCCAGGAGTAATTAGTGGCGAGCCACCCGCCCAGCACCGGTCCTATGGCGGTGGAGGCGGCAGCCAGGCCTCCCCAAACGCCAAAGGCTATGGCGCGGTCCCGGCCGTGGTAATTGGCGATGAGCAAAGAAGCCGTGGCCGGCAGCATCAATGCCGCGCCCAGCCCTTCAATAATGGATTCGCCGATAATCATGGAACTGATGGAGTGGCTGAGTGAAGCGATTAGCGCCCCCGTCGCGAATAAAACAGCTCCCAGGACAAACATCTTCCGTCTGCCAAAAATATCACCCAGGCGCCCGCCCGTTATGGTAAAAGCGCCCAGGATGAGTGAATATATGGTAATAACCCACTGGATGTCTTCCAGGTTGGTATGCAAATCCACAATTATGGGCTTCAACGAAACGTTGAGCAGTGTCGTGTCAATTATGACAACGGAGAGGGCAAGCCCAAGGATAATTAAACCGCCCCATTTGTGAAATGGGGTTGGGTGGGTGCTGGGGAGAGAGTGTTCCTGGGGTACCGGATTTACTGCCATTATGTACTAATGATACTATACTACTAGGATTGCTAACAAATGAATCTGATCAGGAAGATAGCTAAAATAATACTGCTTGCCATTATTGGCGCGGTGGTGCTGGGGGCGGCGTTGGACGCCGCGCTGGTTTTTGGCTGGCCTCATATTCCACAGAAAATTGATCGTGCTGACGCCATCATTATTATGGGCGCGGCCATTAACACCCCAGCGCTGTATAACCGGACCATGGAGGGGTTGAAATTATACAATGAAGGCAAGGCTCCCGTGATGATTCTTTCCGGCGGCCGGATTTCTGACGCCGATATTTCCGAAGCCCAGTACATGCAAAAAGTTATCAGGCAGAATTCGGAAAAAGAGCCAAACATGATTCTGGAACAATCTTCCCATAACACCCTGGAGAACATCAGGAATTCAAAAGCCAAGTTACCAAAAGCCAAAAGCGTGATTATTGTATCGGACGAATTTCATATCGCGCGGGCGGTGCTGACGGCGCGAAGCAACGGGTTCGATGATGTCTATTGGAGTTATCCTGAACCAAATTATTATTCCAAGCCGGAACTGCGCAAATATTATTTCCGCGAAATGGCGGCGATGATTAGTTATTTTCCTGATTTTTTCAGTAAGCGGTAAGCGTCGGGGGAATATGATTTTCACCTTGATTGTGCTATACTTGCACCGTTTCCAAACCGACAGAAATGCGGAGCGGAAACGTATTTTATCAAGGGGGAATTTCGTTATGGGTCTGATGACTCGTAAAACTAAAATTAACGCTGCCCGAGTGCTGGGGCAGTTGGACGACGACAATGTCGAGGACACCCGGAAAACAATCCGGTACGTTCCTCGATTTGAAGAGGGAGAAGAATTGCCTGGTTCGGCTTCGGCTGACCAACAGACGTACACATATTTGGTGCGTCGGCACCACACTCCCACTAGCGCTGGCTATTTTATGCCAGCATAACCACAAACAACCGTCAAAGGGCAAGGGGCGCCAAATCTTCGGAGGAGGCGCTTTTATCATACGCCGAGGCTTTTTGACAAAATATGAACCTTTTGGTATAATTTCATTAATTAAATATCCCATGACAGTTGGCGGCCAGCAGGCCATAATCCGCAAAGCTTTATAGCTAGACGCGGCAAGCCCACCGAGGAACAAAGACTGCTTTCAGCAGGTCTATATTGTACTCGGGAAACCGAGTTTTATTTTTCTCTACAATTTGGGTATTTAAGCAAGTAAAGGTCGAGATAGATAAGAAAGTACTATATATGTCAAAAACGAAAGCCCAAAAAGAACAGGATTTGCAGGAATTAGTCGAACGGCTAAAGAATGCCAAATCCGTTGTAATGTCCGAATACCGAGGCACTACCGTAAAAGACATCGACGCGTTTCGCCGTGCGCTTTCCGTTGAAAATGTTAAGAGCAAAGTATACAAAATTACTTTGATTAACAAAGCGCTGAAAGAAAACGGGATTGACGCGGCGGTTGATTACAAAACACCGGTGATTCTTTCAACCTCTGAAGAGGAAGAAACTACCCCGGCCCGTCTGGTCAAGAAGATGTCCGGAACCATTCCGACCATCCATATCTTGAGCGGTATTGTGGACAACCAGCTTGTTGGCAAAGAACAAGTTCTGGCCTTGGCAGACCTGCCAAGCAAGGAACAGCTCCGCGCCCAGGTTGTTGGCACTATTAACGCTCCTGTCACTGGTTTCGTTAACGTATTGGCAGGAAACTTGCGCGGCTTGATCAATGTGCTCAACGCTGTCGCTCAGAAATAATTAAGAAAGGAATTATCACAAATGGCTGATGAAGAAAAGACTTCAGTAGAAGTCCCGGAAAAGTTCAAGTCTTTGGTTGAATCCATTGAAAAACTTTCCGTTTTGGAACTCTCCGAATTAGTTAAAGTATTAGAAGATAAGTTTGGTGTATCCGCTGCCGCTCCCATGATGATGGGCGCTATGCCTGCGGGTGCTGGCGCCGGTGCTGGTGCTGCTGAAGAAAAGACTGAATTCACAGTTGAGTTGACCTCTGCTGGTGAAAACAAGATCAACGTTATTAAGGTAGTTCGCGAAGTTACCGGACTTGGTTTGAAAGAAGCCAAGGACATCGTAGACGCAGCTCCTAAGGTAGTTAAGGAAAACGTTGCTAAAGCTGAAGCTGATGATCTTAAAGCTAAGATCGAAGAAGCTGGCGGTACCGTTACCCTGAAGTAATAACTTCTATTGAAAGACCCTCGCGAGAGGGTCTTTTTTATTGCCTAAAATATGCTATTCTAGAATTATGATGAATGAAACACAGCACGGCGAAATGCCGGAAAGCCGCCTCGGGGAGATTATTCCTTTCTATGACGGCTTGCGTCAGCAGGTGAACGCCATCACTTTTCACAATCTTAAGATGCCTTTTCTGCTCGAGTTCCAAAAGGCCCACCCGGATTATGGCGATTACAAGCTCTACCATATGCTTATTGGAAGCAGTAATTATAAAGGAGATTCCGAGATGGAGCTTGATACTGCCGATGGCACGCTGGAAAATTTTATCCGCCACACCTTACCAAATCTGATTGAACAAGAAAATAACCCGGCTGAGTAGCGGGTTATTTTATTTCGTCAAAAGTAAATTTTTCCAATTCCCAAACGTTTATCCCATAACGTTCTTTCAGGACAAACCCGGCGGTTAACATTTCCGCGTCTTCCCATTTAAACCCGAGCTTTTCCGCGGCTGCTTTTATGCTGGCTTCATTGGGGCCTTCGATTTCCAGGTAAACCGGAACATTGCCTGGCCAGGTGTCTATGTCGATTTGAGTGTCGTCCAATGTAAACGAATGGCGCAGTTTTTCCTGCCGGCGGGAAAGCCGCAGCCCCACGGCCTGCAGGAATTTTTCCACTTGTCCCGCGTCATTGGCTTCAAACTCAATTTCATCCACTTCCATGCCGCGGCGCGTGGCAATACTTTTGTGAGCGACATATACCCTGTCGCCTTTTGTCCGTATCCGTACCCAGACGTCGCCTTCGGGACGGTCATCATCTTTGGGGTAGAAAATAACCTCGGTCAAAAGAGTTTCTCCGAGGTCTTGTGCGCCCAGCTGATTCAGTTTTTCTAGGACTGCCGCTTTGTCGATTTCGAGGAATTTTACTTCCCGCTCGATGTTGTCGTTGTTTGGATTCGAATCCATTCTAGTAGGTAATGTTGAACTTAAGCAGGCTCGTCCCATTCAAAACGAAAATGAGTTTGTTTTTCTCATCAACCGTGAAGTCTTTCAGGTTGTTGAACTGGTCGCTCGTGTAGCTGATTTGCAGGGCTCCCGCGTCAGCTCCATTCTTTTTTATGACCAAAATAGTTTTATTTTGCCGGTCGAGCACGTATAAATAATTGAACCCGTTCTCGGTGTAAAGTTTCAAATTGCCCGAGAGGGGAGAGGCGAGGTTGAGTTTGAAGTCCTGCTGTTTGCCTGATTGGAATTTGAGGATATTCCCGCTCGATAAAGCGACGTAGATATTTCCGTCAATCGCCATGTCTACAGCGCCTGACAACTGATCATTGGTAACGGATACCGTAGGTTTTGACACACCCTGCGCCCCGACGGCGTAGCTTGTGACGGTCTTGGCGGACTTGTTGATTATGTAAACCTTGCTGTTTACGGGGTAAGCTCTTAACCCGCCAAAATTGTCCTTGCCGGGCACGCTATCACCAAACGGAGAGCTAAGAATGCCGGTAGTCGGGTTCCAAGCGAATAATTCGCTGCCATTGTATATAACCGCGAGGTTATCCTTGAGGGCGGAGCTGTCCGCCACCGATTCGCTGGAGCGCAGCGCGTTATCTTCAACCTTACCAGTACTGCGGTTATATGACACAATGGTCCGGTTCGTTTCTGTAGCCAGGGTGGATGGCAGGACAATTAGGTTATCGGAATTGCTCAGGGTTGCGACTGAAGAGGGATTTACCGGTGTTTTCTTGTCCAGTTTGTTTAACAATTCAGTGTCGGCTTTGCGCACGTCGGCCAGTTGGGATTCATGCTCCTTGTCGTTTTCATAGGCTTTAAGGTCATTAGTGAGCTGGTTGGTGAGTTCTCTCGCCTTAGTTAAGTCGTTGTAAATCAAAGCAGAGTTCGCGTCGGTGGCCAGCTTTTGCATTTCGGTTAGTTTATTCTGGAAATCGCTGGTGGAGGTTTTGGATACCTTCAAGCGGTGGCTTACCGCTATATTTATGATGAGCACCGCCAAAAATAGCAGAGCGCAAACGAAGAAAAACTTCTTTTGCCATGAGAAATTTCGGAAAGTGCTGGGGTGGAGCTGCTTGCGGGCCCGCTGGAACCGTTCGGTCATGAGTCCCATATTGGGTTTGCTGGCGAAGGAACGAACATTTTCCATGGTTGGTTTTGGCATGCGTCCGGCACCGCGGCGGATGGCGTCAATACTGCGGACGGAATATTTCTTAATTTGGACTCCCACGTTTTTTAGGTGGTCCATAGCCGATTTATTTTCCCGTTCAATGTAGCGGTCCTGCAGTTCACCAACTGACACGGCGCTCCGGTCCACCTCATTCATCGGTTCAGTAATATAGTTGGCCAAGTCCACTTCACCCTCGGCTTCCTCGCCCGGTTCAATTTGCAAAGCAAAAATCGTGCCGAAGGCCACTTCGGGCCCGGCGTTGTCGCGCAGGATTTCAATAATTTCCGTGGCGGCTTCACCAAGCAAAGCATCTTCCAGGACGTTTTGGAGCCGGTCAATGGAAATATGGTTGAACAATTGGTTTGTGGAAAGTATGACCAGATCGTCCAGGCGCAAAGTTCCCACGGAAAGGTTTTCAAAAGTTTTTAGCGGATGGCGTGGCGGTTCGCTTTCCGTGATTGGGTTAAAGCGCCCGTCACGCAAAAGCAGTCCCGTCATTTTACCGGTGGAAGCAATGTATAAAGTTGAACCGGTCTTTACCGCAACAATCGCGTTTAGCTTGCCAATCCAGTGGGTCTTGCCAATTAGCGCCAGTTTACCAAGCTCTTCGTTGATGTGAGCAAGGGTGTTTTCAAACGTCGAATCGTTTACCAGCGAACGGTAACCCCGGCGCATAGCCGCGGCAATTGCCTCGCAGATTCTTTGGCAGTCCGCGCTGGCTGCCGGGTTAAGCATAGGCAACTCGCACACCGCATACAGCTCGCTTTCGGTGGCGTCAACTTTTTCCGCCATGACAAAAACGTAGGTATTGGCCTGGCGCGGGTTGGCGATGTTTATTTTTGCAACTTGTGTTTCCAGTTCGGTCATATCTTAGGTAATTATACTATAAAAGAGTGTGATATAATAGCGATATATGACAACTCTTGCCTCGCTGGAAGTTATCCTTTCTTCAAACCAAAAATCAGCTCTTTTGGCTTTTCTAATGCTCGCCCCCGAGCGCTATTTTTCCACGGTGGAAATGGCCCGCCGCATTGGCTTGTCCACCTCCACAGTAGCGACCCTGCTCCAGCAGTTTTCACGCGATAAGTTGGTTAAGTCCGCCACGCGCGGCCGCGCTAAAGTATACGCTTTCAATCCTAAGCACGAATTAGCTGGCGAGATGCGCAGCTGGTTAAAAAACCACGGCGGCAAGTACGAAGATGAATTATTCACGGCCCTTGCAAAAGTGGGGGAGGTAAAAGCCGTATTTTTGTCTGGTATTTTTTCCGGCCAGCCCCAGCTTCCGGTGGACATCTTGATTGTCGGGAAAGTTAACTTAAAAAAACTTGATACCTTTTTGGAGCAGTGCAACAAGATGATGGGAACGGAGATCAATTATAGTATTATGTCGGAAGGGGAGTTCAAGATCCGGCGTGATACGTTTGACCGGTTTATCAAAGATATCTTTGATTATCCTCACGTAACAGTGCTGGATAAAATTAAAAAGCCGAAAGCGGCCCCAACCATATGAACCTCTTCGACTTGAGCGCGATAGAAAAGTTATACCTGCAATTCCTGGCGAATTTCCCGCCAGTGGTGCAGCCCATAATTTCTTTATTGCTGGCAGCGTTAATTGTTTACGCTGTAATCCAGGTTATCAAGAAAGATTTTGTTTACCTGATCCTGGTGGTGATTTTGCTCCCCGCGTCCATCCCGATCTTAAAAAATATTGTGGACAGCATAATACAGCTCATAACTTTCTTGATCCATCGCTAATATAAAAAACCGACCGGAAACGCTTATCGCATCTCCGGTCTTTTCAAACCCATCTTGGCCGCTAAACCGCGACAGATTGTACCACGAGTGGTTCATTTACAACCTGCTGGCTGTGAATGAATGTTAATGGGGCACTGCATACCTGGCATTTATAGTCGCCAGGGACAACATTAAGGTTCCACTTATTGCAACGCGGGCAACTAGCGTCATCCTCTTTGTCGATGTAGGCAATTTCCCTATTGGCTTCGGCATTTTGCATCGTGAGCGCTCTCCTGATTCCCCCTTGTCTATGCATACAGTGTAGCAAAAAATAGTTGTGGATAACTTTTATTAGTGTAACCCTTGACATGGGGTATACGATCGTATACTATGAAATTACTAATGACTTTTTATGTCACTTACCGAAAGACAAAACCAACTTCTCAAATATATAGTGGAGCAAATCCGGGATTATAACCTTCCCCCGTCCTTGTCAGAAATGGCCGAGTTCCTGGGCGTGAAGTCAAAACGCGCTGCCGCCAAGCATCTGGAAGCCCTGGAAGAGGGCGGGTACATTAAGACTTCAGGCAAAGCCAGGGGAATTACCGTCCTAAACAGCATGCGCGAAAGCCTTGAGAAAGGTTTGATCCGGGTGCCTATACTGGGAAACATCCAAGCCGGTTCACCGCACATGGCTGAAGAGCACATTGAAGACTGGATTAACCTCCCCCAGACACTCGTTCGTGGAAGACGGGACGTATTCGTCCTCAAAGTCAGGGGAGACAGCATGGTTAACGCAGGGATATTTGAAGGGGATTTGGTCATTGTGCGGCCCACCCGTGAAGCCAAAAATAATGATATTGTCGTCGCCCTTCTCCATGACGAAGCCACGGTAAAGCGGTTTATCCAAATCAAGAACCGGGCTTACCTGAAAGCCGAGAACCCGGACTACGCCAACATTTACCCGAAAGAAGAGTGGATGATCCAGGGCAAAGTCGTGGGGGTCATAAGAAACTTAGAATAAATATATAAATTAAAGTTAAAGCCATGTCAGAATTAGAAAGGTCAAAAAACAAAATCGTCACCCAGCTCCAGGGTCTGTGCGCCCACTGCGCCGCCGGCCGGGAGCACGACTGCCCCGTCCAGCAGATTGCCCGTGAGATCAAAGCCATCTCCGGCATCCCTCTACTGGTCAACAACGAGTTTAGGGGAGTGGTGTGGCAATGATGATAAAACACATTCCCTTCCTCACTTAGCGGAGGCACCGAATCGTTCGGAAGGGAATGTGTTTTATAAAGAGGAACACATCAAAAATCGCTTCGCAGGGCGATTTTTTGTTATGATTAATAATATGAACAAACATCAAGCCGAGACAATCCGTACGTACAACCAGCGTGCTAAGCACTATATGAAAAATACTTGGGCTATGGTGCCTAATGCTCGCAAGGAATTTGCGGCCGAATTACCCCAAGACTCTTTGATATTGGACGCGGGTTGCGGGGCGGCAGGGATTCCAAATTTTTCCTATCACAGGGACACAAGGTCATCGGTATTGATATCTCCAAGGAGTTTATAAAAGAAGCTCGCAAGCGAGTCCCCGCAGCCCGTTTTATTCAAATGGACCTGACAAAATTGAAGCTAAAACCTGAGAGTTTCGATGGAGTTTGGGCCAATGCCAGCCTGCTACATTTGCAGCGAAAACAGGTTTTGCCCGTGCTTAAGAGCTTCTATAAAATTTTGAAACCTGGTGGTTTGCTTGATGTAAAGGTAAAAAAGGGGACAGGAGAAGCAGTAATATCAGAGCGGCTCTCAGGTGGTTTTAGTAGATATTTCACGTTTTTCAGCAAAAAAGAGGTTGAAGATCTCTTTAAGAAGGCGGGGTTCAGGGTTATTTTTTCAGACTTTAGCAAAGACCCTTTTGGGCGTAGCAAAATTAAGTGGATTACCGTTTGGGGCCGGAAGCCCCAATAATCCGGTGGGGAAATAAGCCGTCTTGCTAAAAACCACTCAGAGGGGTAGTATTAGAAAATAATCCTTATTTGTAAGGGTTATTTTTATTTTTTGGCTTAAATAAGCCATGTTGTTTTGCAATACGCTTGACAAAATTATGAAAATGATGTATATTGCTAAGATTTAGCTTTGATAGTCGGTCGAAGTGAAATCATTTGTTTTAATTAAGCGTTATATTCATATAATTAAACCCATAGTTTCTATGTCACACATAATGAAATTGAAGTCTATTGCGGGTTCCAGCTTTGGTTTGGCTACCGGAGCCATTTTGTTTGCCGCTTTGGCAACCATCATGGTTTTGGTGCCTCGCATTAACAGCGTATCCAAAGCCGAATCCTGCCCGAACCCTCCGGACCACGCAGTCTTGAACTACTGGCCAGTGAGTTTTGAACCTAGCCAGACCGGTTGTACCGATTTTACTACCGTAGACGGTCACCTGGTTTCCGGGGGTTCCTATTCTACCAGCCAGGCCGATTATGATAACGGCTTGCAGATGGCAGATGGCGACGAAGCCTACATCCGCACCTACGTCCACAACGGCGCTGCCCAGAATGGCGACCCTAACCAGACTACCGCCCAGAACGTCCAGTTGGACGTAAGCATCGCCAACACTGCTTCGGCAGACCACGGCGTCACTGCTTCCTGGCACGGCAGCAACACCAACACCGCTAGCGGTACTTTCGTGTTGCATACCCCAGCTAACCGCACCGTTGAAATTGTCCCAAACAGTGGGGAATTGTTCGACGCGTTCGGCAACCGTTTGGCCGCTAACATTGATTTGTCTTCCGGCCACTACACCTTGGGCAACCAGCAGGCTTGTTTCGAATTCGCCCGCTTCTTGCGCTTTAAGGTTCGCATGGTAAACGCTGGTGCTCCTACCCTATCCATTACCAAACAGGTGCGCAACGTAACCCGTGGTGAAAGCAACTTCTCTTCTTCGACTAACGCTACCACCGGTGATACCGTCCAGTACCAGATCCGCGTAAGCAACACCGGTTCCGCGATCGCCAACAACACTACTGTTACCGATACCGGTACCAACGGCACCACTTTTGTGGCGGGCTCATTGCAGACCACCATGGGTACCGGCAGTACTATCCCTGGCACTATCAACATCGGCAACCTGCCGAATGGCCAGTCTGCCACTATCACTTATAACTCTACCGTAACTGGCGGCGCCGGTTCCTACGTTAACACCGCTACCGCTCAGGCAACTGGGATCTCCCCTGTTACCGCCACCGCAACCGTTAACGTAAGCGTGGTTAACAATACAAATAACGCTGAATGTGTGGGCGTTACTTTGAGCCCAGCCAGTCCTTTTAGCCCGAACCAGGCCTTTACCGGCACTATTACCGTACGCAACAACGGCAGCACTACTTGGGTTCCGGCCAACGGTTACGCTTTGGGTTCCCAAAACCCGCAGGACAACACTACCTGGGGTTCCAACCGCATTAACTTAGGCACTCCAGTGGCTCCTGGCCAGCAGGCTATCCTGAACATCAGCACCCACGCCCCTGCTACTGCCGGCACTTACAACTTTGCCTGGCAGATGGTCCAGAACGGCCAATTCTTCGGCGCGATTTGTCAGACCCCGGTTGTGGTTAACCCGGTTCAACCCCAGAACACCACCCTGGCTTTGACCAAGAATGTCCGCAATGTTACTCAGGGCACTGGCTACCAGAAAACCGTTAGCGCCAACACTGGCGACACCGTACAGTACGAAGTCCGCATCCGCAACACTGGCTCCGTTACCGCCCGCACCGTCACTTTGACTGATAACGGCACTTCCGGCACCCAGTTCATCAGCGGTTCCATTGATGTAACACCAGCCCCGGTAAACACCAGTTTGGCTTTGGGTACCATCCCTGGCACCCTGAACCTCGGTGATTTGACCGCTGGACAGGAAATGGTTGTTCACTACAGCATGCGCGTTACCGGCGGCCCGGGAACTTACCCGAACACCGCTACCGCCCAGGCCAGCAACACCAATTCTGCCTCTGATACCGCCCAGGTTATTGTTAACCCGACCTGTACCAACAATTGTGGCGGTACTTACTCCATCGCGGTTGATAAGCAGGTTCGCAATTTGACCAACAACGGCTCTTACTCTAACTCTGCTTCAGCCGTTAACGGCGACCGCGTGCAGTTCCAAATTGTGGTTACCAACACTGGTACCCTGCAGTTGAGCAATGTCCGCTTGTCTGACGTATTGCCTTCCGGCCTGAACCTGGATAACTCCAGCCTGGCTATCGACGGCACGTTGATCTCTTCTTCTGACATCAACAACGTTGTAATCGGCACCTTGGCTCCCGGCGCGCGTAAGACCTTTACTTTCGTGTCCACTGTCAGCCGCAACGTTACCCCTTGTACTTCCACCTCTCTCCAGAACATTGCCCGCGCTTCCGCTGACAGCGTAGGTACTGTCCAGGACGATGCCTTCGTAACCGTTGGCTGTGTCCAAGGCTCCAATATCAACCTGGTCTTCTCCAAGAAGGCTTGGAACGATACCAAGAACGTCGATGCTACATCTACCAACGCTGCTCGTGAAGACTTCATCACTTACACCCTGACCGTTACCAACACTGGTAACTCTGATGCCAACAACTTCGTCATCACCGATGACCTGTCTGGAGTCCTGCCTTACGCCGACTTTGTCGACAACGGCCAGGGCGGCACCTTGAGCGGTAACGTGATTACCTTCCCGGCTGTAACCGTACCGGCTGGCGGAACCGTCACCAAGACCTTCCGCGTCCGCGTTAAGTACAGCTTGAGCAATTCCCTGACTTACCAGCTGCGCAACACTTACGGTAACACCGTGTTGATCAACGTTGGGTCTGTCTTGGGTGCTTCCACCTTCGTAGCCCCGGTTACCGGCGCTACCGGCCAGGCCGCCGTCTCTTTTGCCGGTCTCTTGGTCGCAGGCTTCGTGGCCTACAAGAAGCGCTCCTTCCTGAAGAAGCTCATCTTGGCCTAATCGCTTAGTTTTTAACCCGCCTCTTTCCGAGGCGGGTTTTTGTTTTGGCGAATTTTCACAAAAAAATTTGCGTCTTTGGTTTTTGGTGCTATACTGGAGAAAACTAAAGATCAAAAATAAAAAGACAACCAGCTTTTCAATTTCGAGGCTGGTTTTATTATTTATTTTTTGAATTAATGGATAATCAATACCTCCAAGAGCTTATCGCGGAAGTAAAGCGTCGCCCTGGCGGCCTGCTCCTGACCGTGGCAGGCACCTCAGAAGCCGTAGTTTTGACCATAGACAGGTATAATGAACTTATGCAGCAACTAAACCAGGCAAGTCCCGCCACCCAAACCCAAACTGCAGGCAGTGCCAGCGGCGTCCAGAAGCCCTTAACCGTGCTGGTAGTGGGCGGAGCGGGCTATATTGGCAGCCATGCCGTCCGGTTGCTCCTGAAGGCCGGGCACAAGGTTATCGTGGCCGATAACCTAACCACGGGGACGCGCTCGTACGTGCCCGAAGAGGCGGTTTTTCACGAGGGCGATATAGGGGACAGCCAGTTTTTGGATAGTATTTTCGACAGTTACCCGGTGGACGCAGTCATGCATTTTGCCGCCAGTATTGAGGTGGAGGAATCCACCAGGGAGCCGGAGAAATACTTTGTGAACAATACACTCGGTACTGTTACCCTGCTCCGCGCCATGGACCGCCACGGGGTCAAAAACATAATTTTCTCTTCCACCGCGGCAGTTTATGGCGAACCGGAAAAGACCCCAATTGCCGAGGACGCCACCCTTGCTCCCATTAACCCTTATGGCCACAGCAAGCTATTGGCGGAACAAGCCATCCAGTTCTACACCGCCTACCGCGGGTTCCACGCCGTTGTGTTCCGGTACTTCAATGCCTGCGGCTCGGACTTCGACGGCAAATTGCTGGACGGCCATATCTCCCACCTTATCCCGATTGTCCGGGAGGTCGTTAAGGGCGAACGCCCATTCCTTACCATATACGGCAACGACTATGATACCGCTGACGGAACCTGCATCCGCGATTACGTCCATGTTTTGGACATAGCTGGCGCCCATTTAGCCGCCTTGCCCCGTTTGGGGGGGCTAGAACCGTTCGCGGTGTTTAATATTGGCACCGGGCGAGGGGCGAGCGTTGAGCAGGTGGCCCAGGCTACCATGGAAGTTACCGGCCGGATGATCACTTTAGAGATTGGTCCGCGCCGTGAAGGCGATCCGGCTATCTTGGTGGCAGACAACCGCAAACTAAAGGAACAGCTGGGGTATGAATTGCAATACAGCGATTTGGAAACTATAATTAAGACGAGCATGCACTAGCTCGTCTTTTTCTTAACTTCTTAGAACGATGTCCCAGAACTTAAACACCATAATGCCCAACCTAGGCACCGCGCACCATGTTTATGTAGGCGGACACGCCATGGGCAAGATTAGCGCTGGAGGGCATATATACGACAAGTTAGGGCACAAGGTAGGTAGCGTGGAAAAGAATGGCACTGTCCGTGACCATTTCGGGCATAAGGTAGGGAAAATAGGTGAACACGGCGCGATATATGACAAGTGGAGCAGTCATGCCCAGTTTCATACCGAAGGCAAGGTAATCCGCGACCACAGCGGTAAGGTGGTGGCCCAGAGCTCTGGCGGCAGCCTTGGCGGCGCAGCCATGCTTTTAATGCTAAACAAGGACCAATAAAACAAAAATTGCCACTCCCCTGCTAAATTTTTTAATTTTTTGTACTCCCCTGGCTTAGGCCAGTTTTTTTGCGCTCGGCCAAATACTCTTCCAAAACAGCCATAAATAAGGGGAATTATAGCTCATTGACTTTTAGTCTTAAATGTGCTATAATTATATTAAGTGTCTGGCTAAGTTTTACGGGCACAAAACAATAGGCGCGAGCCTTAAAAATCGGAGGGAACTAGTTATGAAGAAACGAATTCTGACGGTCGCGGTAATTATGGGCGTTTTGCTTTTTCTGGTCGGTGCGGTTATTACCGTCCTCACCGTGAATCTGCACAGCGCGGCTCCCGCTACCGCAAGAGTCATTAAGGACAGCAACCTGCGACTGCTCCAGCAGAAAATACTCGGCGACTCGTCGGGCATGGAGTACGTCCATTTTGAGGAAGGCGACGGTCTGGTTTACGCGCTTCGCGTTAACCGGGACAAAGACTTCTTCTACACGGTTCACGACCAAGTGTCGGGCAACGAGTATCGTTTTCTCGACAGCAATCTCGACGGGACAATCTCCGACGGGATGGTCGTGGTCAATGACAGCTCGGTTGAGGGTTACAAAAGAGTCCAATGCCGGGTTGCGGCGGGAAAAGTTGTCTTCGGTGACTGCACCGACGACTTCGTCCGCAAGCTGGACGCCGGTTTTCGCAAGAACATCTACGCCCACTACGGCGTGTTGGACGAAAACCAGCCTGCTGCCAAAGGCAGCACCCGCACCTCGCTTTAGCACTCGCAACTTCCATAACTTCAACCATTGAGCCCGGATCGACCTTTAAAGTCTTTCCGGGTTCTTTGTTTTATCGGGCGCAATTTGGTGTGGACATAAAGCCGACGCCTATAAGAATAAGCAGGCCAGTAAAATAAGAAGTTTTTGCGCTGCCTGTCGTTTTATGCTATAATTTATGCACAATTTAATATTATCCAGAGTGGCGGCGAGGGAACTGACCCCGCGACCCGCCCGGCAACCTCTGTTTGTGCCCTTGGCATAAGCAAGCTGGTGCCTCATTCAGCCCGCAAGGGAAAGATAATTGGAATATCTACTTCGGGCGTTTGTAGCCCGTTTTTTATTTGTAATTTTCTAAAGATGTTAAAGACTGCTGAGTTTATTACCCCCAGGCACCCTGACAAAATTTGCGACCTCATCGCGGATACTATTTTAGACGCGTACTTAGCTGGCGACCCGGCCAGCCGGGTGGCAGTGGAAGTTTTGGGGGGTCATGGCAAAATTATGATCACCGGGGAAGTTACTTCCCATACCCATCCCGAAGTGGAAAGCCTGGTCAAACAGATTGAACCAAACTGTGAAGTGGAGGTGCGCCTGGTTAAACAGAGCCCCGAAATTGCCCGTGGCGTGGATATTGGCGGCGCCGGGGACCAGGGGATTATGGTTGGGTACGCCTGCCGTGACACCGAAAATCTGATGCCCTTGGAATATGAGCTGGCGCGCAAGCTATGCCAAGAGCTATACGAAATTTACCCTTTTGACGGCAAAGTCCAGGTGACGATTGAGGGCACCAAGGTGCAGACCGTGGTCGCCAGCTTCCAGAACGCGCCAACAGGAGATTTGTTAAAACATGTTCAAGCGTTTTTGCCGGCCGAGCAGTATTTGATAAACCCGGCGGGGGACTGGACCCAGGGCGGCTTTGACGCGGACTCGGGGTTGTCCGGCCGCAAGCTCGTGGCGGACAGTTACGGGCCGCAGGTCGCCATCGGCGGCGGGTCATTTTCGGGAAAGGATTATACCAAAGTTGACCGCAGCGGGGCGTATATGGCCCGCCGTGTCGCGGTCGATTTTTTAAAAAAATACAATTGTCAAAGTGTAACAATACGGCTTGCCTATGCGATAGGTAGGGTGAATCCGGTAATGGCAGTGGGTTTGTTGGATGATAACCGTTTTATACCGGTAAACGGTTACGACTTAAGCCCAACAGGCATCAAGAATGCACTTCGTCTCGAGCAAGTTGCATACGCCACCACTGCGAACTGGGGACACTTCGGTCGCGGTTTCAACTGGGACTGAAGCGGAAATTAAAAATTCAGGAAGGAGAAGTTATGGACTCAACAGTGTCACCTCGTACAAAACCTTTGTACCGCGGCACCCAAGTAGTCTGGTACCTTGCCGGCCTGCTGGAAATTATTCTTGCATTCCGATTTCTGCTGAGACTCTTCGGCGCTAATCCCGATGCAGGATTTACCAGCATAATTTATTCGCTGAGTGCCCCGTTTGTTGCGCCGTTCATGGCCGTATTTAACATCCAGCGCGTGGAGGGAAGCGCGAGCGTAGTGGAATGGACCACCCTGCTTGCCATGCTGGTATACTGGCTCATCGCGTGGGCCATCGTTAGACTGCTGGTCATGGGCAAGGACGTTTCAACGCCGGAGGCAGCCGTCAGGCTGGAAGACCAAGATAAGTAAAACGTTTCGAAAGGAGAAACCTATGGCAACTGTCATAAACAACCCACCCGAACGAGTAGAACGCGTGGAAACAGTCCGCGAGGGAGGAAGTGGAGTTGGCACCGTAGTCGCCGCCATCATTTTGCTCCTCGTGCTGATACTGTTCGTAGCGTACGGCTTGCCAGCCCTGCGCCACAGCACTCGTTCGAGCAACGTTACGGTTCCAAGCAATGTGAACCTTAATGTCAGCGGGTCGGTAAACCGCTAACATCGCTAACTAATTAACAAATCAATTAATTGAAAGGAAATTATATGTTCCAAGACAACAACAATCAAAACTCAGGTACTGACAACAACGAAGACCAGAACCAGGGCGGCCAAGGCGGCCAGGGTTCCGAAGGCGGTAACCAGTAATTAATCATTAAGACCTAATATTATGGGAATCATTTTATGGATCATTTTTGGGGCTTTAGTGGGATGGATTGCCTCCTTGATCATGAAAACTGACGCAGAACAGGGCCCGTTGATGAACATCATCGTAGGGATCATCGGCGCGGTTCTCGGAGGGATACTAATGAACTTCCTCGGCCAGGGCGGCGTGAGCGGTTTCAACCTCTACAGCTTCATAGTCGCTTTGCTCGGGGCAATAGTTCTTATCGCTATCGTCAAAGCATTTACTAGAAGGGGCGTTACCCGCTAGTACTAACACTTACATAAAAAACCAGGACAGCCGCTTTATGCCAGGGCTTAGCCCTGGTTTTTTATTGGTTTTTGTTGGCAATGGCATCTTTTTAAGGCATAATAAAAGCATGAACAAACACCAAAATCCGGAATCAGCACCGGGTCACGAAGAAGGGAATCGCGCAGAAGATGAGGCCGGCGAAGTTACAAACAGTGAAAGTCCGGAAAAACAAAATGTATTCAGTTTTACCACTGGTCAGCAGGTCGAAAAACCTGAGGACTTGCCGGTAAGCGAGCATGAACTCGAAGAACAGCGCCTGACCCAGGAAATTGAACGGGTGAACCTGGAAACTGAAGAGTTGGTCCGGGAACGGAACGCCATGCAAGGCGAGTTGAATACTCTCTCTGCCAAATTCAGAGAGCAAGCCCAGGCGAACCAAGAAGTAATGAGCTATACCCAGCAAATCAATGCCTTAGAAAAGCGGCACAAAAACCTGGAAGTAAAATACAACCCCCGTCTTAGCCGCGTAATGCGCCCGCTCGTGGAAAGGTTTAGCAAACGGCAGGCGAACCGTCGGGAGCTGGAGAAACAAATTGAGGCATTTAAACAGAAACGTCTCCAGGTATTTGACGAGAAGCGCAAGGAAGATGTTACGCTTCCGTCGGGCGAAACCGCTCGTGTTACAGTTGACATCCATGGTTTGCAGCAGACACTCAGGCAATTGCGAAGCAGCGTGCGGGCGCATAATATCCTCATTCAAGCCAAATTGGAAGAAAAGAGAACTTTAACCAACACATTAACCAATTTACAGACGCGTGGACGTTAGCGATTACAAGAAAAATTCCGTCATTTTAAAGCCTGAACGGGACAAGCATGTCCGAAACAAGCACCCTTGGGTCTTCATGGGTGCCATTGCGTCATACCCCGAATTTGAAGATGGTGACATATTGCCTGTGGTTACCGCCAAAGGCGAATTTGTTGGGTATGGGTATTTTCATAAAGGCCAGTCCATTGCCGGCCGGATGTTCAGTTTTACCGATGACTACCCTATTCACTCCTTGGCCAAAAATATAAAAAACGCGATTGCCTTGCGCGCAAAGATTATTCCGCCGGACACCAATGCTTACCGTTTGATTAATGGCGAAGGCGATGATCTGCCCGGATTGATAGTTGACCGCTATGCCGACGTATTGGTTATGCAAATCAATACTTTAGGGATGGAAAAGTTGAAGCCGTTTTTACTGGAAACGTTGAAAAAGGAACTGGGCGGTTTGCCGGTTTATGAAAAATCTGGTTCCCAAACGAGGCGGCGCGAAGGCCTGCAAGAATTTGAGGGTTGGATTGACGGGCAAGGGCCAGCCGCGGTGGAAATAATCGAGCATGGCATCAAGTTCAAAGTCGTCCTTGAAGGCAGCCAGAAAACCGGTTTTTTCCTCGACCAGCGGGAAATGCGCCAAATGGTGCGCGGCTTGGCGAACGGTCGCAACGTGCTCAACTGTTTTTCGTACACCGGCGGTTTTAGCGTCTACGCTGCCGCGGGCGGAGCTGAGAAGGTTGACTCCGTTGATATTTCTGATTCAGCGGTGGCGGGGGCGAGGGAAAACTTTAAAATCAATAATCTGGAAGAAAAAGCCGGCGGATTTTACACCCAAGACGTGCTGGAATTCCTCCATGTCAGGACTAAGCCTGGCCAATATGATTTTATTATTTTAGACCCGCCAGCCTTCGCAAAACGGGCCAGCGACGTACATAATGCAAGCCGGGGATACACCCAGCTCAACCAGGCCGCCATGGAGAAGCTACCGGCGGGCGGCTTTTTGCTGACCAGTTCGTGCTCCGCGCACATTCCGGCTGATTTGTTCCAGACCCTGATATTCCACGCGGCCAAGCACGCGGGCCGTAACGTCAAAATAATAAGCCGCCATGTTATGGCGGCCGACCATCCGGTGAGCTTGTTTTACCCCGAAGGTGACTATCTTAAAAGTTTGCTGGTATACGTTGAATAATACCAGGATAGCGGGGCTATTTCGCCGGTTTTACGCCCTGGACCAGAACTATTTTGATTGTCCGGTCAGCGGATTCACGCACCACAAACTGCGCGCCCTGGTAATCCACGGTTTCGCCGGGGTTGGGGAAGTGCTCCAGCTTTTCCAGGATAAATCCTGACACCGTGGTGTAGTCTTCATCTTCCGGCAGCTGGAGGGAAAAATATTTGTTAAAATCCACCACTGAAACGTTTCCAGCCACGAGATAGTCATCACCGGATTTTTTTATGGTTTCCAACACTTCATCGGTTTCATCCGCAATCTCGCCCACAATCTCCTCAAGGATATCTTCCAGGGTAACCAAGCCGGCGATTTGTCCATGCTCATCCGTTACCAACGCCATGTGGGATTTTTTCCCTTGGAGCAGTTTAAGGACCCGTCTAATTTTCATGGTATCAGGTACAAACAGCGGCGGTACCAGGAAAGTCCGCAGGTCAAGCTGATCAGGGTTTTCACCCAGAGACGTCAATAACTTTTTGGTATATAGGACGCCAATCATGCTGTTGAAGTCTCCCTGATACATGGGCAGGCGGGAATATCCCGAATCGATTGCTTTGGAAATAATTTCCGCGGCTGTTTCGCTGATGTCATACGCTGTCATATTTGCGCGCGGCACCATAATCTTACTCACGCCTAAATCAGAAAAATTAAATACGTTTTCAATGATATTATGCTCGTGCGCTTCAATAGTCCCGACTTTGCGCCCCTCGGCAATTAGGGAGCGGATTTCCTCTTCGGAAAGACGCCCTTCGGCGAAAGTGGTGCTGTCATTAAATGGCTTCAGGATAATGTTGGAACAAAATTCCAAAAACGTTATGAGCCAGGAAAAAACTTTAGACAAGAACCAAATGGGGTAAGCGGAAATGAGACTGAAGTTTTCCGCGTTGCGCAGGCCCAGGGACTTCGGAACTAGCTCCCCAACTATTAAGCTCAAAACCGCCACGGCAACAACTACGACTATGAAACTAATGTTATAAGAATATTGCTGGACGAAAGGTATATTGATGTAGTCCACGTACCGCACCAGCTTTTCGGCAATGCTGGCTCCGGCAAAAGCGGAGGCGAAGATGGTGATGAGGGAAACTCCGACTTGGGTTGTAGCGAACAGCCGTTCCGGATTTTGGTGAAGTTGCTGGACAATTTTGGCACGGGTGTTGCCGGCCTTAACCAGCTCCGCGATACGGGTTTTTCGCACAGATATGAGGGCAATTTCGCTTAGGACAAAAAAGCCGTTCAATAGGGTTAGTACGAAAACTATTAATATTTCAATCCAGATATGGTTCATTGATGTCTGTTATTATACCACATTTTTTGCTAAAATAAGGGCTATGAATGAGTACGAAATCATCCTATTTTACAAGTATATCCACCTGGAAGACCCAGAGGCCGTTGCTGATTGGCAAAGGGATCTCCAGGCGGGATTGGGCATAAAAGGGCGCACAATAGTGGCTAGCGAGGGTATTAACGCCACTATGGAAGGCACCAAGGAAAACATTGACGCATACCTGGCTGAATTCTTAGCCGACCCCCGTTTTGCCAACACTCACATAAAGCGCAGTGCGGGCATGGGAACTGCTTTCCCCAAAACCAAGATTAAAGTCCGTAAAGAAATTGTGACTTTGGGTTTGGGTGATGCTTGTGACATCGATCCCAATGTTTTAACGGGAATTCACCTCAAACCAGAAGAACTTCATGAATGGATCCAAACAGGAAAGGAATTTTATATTGTCGACATGAGGAATGCCTATGAACACCTGGCCGGGCACTTCCAAGGGTCTATCTTGCCGCCTTTGGAGAACTTTCGGGACCTGCCGAAGTTTGTAGAATCCATTTCGCATTTAAAAGACAAGACGGTTTTGACAGTATGCACCGGAGGGGTCCGGTGTGAAAAAGCCTCGGGCTACCTCTTGAGTCAGGGTTTTAGCGACGTTTACCAGCTTGACGGCGGTATTGTCTCCTACATGGAAAAATATCCGAACGAAAATTTTGTGGGTAAGCTATATGTGTTCGACAACAGGATCCTGATGGGTTTTTACACGGATGACCCGAGGCACCAGGTGGTGGGGGCGTGTAGTATTTGCAATAAACCCTGCGAACGGTTTACTAACTGCATTGACCCCGAGTGCCACCGCCAGGTCATTGCCTGCGAGGAATGTGAAATCAACGAAGGCCAGGCTTTCCTCTGCAAAGAAGGATGCAAAGAAGAAGCCCTACTTGCGAAGCAGGCCAAAGCGTCCGCTCATTAATCGGAATGCCAGAATTGCCGACCCGGTCACGGCCAAGCCCACAAGCGCTCCGGCCGCCACATCACCGGGATAATGATGGCCAAGGTAGACCCGGTCAAATGCCACTAAAAAAGCCCAAGCCCACACCCAATGACGGTGAGGGCTTTTAAGTTTCCATACCAAGAACAAGGCAAACGCAAAAGCAACAGCGGCTTCCGCCGAGGGGAAGGAAAATGTCGTGGGATAGGGGGTCGCGGCAAATACATTGGGCAGGGCCTGCAGGGGGCGCGGACGAGCAGAGAGAGGCTTCAGGGCCAGATCTACGATGACATCAGTAAGTGCTAGTACGACGGCCATAATGCCAGCCTTGTGGTATTTTCTGGCCGAAAGGAACAGTAGGAGAGGTAGGAGGTATATTAAAAGCCCCCGGGTGCAAAAATGAAGGATATTGAAAAAGTGGACCAGTCCCGCCGGATGAGGTAGGGAGTTAACCCAAAGGAGCAAGGTAACATCTAATTGTTGCAGAGCGTTTAAAACCATATACTGATTATATGGATTTAGCTAAAATTAAGCCATGACGAAACGGATATCAGTGATAGTCAATGCTGGGGCGGGTGGTACAAAAATGGACCAAAAGGTGGCGGACCTTCGTCACGCATTTTCGGGTGCTGGAGTTATAGCAGATTTTTTCCTGTCCCATGAAGGGACTGACACCCGGGAAGTTACCCGGAACGCCATAAGCAAGGGCGCCCAGATAGTGGTAGCCGCGGGTGGGGACGGCACGATTAACGCGGTCGCCGCCGAGGCACTGGAAAGTTCCACAACATTGGGAATCATCCCCTTTGGAACCTTTAACCATTTATCTAAAGATTTAGGGATTCCCCAGGATTTAGAGAGCGCCGTAAGTCTTCTCGGTACCGGCACGGAAAAATCGATTGACGTCGCGGAAGTCAACAACCGAATATTCCTCAACAATTCCAGTATCGGGATTTATTCTAAAATTGTCGCGACACGCCAGCGCCATGAGCGGTATGGCTACTCCAAGGGTTTTGCTTTACTGCTTTCTCTTTTGAGCCTCGTCCGACGCTATTCCTTTGTTGAAGTCCAGATTGAAATAGAAGGGCAGACGAGAAGTTTCCGGTCGCCGCTCGTTGTTATCGGAAATAATAAGTATGAGGTGGAAGGCTTGAATTTTGGCAGCCGTGAGCGGTTGGACGAGGGGATGTTATCGTTGTTTGTCGTGAGGCACGCCGGTGTAAAAACCCTGGCCACTCTCCTGGTCCATGCTTTTAAAAAAACCCTTCGCCAGCATGACTTGTTTGAAGAGTATTTTTCGAAAGCGGTTACTGTCCGGACAAAAAAACCGGTGGTTAAGGTTGGCATTGACGGGGAGATTATTTCCGTGAGCTCACCTTTGGAATATAAATTAAGGCCGCGCGCCTTGCGTGTAATTACCAAATGAATCACCGACTCATCCAATTGTCCGATTTGCACTTTGGCACACACGACGCTTTCATCACGGAAGCGCTGGTTAAGCATGTGCAAGCACTCAAACCAGACTCTTTGGTGGTGTGCGGGGATTTAACTATGAGGGCAAAGGTTGGTCAATTTAAGGAAGCCTCCCAATTTTTAAAAAAGTTTACTGTCCCCACCATAGTTGTCCCAGGTAACCATGACATACCGCTGTATAACCTGTTTCGGCGATTCTATAAACCCCTGCGCCGGTTTAGAAGTTACATCGCGGCGCGGGAAGAATCCCACTTGGCCGTGGATGGACTGATTGTTATCGGACTAAATTCCAGCCGTTCGCTGACGATTAAAGGGGGAGATATTTCCAACCGCCAAATAAGAATGGTTGAAAGCATTATAGAAGGAATTCCCAAAACCGACATCAAAATGTTGGTAACCCACCATCCCATTAACAAGATTTCCAAAAGAAAGCTCCACAAATTAGTGGAAGCCGGTATAGACATTTTCTTGTCAGGCCATGGCCATCGTTCCTCCACTAATTTGCTGGTGAAGAAAATACGGGAGAAGGAACACACCGCTCTCATGGTTGAGGCAGGCACTTCCAGCTCCAGGCGGTACCGCGATGAACACAATTCTTTCAACTGTCTAACATTTGAAAGCCATAAGCTAATTCTGGAAACGTACACTTGGCAGGAAACCAGCATGGCGTTTGCCGTTGCTGCTTTTCGAGAGTACAAGCGTGAGTATGACCGCTGGGTCCAGATTTAGGCACGCATGGCCTGATCTACTGGACACCAGTAGGCCCAACGTTGCCGCTTGCCGGTTTTTTCACGGATAATTTTTTGGCCGCAATAAGGACATGTCCCTTTGCGGTGGATCTTCAGGTTTTTGCGCAAGACAAAGTCCTTCCGCCACTCGTAAAATTGCCAGGAAAAATCTCGCGCCAGTTTTACCAGTTTACGAAGCTTAGTAAGAGGCACGTCTCGCACCTTTTCCTTCGGGTTAACTTTGGCCAAAGAGAGAATTTCATTTTTTATGATATTGCCCACGCCGGCAAAGATTTCTTGGTCCAATAAAACGTCGGCAATTTGCTCGTCCGGGAGGGACTGAACAGTTTTCAGTGCTTTCTTTGCGTCCCAGGCACTAGAGAGAACATCAAGGGAAAAATCGTAATCCGAGCGGGCTTGGGAAGTTTCTATCCATTTCACGCTGCAGCTGTAACACTCAATATGGCCATTTTTGAACTCTAGTACCAAACGAGGTTCCTGAGCTTTCTTCTTATAGTCACCGGTTACGAAAACTTTTCCCACCTTGGCTTGGAAAGTCCCAAACAGCATGAAGTGTATCCGCATGGCGAAACCAGGAAACTGGAATACCAGGTGTTTTCCCCATGAAAAAATTTCCAGCACCTTTTGCTGGTCCATGCGTTCAATGCCAATTTTTGAGTTTCCGGAAACACGCATTATCTTGCGTCCGACAAACGGCCTCAATTGCTCTGAAGCCAATAGTAACGATGGTCCTTCCATATAAAATAAATCGCTCCATTAAGAGCGATTGTTACGGTCAAGCGGATGCGGAGGAGGAGGTGCTAAATGTAGTCTAGCAAGGGAATTAACTGAGGATAGATTGTTTCCGGATCGACTTCTTCCTTGCTGAAGAATTTAATTTCTTCGCATTCGTCTGACGGGGAAAAATCCAGCGAGGGGAAGGCGACACGGTAAAACAGCATGATACGGGCTTTCCCGCCCCGGTCTAGAGTGGGATAAGCGATAACCGGCATTTTATCTAAAATGGTAGGAGCAATTCCCATTTCTTCCTGGCACTCCCGAATTAACGCGTCTTCAAAAGTTTCATTTTTGGTGACTTTGCCGCCGGGTACTTCCCATAATCCATTCTTCTCCCGGATCATCATGAGTTTTTTATCAGCATTAAAAAACAGGGCTTTGACCGAAACATAAAAAGTTTTGTTGTTGGGGAAGTCCATATTGGTAGCGCCACGGGGAATCGAACCCCGGTTCCGTGGATGAGAACCACGTGTCCTAACCACTAGACGATGGCGCCAAAAAGGTTAAAATCTTAGCTATTATAGCCATTTTTGACCCGTTAATCAACTGTTGTTATAATGGCTTATAAAATAAAAACATGGCAAAAATAGCTCTAATTATTATCTTACTTTCATTGGTGGCGGCCGGTTGCCAAGGCGTTGAATTGAAACGCGAGCAACCGTATTCGCCTAAGGAATCGTATGACCAGCTACCACGCTAAAATAGAGTTCATGAGCATTGCCATATAGTTCCCGCGCCAGTTCGGTGCGGGCTTTTTGTTAGGAGGCTTTATCAAAGATTGCAGAGGGTACCCAAACTCATATGAGAGTGAACGCGCCAGCGTCTAGTGCCTTCCATCTCGCGGGAGGGGCGAAACAAGGATGCGGGAGGGTTAACCCCAGCCGGGCGCCGGTGGGCATGCGGTTCAAGACCGTCGAATCTGCAATAAACTACGGGCGGCATCTGTGTCCTCTTCAGATGTCCGCCCGTTGTTTTTTATTCTTCAGTTGTCTCTTGTTCGGGGTCCATTTGCCGTTCGGCTTCCGGCACCGAATCTTTTAGTGCCGGAGCGTCTGGAAGCTTGATGGAGCTGGTTATAGTGTCGAAATCTGGAAGGTCACTAACGGAATTGAGCCCCATGTGCTGCAGGAACTCAGTCGTAACCTGGTAAAGAGAACCACGGGCGTCATATGGGTTGGGAATTTTTTCGATCATCCCGCGCATTAGCAGGGCGCGAAGGCTGTACTGTGAATTAACGCCGCGTATTGCCTCCATTTCCGCTTTGGAAATAGGTTGCCGGTAGGCAATAATGGCAAGCACCTCAACAGTAGCCTCAGTCAGTTTTTCTCGCAGGTCCTGATTCAGGAAGCTTTTAACAAGATCGCTATTCTCAGCGTTTGTAGCCATCTGGTAGTTTCCATTTGCTTCCAGAACCACTACGCCGGCATTTTGACGGTCTACTACCAACTCAGTCCCGGCCTTGCGTACTTCGCCCTCAGTCGCGCCGGTTAGCTTTGCGAGGGTTTTGTATGAAAGCGGTTTGCTCGAAACAAAGAGAAGGCTTTCAATTTTTTGCTTCAGTTCCATTAGGATTCTTCAATTACAGCCGAGGGCTGATACTTTTTAATAGTTATATCAGTAAAAAGGTTTTCCTGCTCAACGGATAAGACTCGTTGTTTGGTCAGCTCCAATAGTGCCAAAAATGTAATGATGACTTCCGGTTTGCTTTTGGCGGTTTTGAGTAAGTCATTCAAGCTAGTTTCTATTTTCTCCGACAACAATCCCTGCAGCTCCTTAATTTTATCGCCAATAGAAATGGCTTCACGGACCTTGGCTTTTGGCAGATTGTCCAACTCTTTGAGGATTTGAACAATGCCGTTGGCGGCTGTTTGCAGATCCTCGGGGCGGAGTTCGGGGTCTGGGAGAAAGCTAATCCTTTCGGAAAACACTAAGGTACGGATAAAGCTTTGCCTTTCTAGGCCGTCCCGTTTTTTGAAGTACTTTGCCGCTTCCTTGAACTGTTGGTAAAGGATGAGGCGGGCAGCCAAATCCTCGGCGGTTTCTTCCGCGTCTTCGGTTTCAATCTCAAGGGTTGGCAGAATGGCTTTTGATTTTATGACCAGCAGCTTGGCGGCGATTGACAGGTAATCGGCTAGCGCGGTTGCGTCGATATTTTCGAGTTGTTTGACGTATGCTAAAAACTGTTCGGTTACTTCCGAAATCGCCAGCTCAGTAATGTTTAGTTTTTGTTCTTGAATTAGCGAGAGCAAAAGGTCGAGCGGGCCCTCAAACTGGTGGAGTTTAACTGACTGCATTTAGAGATTTTCTTGTTGTTTTTTGAAGAAGTTTTTGAAGGTAAGCAATAAAGCCAGGATTAGTGCGCCGATGCCAACCACCGTCAGAACGGTTTTCCAATGACTCATGGTTTGCATAACGTATTCGTTGTAACCGCAAGGATAATTGGTTTGGTCACCCGAAACAGCTATTTGTGTGCAAACACCGTTGAAAGTGAAAGATGCTTTGGCTAGGTCGAAAAGAAACCAAAGGGAGAGAAGGGCTAACAACAGGATCAGCGATTCCGCGAGCATACCCTTGTAAGTAACTTTTTTGTTTAGGAAGCCAAACATTTATTTTACAACTATTGATCGATTGTAATTTCTCTTTGCAATTAAATAGTAAATAGTAGATGCAATTGCAGATAATCCCACAGCGTAAGGCCAGCCTAGTACAAGAATGAAATATATTCCTCCGACCTGAAATGCATGGGCAGTGCTTTTGTCGCTTGCGTCAATTATAGTAGCTTGGAAAAAAAGGAATACAAATATTGCTGCCAAAAGTAACAAACCTATTGTTGTGACAAAAAAGAATATCAAACTTTTGGCAAATGGTTTCATTTTTGCTTATCTTTTGGCAAATCTACTTTAATGCTCAATTCTTTCAGCTGTTTTTCTTCTACTTCGCTTGGAGCATTCATCATAACGTCCTGAGCAGAACCGTTCTTGGGGAAAGCAATTACTTCGCGGATGTTTGGTTCGTTTTCGAAAATCATGAGCATACGGTCAATTCCCGGGGCAAAGCCGCCTGAGGGAGGAGCGCCGAATTCAAACGCTCGAATCATGGCGCCGAACTTTTCGTCCACGGTGTCTTTATTGATTCCTACGATATCAAACGCCTTGTACATAATTTCGGGGTTGAAATTGCGGATGGCACCGGAAGAAAGTTCCAAGCCATTGGCAATAATGTCGTATTGGTCAGCGATAATGTCCAGCGGATCTTTAGAATTTAATTCTTCCAGGCCGCCTTTTGGCATGGAAAACGGGTTATGCATGAAATCGATTTTCTTTTCACGGGGGTCATATTCATATAGGGGGAAATCCGTGATCCAGGCCCACGCTACTACGTTGGGGTCCTTAAGGTTGTATTTGTCTCCTAAAACATCTCGAAGTTTGCCCAAAACTTTATTAACAACAGCACGGTCGTCAGCCCCGAAGAAGACAATATCTCCTGGCTTTGCCCTGGTAGCTTCAGCAATAGAATTCATCTCACCTTCACTAAGGAATTTTGCTATGGGTGATTTGAGGCCTTCTTCGGTATAGGTTATGTACGCAAGGCCGCCGGCTCCTTCTTTCTTCGCGGTTTCTGTAAGCTCATCAATTTGGCTGCGGCTCATGGAAGCGCCGCCAACTAAACAAATAGCTTTCACACAACCCCCGTTTTTAATGGCGTTGCCAAAAACTGAAAATTCGGTATCCTTTAGCGCCTCGGTCAGCTCAATTAATTCCATGCCGTAACGCAAGTCCGGCCGGTCACTGCCATATTTTTCCATTGCTTCCTTGTACGGGATGCGGGGGAAGGGTTTGGAAAGGCACTTCTTGCCAGCGAATTCTTCAGTCAGTTGAATGAACAAAGGCTCTAATTCCTCAAATACGATTTCACCGCGGTCGGCAAATGCAATTTCCAAATCGAGTTGATAAAACTCACCGGGCGAACGGTCTGCGCGAGGGTCTTCATCACGGAAACATGGCGCGATTTGGAAATATTTGTGGACGCCGCCAACCATCAACAATTGCTTAAACTGCTGAGGGGCTTGCGGCAAAGCGTAGAACTTGCCGGGATGGAGACGGGATGGAACTAAGAAATCGCGGGCGCCTTCCGGTGAAGAATTAGCCAGAATAGGGGTGGTAATTTCAATGAAATCGTGGGCGTCCATGTAGTCACGGATCATTTTTATCATGTCGTGACGGCGCTTTAGCATGCGCTGCATCTTTTCGCGGCGCAAATCGAGAAAACGGTACTTTAGACGGACTTCTTCGTTAACTTCATCCGTGGCGTGAGAAATCTGGAACGGCAAAGCTTTGCTTTTATTCAAAACAACCAAGTCAGATAAAACAACTTCCACGCTGCCAGTAGGGATATTTGGATTTATCAGGTCCGCATCCCGCTTTTTCACGGTACCCGTAATTTTGATAACAAACTCATCACGTAATGTATTGGCTGTTTCAAAAATAGCGCCCATGTCGGGATTAACAGTAAGTTGAACAATCCCGGTGTGGTCGCGTAGGTCAATAAAAATAAGACCGCCGTGGTCTCGGGCGGAATCTACCCATCCGGAAAGTGTGACTTCCTGACCAACTTTTTCCAGCGTTTCAATCGCTAAATCTCGTTTCATATGGCGAAATTATAACAAATTCAGGCCTTATTGGCAAAAATCCCCATCCCGGAAAAATAGGGTGTATAATGTATTTAATGTTAAAGAAAATTGTTCTTGACCTTGAAACACAAAAAGAATTTAGCGAGGTAGGAGGCAGGGGTAAAAACCACCTGTTAAAGATTTCCGTGTGCGGGGTATATGATTATTCCACCAACCAATATACCGTATACGAAGAAAAGGAAATTCCCCGTTTGGCCCCAATACTTCAGGCGGCGGATTTGATCATTGGATACAACATTAAAGACTTTGATTTTGAAGTTCTCCAGCCGTACCTGAACTTTAATATATTTGAGATACCGCATTACGATTTGATTCAGGAAATAGCCGCGGTTTTGGGACATCGCGTCAGCCTGGAAATGGTGGCCCAGGCTTCGCTCGGGGTAGGCAAGTCCGGGCACGGGCGGCAGGCGGTACTGTACTGGCGCAATGGCCGTCTCGATTTGTTGAAAAAATATTGCTTGGATGACGTCCGGATAACCAAGCAGGTTTACGATTACGCGCTGGTAAACCAAAAAATCTTGTATCGTGATTACTTTAAGGTTAAAGAAGTTAAACTTAACCTAATGGAGCCGGCTCCAAGGACCGGCGTTCAGCACCAAGCAGTCCTATTTTAAAATTCGCCATGGCGACAAATAAAATGTTTAAAACCAAATGGCAAGCGGCCGGGTTAATCTTCGTGCTGGTGGGGAGTTTGGCCATTGCGTGGTACGGGTTATTGTCACCGGTTTTTAGCGGTGCCGTTATATTACCTCAGGAATTTCATATTGGGTTTTTGCCCATCCACTATTACGGCGTGATCATCGCCCTGGGGGCATTGGCGGGGTGGTTTATTGCCATGGCCCAGGTAAAAAAATATGGGATAGACGAGGATTTCGCTGAATGGATTATATTCTTCTGCGTGATTGGGGGCATTATTGGATCCCGTGCGTACCATGTATTCTCCTCGTGGAAGTATTACATCCATAATCCTGTGCAGGCCATCGCGATCTGGAACGGGGGACTAGGGATATATGGTGCCGCCGCTGGCGGCGCGCTAGTGCTGGCAGTGGTCGTTTATTTTTCCGGCCGATGGTCAGCAAAAAAATTCATGAACTATCTGAATTGGCTAACTTTGAGTTTCGTTGCCGCCCAGGCCATTGGCCGATGGGGTAATTTTTTTAACTATGAGGCGTTTGGCACCCCCACGGGGGTACCATGGAAGATGTATGTGCCCGTCTTGTTCCGGCCATCCGAGTACCTTGGCTACGTGTACTTCCATCCCTGGTTTTTGTACTCATCACTGGTAAACCTGGGAATTCTCCTTTATTTATGGCGTTATAAGCGCAATAATCCTTACCTTTTCGTGTGGTATTTGCTCTTGTATAATGGTACTAGGACGTTCCTGGAACTTTTGCGCGCCGACAGCACGTTTGTTGGCCCCTTCCGGTTGAATTTCCTGGTCAGCCTCGGCCTCACCCTTTGCGCCGGGCTGTTTCTGTATAAACGCAGCCATGAACCAAAACTACCACAAAGCAATTAGCGCGATCTTTAGCGTGGCCTTCCTGGTCACGGTACAGATTTTTGCCGCCCCTCTTCCGGTATTTCGTTACCTCCTCCCGGCCTTTATTTTGTTCTGTGCCGCCATGACTGTCTACAACATATGGTATTTGCGGAAAATTGGCCACTACAATATTTGGTGGTGGGTACGTCCGGTATTGTTTGTCATCGGATGGTTCGCTCTATTCTTCATTGTTCCCGGAGATTTTTGGCGAGGATTGTTTTTGTTGCTTGGTCTGCCCATAATTTACCTAGTGGAGTTTTTGGTGGGTAACTCAGGACAACAATTGCTCATGAACGAAACCCTCATTACCGCGTTTGCCATATTCATGTCGGTAACCCAGTTCAGTCACACTTTTGCCACCATTCCCCAGGTCGTTTATTTAGGTATTTGTTTCGCCGCCACGCTTTTGCTGGTGCGGGCATCTTATGAAGCGGTACCCCGACCTGGTCCGGCGCGTTGGTACAGCGCGGCAATTTTGGCCTTACTTACGACCGAATTGTTTTGGGCACTAAGCTTTTTGCCGCTTCACTTCAGCGCCTTAGGCTTAATGATGTTTAACATATTCTACTTTTGCTGGGTTTTGTATTATTATGCATTATATGACCACCTCAACGTAAAGCAGGTGCAATACCACTTGGCATTGGGAATAATTTTCACCGCTGTAATTTTGGCGGTCACGCCGTGGAAGATCTTAACTTAATTTATGAATAAAAAACTTATCCTATTTTTCGTAGTTACCCTGATTGTTTGTGTTGTTTTTAATATCCTGGCAGGGCCATGGATTGCCGCCAAGCTTTCCTTTGTCCCGATTTTCCGGAAGTACCAGTTGTTTAACCCACAGGCGCCAATTGTCATTACCAAGAAAGATGATTCCGGTTCCTCTAGTGGCAGTGAAATGACGGACGCTATCGCCCGGGCCAAATCACATCTATCCTCGATAGCAACGATTGGACCTAATTCAGTGGTTGTTAACGGCGGCGCTCTCAATCTTTCTACTGACGGTTATTTCCTTACTGTCGTTTCCGCCTTAGCCAAGGATGCCAGCACTCAGTCCATTGTTTTGAATAATGGGCAATCGGCTCCTATAACAGCGGTTTATGGCGAGCCGGGTTCCAACCTTGTAATAGTGAAAGCATCTTTAAACGGTGTGGCTGTTGTGGATTTCGCTTCCAGTAAGTCTCTGTTGCCTGGTACTAAAATTGGTTTTTCCCATAACGTAGTTGCTTCCAATGGCCTGGTTAATTTCCAAGGCAGTTTCGTGTCATCAGCGCAAAACGCAACTTTGGGAAAGGTTTTTAACGCTGATAAGCCTTCACGCAGTTTCGCCGCCCAGCCCGCGGGCAGCCTTATCCCCGGTGAAGCTGTGATAGGATTGGACGGCAAGATTGCTGGATTGTGGGACGGTACCAATTTAGTTTCCGCTGACGTGGCTAACCAAACCGTGAAACTGTTTTTCAATAATTCGCAAAAGGGGATTAACCGCCCGGTTTGGAAGTTTTCATACCGCAACATTGGCAGTGTGGAAAGCAATTCCTATCAAATCCCGATCGGGGCTCTGGTCGCTTCGGTTGACGCAAACGGTCCGGCCGCCGCCGCCGGCTTAAAGGCTGGAGATAGCATAACGGCGGTAGGGGGGCAAAGCCTGACCGAAGACACCACGCTCGAAGAATTGCTGGCTAACCAAAAACCCGGGCAATCAATAGCTTTTACCGTAGTGAGGGAAAAGAAGCTGATGACGTTAACGTTAACCCCGGCTCAGTAGGATTGACACTCGTCCCAAAATGGGCTAAAATATGACCGAAATTAAGCTCCTCAAAAAGGGAGCTTTTAAAATGGAGGGTGACTGATGAAAGGTCATGTGTTGATAGTCTACGACTCGGATGTTTCTTTGGGAAACAGTTTTATGTGTGCCCTGGCATTTTGCCAAAGGAACCGAGCCGCGGCAAATTTGGTGGCCTCGTTCGAGGGCAGCGCGATGCAGAACAACCTGCAGATGCTGCGCAACCGCCTTGGGTACGAAAACCACGCCACCGTGGCGCTTTACATCGGTTTGCCGACCGATGAAACCGTTGACGGTGCATTTAAAATCTTTGCCGACCATCCCTCCAGAAACGTGTTCTTTCTCGGAAAGAGCGCGGACATACCTCTGCGGCTATGCCACACAGGAATAAAGACTCTGGAAGCGTTGGCTCTTATTGAGGTCCGGCATGTCCTGGACCGGTTTGCGAAATTCTCGGATGGGGGCTTGCTGCTGGTCGTGGAAGAAAACCCCACGCCGGAATTTTTTGCCGCAGCGAAGGCCCTGCTCTGCTAACACTCACCTTTGTATTCAAAATTGAAGCCGCGAATCGACTGCATGTCTGTTCGCGGCTTTGTTTTTCGGGACATCTTTTTATAGTTCGCGGCGGCCTTCGAGCGCTCGTGACAGCGTAATTTCGTCCGCGTATTCGAGATCCCCGCCCATAGGCAGGCCCCGAGCGATCCGGGTAATTTTAACCCCGGTGTCTTTTAGCAATTTTGAAATATGGAGCGCCGTGGTTTCTCCTTCTAGGGTAGGATTAGTGGCGACAATTACTTCGGTTACGTCCAGCTTGGCAATTCTTCCCGGCAGGTCATCAATATTAAGCTGGTCCGCGCCAATTCCTTCCATTGGGTTTAGAACGCCGCCAAGGACATGGAATACCCCGCGAAATTGGCGGGTTTTGTCCAGGGCCAGCGCGTCCAGCGGTTCTTCCACTATGCACATCAAATGGTGGTCGCGGTTTGGATCAGCACAAATATCACAAGGGTCGGTTTCCGCCATGTTATGGCAATCGGCGCAGAAAGTCACTCCCGCTTTGAGGTTATGGATGCTCTCCGCCAGAGAATTTAAGTCGATATTGTCACGCTTCAGCAAATAAAAAGTCAGGCGTTGGGCCGATTTGGGACCAATGCCAGGGAGTTTGGAAAGTTCGTTTATGGCTCGTTCGAGGGAAGAGGGAAGTTTTGCCATGTTTAGTTGGGGGCGGAGAATGTCGCGCCAGGATTATTTTCTTCAGTGTTAAGGCTTTGCATGACGGCCTGGGGGCTGACGTCGAACGTGGCATCCAGGGTGCGGAACGATGTTTTGGCATCATCAAAGTAAAGGTCAACCTGACCGGTTGGGCCATTGCGGTGTTTTTTGATATGAATTTCAGCAATATTTGGTCGGCTGGATTCCCGGCCGCGGTACATGTCTTCGCGGTAAATAAACATGACCACGTCGGCGTCCTGCTCAATGCTACCCGATTCGCGAAGGTCAGCGAGCTGGGGGACCTTGTCGGGGCGGTTTTCCACGCCGCGAGAAAGCTGGGACAAGGCAATGACGGGGATGTTAAGTTCGCGGGCCAAGATCTTCAAGCTGCGGGAAATTTCACTAACTTCCTGCACGCGGTTGTCGGTGGTGCGGCCGGCCATAAGCTGGAGGTAGTCAATCACGATCAGGCCAAGGTTATGCTCGGCCTGAAGGCGCCGGGCTTTGGTGCGAACTTCCATGATGTTGGCGCCGGCGGCATCATCAATGTAAAGAGGTGCCTCGGACAAAGCGCCCATGCCATAGTTCAATTTTTCAAAATCTTCTTCCGTCAGGTTACCCGTGCGGATTTTCCAAAGGTCCACATCGGACTGGGCCGCCAGCAAACGGTCGACCAGTTGGTCCTTACTCATTTCCAAAGAGAATATCCCCGTGGGAATTTTTGCCACGGTAGCGACGTGGCGAATAATGTCCAGTGCCATGGAGGTTTTACCCATGGAAGGACGGGCCGCCAGGATTACCAAGTCGGAACGCTGCAAGCCCCCCAGTTTTTTATCCAGGTCGGTAAAGCCGGTCGGTAAACCGCGGAGTTTGCCTTTTTCCCGGTGCAGTTCATCAATACGTTCGAAAGTTTCGTGCAGGATGCTTTTTACGGGAGTGAAATTCTGCTGGAGTTGCTGCTGGGACACGCTGAACAATTGCTGTTCCGCCTTGTCCAAAATATCCTCCACTTCGCCCTCTTCGGAAAAGGCCATGCTTTGGATATCGCTGGCGCTTTTAATGAGCCGACGGAGTGTGCCCTTCTTTCGTACGATGTTGGCGTAGTACGTGAGGTGAGTGGCGGAAGGAACGGTATTCACCAACTGACTGAGGTATCCGGCGCCGCCCACCTGGTCTAGTTGTTTCTTTTCTTCCAGTGAATTTGAAAGAGTGAGGATATCAATGGAAATATTACGCTCGAATAATCCGAGCATGGTTTCGTAAATGAGCTGGTGGCGGGTGTCATAAAAATCCTGCGCGCTGACAACGTCAGCTACTTTGATTATGCCGTCTTTGTCCAACATCAAAGCCCCGAGAATTGATTGCTCGGCTTCCAGGTTCTGCGGTGGCATGCGGTCGACAGAGGATTTTGTTAACGATTGCATTGGTTTCTGTTCGTTTTGGGCTATTACGCGGCTATTAAGTGGTCATTTAATCTTAGCATAAATTAACTTAGCCAATAACCCTCTAGGCGGTGCAAAAGGTGGGGATTTTAGGTTGAAAACTTGGCTTGTTTAAGCTCAGAGTATTGACAAAAATGCCAATTTGCGGTATAATTGGCGACATAAACGTAAAAATTGGTTTTTGAACCTTCTTTTGGGTTTATAAAGTTTCGAAACTTTTGGCGTACCGCAAGGTACATAGGAATAAGGACAACGATAGTTGGAGGACTATTTAATGAAAAAGAGAAAGCCCGTGACCCTGGCTGAATGGGTCAGACGTTACGCGGATTCCCAGAATCCGCAAATGCTGACGGAAATTGAGCGTCAGCTTCGCGGGGCATACCCGAATTTGCCCCGTCTGTCGAAAGATGACCGGCAGATGTTCATCGCCGCCGGCTTTAACCACGAACTGCTCGTGGAAGCCGAAAAGCTAAAGACCGAAAAGCGTCCGGTATTACACCCGACGTTTTTGAAGTCTTTCCCGCTGACGTGGCTTTGGGTGAACCCCAAAGACATCGAAGTGGTGAAGATGAACATTCCCACCCACATCGTCATCCTCGGACTTAACTGCAACCAGCTTGCTAAGGACGTTCCACTCGAACAACGTCCGTCGTCTCGGATGATGTATTAGCAAATTTCTCTCCCACAACCGCCGAAAAGGGCCCGCTGACGCAAGTCTGCCGGGTCCTTTTTTCATGTTATGCAGTTGCCCTATTTGCCTATTTCTTTTTGGCGACTTGACCCTCTGATGTGTCTCGAACCTCGTAGCCCTGTTCTTCAATTTGCTGACGGAGGCTGTCTGATAAAGCAAAATCTTTGGTCTTTTTTGCTTCCTCGCGGCGGTCTAGCAATTCCTGGATGTTCTGTGGGATATCAATGGCTTCGCTTTTTTCCAGGCTAAGTCCGAATACTCGATCGAAATCTTTTAGCGTTGTAATTTTATCTTCTAACTCTATTTGTTGGTCTTTCATCAGTTCCCAAGCTAAAGCCACCGCTTTCGGAGCGTTCAAGTCGTCATTAATGAATTCGGTAAACTTTTCTTTGTAAGCTGGGACAATGTTGCCGCTCCTAGCATTTTGGGATACAAAGTCATTTAATTTAAGGCGTGCCTGGCGGGCGGCCTGCAGGCTTTCCCAGGTAAAGTTAAGCTGGGTGCGCCAGTTGGCGGTAAGGCACAAATAACGGAAATCCAATGGAGAGAACCCTTTTTCAATTAAAGTATCTAAGGTGTATGCGTTCCCTTCGCTTTTGCCCATGCGACCTTCGTCTATGAGCAGGAACTCACCATGCATCCAGCGGTTGGCTAGTGGCAGTTCGTAAGCCGCTTCGCTTTGGGCAATTTCGTTGGTGTGGTGGGTGCCAATGTGGTCCACTCCGCCGGTATGGATATCAAACGGCTGGCCGAGGATCTTTCGTGATATTGCGGAACATTCAATGTGCCAGCCAGGAAAACCATCACCCCAGGGTGATGGCCAGCGCAGGACATGGTCTTTGTATCGCCCGGCCAGGAAAAACCAAAGCGCGAAGTCGGCGGGGTTCTTCTTTCCGGTGTCTACCACCACCTCGTCGCGGGCGCCCGTCTTCTTGTCTTCCAGTTTTTGCCCCGAAAGTTTTCCGTAATCGGAGAGTTTGCTGGTATCAAAGTAAATGGCGAATTCGTCGCGGTAAGTGAAGCCCTTTTCTTCCAGGAGCTTTATAATCTCAATTTGCTCAGGTACGGTTTCGGTGGCGCGCAACACCCGGTGCGCCCGCTCAATATTGAGCTGGTCGGTGTCCTCAAAAAACTTTTGTTCATAAAATTGGGCGACTTCCAAGGGATGTTTGCCTTCGCGGGCCGCGCCTACCTCCATTTTGTCCTCGCCTTCGTCACCGTCGCCAACCAAATGGCCCACGTCGGTAATGTTCATGCCGTGGACTACTTCAAAGCCGTCATATTCCAAAACGCGGCGAAGCAAGTCGCTAAAAATGTAGGTTCGCAAATTTCCGATATGGGCAAAGTGGTATACCGTGGGTCCGCAGGTGTAAATCCTTACTTTGTTCCGGTGGATGGTGAGGAGTTCAGAAACCGAGCGGGTAAGGGTGTCGTAGAGTTTAGGCATGCGGAAATTATACCATTATATATTCCGAACCGCTAAGTGTTGCCGCGCAGGGTTTTGATGTGCTTTTCCTTCAGTTTGCGCAGGTGCTGGCCGATTTTCTCGTGCTTTAGGATATGGGCAATGTGCTGGCCGCCAACAAAGTGGGGCAGCAGGGCATAATCAATTTTTTTGTTATATAGCTCAATCGCGTCGTCTTCATCCAACGCCGTCATAATAATTTTTGCTTTGACGTTTTCTTTTTTGAGGGCTTCGAGCAGGGTAGCGTTGTCGTGCGCGTCGGGAACGGTTGAGATTATTAACCGGGCCTTGTGCATGCCGGCGAGTTGCTGAATATGGCTGTCTGTTATGTCACCACAAATCGCGTTTAGTCCTTGGCGGCGGTACCGCTCAACAACCTCGGGGTCATGATCCACTATCATGAAGGGGAGCTTTAGCTTTTCCGCAGCCTCAACCACATGGTGTCCCAGGCGGTGGGCACCGGCAATTATGATATGGTTCTTTAAGTTTAACTCGGTAATTCCCTTTTCCGCTTCACCTCCGCGCCAGTCGAACCAGGACAACAGCCCCTTAAGGTGGTTATACAAGAATTCTGATTCAACTATGAAGTAAGAAGAAATTGCCATGGTAATAATGGCGGTCAAAGTGAGGAGGCTAGCCGTGTCTTGGTCAATGATTCCGGCTTTGAGGCCGAGCGCCATGAGAATCAAGCTAAACTCCGAAACCTGGCTCGTGGTAAGCGAAGTGAAAAAAGACGTTCGGGGCTTGAACCCCAGACCACTCATCACCAACAATGAGACCAGGGGTTTTGCTATTAGAACGAAAGCGGTCAAAATGAGCGCGGGGATTATCACGGCGCCAGGATTACTGAATACAAGGGAAGAGCCCAGGGTGATAAAGAAGATGATAATGAAAAAGTCGCGGAGCGATTTTATCTTCGAACTAATTTCATAATGGACCGCGCTGCTGGCCAGGGCCAGCCCGGCGAGGAACCCTCCGATTTCCACGTTGAATCCGATAAAGGGGAGGGACACTAGCGCGGCCAGGCCAAAAGCCCAAGCAAGCGAAAGGACCATCAATAATTCCTCCGATTTCCCTACCACCCGAAGGACAGCTGGAATGATGTACTTGCTGTGCCAGTGGATGAGCCACACCAGTACGCCTGCCTTGGCGATTGTGATCAGGATGTTTTGCCAGGGCGGCAAGCCCCCAAGGACCGGGGAAGTGCTTCCGGAAAAAAATATCAACAAAATGATGGCGGCGAAATCCTGGAGCAGCAGCATGCTGACGGCAATCTTGCCGTAAAGGCTGTGCAGGTCTCTCTTTTCATTGAGTAGTTTGACTACGATGACCGTGGAGGAAAAGGTAAGAGCCGCGGCAATCAGACCGGCCGCGGGATTACCCAAACCAAGAATTTTAAGGAAGATAAAAGATAATGTGGCCGTGCCGATAACTTGTCCGAACGCGGCGAACATGGCGCTCTTGCCAATCTTTTTTAAGTTGGAAATATCGAGTTCGAGCCCGACCAAAAACAAAAGCAGGGTGATGCCGATTTCGGACAATCCTTGGAGGAGTTCATTGTGTTGGATGGTGTAATACCCAATGGGGCCAATTATCAACCCGGTAATAAGGTAGGCGATAATGGCTGGCTGGCGCAGGAAACTCATGAGAGTTGCCAGAACCCCGGCCGCGATAAACACCACGGTAAGTTCTATAAAAATATTACTCAATTTTGTCTTTGACTACTTTTGTTTCAGTTCTTTTGTCTCGCAAACTGTTACCCATATTGTACCAGAAAAACAGGCAAAATTGAACTTCATGCCCTTTTCTAAAGGGCTAAAAATCTGTACAATACCTCTATGAACTTAGACGCAATTTTTTTAATCGGCCCGCAAGGTTCGGGCAAGGGAACCCAGGGTAAACTCCTAGCCGAAAAGCATGGGATGTTTTATTGGGAGATGGGAAAGATTTTCCGCGATATCACCCAGGAAGACACCCCACTCGGACGGGAGCTGAAGGATTTGGTCAACCGGGGCGTACTGCTAAGCGACGAAATCATTATGCAAGTGTTTAAAGACCGCTTTGCCAGCATTCCCAAAGACCAAGCTGTAATTTTTGATGGGGTACCACGACGGGTGGGGCAGGCTCAATTTGTACTGGACGCGCTGCTGGAAAACGGGCGCACCAAATTTGTCACTCTCTTTGTGGATTTGCCCCGTGAAGAATCTCTCAACCGGCTCCTGCTCCGCGCGGAAAAGGAAGGGCGCAAAGACGACACCCGGGACGCGATTGAATACCGTCTACAACAGTATGAACAAGATACTCTCCCAGTTTTGGATTTCCTGAAATTGCACAGCGACTTCATCGAAATAGACGGTCGACCCCCGATTGAGGAGGTAACGGACGAGGTAGATCAAGCGTTAAAAAAGTATGTCCAATCATAAAAAGACTCCTCCATTTACCGTAGTATTGTTGGGAGATCCTGCGGCCGGTAAGGCCACCCAGGCGGAGTATCTTTCGGAGCAGTATAACCTGTACGATTTCGATATGGGTAAAGAGCTCGCGAAATTGCGCCGTCGCGATAAAGAGATAAACCACAATCTCAAAGCCAACAATGATAAAGGTAAAATGACCCCTACAAAGATCGCGCGGGGTATCCTGAAAGAAACTATCGAAAAGGTACCGATGAGCAAGGGGATTCTATTTGATGGCCACCCGAAGATGCTGGGTGAAGCAAAAATGGCCAGCCGTCTCCTCAAGGCACATAAGCGCTTGCCGCCAGTGGTTATCTATATCTCCATACCAATTGAGGAAACAGTCAAGCGCATGGCTGATCGCGTAGGATATTTCGCGGGAAAGTATGGCAAGCGTGCTGATGATAATAACCAAGCCCTCAAGAACCGGGTTAAATATTACCGCACCAACATTGCCGACGTGGTTAACTTTTTTTCTTCAGTGTATGAATTCCATAAGATCAGCGGAATGGGCAGCAGGCTGCAGGTTAGGCAGGAGATCAACCGAATCATAAAAAACTATTTAAAAAAAATTGAGAATGGGGAAGTACGTTAAATCCGAAGAAGAGATTCGGTTAATCGCCGAAGGCGGCAAGATAATGCAGCGAATCCTGGGCGACCTTGCCCGCATGGCAAAGCCGGGAGTAAGTACGGCCGAATTAAATCAATACGCTGAAGCGGAAATCATTAAAGCCGGGGGCCGCCCCAGTTTTATTAATTATGGGCCGAAAAACAACGCATTTCCCGCGGGGCTCTGCACGTCCCTTAACGACATTGTGGTGCATGGTATCCCCTCTCCTGAGGAAATTTTGAAAGAGGGCGATATCCTAGGGTTGGATATAGGGATGGAATATAAGAAACTTTATACTGACACGGCCATAACAGTTCCGGTAGGCAAAGTCTCCCCCGTCGCGGCAAAATTAATTTCGGTGACAAAAAAGTGTTTGGATGAGGCTTTGAAAGTTGCCGTCGTTGGAAACAAAATCGGCGACATTGGCGCGACCGTGCAGAAGGTTGCCGAGGCGGAAGGCTTCTCTGTCGTGCGCGATTTGGTGGGCCACGGGGTCGGTTATGACGTGCACGAAGACCCCATGGTACCGAACTACGGGAAAGCGGGGACAGGACTTACTTTGGAAGAAGGCATGGTTCTCGCCATTGAACCAATGATTTGTGAAAAAGATTACCACGTGTTCGTGGATGAAGACGGCTGGACCATTCGTACCGAAGACGGCGGTTTAGCCGCGCACTTTGAACATACTGTCGCCGTCCGTCCGGACAAAGCGGAATTACTCACCTGATCATGGAACCACTCGCCTCTCGAATCAGACCGAAAACACTGGAGGGATTCGTGGGCCAGACTCATTTGGTTGGGCCGGGCAAGCCACTTCGAATTGCCATAGAGAAAAAACAGATTTTCTCGTTTTTGCTTTGGGGTCCACCAGGGGTAGGCAAGACAACCCTAGCCAGAATTTATGCTAATGCCCTTGGCGCTGAATTTCATGAACTGTCCGCGGTGTCCGCGGGAAAAGAAGACATCAGGAAAATTGTTAGCGGGCACCAGCAAACCCTGCGACCGGTAGTCTTATTTTTGGATGAAATTCACCGCTTTAACAAAGCCCAGCAAGATTATCTGTTGCCTTTTGTGGAAAGCGGCCGGCTAATTTTGGTTGGCGCGACCACCGAAAACCCCAGCTTTGAAGTCATTCCCGCCTTGCTGTCGCGCCTGCGCGTATTTGTGCTGGAAGAGCTGAAGCCAAAAGAAATGGAGAAGATTGTTAAGCAGTCAGGATTTAAGCTAGACAAGAAAGCTTGCGAATGGCTCATCGAAATGGCAAACGGAGACGCCCGCCAGGCCATTACCATGATTGAAAATACCGCTAACTTATATGACGGCAAAATCACCGTCGAAACCCTGACCGATACGCTGCAGTCGAAGTTCCTCAGGTACGACAAGAAAGGGGAAGAGCACTACAATACTATCAGCGCTTACATTAAAAGCATGCGCGCGAGCCAGCCTGACGCGGCGTTGTACTACCTGGGGCGCTTAATTGAATCAGGAGAAGATCCAAAATTCATCGCGCGGCGCATGGTTATTTTTGCCTCCGAGGATATTGGCATGGCGCAGCCCACCGCGCTAGTGGTTGCCAATGAAGTATTTAAAGCAGTGGAAACAATTGGGTTGCCGGAGTGCGCCATCAATCTCGCCCATGGAACCGTTTATATGTGTTCCTGCCCCAAGGACAAGAGCGCTTACGAGGCGTACTACGCTGCTCTGGAAGATGTTCAAAAACATGGGAACTTGCCTATCCCCATGCGCGTCAGAAATGCCCCCACCAAGTTGATGAAAGAATTGGGTTATGGCAGGGGCTATGAGAGGTATCCCAAGGAAGATTTGCTTCCCGAAAAAATTAGGGGAACAAAGTATTACAAACCCAAGAAAAAACCCGCGAAAGATTAGCCATTTTTATAATAACTGTTATAATTAAAGCAAATAATTATTATCCACTCATATGGAAAATTCACAAACCTATTCAGGCGGCGCTCCGATTGCAGAAAGACCCCGGATGAAAAAAGCTACCCAGCTTGTTAAGGAAAGTTGGGCAATCTACAAGGGGGACTTTAAGAATTTTGCCTACTTGGCGTTGCTCATCGGTTTATTCAGTTTTCTTACCTCGCTATTTTCAGTTTTTAACCCGGAAGGCAAGCAGGACGTAAACCCTGCCTGGTGGATCTATATTGTTGTCGTCGTCCTTGCGTATATTGTGATTTCTATTTGGGGAGGGGTAGCCCTGGTTTACAAGGCAGTTCACAACCCTGAGAAATTAACCGTGGGACAGGCCTTTAACCACTCCAAATCTAAAGTAGCTCCAGTGTTTTGGACTGGCATCCTGTCCGGCCTTATCATCCTCGGCGGTTTTATCCTGTTGATAATCCCGGGTATAATTTTTGCGATCTGGTATTCGCTTGCGGAAAATGTTGTCATAGCCGAAGGGCTCAAGGGATGGGCCGCGCTAAAGCGAAGCAAATTTTACGTGAAAGGATATGCCGGAAGTATTGTGGCCCGCGGCCTCGTGGCCGGTCTGATGGTAGGTTTGCCTATCTGGATTATTGAAGTAATTATTAGTGCTTTAATTCCAGCCGTAATTCCAGGCAGTGCCGGTCTTATTATTACCCTGTTTTTGACCATAACCCTGAGCTCCCTGGCCGCCCCGATGGGGATCCTGGTTTCTTACCTGATCTATGACAACATGGTGCAGATAAAGTCTCCCGGAGCAACCGGCGAAGCTCCTCAGCAATCTTACGTTCAGCATCAACCTCCAGTCGTCCCCAACCCAATTTCGTAGCTTTTAAAACAGCGCCCGGCGAGGCGCTGTTTTTTATTGCTTGTTTTGAATTTCTTCCGCTAGTCGTTTAGCGAAATCTTCGACAGATATTGCTCCCAAATCCAGGTCATTCCTTCCCCGTACGGCAACGGCGGAAGCTTCCATCTCCTTGTCGCCAATAACCGCCTGGTAAGGCACTTTTTCGGTCGCTGCATCACGAATCTTTTTGCCCACGCTTTCGGCTCGGTCATCAATTTCAATTCTTAATGCAGGATTCAGTTCCTGCAGCTTTTTCTTAACGCTTACCGCGTATTCTATGTGCCGATCGGCAATGGGCAGCAGCTTTACCTGGACAGGAGAGAGCCATAAAGGGAACGCGCCAGCGTAATGCTCTATTAAGATGCCGATGAAGCGCTCGAGTGAACCGTAAATTACCCGGTGGACCACGACCGGGGTTTTGCGGCTACCGTCAGCGGTGGAGTATTCCAGTTCAAACCGGCGTGGTTGCTGGAAATCCAGCTGAATTGTTCCCATTTGCCATTCACGGCCGAGCACGTCGTTCATCAAAATATCTATCTTTGGGCCGTAAAAAGCGCCGTCGCCTTCTTCGATATAATATTCACGGCCGCTTTTTTCGAGTATTTCTTTTAGGGAACTTTCCGCCCTGTCCCACGTTTCGACGTCACCCAGGAATTTTTCCGGACGGGTGCCCAAACGGAATTTGTAACTAAGGTTGAATATTCCGTAGAAACGCTCGGTGATTTCGAAGATGCGCGCGAATTCTTCGCCGATCTGCTCTTCGGTAATGAAGTTATGGGAGTCATCCTGGCGGAACGAGCGGACCCGGAACAAGCCATTTAAAGCCCCCGCCAACTCATAACGGTGAAGGGTGTCGGTATCGGAAAGCCTCAAAGGCAGGTCACGGTAACTGCGGCTTTTGGAGCCGAACACCAGCATTGCGTTCGGACAGTTCATTGCCTTGATGCCGTATACTTCATGCTCGCCTTTATCCACGACAAACATATTTTCCTGGTAATGGTCCCAGTGACCTGACGTTTCCCATAATTCTTTTTTGTTAACTAGGGGAGCTGATATTTCATGATAATCCCGCTGACGGTGTTCGGTGCGCCAGAAGTCGATAAGCTCATTCATGATGATCATCCCTTTTGGCAGCCAGTAAGGCATGCCCGGGGCGGTAGGGTGGAACATGAACAGGTCGAGCGCCGGACCAAGTTTTTTATGGTCCCGTTTTTCCGCTTCGGTCAGGAGCTCCAAATATTTATCCAATTCTTCTTTGGTTTCAAAAGCCAGACCGTAAACGCGCTGCAATTGCGGGTTGGCCTGGTCGCCCCTCCAGTACGCGCCGGAAATTTTATCCAGCTTAAAGGCGTCGATGGAAATTTCACTGGTGTTTTCGACGTGGCCGCCACGGCAAAGGTCGATGAACTCACCGGTCTTGTAGAGACTGACGGCAGTGTCTCCCGCGCTCGCTTCGCTACCGCTGTTGACGGCGCCGTCGGTGTTTAAAATTTCGTCAGCCTTCGTGGTGCCAAACTTTTCTATGTCAGAAATCAACTCAACCTTAAACGGTTGTTTGCGTGCTTCGAAAAACTTTTTTGCCTCTCCGGAGCTCATCTCCTGACGTTCGAAATCCAATTTGCTCTTGGCTAATGCTTTCATCCGTTTTTCTAGCTTGGGCAAGTCCTCCGGAGTCAAAGCTCGGGGTAAGAGGAAATCGTAGTAAAACCCATTTTCAATAACAGGGCCCACGCCCAGCTGGGCATCGGGGAACTGTTCCAGAACAGCGCTGGCCAGCAGGTGGGCGAGCGAGTGCCTGATACCATGAAGATTTTCGCTTATGTTAGACATATTTTAAGTTAAAATTAATAAATCCCAGGACCAATCTTTCGCTACGGCAAAAGAACAATCCTGGGGTCATTTATTTATAGATGACGTTTCCGTCCCAGTTTGCGGCGATTTTAGCGCCGCCTTTTTATGAAACTTGCTTGGCTTCCCCGGTTGGTAGCCGGATCACAAGCCAAAGGAACCTAAATAACTATAAAGATATTATATCACTGGCCGCCAACCTTGGCAATTTGGGGCAACGAACGAAGGGACTGAACCAGTTCCGCGCTCACCCGTACCTGGGAATTGGTTTTCAGTTTCTTTTCCCCTCCCGGTCCGGTAATGCGGAGGTAAACTTGGGCATACCCCGGTGCTGCTTCAATAATATCCTTGATCTTGAGCAGAGTATCCTGGGAACTGTCGTTGAGGTAAATCACCACTTCTTTGGTTTTTTCCATTTCATCCAAAGCCATGGTGTAAAGCTCGTCATTGGGCAGCTGAGAAATTTCATCCGCAATTATTTTGAATTCACCATCCTTGTCGGAAACTTTTCCCTTTACCTGGATAATGCGGTCGAGATCCAGATAGGGAACCGCTACCGCCATGAGTTTAGGGAATACCAAAACTTCAATATCGCCGGATAAATCCTGCAGCGTAAAGAACGCCATGGGATCGTTCTTTTTGGTGAGTGTGCGCTTGAATTTGGAAATGAGCCCGCCTAGGGTCACCTGTGTACCGGCGGATAAACCCGGGAGTTTGATAATTTCAGTATAGCTGGATAAAACCTGCTTATAGCTGTCTAGTGGATGGGCTGACACATAAAGCCCCAGATGTTCTTTCTCCCACAGGAGCATTTGTTCCATTGTTGCGGGGTCCGCGTCAGTCAGAACTACTTTTCCGAACCGGACGTCGCTGCCAAACAGGGAAGCCTGGGTACTCTTGCTGTCATTGGTTTGCTCTCGGATGAACGCGAGAACTTTTTCCGTGTTGGACAGCAACATGTTCCGTTCGCCAAATTTATCAAGGGCGCCTGACTTTACCAGCGCTTCCCAGGATTTTTTGTTCAGGTTCTTGGTTTGGCAATGGATAAGGAAGTCGTGGAGCGACTCGAATTTTTGGCCAGCCTTGTGGCACTCAATTATCTTGTCGACCACGTCAGAACCCAAGTTTTTAATTGCCTTAAGCCCAAACCGGATTGTTTTTTCGTCTATAACAGTGAAGTTGTCCCAACTCTCGGTAACATCCGGTGGCAGCACCGTGATCCCGAGGTTGCCGCACTCTTCCACGGCGGCATAGATTTTCTCTTCATCGCCGGACTCTGCTGTCATGACGGCGGCCATAAATTCTACCGGATAGTTCGCTTTCATGTAGGCGGTCTGATAGGAAACTACGGCGTAAGAAGCAGAATGGGACTTGTTGAAACCGTAAGCCGCGAATGGCTCAATCCAGTTCCAGATTTCACTGGCTTTTTCGTAACTCCACCCTGAAGTGTCCTGGCACCCTTGGATGAACTTAATTTTTTGCTTGGCCATCTCGGCCGGGATCTTTTTTCCTACAGCTTTGCGGAATTTATCGACTTCTTCGAAGGTGTAACCGGCCAAGTCATGCGCGATAGTAAGCAAATCATCTTGGTATACCAAAATACCGTAAGTCCGGTGCAGGATCTTTTCCAGAGCGGGGTCCTGGTAACGGACCAGTTCGGGGTTGTGTTTGCGCCTAATGTAATCAGGCAAGAATTGCATTGGACCCGGTCGGTACAACGCGATCATGGCCATGATGTCGAATATGGTGTTTGGCTTGAGGTCACGCAGGTAGTGGGTCATTCCGGACGAACCAAGCTGGAACACACCGAAAGTTAACCCATCAGACAACAGTTTGAAAGTTTTGGGATCGGGGTGGGGGAGGTTATAAATATCAACTTCTATCCCGTGCCGGATTTTTACCAGCTTCACCGCTTCTTCCAATATGGAAAGGTTGCGGATACCCAGAAGGTCCAGTTTGATTGCCCCAATGGCATCGCCCTTGGCGTTAACGTCCAGCGAGTACATGTCATATTGGGTGATCATGCGGTTGCCATCCGGTTCACGCTGCAGCGGCATGTAGTGGGTGAGCGGCTCGGGGGTAATAACAATTCCGGCGGCGTGGATGGAAGCGTGGCGTGCGCACCCTTCAAGTTTCCGCGCGATGGTCAAAATTTTATGCGTTTCCGGGTCTGAGCTGTAGATCTGGTTGAGTTCTGGGTTCATCCCCAGGGCTTTGTCCAGAGTCATGTCGAACCCCTGTTTGCCGAGCGGGATCATTTTCGCGATGCGGTCACACTTGCCGTAAGAGATGCCCAACGCTCTGCCGACATCACGCACCGCGGCGCGGGCCTTCATGGTTCCGAAGGTGATAATTTGCGCCACTTTGTCGCGGCCAAACTCTTCGGTCATCCACTCGATGACTTCATCGCGCCGGTTGTCCGCGATATCCAAATCAATATCCGGCGGCGTGGGACGGTGCATGGTAAGGAAACGCTCAAACGGCAGTTCATAATATAGAGGATCAACGTTAGTAATGCCAAGAATTTTGCCAACAATACTGCCAGCCGCTGAACCCCTGGTGTTAGTAATCGCTTTGAGTTCGTGGGCACCTTCCACCACACGCGCCACCATGAGGAAGTAAGGGGCAAAGCCCTTACTGCAAATGATATCCAGTTCATAATCAATGCGCTCCATGATATCAACCGGTACGTGGCCCTGGTCATTGCCGTAGCTGTCTTTAGCTTGGTCCAGCACAATTTCCTTTAGGTAACTTTCGTAAGTGTGCCCGGATGGAATATTAACGCGAGGGAAGTAGCGCTGGTTAACAGGAATTTCCAAGTCGCATCGTTCCGCGATTGCTTCAGTGTTGGTTACCGCTTCCGGGATATCAGCGAACAGAGCTTCCATTTCCTGGCTATTACGGAAGGATAGGTTATGGCTGCGCATGTCCAATCGGTTGGCGTCGTCCACGGTGCGCCCGGTCCCAATACAGACCATGATATCCTGCGCTTCGGCGTCGTCAGTGTGAATGTAGTGGCTGTCGGCGGTGGCGACGATGCCAACCCCGGTGGCTTTGCCTAATTTAATCAGGTTATCGTTGAGCTTGTTTTGGACGGTGATGTCCCCGTCAATTAGAGCATTGCGTTGGATTTCCAGGAAAAAGTTTTCCGCCCCGAAAATGTTTATGTACTCTTGGAGTTTTGCCGCTGCTTTGTCATCGGATTCATCAAAGGCTCGGGCGATTTCCCCGCGTTGGCAGCCGGATAATGCTATGAGCCCTTCACTATATTTAGCTAGGACCTCACGATCGATACGCGGCTTATAGTAAAACCCTTCGGTACTGCCGACTGTGGCTAGCTCCATAAGGTTTAAATACCCCTGATAATTTTGCGCCAGCAGGGTAAGGTGGTAATAGTCAGCGTCGAGCCGGCCTTCCTTGTCGGTCATGCGGCGCGGCGCTATGTAAGCCTCCATCCCGATGATCGGTTTTATTCCCGTGGCTTTGCAGGCGTTGTAAAATTCGACTGCGCCATACATAACCCCGTGGTCCGTTATGGCGACCGCTTTCATGTCACGCTCCAGGGCAGCATTAACTATGTCATCGATTTTCGATAACCCATCAAGGAGGGAGTAGTGGCTGTGGCAATGGAGGTGAACAAATGACATTCGGCCTTGTTTTTTGCTATAATATATTCATCATAACATAATCAGATGGCCAAAATACAAGAACAAATAGAGGTCATAAAAGGCACCGCGGTAATTGCCGCTGAAGAGTCCGGCCTGTCAGCGAAGCGTTTTTTCTCCTCAATGTCAAAGTGGCAGAAATTGGCGTTTTTTATTTGCGCCGTGTTGATCATTCCCGGTTACTTTGCCAGTTTTTACGTGGCCAAGACCATAACCGCCGCCAAATATAAGAACGGTTTGCTTGCGGCCCATCCCGCTTTTGCCGAATCCAAGCCAATTAGCGCTACCCCGGTAAAAGTTTTCAAAATCTCCGAAAACCAGTTTACCGCTTATTTCCAAGTGACCAACAACAACCTCGATCTTGTAGCGCCGGAAATACCTTATTCTGTGGACTTTTATAATGCTGCCAGCGAAAAGGTTTCTTCTTACAACGCCACTTTTTTCCTTCTGCCTGACCAGAAGAAATTCATTATAGTGCCCCGCGTCAGCAGTACCGATGAAATCGTTTCCGCAAAGCTCAATATAACCCAAGCGAAATGGCAAAAACGCCTAAATATTCCGGATGTGTCGTTTACCACTCCTACCCCTGATGTTTATGATGACGACGCCTTACCGCAGCTGGTGGTAGAAGGTTCGGTAATAAATAAAAGCGCTTACGCGATACAAAATATCCAAATTGTGTTTGTCCTGTTTGATAAATCGGGCAACGTTTCCACCGTTAGTGCCCGTTCCGAAAATAATATCGCCGCGTTCGGCCGCCGCGCTTACAAACAGCTGTGGCCGGGCCTGCAGGCCAGCCAAATTTCTAAAGTCCAAGTTTTCGTCGATGTTAATACTTTAGATACCAGCAACTTACACTATGAACCTGCAGGCAGCTCCTCAGCCGATAATCCTGAACTGCAATAATGAAACCATTTTTTGATAGATTTAAGTACTTTGATACTCCGCTGCTAATTATCAGCGGATTATTAATCTTGGTTGGTGTGGTGCTTATTTATGGCACGTCTCGGTCAGGGGATACCATGAGCGTGTTTTACCGCCAGGGGATTTATGTCCTTATCGGAATCCCAATCTTCTTGGGCTTTGCCTGGTCTAACTACCAGCAGTTGGCGAAAATAAACCGAACGGTATATGTTGTGCTTCTTCTGTTCCTGCTTTACCTTTTAATTTTTGGTGATCCGATTCGGGGTTCGGCGCGATGGATTGACTTTGGGGTATTCAACCTCCAGCCAGCGGAGTTTGCCAAAATCTCCGTGATCCTTGGATTGTCACGGTGGCTCTACCTAAGACGGGGGCAAATTAACTCTTTGTCTAATATCATTTTAACTTTTGTGTACGCTGCAGCCCCAGCGGTATTGATTTTGAAACAACCCGACTTGGGATCCGCTTCGGTAATTATGGTGATTTGGTTCGGCTTGCTTTTGGTGAGCCAAATCCAGAAACGCTATCTGGTCGGTGTGGTGCTAGTCGCGATTGTTTTGTCTTTGTTTGGCTGGAAATTCGTTCTGCATGACTACCAAAAAAAGCGCGTGGAAGTATTTCTTAACCCTTCCCTGGATTTACGCAGTACCGGTTATAATGTTCGCCAGGCTACTATTGCCGTGGGAAGCGGTGGTTTGTTTGGGAGGGGACTCGGACACGGACTACAAAGCGAGCTGAAGTTCTTACCGGAACGGCAGACAGACTTTATTTTCGCCTCGGCATCCGAAGAAATCGGCTTTGTAGGCTGTATATCTCTGCTGGTGTTATATTACTTATTCGCGTGGCGATTAATATTGATAATGCGCCAGGCCAAAGACGACCTGGGGTATTATATTGTAGCGGGGGTGCTGTTTATGTTCTTTACCCAAGTCACAGTTAATATCGGCATTAACATCGGGCTTTTGCCGGTTACCGGGATTCCGCTACCGTTCCTGAGTTATGGGGGAAGTTCCTTGCTGGTTTTGATGGCCGCGCTCGGCATTGTCCAAAGCGTTTCCCGGCAGTCCAGAATTCTCCGGTTCTAATTTTACCCTCTGACTTGCTAATGATATAATCAAGGTAGAAATATGAAAAATATGGACTTTAAAAAAGTTATGGCTTGGTTAGGGCTAATCCTGCGCTGCCCGGTTTGTAACCATAAATACGATTTAGGGAAAATTGACCTGCTCGACAGTGAAAACGGAGATGAAGGGGATACTCATTTGCTCATCCATTCCGACTGCAGCCGCTGCAAAAGTTCAGTTATGTTTAGTATTGATATCAATGGTCCGGAAATATACAGCGTTGGAATTATCACCGACCTGACCAGTAAAGATAGCGCTAAATTCAGCAAGTTTGGACCGATTGAAGTCGACGAAGTTATTGGAATTCATAGGGATTTAAAGAACTTTAAGGGCGACCTGGTTAAAGCTCTCGGCAAGTAAATATCGCAGGTTAAGACAAAGTCCCTTATTTAAGGGACTTTTTTGTTACTATAGTATGTCAGGCTTGCTTATTTCAACGAAATTTGGTAAAATATCGCAGTATACTAATTACTTTACAGATGGACAAAATTCAACTCGAAAGCAAAGCCCGCGATATTCAGACTGATGTCGTCAGCAAACTCCGGAAGGAAGGGTTTATCCCAGCCGAATTGTACGGCCACAACGTACCCAACATTCACCTGGCAATCAGCCAAAATGTTTTTGAAAAGGTATTCCGCAAGGCGGGTGAAAGTACTATTATCGAACTGCTGGACCCGTCCGGCAAGGTTCATAATGTCCTGATCCAGGACGTGCAAAAGCACTACCTGACCAGCGAACCTATTCACGTGGATTTCTACGAAGTTAAGATGACCGAAAAGCTGACCGCTACTGTTGAACTGGAATTCGTTGGTGAAGCTAAGGCAGTTCGCGAATTGGGCGGTACTCTCTTGAAAGTTCTCACCCAGGTTGACGTTCAGTGTTTGCCCGCCGACCTCCCAAGTGTAATCGAAGTTGATATTGCCTCATTGAACAATTTTGATGACGTAATTGCCATCAAAGATTTGAAAGTTTCGGACAAGGTCGAAGTACTGGGCGAACCTGAAGAAGTTGTTGCCAAGGTACAGGCACCTCGTGACGTTGAAGCTGAACTGGCTGAACCCGTCGGCGAAGTGGACGTTACTCAGGTTGAAGGCGTGGCCGACGCTCCGACTCCGGAAGCCGGCGAAGCCAAGGAATAATCTCAATTTTAAAAACTCCCGCAGACGCGGGAGTTTTTTATTTCCAATTTATTTCCGCGTAGCGGATCAACCCGCGGAAATCCTTAAAGAATTTAACGGATTGTTGTTTTGTAAGGGCGCTTTGGATGGGTGTTTTGGATGCCGGATCAATTTCTAACAGCATGGTCCCTTTTGGCGCCAGGTGAGATTCGGCTTCTTTAAGAAATATTGCAATTAGGCGGGAGTTATCACTGCCGTCCGTCAGCGCCAATTTGGGTTCGTACTTTAAATTTTGTTGTAGTTTTTTGTAATCAGTGAGGGGGACGTAGGGGAGATTGGCGATAATCAAATCAAATTGGCCTTTTATTCTGGATAGCAAGTTGGAATGTACAAAGTTTACTTTCGTCTTAAGGGCTCGATTATTAGCGCGGGCAACTGCTAAAGCCTTAGGAGAAATATCGCTGGCCATAACAGGGATTTTTGCGGACTTTGATAGCGCTACCGCGATGACCCCGGAACCCGTACCAACATCCAGTACCTTTGGAGTCCGGTAATGCTTTAAATGATGCAACGCCCGGTCCACTAGCCACTCGCTTTCCGGGCGGGGGATTAATACATCACGATTAACTTTAAATTTTAGACCGTAAAAATATTTGTAACCTAGGAGATAAGCAGCCGGTTCTCCTCGGGATCTCCGTTTACATAAATCCTTAAACTTCTTTTCTTGCGCTTGGGTTATATTTTTGGCTGGATTCATTAACAAAAACTCCTTGGATTTGTTTAACACATGCCCAAGGAGGAGGTCAGTTTCTATAGCGCTTTTATGGGAAAGAGCTTCGTGGATGGTCATTCTGCCAGGCTTTCTTTTTTGAGGTTTAATTCTGCCAGCTTCAGAGCGTTTACTATATCATCAAGCTTTCCTTCCATAATCAGGTATATCTGGTTGAAGTTTTGGTTGATGCGGTGGTCGGTGATGCGGTCCTGAGGGAAGTTGTAGGTGCGGATCTTTTCGCTGCGGTCACCGGTACCAATTTGTCCACGGCGCTGTGCTTTGAGCTTGCTCTCTTCAATTTCCCGGTAGTGAGCGGAAACGCGGGCGCGGATAACTTCCAAAGCCTTTTCTTTGTTTTGGGCCTGGCTTCGTTCGTCTTGGCACTGCGCGGTTATTCCCGTTGGGATGTGGACAATGCGGATAGCGGAGTATGTAGTGTTAACGCTTTGCCCGCCATGTCCCGAAGATGTGGTCGCTTCAATTTTTAGATCTTTCGGGTCAATCTGGAAATCTTTTTCCTCCACTTCCGGCAAAACCGCGACGGTAATGGTAGAGGTGTGGACGCGGCCGGCTTTTTCGGTTTCCGGTACTCTTTGCACGCGATGCACCCCGGATTCATATTTAAAGTAGCTGTATGGTCCATTGGCGGAACGTCCTTTGCCGTTGACTTCAAATACAATTTCCTTAAAACCGCCTACTTCGCTTTTGGAAGAAGAAACTACGTGGACGGACAGGCCCAGGCTTTCTGCATACTTACCGTAGGCGCGGAACAGTTCCGCGGCAAACAAAGTGGATTCGTCGCCTCCGGCTCCGGCGCGCATCTCAATGATAATGTTATTCCCATCCAGCGGGTCTTTCGGAAGCAGGTCAGTTTCGATTTCTTCTTCCAGATTCGCTGCTTCCAGTTCCTGGGTTTTTAATTCCTCTTCGGCCATGCTTCGCAATTCCGCGTCGTCGCCCGCGGCAATTTCTTTATTTCCTGCAATGTTCTTTTCCAGCTTTTGCAGGCGTTCTATTTTGGAAACGGCATCCTGAATTTCTGACTGCCGTTTGCCTAATTGGCTAAGTTGATCCGGGCTGGCGGAGGACAAGGCCTCAGACAGTTCATGGTATTCCTTTAAAACTTTTTCAAAAGCAGGTTTCATAACGTTATTAGTATAATACAAAACCACCCATTACGGGCGGTTTTGGTCGAAGGCAATAAGAAGTTAAGCGCGAGGAGAACGGGTTTTGCGGACCTTTTTTTCGGTCTTTACTGTCGCTGCAGCTGCAGCCAGGCGCTTCTTGAAACGGTCAACGTTTCCGGTCGAGTCAATAAGCTTCTGTTTTCCTGTGAAAAACGGGTGGCAGGCGCTGCAAATTTCAGTGTAAATGCTCTCGCTCGTCGAACCAGTAACAAAAGAATTACCGCAAGCGCAGGTAACTGTTACAGCCGTATTGTATTGTGGGTGGATACCTGATTTCATTATCGAAAATCCTTGTTTTAAGACTTGTTTGTATATTATAGAGAGATTTGCATTTTTAGTCAAGGTAGTGTATAATCACATAGTTATTAATCTAACATATTCCGCAGGTTTTCCTGTCCTAAATTCTCGCTTTAGCAAGCCTAAAGGAGCAAATATAGGATCCGCGGGATAGAAGCAGAAAGGAAGCATATAATATGCAAGATTTAAGTCTTTTGGACTTGCTCCAAAGCGGGGCTCATTTTGGGCATAAAACCTCAAGATGGAACCCGAAAATGAAGCCGTATATTTTTACGACTCGCAACGACATCCACATTTTGGATCTGGAAAAGACCAAGCGTGGATTAGTTAAGGCCGCCAACGCGGCCGCAGAAGTGGTTTCTAAGGGCGGTACAGTACTGTTTATTGGCACCAAGCGCCAGGCCCGGGACATAGTGAAGAAGTACGCCCTTGAGGCAACCATGCCTTTCGTAAACGTCCGCTGGCTCGGCGGCACCTTTACCAACTTCAAGACTATCCAGAAAACAGTACGCAAGCTGGAAAAGTTAAATGACCTGAAAGCTTCCGGCGAATTGGAAACCCGTTACACCAAGAAAGAGCGTTTGCTCATCGAACGGGAAATCGAAAAGCTCGAAAAGTTGTTTGAAGGCATTAAGGGAATGCGCAAGATTCCCGAAGCGGTTTTCATCGCTGACGTGAACTATGATGACATTGCCCTTACCGAAGCCCGCAAAGCTGGCGTGAAAATTATCGCCATCGCCGACAGCAACAGCAATCCGGAAAACATTGATTATGTTATCCCTTGCAACGACGACGCTACTCAGGCTCTTGAGCTGGTAGTCGGCTATGTAGCGCAGGCCATCAAGGAAGCAAAAGCCACCCAGGTTTCAACCGCTCCGGCACCAGACGCAAAAGCGGAAACCAAGGAAGCATAAAAATAAATTAAGATATTTCTCATGAACCAAAGTGAACTCATAAAAGAACTGCGGGAAATGACCGGAGTCGGCATTTCCGACATCAAGACCGCTCTGACGGAAAGCGGCGGAGACAAGGATAAAGCCTTGGAAATTCTGCGCAAGAGCGGCGCCGCAAAGCTGGCAAAGAAAGCGGACCGGGTAGCCAAAGAAGGATTAGTTGAAAGCTATATCCATGCTGGCGGAAGAGTCGGAGTACTGGTAGAATTAAATTGTGAGACCGACTTTGTGGCTCGCACAGATGACTTCAAAGATTTAGCCAAGGAACTCGCTCTGCATATTGCCGCAGCTAACCCGTTGTATATCGCTAAAGAAGATGTTCCGGAAGAAGTACTGGAAAAGGAACGCGAAATCTATAAGGAACAGTCCAAGGACAAACCCGCGGATGTTGCTGACAAAATGGTAGAAGGCAAAGTCCAGAAGTATTTTGAAGAAGCCTGCTTGCTTGAACAGCCCTACGTTAAGGACCAGGGCGTGAAGATTTCCCAGTTGATTGCAGACCGCGCCGCTAAGATGGGCGAGAACATCCAAGTCGGCCGCTTCGTCCGCTACGTACTGGGCAACCAGTAGGCAGTCGAAAGCGCCTCATAAACCCAAATATTAAACATACAAATTTGTCTTTCCAGGTGCTACCCAACTTAATCTTTCTGTTCTCCCTAGTCGGGATTATAGTTTTGATTTTACGCCGGGTACCACAGGCGACGGGAGTGAATTCGCTTCACGCCTTGAAGTCAGAAGAAGCTCCCGCGCCGGAAGAGCAACTGCGAGAAAAGGGTGTCCCGGCAGTTACTTTGTCGGAATCGCGCAAGGTAGTGAATGCCGCTGGGAAGAAAGTTTGGAAGTTTATGCTTGAGGCCAAGGGGTTGTCACACACCGCTACCGTCAACCACCGCATCAAGAAGTTTTTGCATATTTCGCGCAAGAAGGAGTTACCCCCGGCAGAGTCCATTTTTATGGATGAAAAATACTACATTGAGCAGATTAAGCGTTTTCCGAAGGACTGGCAGCAATACAATAATTTGGGCCAGTACTACATAGAACACCACAACTATGAGGACGCGCTCGGAGTGTATGAGTATTTAACCCAGCAGGACCCGCTAAACGACGCGTTTTGGGCAAAACTCGGGTATGTTAAGATGCGAAAGTCGGATTTCACCGGCGCGGCGGAGAGTTATGAAAAGTCCGTCGGACTTGATTCTAGTCACCCAAACCGCTATTATAATCTGGCTCTGGCTGACATTGAAACTGAGAAGTTTTCAGAAGCACAGGATGCTTTGAAAAAAGCGCTGCAACTGGAACCGGAAAACCAAAAGTACAAAGATGCTTTGGATGAGGTGAAAAACAGGTCAGCGATAGCACAAAATTGATATTATGCCGTTGTAGCTCAGTAGGTAGAGCATCTCCATGGTAAGGAGAAGGTCTCCGGTTCGATCCCGGACAACGGCTCCAGAGAAAGGCACCTAGGCGATTGGGTGCCTTTTTCTTGTCCGCAAAAATATTTGGGTTTATTATAAACATATGTCTAAATATTCACCGGAATTCGGCTTGGGATTATCCAAGGATTATAGCCCTGACGCTTCGCCTGCCGACGGAAACCGCTGGGAGCAGTTTTTCAAGCGCAATAAAGAGGCAATACAAAAATCACTGGTTAAGATTGTAGGGGCTAGTGTATTTTTGAGCGCGAGTATTATTGAACCATATAAAGCTGTCGCCCAACAAATGTCTTTCACCAAAGAGAGCGTCGCGAGCAGAAGTATAGAGAATTCCGGCCGGAAGCAGGAAAGACAAATTCAGCGGGAAATATTGACAGACGAAAGAGAACGAGTTTTTGTGGAATTGGATGAGGAGTTTTATGAGCTAAATGAAGGCAAGGCCCGTAACGCCTTTATTGACTACGAAGACCTGTATGATTTTATGGAAGCCCATAGTGCCAGGCATGCTTATATAGCGCACACCCATCCAAAGGAGACCTACATCGATCCATTAAAAAAACTTTCGTATTCCCAAGAGAGGATTGATGGCATCCTAAGCGCTCATGAACTTCCTCCAGAGCCGCCGAGTATGATGGATTTTAGCGCCCAGTATGGAATACAAAACCACTTTAAACCCAAAGGTATGGATTTAAGGGGAAAGGTAATTGACCCGGAAGGAAATTGGGTATTTACGGTTGCGGACAATAACCATTTGTTTGAAAGATTGCAAGAGGTCGGGTCAGTAATGCAACAATCACTGGTAAAAAACCTAACTAAAGGAGAGTGGAATACTATTAGAAAGGTAATGGAAACCGGAACAGTGGACCCGCGGGAATTAAGCAGCTATCTGCAATCACTGCCCAAAGAAGAAGACCGATTGGGGGAGAAGAAGAAATTGGGCCAAAAACTAGATAATTTAGAAAAAGAGGTTATGCAAGGCTTTAACCAGGAAATGGATGTATATGAAAAAGTTGAGAAATTAGCTTTGGCCGTGATGACAAGTCCATTAGGACCAGAAAGAGAAAAGGCGATTGCTGATTACGTCGGCTATTGTTCCCGTAACGGGATAAACGTCTCTTATAATAAAGCGAATTAAGGGCTAGGCTTGCTTTTTTTGCCAAAATCCAGTAAAATTATCTCTGTACTTTGCTAATTTTTAAGGGTAGGTACCCAAGTGGTCAACGGGGGCTGACTGTAAATCAGCTGGCTTTAGCCTTCAGAGGTTCGAATCCTCTCCTGCCCACCAGATAATAATTGCCGGCTTAGCTCATCTGGTAGAGCAACGGTTTTGTAAACCGTAGGTGGTCGGTTCGAGCCCGACAGCCGGCTCCATAATTGAAAGGAAATGTATGTCACAGGACAACCGGATTGATATGGAATGCACCGAATGCAAGCGCATTACCCATCAAACCAACAAGAATAAAAAGAATACCCCGAAGCGCTTAGAACTGTCCAAGTTCTGCAAGTTCTGCAAGAAGAAGACTCTTCACCGGGAAACCAAGTAAACCTCGCGCAAACCGCGAGGTTTGCTATAATATAGGCTGTTTGGGAATAGAATTGATGCCGTGGGGGCGTCGTATAATGGTAGTACAGCGGTCTCCAAAACCGCTTGCGTGGGTTCGATTCCTACCGCCCCTGCCAGGACTTTATAAAAGTGCGAAAATCGCCGTGAAGGCGGTTTTTTGTTATCATTTACACACTATGGCAAACAGAAAGCTTGTTATTTGGGATTTTGACGGTCCAATTGTTGATTCGAGAGCCCTGGCTCTAGAGCTAACTCAGGTTGGATATCATGACGTCGATGAACATGTTCACCGCAATCTTTTTAATGGAAATGTTTATGTTGAACTTTCTAAATTGAGAAAGAGAGAATTGAGCGAAGAGAAGCAAGCTGAATTTTTAGAAAAGAGCTACTGGCCAAGGAAATTAGAAATTGTCCCTGTCCCTGGAATAACCGAAGTTGTAAAGGAGCTTGCACGGGATTTTGATATGACTATTAATTCATCAAGCAGTACAGCCGTAATTCTTAATTATTTAGTCAAAAATAATTTGTCTGCCTATTTCTCAAGAATTTACGGCAACGAAATCAAAAGTAAAGAAGAAAAGTTTGAAATGATTCTCCAAGACTTTAACTTGCTGGCCCAGGACTGTGTTTTGATAACTGATACCCTGGGCGATGTCCTTGAAGCAAAAACTTTAGCAATTCCTTCCATAGTAGTGCTATGGGGTTATCAATTTAAGGAGCACTTCGACTCAGTACAAAATGAAGTAGTATTTGTTGAGGATGCGGGCCAGCTTATTAGTGCGGTTCGAGGCCACTTTTAAAAGCATCGTCCGAACAGCGTTTTTTTGATATCATTTAATCATGCAACAAGAAATATTAGATTATCTTAGCAGTCAGCGAATTGGAGTGTTGGCACTTGAAATGTCGGACGGCTCACCGCACGCCGCAACTCTTCACTACGCTAATAATGAAAGCGGGGAGATGTTCTTCTTTAAAACCGACCGTGCGTACCGCAAAAGCGAGGCCCTTTTGTCCAGAGGAATCGTGCGGGCATCCCTGGTAATTGGTTTTAGTGAAAGCGAGATGAAAACCTTGCAGTTGGACGGCGAAGCACGTCTTCTTGAAGAGGGCACTCAAGGACTTTTTGAGAGCGTGTACTTTGGCAAGTTTCCCGAAAAGCGAAAACCCGAACCGGATCCCAATGCTGTGTGTTTTGTGTTTACGCCCAACTGGTGGAGATTCACAGATTGGACTAAGCCAAAAGGGAAAAGCATCATTTTATCCACGGATAAATAAACGTGCTGATAATAATCACAGGGCCACCGGGGGCGGGCAAAAGTACCATGTCCCAGGCATTGGCTCTAAAACTTAAGAAGACCGTTTATTTGCCTACGGATATCATCCGCAGCTTCTTCGTTAACGGTAGTTATGTTCCGTGGGATACTTCACCGAAAGCCAAGAAACAGCACCTGCTGTTCGAAGAAATTGTTACCCGCATGGCAGAACAATACATTGCCAATGGATATAACGTGATCTTAGATGGAATTTATGATGACCAGGATGTAATTAAGCTCAGCAAGGTATCAAAAAAAGTGAAGGCCTTTATCTTGTTGCCGACTCTGCAGGTAACCCGCGCGAGGGATCGAGGACGGGAAAAGGCAAAACAGATAGCACATAGAGTAAAGCCTTTACATGATTACTTCAGCAAAGCCAGTTTAAAGCGTTTCGAGCTGATCGACTCAAGCGAGTTAGACGCTAAACAAACCCTTCGTAAAATTATATCTAAGTCAAAACTGAAATAAAAAACCGCCGGACAGGCGGTTTTTACTTATATATCAAATCCTCTACTGCGAGCCGAATGGTCGAAGCTCTTCCTCCCTTGCGGTCTGCCCCCACTGGAGCGGCGAGATGAAGAGTATCCGCGGCGTGCTGGCCTGTTAGAGTCTTGGGATCCGCGCTGGCCACTACGACTGCGCCCAAAACTATGGCTTGACTTGGTACTTCTGGCGGCGCGACCCTCATGTGGTTTTTTTCGGTCGTACGAAGCCGGGGCAGTTGTTACCGCTTTACCGCTAACAGATTTTTTGTTCAGCGTCTTCTTAATTAAGCGCTCGATTTCCCGAATATCAGAATGCTGGTCGGTAGTTGCGAATGAAATTGCGTGCCCGCTTTTGCCTGCCCGGGCCGTGCGGCCAATTCGGTGCACGTAATCCTCAGCCTGTTCCGGCAAGTCATAATTAATTACGAGTTCAATGTTGGTCACATCAATTCCCCGCGCGGCGATATCAGTTGCAACCAATACCCGGTACTTTCCGATCTTAAAACCGTTCAATGCCTCAAGCCTTTGATTCAAAGAACGGTTAGAATGTATTTCCGCGGAAGTGTAGCCTTGCTGGCGGAGGGTGGCAGCGATTTTTTTAGCGCCAAATTTTGTACGGCAGAACACCAGGGTGCTCCCGTTGTATTCTGTCAGAATCTTTTTCAAGAGATTAGGTTTCTCTGACTTTTCCACCATAATGATTTCCTGCGTAATTTGAGTTGCGGTGGAACCGGCCGGGGCCACTTCAATTCTAGTAGGAAGTTTCAGAAAAGCGTTGGCAATCTCCGAAATGGATTGGTCCATGGTTGCTGAAAAGAGCAGAGTTTGGCGGTTGGAAGGCAGGTGGGGGAGGATTTGCTTAAGCTGTGGGGCGAAACCCATGTCTAGCATCCGGTCGGCTTCGTCCAAAATAAGAATTCCGGTATGTGACAAGTTAACTTTTTTGGAGCCAAGCAGGTCAATCAACCTTCCTGGTGTGGCTATCACAATGTGGGGACCCTGCTTCAAAGCGGAAATCTGCCGGTTCATTGATTCGCCGCCGATTACCACCGCGGTTTTTAACCCAAGTGAGCGCCCAATTTGCTTTAATGATTCATTAACCTGTACAGCCAGTTCCCGTGTTGGTACCAGAACCAGCCCTTTGGATTTAGTTATTACCAGGCGTTGCAGCATGGGAATACCGAACGCAAGAGTTTTACCGGTACCAGTTTGGGCTATGCCAATCATGTCTTTGCCCGCGATGGCAACAGGTATGGACTGGCGCTGAATCGGGGTGGGAGTTTCGAAACCTTGTTTGGAGATGACCTCCATTAATTTCGGTGCGATCCCTAAACCACTAAAGTTGTTTTCGTTGTTCATAATGCTTGTATTATAGCAGTGATGCGAGTTTTTTGATAACCTTTCAATATGATTGAATCAGAGATGCAGGCACTATATGAAGAGGCTATGGAGCATGTGGAACTTCACCACTGCAGCGCCAAACCTTATGGGTACGGCAAACAGTTGTATGAATTGGCAGTGGAGCAGAGGGGCCAAAGCATGTTAGAAATCGGCACAGGGATTGGCTATACCACTGTCCTTTTAGCCAAAGCCAGACCGGAGGCAAGGATTCAGACAATTGAACGGAACATGGAGCACGTGGAAGCTGCGACTAAATTTTTGGCGGGTCACCTTAATAACCATAGAATAGAAATAATTGAAGGGATTGCAGAAGAAATTTTGCCGGAACTGCCGAACCCTTATGATTTAATTTTCTTTGACGGGTTTGGTATCCATTACGAATTTTTGCCCCAGTACCAACGACTGTTGTTGCCAGGAGGCCTGGCGGTAATTGCCAATAACCATCTAAAAAGTAAAACCAGCGATAAATTTTTCCATGAATTACACCACTCATCCGCGTGGAAAATTATTGAACAATATGGAGACACTACTGTGGCGAGGAAATTGTAAATTATTTTTTGTCCCCGGTTTGGCCGTTCGTGATACAATATAAGATATTAAGCGAACAAATATGAAAACATTAGTAAGCATAGTGCTTTTGCTCCTCGGCGTTTATTGGCTGCTTGACCATCACGCCCCATTGCCCTTAAACCATGATTCACTTGGACTCCATAACCACACAATCCATGAGATAATTGGAGTGGTACTACTGGGGATCGGCATTTTCTTCTCCTGGCGTTGGAACCGCAAGCCCCAGCCCAATATGTAGTTAAAATAAAACCGCCCCCGGGGCGGTTTTATCATTGAAATTATTTTATGCAAACATAACCTTCGGTGGTTTCCAGGTGGTAACCCATATTCATCGCGGCATCCCGCTCGCTTGCACTGGTAGTGTAAAGGTGGTCACCATTGCCGTTATCGTAGCGGTACAGCCGATAAAGTGGGGTAGAGCCCGGTACCGTTGATGGGAATATAAACCCGATCATGCCTTCGCTAACATAACCATTTGGTGTCGCGGCAGTAGTAGAGTAGAAATGGTCTGTATCTGAATTGCTGTAGAACCGGTACAGCGGAATAGTGTTATCGAGCTGGGTATTTTCCACTCCCCAGGTTGTTTGTTCATCGGAATACCCGATACCCGTTTCTTGGGGGTTGTTGGTATAGAAGTGGTCTACTAGATTAGGATTCCACCTGCGGTATACCGTGTTCATAGCTGCTATATAATTTGGGTCTGAGCAGGAACTGTTGGTGGTAACCTGCGCGGCGGCCAAGGTAGGGAAAATACTTGCTACTCCCAAAGCCATCATAGCCATGCTCGACAAGTACCTCAATATTGTTTTCATATTTGCGTTTTTAATTATCAGACTGAAAATTTACGCGCGTAAATTCTTCTTTAAATACAACGCTTTTTCTGCGAAATAGTTACTATTTTATGTAGCATGAAAATAAATGAAGCCTGTTCCGAAAAACAGGCCCCAAGTCCTTTTAGTAGCTGATGTTATGAATAGTTTGGTTTCGACAGTCAACCAGGACCGCTTCTCCAGTGGACAGAGTCCGACTTTGCCGGTATTTGCTGCAGTATAAACCGCAGAAATGCGCCGGAAACTTTTCCGCCCAATCGAGATGCACCACCAAAACCATGTTTCTGGCGTTCTTCTCATGGTGCCGGAGCACCTTGTATCCGTCGTACATGCGGCTTGTAGTGCAGGGGCCGCCAAAGGCATGAAAAACCTCCACCTCCGTATTCAGCCGTGTCGCAATGATTCCCGCTCCCTCGATGACTGTTTCCGTGGGGCAACAGAAAACCTTCGTCTTCTCCCTCCCAAACATCTCATATACTATCGCCGCCATTTCTTCATATTGCCGTTTGCCGGCTTCCGATACTCCTCTGCGGTCAACAGTTGTTTCCGCCTGTCTCATGATTACCAAATTATGAATCACAACCCATTTCCTCCTCGAATTGCTGTTGTGTTATTTAACCATTTTTATGATGGCCTGGCAAACTTTAGGAGATGGTTGACTTGGTCTTCTGTAATGGGGGCGATCGCGGCGAAAACTTTGCGTTTTGAAAAATCTATTGGCGTGCTCTTACTCTGCATATAAGCTACCGCGCAGCAGCGATGCCCGCCTTCAATGTGCACAAAACTACCGTCGGGTTTTTCCAGGAGGATTAACGTGGTGGACTCAGGGAAATCCCGAGCAATCGGAATAATCCGGTCGTGTGAAGCGCACCACTTCATAGCCTCATCTATTTGTAAGAGATCGTGAAAACTTGTGGCTAAGTTGTTCTCAAAAAAAATGGACCAACCTTTGTAAGGGCCAATTAGAATTTTTGGCAAGACAGAACCAGGATCGTGGATTTCCTCATACCGCCATGTTAGTTTGTCGAGACCAAATTTTAGCGCCATGTCCAGGCGCCATTCGGAAATAGAGTTAAATCCCTTACCACGCACGAAATCCAGGTAGTGCTCCAAACCCGGCTTTCGGGTTTCCGCCCCAAGCCAGATGTTAAAAACTTGGTCAAAAATGAGTTCTTTTGGGTTCATAATCCCAGCATAGCAAAAAATGAAGAAAATTTGGAAATCCGGCTTTCACCTGATATAGTTAAACAATGGAAAACACAAACAATATACCTCAAAACGATTCAGGCCACATGCACGAAAATGGCATGTCTGAAGCGACTTCGTCCGCCAATATGCCGGGAGAAGTACAAGATGACTCCGGTCGTTACCGAATAATTAAAATCGCCCTGATCGTGGCAATTTTACTGGTCGTGGCGGGATTGCTCTATACCTTTAAAGGCCTCTTTGTGGCTGCCATAGTAAATGGTCACCCCATTACCCGCTACACCGTTATCAAGGAACTCGAACGCCAGGGCGGTAAAGATGCCCTAGAAAACCTCATTGATAGACAACTGATCAAGCAGGAAGCTGCCGCTCAGCATATCACCATATCGGATGATGACGTTAACAAGCAAATTAAGAATTTTGAAGACCAGTATAACACCGGCGGGCAAACTTTGGACAGCGCCCTTGAAGCAGAAAACCTGACGCGGGATGACCTGCGCCAGCAAATCATAATCCGTTTGGAAATAGAAAAGATGCTTGGCGATAAAGCCAACGTCACTGACGAGGAAGTTAATAAGTATATTACCGATAACAAAGTTGCCATTCAGCAGGGCCAGGAAGATGAAACCAAAGCGGCGATCAAAGACCAGCTTCACCAGCAGAAACTGGCGGACCAGTCGCAACAATTGTTAAACGACCTAAGAACCAAAGCAAAAATCAGAGATTTTGTTAACTACAAAGGCGGCTCGGCGCAGGGCAGCTAACTCATGACCGCCCGCAAGGGCGGTTTTAAGTCTGAGTAATCTATCTAAAAACTATGGACGATTCACGTCTTCAGGAGCAAGTTGAGCAATACGCGAAGCTTGCCAAAGAAAATAAAGACATAGACGTTGCGGCGCTAATGGTTAGCGCCCTTCAGCACCAGGAAGAAAACAAAGTATCAGGCAAAGCCAAGAAATGGGTCTATTTTATTTCCATTAGCCTGCCGCCAATCGGCATACTGATTGCTTTGTTTTACTATTTTAGCGATGAGTCGGATGCCAAAACCGTCGCCAATATTTGCATCCTGCTAACAGTGGTTTCGCTGGCTGGATTTCTCCTTTTAGGTAAAGTGTTTCTGTCTTCTTCAGGAACCAACGTCCAGCAGATTGAACAGATCAACGTAAATGACATCCGTCAACTGAGCCAATAATGGAATTAATTGACCTGACCCATACAATTGAAATACCGATGCCCGTGTACCCGGGCGACGAGGAACCCACGGTTACCCAGACCGCTTTTTTGAAACAAGACGGTTACAATGATTTTTCTCTTTCCAGCGGCATGCACGTTGGTACGCACATCGACGCGCCCCTGCACTTCCTGGCAAAAGGGGTAAAGATATCTGAGACACCGGTGCAGGACTTTTTTGGCAGGGGCCGATTAATTGATGCCAGAAAACAGCTGACTATTCACGAAGGTCTTCTGAAAGGAATGGACATAAAAGCGCATGACACTGTTTTGATCCTGACCGGGATGGATAAGCAATACCGGAAACATGGATATTTTGAAAATTATCCTGAAGTAACCGAAGGATTTGCTCAGACATTGATAGATAAAAAAGTCGGCATGCTGGGTGTTGACAGCTGCAGCCCAGACAAAGAACCTTACGAAATTCATAAAATGCTTTTAGGGGAGAATATTCTTATCGCGGAAAACCTGACGCGCTTGGACAAGCTCGTGGGCAAAAATTTCAGCGTAATCGCTTTGCCAATAAAAATTAAAGCGGAGGCGGGTCTTGCGCGGATTGTAGCCGGAGTAGAAGACAAATGAAGTACCACACGGTAATTTTTGATATGGATGGCGTGGTAATAGACAGTGCAATGCTTTGGAATAATTCCACCACCCAGCTCTTGGCCAGCCACGGCATTGAATATAATTTCGCAGAGGTCAGGCCCAAGGTTGCCGGTACCAGCCTAAAGGACAGTACCGAGATAATTCGGGAACATTATAAACTGGCTATCGCGCCCGAGGACTTTCTTAACCAGAGAAAAAGTTTTATTGAGAAAGAGTTTGAAAATAGTATGGAATTTATCCCCGGGTTTTTAAACTTCCACCAACAGCTATTGGGGCTGGGGATAAAAACAGGGATTGCCACTTCCGCGTATGATGATTTGGTCAATTTTGCCATCCGAAAGCTGGGACTAATGGAAATTTTCTCGGGCCATCTCTACAAAGCCTCGGACGTGGGGGATAAGTCAAAGCCTGACCCTGCGGTATATCTGCACGCCGCCCAAATGCTGCAAAGCCCCCCGGAACAATGCATCGTGGTGGAAGATGCCCCCAAAGGGATAGATGCCGCCCATAATGCCGGTATGAAGTGCATTGGCATTACCACCACCTTCCCCAGAGAACTCATAGCCCACGCGGACTGGGTAGTGGACCGCTATGAGGAAGTGCAACTTCCCCAGGTACTTAATTAGAAACTTTTAGTACGACTTGATATAATAATTTTATGAAAAACTTTTTTAGACAATATAGTCTTTTATTGGCCTGGGCTACTTCATTAGTGGCTACCTTGGGGAGTCTCTACTATAGTAATGTTTTAAACTTACCGCCCTGCGTGTTGTGCTGGTACCAGCGCATTGCTATTTATCCGCTGGTTATTTTCCTCGCCGTAGCGATCCAACAAAAGAACAAAAGGATTCATTTGTATGTTTTGCCGCTGACCCTGATTGGCATGGCCATTTCCATTTACCATAACCTGTTGTACTACAATATAATCCCGGAAAGTCTCGCACCGTGTGTTAGTGGGGTATCATGCACTACACGGTTATTGGAATTGTTTGGTTTCTTGACCATACCAACCCAGGCGCTAATTGGTTTTGTTTTAATTAACTTGTTCTTAATTATTCATGGGAGACTAAATAAAGATGTCTAAAGAAACGAAGATTATGATCGCGGTCGCGGTTCTGATACTGGCGGCCGGAATTATACTGTTTATAAAAGCCGGGCCCGGCAGCCAGCCACAGGCCGGGCAAGCGGTTGATGCTAACTCGCTTGTACGGGATACCAGCCACATGACCGGTAAAAAGGAAGCTAAAGTGACATTGGTGGAATTTGGGGATTTCCAGTGTCCCGCTTGTGCTCTGGCCGAACCGAAAGTTGAAGAAATCCTGAACGCATATAAGGATGACCCAGATTTTAACTTCGTGTTCCGCAATTTCCCATTAAGCCAGCACCAGAATGCGCAGATTGCGGCAGAAGCAGCGGAAGCCGCCGGCGCGCAAAATAAATATTGGGAAATGCATAATAAGCTATATGCAACCCAGCCGGAATGGGAAACCAGCCCTAATCCATTGGATCTTTACGTAAAGTACGCGACGGAGCTCGGGCTCAATGTGGACCAATTTAAGTCTGAAGTTAGCAGCTCAAAATACAAAGACATAATCAGCGCTGATATGTCTGACGGGAACAACCTGGCCGTAAATGCCACCCCCACTTTTTACCTCAACGGTGTTAAGCTTGATTCCATGCCAGACTTAAATTCCTTTAAGTCCAAAGTAGAAGAGCTTAAGCAAAAATAATGCTTCCATCGGGTCACATCGCGGCCGGTTACCTGGTGGCCGAAGCAATTTTACGGATAGCAAAACCAGCTTTGAGTCACAGCCAAAACGTTCACCTGCTCTGGTGGGGAGCGTTTTTTGGTTTCACCCCGGATCTCGATATGTTCTACGCCTTCTGGCGGGCGAAGGGTTTTACTTTGCCACGCAAAGAAGTTAATCACCGGTTTTACCTGACACACCGGCCCATGGTTTGGCTGGCTGCCAGCTTATTAATTTGGCTATTTGCCACTTCGCCTTTCTGGAAAACATTCGCCTTGGTGATGTGGCTTGGGTCTTGGAGTCATTTTATACTCGATTCCTTGCGGGTCGGGGTAATGTGGTTGTGGCCGTTTTCCAATAAGTTTTACGCGTTGTACAAGCCAGGGGAGAGGGAAGGGACTTCACGCAAAAGTTTTTACGATTATTGGATGTGGTTTTTAAATTTTTACACTACCGACCACCCGGTAACTTTCTACCTCGAAATATTGGTTCTTGTAGCGGCGGCGGCAGTATGGGGCTTGTCCCAGAAAGGAATATTGTGAAATACCCAAAGCTTGTAGTTCTTCCGCTCGCGGCTTTGCTCGCCGCGGCCGTGTATTGCTATTTAACTTCGCAGCTAGGCCATACCACCCTTTTATTAGTGAGGCTTGCTGACTGGTATGCTTTGCTCGCGCTGGCTTTCCTGTATGTCACTTTATTGGGCACCCCATTGTGGTCGGCGCTCCCAAATTTGCCAGGGAAAGACGAATTCAACCATTTACGCGGCGCTTTAGGACTTTCCAGCTTGCTGTTTGCCTTGCTCCACGGCTCAATTGCCTTTTTTGGGCTGTTACAAGGGTTTGATGGGTTAAGTTTCCTCCCCGCAGGCTATCGTCAGGTGGTGGGTTTGGGGTTTGCCGCACTTACAATATTATTGCTCTGCGCGGGTCCGTCCTTCCCGTTTATCCGTGACCGGCTCCAGGGAAGTTTCCAAGCGCTTAAATGGTTTTTATACACCACGGGAATTATCATCATCGTGCACGCTACTTTGATAGGCTCGCATTTTGTGGAATTGGGCCGAACGGTTCCTCAGCTAGTTTATCTTTTTTGCTTCTTGTTATTATTCCTGGAGACCGTTCGCATCAAAAATGGCCTGCTCGCTAGAATAGGGAACTATGCTTACGCGGTTTGGCTGGCGCTGTTAGTGATTTTGCTTTGGGGATATTATTTTTTCATATTTGCTAATGTCCATTCCTACCATGTCCACGGCTAGATTGTTCGGAATTACTTTGTTGGCGGGCTTTTTCTTCCTGAGCTGTCCTTCACCTTCCCTCGCGCACACCCTAAAAACAGATGGGAACATCGGCGGTCTCCTGCACGTTGACCCTACCGATGAACCGTTTGCCAACTCGGCGGCGACAATATACTTTGAACTCACCGACAAGACTGCCCGAATCTCCCCGGCAAACTGTGAATGCGAGATGACAGTGGAACGGGAGGGGAATCAGCTATCCACTCAGGCGCTCTACACCCAGGACTCCAGCTCGCTGGAAACAAAAATTACATATACTTTTCCCGAACCCGGGGTTTACCAACTCAAGTTTTTAGGAAGGGTCGGCCCGGAGCAGTTTAATCTCTCTTTTGATGTGAGGGTGCAGCCCGCGGCGCAGTTAACTAATAATGGTGAAAGTGAAAACCATACCGGACATTACATAATATTCGGCGCGGGCGGTCTGGTACTGATGGGATATCTTCTTTATAGTTATAAACGAAAGCCATCTGCAGCAAGATAATGGAACTAATGAAAAGCATTAATGCATCGATTATGAAAAAATTCGTCTTTATCACATTCCTAGCCATCGCGTTGTTAATCCCTCTCACAGCTTCCGCCCATGTCGTGGTAAAACCGGATAGCGTCGGGGTAGCCAAGTACCAGACGTTTACCGTGAGCGTACCCAATGAAAAAGAAGTTCCAACCATAGCCCTAAAGCTTGTTGTACCCGATTCTGTGGACTCTGTTACTCCCACAGTAAAACCAGGATGGAAGATTGAAGTCAGTGGAAAGGAAGTGACCTGGACTGGCGGCTCCATTCCCCCTGGCGAGCGTGATGACTTTAGTTTTAGTACCAAAGCCCCGGCCCAACCAACTGAGCTTGCCTGGAAGGCATATCAAACATACGCGGATGGAACGATAGTACCATGGGACCAAAATCCAGCAGATGGCAATAGCTCAGAAAAAGCCACTCCCTACTCAATCACTAAAGTGGTAAACGACCTGACCCCCGGGCCGACAAACCAGGCTACAGACAAAACTTCCCGGAATATCTCTTACTTGGCTTTAGCTTTGAGTCTTATCGCTTTTGTTACGGCAGTCAGAGCAAAAGCCCAAAAATAGGCCAGTATTGACACTTTGCCCATTTTGTGCTATACTAAGGTGCAATTTAAGGAAACCGAATAATCGCCCCTACAAGCAATTGCAGGGGAGGAAAGTCCGAACACTCATTTGATGCCTTCTATAGGGTCATCAAAAAGGTAGTGGGTAACGCCCGCCGGGAGTAATCCTAGAGATGCGAACAGTGACGCCGCTACTGGAAACAGTACGGCCCCAGGCCTTTGGCCCGGGTGAACTTTGGCGGCAACGCCAAGGGTGAAACGGCTAAATTCTTACCTGAGTGCAAAGCCAAATTTGGTAGGCTGCACGAGCTTTTCAGCAATGAAAAGACTAGATAGATGATTATTTAGAAACAGAATTCGGCTTACGAGTTTGCTTGAATGGCATAAAGGCCGCCCTTTTCGGCGGCCTTTAAAAATGGTATAATTTGGTATATTATGAAGCGTTCCGAACTGGTTTTCAACTTAGTCAGCATACCGGTTGATGCAGTCGCACTTCTTGCTGCTGGGGTCATTTCTTTTTATTTGCGCGGACATACTTTGGCTGTGGTCCGTCCGGTCGCGTACTACATGCGCGGCTCGGACTTTGTGCTGATTCTGGCGAAGATCGTTCCTGTTTTACTATTGATTTTTGTCCTGCTCGGTTTGTACAACTTGCGCGGCACCCGCCGCTTCGTTCATGAATTCAATCGCGTGATAGTCGGGATTTCTCTCGGCTTGATGGCGATTTTTGTTTTGTTCTTTTTCAACCAGACAATTTTCCCTTCCCGGTTCATTATTTTGGCCGGCTGGGGCCTGGCGGTGATTCTAGTTATGACAGGCCGCTTGCTGCTGCGCTTAGTCCAACAATTTACTTTTTCCCGCGGTTACGGTTTGCATCGTCTGGTAATTGTTAACGGACAAGGCATGGAAGCGGAGACTATCCAGCAAATTTTGAAGAACCGAGCTTATGGATATGAGGTCGTGGCGGATTTGGCATATGGTGATGGCACTCTGGCTAAGCTTGAACAGCTATACCACAGTGAAAGGATTGATGAAATCATCCAGGCCAATACCCACCTGTCGGATGAAGTTAATTACCAATTGGTGGAGTTCGCGCGGAACAAAGGGCTGCAGTTTAGTTTCGTGCCCAATCTTTTTGACGTACAGCGAAACGCGATTGAACTAAACAACTTAAAAGGCATCCCGGTTATCAGTCTAAAGAATACCCCGCTCGACGGCTGGGGGCGCGTAGCTAAACGTATTATGGATATCATTTTAAGTTTGATTTGCCTGCTGATAACCCTGCCATTGTTTATTATCATCGCCATCGCGATCCGTTTGGACAGCCCGGGGCGCGCGGTTTATTCGGCGCTGCGCGGCGGCCGGGGCCGCGACTTCAAATTCTATAAGTTCCGTTCCATGTACCGGCATTTAAGCGTTGGCGACCAGTATGGCGGCAAGGAAGCAGAGTCGGTGCGCCAGGAGCTATGGAAAAAGTCGGCGCGAGGCGGGGCCGACGGCGCTTTCCTCAAAATCAAGGACGACCCGCGCGTTACCAAAGTGGGCCGGTTTATCCGCCGCACCAAGCTCGACGAATTGCCCCAGTTTTGGAACGTATTGAAAGGGGACATGAGCATGGTTGGACCGCGGGCCCATGTTCTGGATGAAGTCGAGCGCTACCGTAACCGTTACCGGCGCATGTTCAGTATTAAGCCCGGGATATTCGGTTTGTCACAGCTTTCTCAATTGACCTGGCCAGATCTGCCCTTTGAGGAAGAAATCCGCCTAAACACATACTATATTGAGAATTGGAGTTTGTGGTGGGACTTAAAAATACTAATCAAAACTTTTTACGCCCTCTTCTTCGTGAAGAAGCCAAATGAGGATTACTAAATGAAAATTGTCCTGGCACAAGATTCCTTTACCCAAATTGGCGGGGCTGAACGCCTGCTGGCCGCGGTACACGAAATATACCCTTCCGCTCCAGTCTATACCACCGTTTTGGACAAAAGGCTCACAAATGAATTTAAAGGCTGGAACATTATTACCAGCAAACTGCAGGGGATATACAATAGGTATCCCCGTTTTCAGCATTTATTTCCTTTGGTGCCAGTTGTCTTGCGGTATTTGAAGGTAGAGCAGACAGACATGCTGTTTAGTTTTAGCTCTTCGTACATAAAGGGACTACGGAAGCCGGCTGGGGCGGTGCATATCAATTATTGTCATACGCCGACGCGGTTTATATGGACCGACGCCGATTATGCCTTGGGTGAAGTGTATCCGTTGCTGCGCCCGCTGGCCCGTCTTTATTTTGTGTGGCTTCGTCGCTGGGATAAGCGCGTTGCCGCGCGAGTGGATTATTTCATCGCCAACTCTCATGAAGTGCAAAAGCGGATCAAAAATATTTATGGCCGCGACAGTCAGGTCGTTTACCCTTTTGTAGATACCAATTTTTGGAAACCGACACGGGCTAAGCAGGGTTACTTCTTAATCGGCGGGCGGCTACAGCCGCATAAAAACAACGAAACAGTCATTAAGCTGTTTAATGAAAATGGGCTGCCACTTCACGTGTTCGGTACCGGCCGGCAAGAGCCATACCTACGCTCAATCGCAAAAAACAATATCACGTTCTTGGGACGAATTACTGATGAACAGTTACGGGATGAATATAGCGGCGCTCAGGCATTGATTTACCCGCCTTACGAAGACTTTGGTTTGATGTCAGTTGAGGCTGCCGCTTGCGGAACTCCGACAATCGGCCTGGGGCAGGCGGGGATTTTGGAAACCGTAGTGCCGGGGAAAACTGGCGAACTGTTCCCTGAGGCCACTGCGGCAGAAATAGGTAAAATTATTTCCGGATGGAACGGTTCGCGTTATTCTCAGGGAGACTTGGTATCACACGCCCGATCCTTCAATAAAGAAAAGTTCCAGCAACAAATTAAAGATTTTGTGGAGGCCCATGAAAATAGCGATTGATCTCCGCAGCCTGCAGCATGGCTCCATTAGCGGAGTGGAGAATTATATTTTGAATCTGCTGGAACACTTAATCCCGGCCGATTCTTCCAATTCTTACACGCTGTTTTCCAACTCTTACCGCGCCCATGACATTGGCCATTTAAAGTTCATTAATACCACCACGGTATCCGGAAGGTTGCCGAACCGTTTATTGAACTTGTCGCTGAAGTTATTTAATTACCCCAAGTTTGAAAAGATGTTTGGTGATTTTGACTGCCTCTTTTTGCCGAATTTCAACCAGTTTGCCATCAACCCCCGGACCAAATTAGTGATCACCGTGCACGATATGTCGCCGATTGTAACTCCCGAATTCTATGACCTGCGCCGCCGCTTGTGGCACCGCTTCGTTAACATACGCAAGTCCCTGCACCGCGCTGACAGGATTTTAGCGGTATCGGGGTTTACTAAAAACGAGTTAATTAGATTATATGGATTGCCGGCGGATAAGATTTCGGTCACACATCTGGCAGTTAACCAGCGGTTGTTCCATCCTAATCTTGATGTTTATAAGCTTCGGGAAACAAGGAATGTTTACGGACTACCCGGAAAGTTTTTCCTTTATCTCGGAACGTTGGAGCCCAGGAAAAACATCCCTTCCATAATCAAGGCCTTTGAAAGGCAGGATACTGACGCAGACTTGGTAATAGCCGGACGCCCTGGGTGGAAGTACGAACCCATATTTGACCTGATCAGCAAGAGCCCCAAGAGAAGGCAAATTAAATACATTGGATATATTGAAGAGGATTACAAGCCGTCTTTATTAAAATTAGCACACGCGCTCGTGTGGCCGAGTTTTTATGAGGGATTCGGTTTGCCCCCGCTCGAAGCCATGGCCGTTGGCACTCCCGTGATTACCTCACAGGTTGCCTCTCTACCGGAAACAGTTGGTGATGCGGCCTTGATGATAAACCCTTATAATATAGAAGACCTGTCCCACGCCATGGAAGCCATAGGCCAGGAAGAAACCAGGCAGCAGCTGATTGCCCGCGGTTTTGACCAGGTAAAGAAATATTCCTGGGATGCCACGGCCGCAAAAACATTAGAAGCATTCAAAAAACTTTAATGCGCATAGGATTTGATTTCAGAATGGGTGGCAGTGTGAATTCCGGAATTGGCCGGTATGTTTTTGAATTGCTTACCCATATTTTGGAACAAGACCGTGTTAACCAGTACGTGATTTTCTTCCACCCGCAAAATAGCGCGCCCGCTGACATTGAAAAGCTAAAAAAGTTTACCAACACGGAACTAGTTCCGGCTCCTTATCGTCATTACTCGCTAAGTGAGCAGCTCTTCTTTCCTCGCCTGCTTAAGAAACATAATTTAGATCTTGTTCATTTCCCAAATTTCAACGTACCGGTTTTTTACCGCAAACCTTTTGTAGTGACTATTCACGATATGGTCCATCACAAGATTAGCGGCCATAAGAAAAGCCACTTACTCCACTTCTATGGATACAAATATGTCATAAACCGGGCGGCGCATAAGTCGCAAGCCATTATTACGGTCTCAGAAGCGGCGAAGAAAGACATAGTGGAACTTTTGGGAGTCCCTGAAGAAAAGGTGAAGGTGATTTATGAAGCGCCCTTCCTGCCGGTGGCGGCTGACCTGGACGCCGAATCCATAAAAAAACGTTACCTGATCAACAAACCTTATTTTTTCTTTGTGGGCACGCTGGAAAGAAAAAAGAATATTATCGGCCTGGCAAAGGGTTTTCAGAAATTTTTGGATAAATATAAACTGGATATGGATTTGGTTATAGCGGGCAAAGCCGATAAGCATTACCCGGAAATTAAGTTTGAAGCGCTGCAGCAAGTCAACCCAAAACATGTGGTGTTTACCGATTTTGTAAGCGACGAGACTCTGGCCGGCTTGTACCGCGGGGCGTTTGCTTTTATTACCGCGTCCCTTCACGAAGGGTTTGGCCTGCCTGGAGTTGAGGCAATGCAATTTGGCCTGCCTGTGCTGGCATCTGACACTGCCGTGTTAAATGAAGTATATGATAACGCGGCCATCTATTTTGACCCTTTAAACCCTGACGACATAGCCGAAAAAATGAAACTTCTCGCCCAGGACGAACAGTTTTATCAGCGCATGCAGGAACGAAGCATTGAACGTTACCGTTTGTTTGACTGGGAAGAGACCGCCAAACACACCTTGTCTATTTACCGCGTAGCGGTGGGCAAGAAGAATTTTGAACCTGAGGAGGAACCTGTATGAAGATTGCAATCGCCGGAGGCCAGACAGGCGGACCAATAGTTCCTTTGCTTGCAATTGTGCAGGAACTCAAAGATATGGGAAAACGAACTTCCGTTTTGGTTTTTGATGTACCTAAGGGAGCCGGCCACCACCTCGCCCAAAAGAATAGTTTCCATTTTAAGCCACTACATACCGGAAAATTGCGCCGATATTGGTCTTGGCGTACCCTGCTTTCTCCTTTCGCTGTTGCCTGGGGAGTGATAGAAGCGCTCTATTATTTGGGCTCCTTTCGGCCTGATCTGGTATTGGGCGCCGGTGGTTTCGTCCAGGCTCCCGTAGTACTGGCAGCCTGGTTTTTGCACATCCCGGTGCTAATCCACCAACAAGATGTGCGCCCGTCCTTGTCTAACATCCTTTCCGCGCCAATTGCAAAGCGCATAACGACAACTTTTGAGGAATCGATTCGGACGTTCTCCACGGGTACGGGATTCTTTAGGAGAAAAAAACATATCCAGAAAGTTTTATGGACGGGCAATCCGTTTCGGGAAAGTTTGCAAAACGGTAAAGTCACGGAGGCCCGGAAGCACTTTAAATTGGACGGCGACCTGCCAATTATTTTTATTACCGGGGGAGGAAGCGGTGCAACTGCCCTTAACAGTTTGGTATACCAAGCTTTGCCCCAGCTAAAAAACACAGTGCAGGTCATTCACGGTACCGGACCAGGCAAAATGGTTCACAGAGAATCTGAAAATTATCATCCTTTCGAGTTTATTGACCGCATGGATCTGGCCTACGCCGCAGCCGACTTAGTTGTGAGCCGCGCTGGGATTTCGACCATTACGGAATTGGCTAATCTGGGAAAAGTCAGTATAATAATCCCCATGCCCAAAACCCATCAGGAAGAAAACGCTATGCTGTTGTTCAGACATAAGGCGGCCATTATCCTTAAGCAGGAATCAACCACTGCCGACGAATTGTCGAACCTGGTTAGAAGGTTGTTGCTAGACGGCGACAGCCAAAAGTTTCTTAAGCAAAACATTTCTGGTTTAATGCCAAAACAATCGGCAAAAAAGATCGCTAAAATCGCCCTTGAAATTACCGGACATGACCACTAAATACCGTCCAAAAGTTGGTTTGGCTTTGGCGGGCGCCTCCTCGCGCTCGGTCTTTTATATTGGCTTTCTTGAAGTCCTCAAGGAAGAAGGCTTTGACATCGATTATATTTCAACCTTGTCCGGCGGCTCTATTATTGCCGCCGCGTATTCCTGCGGCACTTTGCCGGAACTGAAAAAGAGGGCGCTCAAGATAGACAAGGAACTGGTTTTTAGCATAATCGAAAAAAGCAAAGGCAAAAGCGGATTGTACCAGCTCGACAAGGTGGAAGAAATCATGCAAACCTACACGAAAAATTTGCGTTTTGAGGACGTACACCCTCGCTTGGGAATCGTCGCCACTGACATTACCGCGGGCGAAGCGGTAGTTTTGGAAATCGGGGACCTGGCCCGGGCCATCTGCGCCTCTTGCGCGCTTCCGTTTATTTTTGAACCCATTCCCTGGGGGAATCGCTTATTAGTTGATGGGGGAGTCGCCGGTGTAGTTCCGGGGTCGGCCGCGCGTAAAGCCGGGATGGATATAGTTATCGGCGTTGACCTGAGCGCCAAGACCTACGTGTTTAGCTGGTGGCAGGTGTTAGCTGGTCGCCTGGTGAAATCGTTGAAGAAAATTTTTCTTGTCGACCACGCCTCGCTTCTTTGGGATAGGATTTCGGCTTACGCCAGCAGTCTTGACTCTTACGACACATATTCTTCTTTGATTAATGAGGCCACGGTAAAACGGCCGGGGATGTTTTCGGTGCTTGGCCGCTCCGTCGACATTGCCCTGGCTGCCCAAAAAATTGAGGACCCCCGCAAAACGGATTATAATTGTGACTTGTTAATTGCGCCGCCTTTAAAGATCCCATGGTGGAAGCGGCACCTGTTCTTTTTGTTTACTGACTTTTCCAATATTGAAGAAATGTATGAGCTTGGCCGGGAAACGGCACGGGAATATTTACCCAAGATGAGACAATTAATTGATGACTTCAATGAACCTAGATAAAGTACACAGTATTTATTTTGTGGGAATCGGCGGCATTGCGATGTCAGCGGCCGCGGGTCTTGCCCGTGACCTGCAGTTTGAAGTTTCGGGCAGCGACAGCAACGCCATCTACGCCCCTGCCAAGGATGTGTTGGACAAATTTGAAATTCCTTACACGGTCGGTTACAACAAAAATAATATTGAGGACGCGAAAGCGGACCTTTATATCGTGTCAGCCGGTGAAGGTCCAGAAAATCCCGAAGTGTCTTATCTAGAGGAACAGGAAATACCATACTATTCCTTTAGCGAACTCCTGGGAGAGTTGGCCCAGGATAAATTGCGCATTGTGGTGGCAGGGACGAATGGGAAATCAACCACGGCGGGATTGCTTGGGCATGTAATGTCCGATTTGGATGACAGCTCTTTTATGACAGGCGCGGTGCTGCAACAATACGGTAGCAATTTCCATTCCGGCAGCGGCCATTACTTCGTGTTTGAAGGGGATGAATATAAGGCCTTGGCGTCCGACCCAACGCCCAAATTCCATTTTTACCGCCCCGACATTCTGGTACTGACCAATCTCGAATATGACCATCCGGACATGTACCACTCTTTGGACGAAATTCGTGATGAATTTCGGCTCCTGATAGCCAACCTCCCCGAAGACGGACTGATCATATACAACGCCGATGACCCAAATCTGGCGCCGCTAGTCCACGAGAGTAACGTGGCTTCGTTTAGTTACGGGATTGCTAACAGCGCTGATTATGCCGTAAGCGACATTGTATTTAATCAAAAAACCACCTCATTCAATGTAAACAATGCCCGATGGGAAAAGCCCGAACAGTATGAAATTGCCCTGGCTGGCCAACTGAATATCTACAACGCCCTAGGGCCTATCGCTTTACTCCGGTCATTGGGTTTTTCCCGCGATCAGATACATCCGGTAATTCAGACTTACTGGGGCGTGAAAAGGCGTTTTGAATTTGTAGGCAACCGTGGCGGAGTGGATGTGTACGATGATTACGCCCACTTTCCCACTGCCGTTGCGGAAACCCTGGCGGCCGCTAAAACCCGATACCCAAACGGACGCATCATTGCCGTGTTTGAACCGCACACATACAGCCGTACGGAAATGACCTTGCCTGATTTGGCCAAAAGTTTTTCCGCGGCTGATAAGGTTTACATCGCCGAAATTTATCCCGCCAGGGAGGTCAAGAATGACGCCAGTATTACCGCGGAGCAAGTGGTAAAAGAAATTAAAGATAATCAGCCTAATGTAGAAGTGGTCGCTGACAAAACCGAAGCGCTGGCGAAACTTAAAAATGAACTTAAGCCGGGCGACGCTGTAATAATTATGGCGGTTGGCAGTTTTAATACCTTAGCTTACGATCTAATGGAACAACTCTAATGGAATTTATTGAGAACTACCCCTTACAGCCACTAACTTCATTCAAAATTGGCGGACCCGCCAAGTTCTTTTGCGCGCCCGTTACACCTGAAGAAATCACGGAAGCGCTTGCTTTTGCAATAGAGAAACACGTGAGCACTTTCGTTTTGGGCGGTGGCAGTAACGTGGTAATTAGTGATGACGGACTAGATGCGCTCGTAATTAACCCGGTTAAGCGAGGGAGAAGAGTTGAGAAAGAAACCAACGAAGAAGTGCTGATTGAAGTTTGCGCTGGGGAAAACTGGGATGAGTTCGTACAGTACGCTATCGAAAACAACTGGTGGGGGATTGAAAACCTTTCCTATGTTCCCGGTAGCGCCGGTGCTTTCGCGGTTCAAAACGTGGGCGCTTATGGACAAGAGGCGAGCGATGTCGTGGTTTCAGTGGAGGCGTATGAAGTAAAGTCCGGTAAGGTGGTCAATCTCAGCAATGAAGAATGCGGATTCTACTATCGCCACAGCATTTTTAACACAACCCAAAAAGGTGAGTACATAATTTTAAGCACCACTTTGCGGTTGAGTAAGGACGGCAGACCAAATCTGTCCTACCCTGACCTGGTCAAAAAGTTTGGCAACTCTACTCCAACTTTATCGGAGATTCGTGAAGCGATAATTGAGATTAGGAACAGGAAATACCCGTTTCCGAGAACCGCGATAGGGGGTAGTGTCGGTTCATTTTTCCAAAACCCAATCCTGGATGATGAGCAAGTCAGCAAACTTCGCGGACAAATCCAGGAAGAATTTGGTCCAGATGTCTCCGAAAAGTTTGCCGAGCTGGAAGAGAAATTCAGCTCCAAAAAAATTGGGCTTAAGGCCAGCGCCTTCTTAATAGATATCTGCGGCCTTAAGGGTTTGGAAGTCGGGGGCGTTAAGGTAAATGAAAATCAACCACTGGTGCTGTTGAACAAAGGGAATGCAACCTCGCGCGACGTGCTGGAAATAGCCCACAAAGTACGCTCGGTGGTTTACGCAAAAACAGGTGTGGTTATACCCATCGAACCGGAATTAGTTGGCTTTTCTAAGGCAGATTTTGATCAGTTTCTAACTATGCCGACACATCATTAAATGTTATAATTAACTACCTAACACAAAATAAATATATGAATATCAATATCAAAGCCACTAACACAACCCTTACCCCATCAATCAGGCAGAGCATTGAAGATAAACTGGCTAACCTAGAAGGATTTATGCGACCTGAGGATATTATCCAAGTAGAACTGGAAGAAATTACCAGGCACAAAAATGGTATGACCAGCAGGGTTGAAGTCCATATTCGCCCTCATGGCCAGTATGCCGAAGGCTTTGGCAACGATTTCCATGAAGCATTAGATTTAGTAATACCGAAAATTAGAGAACAACTCTCGCGCAATAAAGACAAACGTGTCAGTTTGCGCCGCCGCCTGGGCTCTATTTTCAAGAGAAACCGAAGTTAACACATGTCTTTTTTATCCCGAATATTCAATTTTAGCAACAACCCGTTAGATACTTACGCCAGTGAGTTAGCACAGATAAACAGCTTTCGCGACGAAGTGGCGGCCCTGACCCAGGACCAGATCCAGGAAGAGATGAAGAACTACCGTTCTGAGCTGGGCGAAATGGATGAAGCGGCTATATTAAAAAAACTTGGGGAAATTCGTCCCCGGGTTTTTGCTCTTACCAGAGAAGCGGCCAAGCGAAGCATCGGGCAATTCCACTATGACGTCCAAATCGTGGGCGGCATTGTTTTATCTGAAGGCAAAATTGCTGAAATGAGGACAGGTGAGGGTAAAACCCTTACCGCCACTTTGCCTTTAAGTCTATACGCGCTGGCCGGCAAGGGCTCTCATCTAGTCACGGTTAACGACTATCTGGCCAGATGGAACGCCAGCTCCATGGCGCCCATTTACCACTACCTCGGTTTGTCCGTCGCCAGCATTCAGCACGAGGCATCCTTTTTGTATGACCCTACTTACCAGCCTGAGCAGGAAGAAATTTCGGAAATTGAAAGCGGCACGCAAGGGTTGGTTTTAGATGTTAAACATATGCGCCCGGTCGCCCGGCGCGAGGCGTATGCTGCCGACATAACCTACGGCACCAACAATGAATATGGGTTTGACTACCTGCGCGATAACATGGCCCAAACCGCGGCCCAGCTGGTGCAACGCGACCTTTTTTATTCAATCGTGGACGAAGTAGACAGTATCTTGATTGATGAAGCCCGCACGCCGTTGATTATCAGCCAGCCTGACACGGACCCTACCGAAAAGTACAACCAGTTCGCGCGCATAGTGGACCGTCTTCAGGAAGGCGAGGAGAACAAGGATACCGGCGAAAGCACGGGCGATTATGTTGTTGATGAAAAACATAAATCCGCCAACCTTACCGATGAAGGCATTAACAAGATAGAAAAGATCCTGAACATCGGGAACATTTATGACACAACGAATGGTGTAACCACTCTCCACCACATTGTCCAAGCGCTCCGGGCCAAGACTTTGTATAAGAAAGACCGTGATTATGTGATTCGTGATGGTGAAGTTATTATTGTCGATGAGTTTACCGGGCGTTTAATGTTCGGCCGCCGCTACTCTGAAGGGCTGCACCAGGCCATTGAAGCGAAAGAAGGGGTAAAAATCCAGCAAGAAAGCAAAACTCTTGCCACTATTACTTTCCAAAACCTATTTCGGTTGTACAGCAAGCTATCGGGCATGACCGGTACAGCCAAAACTGAAGAGGAAGAATTCTTCAAGATTTACCGGCTGCACGTTGTTACTATCCCGACTAACATGCCCATGGTTCGTGAAGATAAGTCGGACATGATTTATAAAACCGAGAAAGCCAAGTTTGAAGCAATCGCCCAGGAGGTAAAACTCCGGCACGCTGAAGGGCAGCCAATCCTAATTGGTACTGTTAGCATTGCCAAAAACGAAATGCTTGCTGAAGTATTGAAGAGAACCGGCGTAAACTTCGAGGTTTTGAACGCGAAGAACCATGAACGCGAAGCGCATATTATTTCCCAAGCCGGCCGTTTTGGCGCCGTCACGGTAGCTACTAATATTGCCGGCCGTGGTGTAGACATCTTGCTGGGCGGAAACCCGGTCGACAAAGATGAGGCCGAATCCGTGAAGAAAGCCGGCGGGCTGTACGTTATCGGAACAGAGCGTCATGAATCACGCCGCATAGACAACCAGTTGCGCGGACGTTCCGGCCGACAAGGCGACCCTGGCATGTCCCAATTCTATGTATCCATGGAAGATGATTTGATGAGACTGTTTGGTGGAGAACGCATGAAGAACATGATGGGCCGGTTGGGAATTCCCGATGACCAGCCAATTGAAGCAGGGCTGGTATCCCGGTCTATTGAGCAGGCCCAAAAGAAAATTGAAGGTTTAAACTTCGACACAAGAAAACACGTGCTGGAGTTTGACGATGTCCTTAACCACCAACGCACTGTTATTTACAAACAGCGCCGCCGCTATTTGACCATGGAATTGAACGAGGAAGCGGCTGCCGGTTTGAAGGCGGAAATACTTGAATTGATCGCAAAAGAGATCGAAGAGATTGTCATAAATGCCACGGAGGTTAACGAAGAGCCAGAAGCGGCATTAAAACAAATCATTGAAAACGCGGGTACGGTTGTACCGCTACCAGGAAATATCGCAGAAACCTTGCGCGACGCAGGCAGTAACGCGGCCAATCGGGAGTTTGCCATCACTGATGAGTTGGTAAAAATCGCAACCGCAGAACTGGAAAAGAAAGAGCAGGAAATTACCGCTCCCGTTTATAGTCAGATTCAAAGGGCCATAATTTTGCAGTCAATTGATACTTTGTGGATGGAACACCTCGATACTATGGATCACCTGCGTGATTCGGTAAGACTCCGTGGATATGGACAGCGTGACCCGCTAGTTGAATATAAACGAGAGGGGCATATTATGTTCCAGCGCCTGCAGGCAGAAATTAACCGTCAAATTGCATACGCTATTTTGAAGGTTACCATTCAGGCCCAGCCGCCTCAGCAGACCACGCTAAGTAACGTGACCTTAAGCGCCGGAGGGCAGGAAACGTCATCTAATTCGACCGCCCCTGATTCCAACACAAATAATGTCGGACGGAATGACCCTTGCCCTTGCGGCAGCGGAAAAAAATTCAAGAAGTGCGGTTTGTTAAACACCCCCGAGCACCAAAAGTTACTCGCCCAAAAGTAATGGATTTAACAATTCAGAGAAAGATTGCATTAGTACTTGTAGCGGTACTGTTTGTTTTAGCGGGGTTCGGTTTATTGAAAACAACTTCAGCAGGTGAAGACCATCAGACTAGCCTTACGGTTTCAGAGCTGTTCACCGCTTTTCCCAAAAAACCCAATCAGGCGCCGGTTTCGGCGGCAACAGTAGCTTCAGGAAAGACCGTTAATGTCCCGATACTAATGTATCACCACGTTGGAGGACTCCCAACTGGGGCAGACGCAATTACGACTGACCTAACCGTTCCAGCTTCAGCATTTGCCGAGCAGGTAAATTGGATAAAGTCGCAGGGCTTTAATACCATCACCTTGCATGATTTATTTGAATTCAGTCTAGGTAAATTCAAAATGCCCGCCAAGCCGTTGATTTTTACTTTCGACGATGGCTACTCCGATGTATTCGAGAACGCTATTCCCACCTTAACGCAGTATGGATATGTTGGAAGTTTTGGAATCATCACCGGGAAGGTCGGCCATGTTGAAGGCAACAATACCTATGCAACCTGGGACCAAATTAAGTCGGCTTCAGATTCCGGGATGGAGATAGTGTCCCACACTAACAGTCACTTTGATGGAACAACCCCGAAATACAGCCTAGACTATGAGCGCGACGATATCGCCCAATCCCTAAAAGAGCTAAAATCACATCTCAACACGTCAACTAACATTCTCATTTACCCGTACGGCCATTACAATGAACAATACCGCCAAGCCATGCACGCGGCAGGGGTGGTAATGGGAGTTACTGAAATTCACAGCGCTGACGTGAATTTAAGCGATCTTGATGAGGTACCCCGTCTGCGAGTCCATGGCCGGGAGAGCTTAACCACTTTTGAAAAAGTGATTAGTGATAAGGTAAAATAATAATATGCTGAAATTTATCACGGGAAATAACGATAAAGTTAATGAGTTTCGGGGAATCCTCCCGGAAATTGAAATTGAGCAGCTCAGCATAGATATACCGGAGATACAAAGCATGGATCCCAAAGAAATAATTTTGGGAAAGCTTGATTTTGCCTCTAAACATTATGAAGGTGCTTTTGTAGTTGAAGACGTATCTCTGGGGTTTGAAGCTCTGAATGGATTTCCTGGGCCGCTCATAAAGTGGCTGGAAAAAAGCGTAAGCTTGGAAGACCTAGCCCGCTTAGCCAATTCCCTGGGCAATAACAGGGCTGAGCACAAAATTACATATGGGCTTTCCTTGCCCGGCCAGCCGGTAAAGTTTTTTGAAGGTATTACTTTGGGTCAAATTGTGAGCCCACGAGGAACGGGAGATTTCGGATGGGGTCCCACTTTTATTCCCGATGGCAGCGACCAGACTTACGGCGAAATGGGTCCCGAAGGCAAATACCAATACAGTCCGCGCAAAAAAGCTTTAGAATTACTAAAACAGCACTTATGAAGATAACTAAGTATGGTCATGCCTGCCTTTTAGTAGAAGAAGGTGGCAAAAAACTTTTGATCGATCCTGGCTCATATACTTTTGATAGAGATGTTACTCCAAAATTAGTGGGGCCGGTTGACGTCATTGTTATTACCCACCACCACGCGGACCATATGGATGCCGGAGCGATAAAACAGTTTTTGAACATGCACCCGGCGGTAGTCATTGGCAGCCAACAAATTAGGCATGATTTAGAGACCGAAGGAATTGAGGCAGTAACATTGGAGCCCGGATCACAACAAGTTGCCGGATTTACCGTGGAAGCATTGGAAGCGATTCATGAGCTAATTCCTGGACCCACTCCAGAAAACTATGCCTATTTAATAAATGACATTTTGCTTCACCCAGGTGATTCATACGATATTTCCCATTTGCCGCAGGGAATTAAAGTGTTAGCTCTTCCAACACAGGGTCCCTGGGCAAAAGCGGTGGAATCGATCGAAATGGCGGCTAAGTTAAAGCCGGAATATGTAATTCCAATTCATAACGCTATATACAAAGACGCCATTGGAGAGAAGTTTGACGACCGAATTGCTACGGCCAATGAACAGTCTGGAACGCATGCTAAGCTACTCAAGATTGGCGAGTCATGGGAGCTAAGTTAAACAGGGCTAAGAAGCAAGCACTGTTGGACGAGGTTGCCGAAACAATCCGCCAATGCAGAATTTGCAAACGCGGCAAGATCGGCGTTGCCGTACCCGGTGAGGGTAACCCCGACGCTAATATAGTATTCCTCGGTGAAGCGCCCGGTAAGAAAGAGGCTCAAACCGGACGGCCGTTCATCGGTCCAGCGGGTAAACTGTTGCGGCAACTCCTGGACTCCATCGGGCTTGATGCCGCGGACGCTTTTATAACCAGCCCGGTCAAATATCTGCCCGAATACGTAACTCCGACCTTGGACGACATTGAACATGGGTCAGTTCACCTTAACCGGCAGCTGGATATTATCCACCCCAAAGTGATTGTTTTAATGGGCAATACGGCGGCTCTGGCTATGCTTCACCGTAAGTATTCAATCGCCAAAGATCATGGTAAAATAATCAAACAAGACGGCAGGACATATTTCCTCGGTTACCACCCCGCGGCTCCGCTATACTCGCCAAGCTTGCGGGAAGTACTACGGAAAGATTTCCGAAAGTTGAAACGAATAATTAACACGCACAAGTAGAAAGGAAAACAGTGAAAGACTTCCAAAGAAAAGAACCGACCAAAAACGAAAAAATGTTGTTTGAAGTGGCAATGCACCAGCAAATGCTGGAACGCAACCTAGCGACCAATTCAGCTTTCATCGCCGCAGTGGCCTTAATGCAGGACATCGATCCCAAAAAAGTAGCTCAGTTCCTCACCACTGACCACGCTAAAATCAAAGATTACAGCGATAAGATTAACGAGTCTATTGCCGAAATTGAAAAAGCTGAGAAAGCCCAGGCAGAACAAAATAAAACCCAAACCGACGACGGCGCAAAGCCAGAAAGCACAAATAATGCCTAAAACAAACAAGGAAGCACAATCTGTCCGTTTACCCAACCACGTTAAGCCAGAACATTACTGGCTTTCTTTGGTGCCTGATTTCAACAAGTTTACTTTTTCAGGTGAAGAAATCATTACCTTAGAGTTAACCAAGCCGGAATCAACTATTCAGCTGCACGCCAAAGAGTTAAAAATTTCAGAGGCTTTTATAACAGATGGAGATTCACAGTGGTCCGCCAGAGTAACTCTTGACCAGGAAAATGAACAAGCTTCTTTTGAGTTTGAAAGCCAGCTAAAAAAAGGAACTTATAACCTCAACTTAAAATTTTCTGGCGCGCTCACTGACAACATGCGCGGCTTTTACCGCAGCCAATTCCAGGTTAAGGGCAAAATGGGATACATGGCCGTGACCCAGTTTGAACCAACGGATGCGAGACGAGCTTTCCCATGTTTTGATGAACCCGCTCAAAAGGCTACCTTCACCGTTGAACTTACCGTACCGCCGGGAATGGAAGCGATTTCTAATACCGTAGTCACGAACAAAACCAGAACAAAAAACGGTTGGCAAAAAATTCAGTTTGCGCCGACCCCGAAAATGTCGACATATCTACTGGCTTTCATTATTGGAAAGTTTGAATTCATTGAAGACTTAACCGAGGATGGGGTGACCGTGAGGGTTTACGTTACGCCCGGCAAAAAGTCCCAGGCCAAGTTCGCCCTTGAAGCGGGCAAGCAGATCCTCACATTTTATAACCGGTACTTTAAAATAAAATACCCTCTGCCGACCATGGACATGATCGCGGTCCCTGATTTTGCCGCCGGCGCCATGGAAAATTGGGGAGCCGTAACCTACCGCGAAACGGCGATTCTGGTGGACCCCAAAAATTCATCTACCCTAAGCAAACAATGGGTCGCTCTAGTCATCGCCCATGAATTGGCCCACCAATGGTTCGGGAACCTTGTTACCATGGAATGGTGGACCCATCTTTGGCTGAATGAGGGGTTTGCTTCCTATATTTCTTACCTGGCCGTCGACGACGCGTTCCCGGAGTGGAATATGTGGAGCCAGTTCATGAACGCCGAGTTGGGGCCTGCGTTGGAATTAGATAGCTTAAAGAATACCCATCCAATTCAGGTTGAAGTGCACCACCCCAATGAAATAAATGAAATTTTTGATGAAGTCAGCTATGCCAAAGGTGCCAGTGTCTTGCGCATGCTCGCATCGTATTTGGGACCTGTAAAGTTCCGCGACGGCTTACGGCACTACCTAAAGACGTATCAATACTCCAATGCCCGAACCGAGGACTTATGGCGTTCTTTGGAAATAGTTTCGCGGAAGCCAGTGCGCAAAGTTATGCAAAACTGGACCGCTGAACCGGGATACCCTCTCGTAACGGTGTCAGAATCGGGTGCCAGGCTGAAACTATCCCAGAAGCGTTTCTACGGCGACCATAAAGAAAACAAAAAGCCAAACCGAACCGCGTGGTCGATTCCAGTTAGTGTTGGGGACAATAAAGTTAAGAAGCAGGTGTTATTCGACCGCAAAAGCTCCGCTTTAAGTAAGCCATCGGGCAGCTATACCAAGATTAATGTCGGTGAAACCGCCGTATTCCGCACAATGTACAGCGCGGGGCTGCTAAACCGCATGCTGCCCGCCATACGGGAACAAAAGATGCCCACACCGGACCGCCTAGGAATAATCCGCGACAGCCTCGCTTTGGCCCGGGGCGGACAAATGCCCACCGATAAAGTGTTGGACATTCTTTCCAATTATTCTAACGAGACCAAGTACACAGTTTGGGTCGAAATGGGGATCACGCTGGGGATGGCAAACCGACTGTTTCGTAATGAAAAGTTTAATCCGCAACTGCGCAAATTCATCTGCAGCGTGTACGCACCGATGGCCGAAAGTATTGGGTGGGAACCCAAACCCAAAGAAAGCCACAGCCAGGGACTGCTGCGCGGTTTCATCCTCCAGCGCGCCGGTCAGTATGGGCATAAACCGACTGTTGAACGCGCCCAAAGATTATTCACCGACTATGTTACTAAAAAGACCGTAATACCGGCCGATCTCCGCAGTGTCGTGTATAACACGGTAGCTGAGCACGGAACGGAAAAAGATTTCAACCAGATCATGTCACTTTATCGCAAAGAGACACTGCAGGAAGAAAAAAACCGATTGGCTCGTGCCTTAGCCCTTTTCCCAAACGAAAAGTTGCTCAAGCGCTTCCTAAACTTTGCCTTATCCAAAGACGTAAGGCCCCAGGACGCGCCGCTCTTAATCATTTCCGCCTGGACTAATCGCGCCGCCAAACAGCATGTTTGGAAATTTATTACCGCCAATTGGGCCAAAATCGTAAAACGATATGGAGAAGGCGGGCATCTTTTGGTTAGGTTTATTGATCCGGCATCGAACTTTACCACCGAAAAGGAAGCCAAGATGGTAGCGGACTTTTTCCGCAAGCATCCCGCCCCGGGAGGGGAGAGGACCGTTCGCCAAACAGTCGAAGAAATCCGCATCCAGGCGGCCTGGGCCAACCGGGACCGGCAAAAAGTCCAAAAATTCCTGGGGAAACTGAGGGTTTAGTCTCCTTGGCAAAAATGCCAAAAGCCCTTATAATTTCATAGTATATTAACTTAATCCATAGGAATTCATGAGACCACTTTATAGGAACCTGATCTCCCTAGTTTTCATACTTCTTTTGGCTGCCGGAGCGGCTTGGATAGTCTGGCCCGGCGGTAGCCGCATTAACCTCAGCAAGAATGACGGTCCTCTCCACCAGACCTTCACCACTCACTTAGGCTTAGACCTCCAGGGCGGGTCCTATTTGGTATACCAGGCTGACTTTAAGGATATTCCTAAGGAACAGCAACGGGACGCTTTAAACGCGGCGCGCGACACCGTAGAACGCCGGGTGAATGCTTTTGGCGTTTCTGAACCCGTAGTACAGATCCAGGGCCAAAACAAATTGGTAGTAGAACTCCCCGGCATCAAAAACATTGATGACGCGATTAACCAGATTGGCCAAACCCCATTTGTGGAATTCCGCCTTGAAGACCCGTCAGCCGCGCAAAACCTAACCCCTGATGCCAACGGCCAAATCTCGGTCGATCCTGATTCTATTTACAAGCCCACCGGTCTTTCCGGCAAGCACTTGAAGCGCGCAACCGCTGACTTCCAATCTTCCGGCAGCGGTCGCAGCCTGACCAACCAACCAATCGTACGCTTGGAATTCAACGATGAAGGGAAAAAGCTGTTCTCCGACATCACCACTCAGAACGTTAACAAAAAATTGGCTATGTTTCTTGATGGCCAAGTCATTTCCGACCCGGTAATCCAGCAGCCTATTACTGATGGCGTGGCTATCATTTCCGGGAACTTTAGCGTGCAGGACGCTCAAGGTTTAGCCACACGGCTCAATTCCGGTGCCTTGCCAGTCCCAATCAAACTGGTTTCCCAACAGAACGTTGGAGCGACATTAGGTCAGGACTCCATTCATAAGTCCATCATCGCCGGTATTATCGGCTTGCTTTTGATCGCATTGTTTATGATTATTTACTACCGCCTTCCTGGCCTCATGGCTGTGCTGGCCCTTGCCATTTATGCTTTGCTGTCCTTCGCCATCTTTAAGATTGGTATTTCTATCTTGGCGGTAATCCTGGTCGGCATATTCTTCTTCATTGGTTTAACTGTTTCGGGATGGTTCGGCCTGCTTGCCCTGGTAAGCTACCTCTTGTTGATTTTGCTTCGCGGCCTGTCCCCGGTAACCTTAACCTTGGCAGGTATCGCCGGTTTCATCCTTTCCATTGGTATGGCGGTAGACGCAAACATCCTTATTTTCGAACGCTTTAAAGAAGAAGTCCGCGCCGGAAAGGCCGTGGGCAAAGCCCTTGAAGATGGGTTTGACCGAGCCTGGAACTCAATCCGCGACTCAAACGTTTCTAGCTTAATTACTGTGGCCATCCTGTATTTCTTCGGCACTCCCGCCATCAAAGGATTCGCCATTACCCTTGGTATCGGTATTTTGATCTCAATGTTCACCGCCATTACAATCTCCCGCACATTCCTGCGGCTGCTTGTCACGGGTTCATGGCTCTCGCGCCATAACTGGCTGTTCGGGGCGAGTAAGAAGGAAGTAACAGAAAAGGGGATATAAAACAATGAAACTGATTCAATACTACAAATACTTATTCGCTCTTTCCGGCGTCATCCTTATCCTGGGAATTATTTCCCTGGCCGTGTATGGCCTGAAGCTTGGCATCGACTTTAAGGGCGGAACTATCGCCCAACTGCAGTTTGAACAAGCCGTTGACCTGGGGAAAGTCAAAGATGTCGTTGCCTCTCAGGGGGTCAAAGATGTCACCGTACAGAATAGCGGCACTAACGGAGTTATTATCCGCACCGAAGCCATTGAAAAAGACCAGCACGATAAGGTTAATGAAGCCCTAAAAACCCAGATCGGCAACTTCCAGGAAACCGAATATGACTCTATTGGGCCGGTCATTGGCCAGGAGCTCAAGCAAAAAGCTCTATACCAGCTGATTTTGGTCTCTATTGGTATTATTTTCTACATTGCCTATGCTTTCCGCCGGGTTGCTCGTCCAATTACCCCTTGGCAGTTTGGTATTGCCGCGGTTATCGCTTTGCTCCATGACTTACTCATCGTTCTTGGGATCTTTTCGTTCTTGGGACATTACCACGGCATAGAAATTGATAGCTTGTTTGTTACCGCCATGCTTACCGTGCTTGGCTTCTCGGTTCACGATACTATTGTTGTTTTTGACCGTATCCGCGAAAACCTCAAGATCTACGCGGGGCAGAGCATTGACTTCGTGGTTAACCACAGCATTTCGCAGACTTTAGTTCGTTCCCTTAACACCAGCCTCACCGTACTGTTCGTTTTGTTGGCTCTGTTATTGTTTGGCGGCGTAACTATAAGGAATTTTGTTCTCGCGCTGTTTGTCGGTGTAATTACCGGAACATATTCTTCCATCTTTGTGGCCAGCCCGATTCTTTTGCTGTGGCAAAGACGACGCCAAAAGAAATCTTAAGGCAAACATAGCACCACATTTAATTTAGCCCGTCAAACTATAATTCTGGCACAGAAACCTCCCTTGTTTAAGGGGGGTTTTCTTAATTAAAACATAAATCTATTGACAGAGATATGGTTTTATGATATAATTAGGCCAACGTTTTGAAGACGTATCTATTCCTAAAGTAATCCCACCGTTATGGGGATCTTAGACACAATCATCACAACCAACCAACAAGAGTCCTTACAGCAATTTGAATTGGGCTTAATTGTCAGCAAAATTATTGAACCGTTACGCGAACGCGAGCAAGCGATTTTAAAACAGCGTTACGGACTTCATGGACACAAGATCGAAACCCTCAAAACAGTAGGGGAAGAACAGGGTTTAACACGCGAACGTGTTCGTCAGATTGAAAAAGAACTTTTAAAGAACTTAAAGCGCGGTGTCCAGGAGCTGGAAGCTTTTGTAACTGCCCGTGACCTATTACTTACCACCATTTCTGAACACGGCGGTATTATGGCTGAGCACCGTTTAATGAAGCACCTTGGCGCTGAAGACGAAACCGACGTAAACGCCTTGCGTTTCCTGTTAAATTTAATAGTAGAACTTGAACTCCACAACGAAGACAAGCATATCCGCCATTCCTGGTCTAAACTTGGCTTTGACAAGAAGTTTTTGACCGAATTTATAGTGGAAACCAAGAAAATCCTGTCTGCCCACGGCAAGCCGGTCAGCGAAAAGGAATTTTTGGATAAGTTTATGGAATCCGAATTCTACAAGCAGAACAAGGAAGCTTTGCCTGAGCACGTCATGATGAACTACATCCACACGGCGACCGGCGTCCATAAGAACTCCTTTGGCGAGTTTGGGCTCCAGGGCTGGAGCGAAATCAAGCCCAAGGACGTTGGTGACAAGGCTTATTTGGTCATGAAGCACCACGGCAAACCCGAACATTACTCTGTTATTACCGATTTGATCAACAAGCACGCTTTGGACAAGCGCACCGCTTACAAGGAAACCGTGCACAACAAGCTTATTAAGGACAGCCGTTTCGTTTTGGTGGGCCGCGGCATTTACGCTTTAACCGAATGGGGTTACAAGCCTGGTGTGGTGTCTGATATACTGACAGAGGTGATGAAAGAAGCCCAGCACCCCATGAGCCGTGATGAAATTATTGATGAAGTCATGAAGCGCCGCATGGTAAAGAAAAATACCATCCTCGTCGGCCTTTCTAACCGAAAATTATTTAAAAAAGTAGGCAAGAACTTATACGATTTGGCCTAATCTAAGGCAAGGCTGAAACTAAAACAAAAATGAGCTTACTACCAGAACTCTTTCCTCAACTTGGCCCAGCCTTGGTAGGTTTTTGGGTGTTTTTCAAAGATGGTGGCTTCTTGATATTTATCATTTTAGCCGTCTTTTTGCTGTACCAGTACTACATGATCACCATCATTGGGCACTGGAAGTCCAACTTGAAATGGGTTTACATCAACGTCAAAATGCCCAGGGAAAACCTAACTTCACTTTTGGCGGTTGAGCAGATCTACTCCCAGCTCCACGCCGCCCACCGCAGTATGACCATGGCGGAAAAGTATATTGAAGGGCGCGTCCAGCTGTGGTACTCATTCGAAATTATTTCCTTCGGCGGGAAAATCAATTATATAGTGCGCGTGCCCGAAAAATTCCGTGATACCGCCGAAGCCGCTTTTTACGCTGTCTATCCCGAAGCTGAAATTACCCAGGTCAACGATTACCTGGAGAATTTTGAGTTTCACCCGGGACATAGCGACTATGAAATCTTTGGCACTGAGCTTAAAATGCGTACCTCCGATGTTTTGCCCATCAAAACTTACCGGGACTTGGAGCACCCAACGGCGGAGGTAAAAATCGTTGACCCGACCGCGCCGCTAATTGAAGCGTTAACGAAAATTGACCCGGATGAGTTTTTGGGTGTGCAGATTATTGCCCAGCCATTGGCTGACAATGAATGGCAGGATAAAGCCAAGAATAAAGCCAAAGAACTGCTCGGCGAACATGTGGACCACCACGAAAGCATATTGACCAAGGTGTTTAACTTTTTTGCAATATTTGCCCCGCATAATGTATTCAAGGCATTCTTCGGTATTGGCGGCGGAGGCCATGATGACCATGGCGGCCATAAGGACGCCGGCGCGCCGAAAAACAACTTATTGCAAATGACCGAAGTGGAAAAAGACCAGGTTAATGCCATCCAGACCAAGGCCAGCAAACCCGGTTACCTTTGCAAAATCCGGTACATGTATCTTTCTCCCAAGGAGAAATTTGACCGGTCCAAGCGCGTTGCTTTGATCGGGGCGTTCCGTACTTTAAGTGACGCCAACAAGAATGGTCTTAAGCCCGATTCGAAACTGGTGTCTACCCGTGTTAAGTACCGTATTTCGAAAACATTGGAAGGTCCATATATCCAGCATCTTTCGGATTTCAGAAAACACCACTTCTTTGAGGGCTGGAAAAGCCGTAGCTACTATATTGGCATGCCTCAATTCATCTTAAACACTGAAGAACTAGCCACTTTATTCCATTTGCCTTTGACCGATATTCCACAGGCCGCTGATGTCGCCAAAATTGAAAGCAAGAAGTCCCAGGCGCCGGCGAACCTTCCTACCGGAACATTCTAACTACCTGTATACTGAAATAAATGCCAGAAAACCAAGACGAAATTAATTTTTTTGCCAAGACTAACTACCGGAATCGGGAAGTGCCTTTTGGCATAAAAGCCGACGACCGCCGCCGCCACATGTACATTATCGGAAAGACGGGTATGGGCAAAACGACCATGATGGAAAACATGGTTATTCAGGATATCCGGAATGGCCATGGCGTTTGTTTTATCGACCCGCACGGGGACTCCGTAGCCAAAATCCTAGATTATATCCCAAGCAGTCGTGTTAACGACGTCGTCTATTTCAACCCGGCGGACATTGAACACCCTATCGCGTTTAATATTCTGGAAACCGTGGACAGTAAGTATAAACATTTGGTTGCTTCCGGTCTTATGGGCGTGTTCACGAAAATCTGGGCTAACCTCTGGTCTGCCCGAATGGAATACATTTTGAACAACACCATCTTGGCGCTTCTGGACAGCCCGGGTAACACCATGATGGGCATCGCGCGCATGTATATCGACAAAAAGTACCGCAAGCGCATTGTCGATAATATCAAAGACCCTATGGTTAAAGCCTTTTGGGTTGATGAGTTCGCGCAGTACAGCGAAAAGTACCGTACCGAAGCTATTGCGCCGATTCAAAACAAAGTTGGGCAGTTCTTGTCTTCCGGAATTATCCGCAACATTGTAGGCCAGCCGCGCTCCACTATAGATTTGCGTTCCATTATGGACAACCAAAAAATTCTTTTGATGGACTTGTCCAAAGGCAAAGTGGGAGAAGATAATTCGGCTTTGCTGGGCGCTATGGTTATTACCAAACTGCAACTGGCCGCTTTGTCACGCGTGGATATTCCGGAACATGACCGAAAAGACTTTTTCCTGTACGTGGATGAGTTCCAAAACTTTGTCACTGAAAGCTTCGCCACTATTTTGAGCGAGGCGCGCAAATACCGCTTAAATCTTACCATTGGCCACCAATATATAGGTCAGCTTGCTCCCGACCGCAACAACACTAAAGTGCGGGACGCAGTGTTCGGCAACGTCGGGACTATGGTTTGCTTTCGGGTCGGTGCGGCTGACGCGGAATTTTTGGAAACTGAATTTGACCCAACCTTCACTCCTAATGACATAGTAAACCTGCCCAAATACAATATTATTTTGCGGCTCATGATTAATGGCGTTGCTTCCGACCCGTTTTCCGCCGTTACCATGCCAGTTAGGGAAGATTGGGCTACGGGTAACGGTGAAAAAGTTATTAAAGTATCCCGGGAGCGATACGCCAACCCGGTTATTGAGGTTGAAGAAAAGATCATGCGCTGGATGGGAGCCGAAACCCACCAGGAAATCGGCTTAATAGTCGGACGTGATGAAGATGAAAATCCGGCGGAACAGATTGCGGAGGCTGTGCAGGAAAAGACAGCAGAAACAGTAAAGAAAGTCTTGGCGGAAGCAATGGGGGAACAATCACCCGTACCTGCAACGGAAGCTGTAAATACATCCACAGAGACTCCCCAAACCATACCAGAACCCCCGGCCGAAATCGAGCACGTCCCCGAACCTGACGTTGTAAAAGAGCCTGAGATAGTGGTTGAGGCTCCTAAACACGAGATAAAGCCACAGACCCAGCAGCGCCACAGGCCGGAACTTCAAAATAGAAGCGGCAATCAAAGCAAGGGCCAAAAATTCTCTCAACAGCGAAAAAAGAACAAGCCCAACAAAAACAAGCAAAACGCCCGCGACGTTAACCCCATATGGAAAACCGTGGAATCTTTAAATGATGAGCGCGCGGCCGCTGACCTGCAAAAGGCCCAGCGAGTCCACGAACCCGCCGCCGTACCGGAAAGTTCCCACCCCGACAACAACAGCCAAAGCGACTCCGGCGCAAAGATAATCCGCCCCGGAATAGTTCACAAATTCTAACAAAAACCCCCTCAGTTGAGGGGGTTTAATTTATTGAGCTTAGATGTGGCGCTTAATTTCCGCTTCGATTGTTGATTTAGGAGCGGCACCTACTAATTCTCCCACGATCTGGCCGTTTTTGAAGAATTTAAGGGTTGGGATGCTCATCACGCCATAATGAGTAGACAGGCTTCCTTGCTCATCGACGTTAACCTTACCGACTTTGAGCTTACCTTCATACTCCTTGGCCAATTCATCAACAGTAGGGCTAAGTATTTTGCAGGGACCGCACCATTCTGCCCAAAAGTCTATTAAAACCGGCATATCTGACTTAAGTACTTCGTTTTCGAAATTTTGTTCTGTAATTTCTAATTCTGCCATTTGTGTATTTAATTAGTTTGCTTATGAATTCTATAGCCGGTGGCAGGCTTTGTCAATAAACCTAAAATTCCTTATAATTTCAAGAGTTATGGGAAAGACCGAAATTAAATGGAAACCAATCACTGCCGGAGCAGGGCTGACCTTGCTTGTTTTTTTGTACCCGCTGTTAGCAGTTGCCCCGCTATCTCTACCTACGGGTGACCCCAGAGTGGAAGGAGCCGCCACTATCAGCCCCTTGGGAATGCCAAATAATAAGGGTTCAGACAACATTGCAAAGCCCAAGCTCATAGGATCAATTGATTTAACAACCGTGCAGGCCAGAAGTTTTTTGGTGTTCGATTCAGGCACAGGGGAAACCTTAGCGGAAAAGAATCCCAAACAACCGGTGGCTATTGCCAGCCTTACTAAGTTGATGACCGGGCTTGTGGCCTACAACCATATCTCATCTTTCAGGCAAACCATTATGGTCCAATCCGCTGATCAGTTTAACGTTGATCCGGTACTGGGCCTGAAGACGGGAGATGAGGTTTCCGTAAGCGACTTATTTTATTCCATGCTAATCGGCTCAGCGAACGACGCGGCACTCACCCTAGCGAACCACACTGAGCAAACTACCGGCAAAAATTTTGTCGATTTGATGAACGACCAGGCCAAAAGCTTAGGCATGGAGGATACTCATTTCAGTAACCCTTTAGGTTTCGACAGTGAAGCCAACTTTTCCACGGCTGCGGACTTAGCCCAATTGATAAATAAAGTTCGGGAGTACCAGGCCTTTAACTTATCCGGCAAAGAACAGTCATACGCGTTCACTTCCAGCTCGGGATCCCGCTATGGCGTAAAAGCAACTAACAAGCTTACCGCCTCCTACCCCGATTTATTCGCTGTTAAGACCGGCTTTACCAACCAGGCTCAGGGAGCAATGGTGACGGAAGTTAAAGATAAGCAGGTTGCTTTCACCATAATAATATTGGATTCACCTAACCGGGAAAATGACACTCTTAACCTCCGCTCCCAAATCCTTAAAAATTACTCTTGGGGGCCATAATATGGTATAATTAAGGCCATATGGACACCGACGCACTAACTAAAATATTCAGTCTGACCTCCGCTGCTTTTTTGGTTACTGTCTTGGCCACACCGTTAGTCAGCAATTTTCTTTACCGGTTTCGGCTTACCAAAAACATCCGCAATGACGGCAGTACCCCAATATTTAGCGAGCTCCATGCTGGCAAACAAGGGACACCGACCATGGGCGGTATTTTAATTTGGGGAACTGTTTTAGTCCTGGCTGGTATTTTCTGGTTCTTGGACAGGATCTTAGGCCAGCATTCTTTCCACATCTTAAATTTCTTGACCCGACGCGACACGCTATTGCCCCTGGGCGCCATGGTGGGCGCGGCATGCGTGGGAATGGCGGATGATTTCCTGGATATTCAGCAATCCGGACATAAAGGCCGGGGATTCCGTTTCCGTTTTAAAGTTATTATTTATGCTTTGGTTGCATTGATTGGCGCGTTTTGGTTCTACTCTAAGTTAGGTTTTGACAGCGTCAGTGTTCCTTTCTTTGGCATGTATCACCTCGGAGTCTGGTTCATCCCGTTTTTTGTTTTGATTGTGGTCGGAACATCGTTTTCCGTTAACCAAACTGACGGTTTGGACGGTCTGGCCGGTGGAGTGCTTTCCATGTCCTTTCTTGCCTACGCAATAATTGCATTCATGCAGGGTAATACCAACCTGGCCGCATTGCTGGGGGTAGCTACCGGTTCTCTACTGGCTTTCTTATGGTTTAACGTTTACCCGGCTCGCTTTTTTATGGGAGATACTGGATCCATGGGATTAGGCATGCTTTTAGCTATAGTGGCATTCCTTACTGGAGAGGTGTTCTTATTGCCTATTATCGGAATAATTTTTGTATTAGAAGCACTAAGCTTTTTTCTCCAAATGTTTTGGCGCGCCGCTTTCGGCAAAAAATTATTCCTGTCGTCGCCCTTACACCATCACTTTGAAGCCGCTGGCTGGCCTGAAACCAAAGTCACCATGCGTTTTTGGATCTTGGCGGCTATAAGCTCTATATTGGGCGTTATTATTTATTTGATCGCACACTAATGTATTCAGTCTTAATAAAAAAAGCCCGCCTGATAGACGGCACCGGGGCTCCCGAAAAAATTTGCGACATCGCCATAGAGGGCGAAGAAATCGTCGCGGTTAACCCTGAAATCACCACCGGCGCCACACAAACCATAAACGCGGAAGGGAAAATTGTCGCCCCGGGATTTGTTGATGCCCAAAACCATAGCGATAGCTATTGGCAGCTGTTTGATAACCCGGAACTTGAGAGCATGGTGGCCCAGGGCTACACAACTATCTTGGTGGGAAATTGCGGAGGCAGTTTGGCACCCCTGCTTTCACCTCCTGCTTTATTGGCTTTACAGAAATGGCACACAACCGATGGCTGGAACGTGGACTGGCAAAGCTTTGGTGAATTCCGCAACACAATGACAGCGCGCCGATTCGGTTGCAACGTTGCCTCGCTGGTTGGTTACTCCACGCTTCGGCGGGGCATAGTGGGAGATTCGCCAAGACCACTGACCCCCGACGAATTAGAAATTATGAGGATTGCCCTCGAACAGGCCATTGAACAGGGCGGATTCGGCCTATCTATCGGCTTAGCTTACAGCCACGAAATGCAAACGTCGGAATTGGAGCTATACCAAATTGCACAGGTAGTAAAAAAATACGACGCTCTGCTTTCGGTTCACTTGAGGAATGAAAGCGATCGGGTGGTGGAAAGCGTGCGCGAAGTAGTAGACCTGGCCCGCATTTCCGGCCTCAATATGAAGATTTCGCACTTGAAAGTACGCAACCAGGCTAACTGGGATAAGGCGGCTGAAGTAATTGAACAACTGGAGCTTGCTTGGCATCAGGGAGTAAATATCCATTATGACGTTTATCCATACACCACCATTTGGCAAATGCTTTATAGCTATTTGCCGGGTTGGGCTATTCAGGGCGGCCGCACTCACTTGCTGCGTGAATTAAGCAATCCCGTCCAAAGAAACAAGATTCTTACCGAACTTAATAATAGCCAGGCAAAACTTCGAGACCTCATCGTCACTTCAACTTCGGGGCGGTTAAGTGTGATAGGAAAGACTATCGCCAGTATTGCCAAGGATATGGAAATTTCCAGCGAGGCCGCAGTCCTTAAGCTAATCGAAAACGGCGGTAGTGAAGTATTGGTGTTCGATGAAGCTCTCAGCCAGGAAAACGTTACGGAGTTTTTGCATCACCCGCTGGCCATGGTGGCTTCGGACGGTGGCGGCTTTGATACTAAAACCAATACCCGACTGGTCCACCCCCGATGCTTTGGTACCGCGCCTCGTTTTCTGAACCAGGTCATAACAAGCAAGACCATGGAACTCCCGGAAGCAATCCGCAAGCTTACTTCGATGCCGGCAAAAAAAATCGGTTTGGTTAACCGCGGGATAGTGGCGCCCGCCAAAGCAGCTGATCTAGTGATGTTTGATCCGGAAAAAATTGCCGACCACGCCACGGCCTTGAACCCGTTCCAGTACAACGCAGGCATGGATATGGTCATGGTTAACGGCCAGGTAGTCCTCCAAAACAGCGTTCCGTTGCAGACATTAAATGGAAAATACCTCAGCAAAGAATAATGGTTTTAGAAGAATTAAAAAATAAGAAAGTCGGCATCCTCGGATACGGACGAGAGGGCAAAAGCGTGGCCCGATATTTGGACCGGCACGGGATTAAACCCGTGCTGTTTGACAAAAGTAAGGAGCTGGAACAAACCAAATTTAAAGTACACGCCGGGGAAGACTACCTCGAGCACCTTCCTGAAGTGGAAGTTTTGTTTCGGAGTCCCGGGTCTTGGCGGCTCGACCCAAGACTCGTTGAATTCGAAAAGAACGGCGGGTTAATTACCAGCCAGACCATTTGGTTTTTTGAAAATTGTCCCGCTGACATAATCGGGGTTACCGGAACAAAAGGAAAGGGTACAACCACGACTCTCGCTTTTGAATTGGCAAAAGCAAACGCTAAAACTGCTTACCTAACAGGCAACATCGGCTTGGATGACCCGTTGGATTTTTTGGATAAAATAGAGCCTTCAGACCTGGTTTATTTTGAACTTTCCAGCTTCCAACTCCAAGATTTGAAAGTCAGCCCTCATATTGGAGTCGTTCTAATGGTTACCGCCGATCATTTGGACCATCACCAAGATCTTACCGAGTACCACAAGGCTAAAACTTCTATCGTAAAATATCAGAATGACAACGATTTTGCTATAATAAATAAGGATTTCCCCGCGTCGTTAGGCATAGGCCAGGAGGGGAAAGGCCAAAAACTTTGGGTGAGCTCTTCCAAAGTTGATTTTGGTATAAAAATTGTGAATCGGGAGCTATGGGCTTTCGGCTTGGACCGTTTTGGCCTCGAAAAGGAAAAGTTTCTGCTTGGCCTCGATGAATTAACACTCCGGGGTGAGCACAACCTACAAAATGTTGCGGCGGCTTTATTAACGGGCATAATCCAAGGGTTCGATTTGGACTTGATGTTTGCTACAGCCAAAGCCTTTAAGGGTCTTGAGCATCGTCTGGAGTTTGTAACCGAACGCCGTGGCGTGAAATTTTACAACGACTCGTACTCCACGACTCCCGACACCGCCATCGCGGCCGTGAAATCATTCTCTGAGCCAACGTACTTAATTCTTGGCGGCTCTGAAAAATTTTTGAATTATTCCGCGCTAGCGGCAGTGCTGGCAAATCGCCCTAACCTGAAAGGAATATTCCTCATCGGGCAAACCGCGCCTCGAATCAATGAAGCTCTTCTGGCGGCAAAGACTCCTTCAGAAAAGATAATGTCTTCCGCAAAAACCCTGGAAGAAATCTTTTATCGCTTGCCGTTGTTGGCGGAAAAGGGTGATATCGTCCTGCTCTCTCCGGCAACCGCTTCGTTCGACATGTTTCCCAATTACAAAGAGCGGGGAAACCAGTTTAAGCAATTAAGCCAAAAGTATTAATGGCAACGCGGCACAAACAAAACAAAAAGCTAGACTACCCCATGCTCATAATTGTGGGCGCTCTTTTTGTATTTGGCCTGGTAATGCTTTACTCGGCATCCACCGTCATTTCCTACAAAAATTTTGGCAATACGAGCCACTACTTCTTCCATCAGTTAATCGGCGCGGCAATTGGTATTGCTGCCATGGTGGCTTGTATCAAGATCAATTACCATTGGTGGGCTAAGATCACCCCTCTTTTACTCGGAGTAGCTTTAATCGGTTTGTGTTTGGTAAAAGTTCCTGGTTTGGGCTTTAGCTCTGGAGGGGCTACCCGCTGGGTGCATTTGGGCCCGTTGTTTTACCAACCAGCTGAAATTGCCAAGTTGGCAATAATTATTTATGTCGCCAGTTGGCTGACCAAGCCCAAACAGCAGAAGGGTTTTATGTATGAGGTTGTGCCTGCGCTGGTAATCATCGGGGTCTTCTCCGCCCTTATTTTATTCCAACCTGACTTAGGGAGTGTTCTTGCTATCGTTGGCACGGCTTTGATCATGCTTTTTGCCGGAGGAGTGGACTTAAAGTATCTCGGCTGGACCGTGGCGGCTGGTATCCTGGGCCTCCTGGCTTTGATCAAGCTCGAACCTTACCGGCTACGGCGCATCACAACTTTTTTGGACCGGCAAACCGACCCCACCGGGATATCCTACCAAATAAACCAGGCGTTATTGGCGATAGGCGGCGGCGGGCTTTGGGGCTATGGCTACGGCTTGTCTCGACAAAAGTATAACTATTTACCGGAGGCCATTGGCGATTCCATGTTCGCGGTGGTTGCAGAAGAGCTTGGGTTTTTCCGTATCCTAATTTTGCTGGGCTTATTCGTGGCTTTTGCAATTCGTGGCATGCAAATCGCGGGCCGGGCAGCGGACGATTTTGGCCGGTTATTGGCCCTGGGGCTGACCGCGAGCATTGTTATCCAGGCAATCATTAACATAAGCGCTATCGTTGGCTTAATGCCGCTAACAGGAATTACTTTGCCTTTCTTCAGCTACGGCAGTTCATCGCTGATTGTAGTATTAATTGAAGTTGGTATTATTTTAAATATTGCGAGGGAGTCATGAGGTTCAGGAAACGCTCGGTAAAACTTTACGTATACCATAACCGGTACCAGGAGTTGTCGGACAAGCGGCCGCTGACGTTCTTCGGAGCGCTGTTTAACATTTGTTATTATACCGGTTTGACCCTTATTTACACCTTGCTTTCGCCGTTTCTAGCATTGCGGTTTACTATCAAGGAGTTTATCCGAGACATTAGAAGGACAAGCCAAGATTTGGCCAAGAAGGCAGCAAATTTTAACAAGATCGGCTGGCGAAAATCCATGGCGGTCTTTTTGCTTTTGGTAGTGGTCGGGTGGGGTGGCCTCCATTCGTTGCTGCTGGCAGCTGAAGGGCAGCAGCTTAAAAGCCGCGTACTGGGTGATGCCGACCTTGGTATTTCTTCCCTGAAAACCGGCAGTCTTCTCATTAACAGCGAGGATCCGGGTGAAGCGCAAAAACATTTCCAAAAGGCGTTGCAAAACTTCGACCAGATCCAAAATGACCTCGAAACTAACAGCGTGGTTTTAAATGGCCTGCTCAAGGTTGTGCCGCAGCGGGGTGACGCGGATAAGCTCACCCAAAGTGCCGAGCTGGTTACGCAAGCTGCCAGCCATATTGCGAACCTATACCAATCAAGCAAAGGGCTAAAAATCACAGCCCAGGGAATTTCGGGCGCCGGGGACAACGGGGAGAGTCTCCGCTCCATACTCGATGAATTTAAGATAGCGAACCAGCAAATTTCCGCCGCCGCGGGATTGCTTCAGGACGTTAACCCTTCGCTTATCCCAGGCGATAAGAAAGAAATTTTTTCACAGGTACAATCCCAGATTAACGACATTCGTGGGACTTTGTCCGTAGCGGGCGAATTGGCAGACCTCGCTGGCAATATGCTACTGGGGCAAAAGAACATTTTAATCTTATTCGAAAATTCCAACGAACTGCGTCCAACGGGGGGGTTCTTGGGCACGTTCGGCGCAATGGCTCTGGAAAATGGAACCATAAAGCAACTGCATATCTCCAGTATTTATGATTTAGACGGCCAATTGCACGAAGTCATCAACCCGCCGCGCCCCGTGTACGCGGTAAATGACCGCTGGTATTTGCGCGATTCTAACTGGTTTGCCGATTTCCCCACAACCGCCAAAAAGATGTCAGAATTTTACCAAAAAGAGGGTGGCAATACTCCGGACCAAGTTTGGGCCCTCACCCCTAGCATTGTTGTTGACCTATTGCGCATAACCGGACCCGTGACCCTAACCAATTATGGTGTCACTTTGGATAGCAGTAATTTTATCCAACAGACCCAGGTTGAAACTTCGATTAACTATGACAAGAAGCTAAACAAGCCGAAACAATTTTTGGCGGACTTTTTCCCATTGTTTTTGCAAAAACTTTCCACCTTAAACCCGGAACAAACCATACAGGTTTTAGGGGCGTTTCAGAAGAACCTGGCCGCCAAAGAAATCCTAATGTATTCCTATGATCCCGAAACACAGAAGCAACTAAGCGCTTTCCACTGGAGCGGGGAAGTGGTTGATACTGACCGCGACTACTTGTCTATTATTAGTGCTAACCTTGGTGGAACTAAAACGGACCTGGCCATCCGCCAAACAGCCAGCGTTGTTTCACACATTAGCGATGAGGGGGAAATTATCAATACAGTTACGCTCACGCGGGATAATCCATTTCCAAAACAGGATACTTTTACAAATAAAAGCTTTGTCCGGTTTTTGGTCCCAAAAGGTTCGACTTTAATTTCAGCTGAGGGTTTTTCCCCTTCGCCCTTGCCCGATAATCTGCCGAATAAAGGCAGTGTTGACTCCGACGTGGCGCAATGGGAAAGTGGCATGCTGCAAAACGTCGGCAGTGGAACCCTAATAGGCAACGAGGGCAGTAAAACCTTTTTTGGCAATTGGGTCGTTATAAAGGGAGGGGAGAGAAGCCGGGTAACGCTTACCTATAAACTGCCGTTTACCATTTCATCAACTGACCATTATAGCTTATTGTTCCAGCGTCAGACCGGTGTGCCCGAGTACCCTCTCGGCTACCAAGTCTATTACCCCAAGCGTTCAGTCGGGTTTTCAACCAAAAACCCGAACAACACCGACAGCACATCTTCTACCTATAATCTAATAACCAATTCCGACCTGTTTGTTGGCCTGGTAATAAATAAAAATTGATGTTTAAACTCCGTATCCTCGACGATAACTTCTCCATCGGAAAAGCCACCATAATAATCTCCAGCCTCACGCTCTTGTCGCGCGTTGCCGGTTTTGTGCTCAAGCTTTTACTTACCCGTGCTTTTGGCGCTGGCGATACCTTAGATATTTACTTAACCGCCTTCCGCATCCCGGACATTCTATATAATCTTCTGATTCTTGGGACCCTAAGCGCCGCGTTTATTCCCGTGTTCGGGGATTTCCTGCTCAAAGACAAAAGCGAAGCCTACCGAATCGCCAACGGTGTTCTGAACATTTGCCTTGTCGTCATGACGTGCATTGCCCTGGTGTTATTCATTTTCCTGCATCCACTGACCCATCTCCTGGTTCCCGGATTTGCCCCAGATAAACTGAACGCCACCGTTTCACTAACCAGAATAATGTTAATCTCGCCCATTCTGTTCACGGTGTCGAATGTGTTTACCGGCATACTCTCAACTTACAAGCGCTTTTTTATAGTCAACCTCGCGCCAATTATTTATAACCTCGGAATTATTTTCGGCCTCTTGGTTCTTTACCCTCGTTATGGCCTCACGGGTCTGGGATTCGGCGTATTGATTGGCGCCGCCCTGCATGGGGCGATTCAAGTGCCCGAACTTTTACGCCATGGTTATTCCTGGCAGCCAGTCTTGCCCTGGAACCATCCAGCTGTAAAAAAGATTTTTAAATTAATCCTGCCCCGCGTATTTGGACTGGATACTTCTTTTGTTAGCCTAATCGTCGTTTCAGTGATAGGTTCATTCCTTGCCTCGGGATCCATTAGCATTTTTAACCTGGCTTCCGACTTGCTGGCTTTTCCGGTGGGGATTTTTGCCGTTTCCGTTGCCATAGCGGCTTTCCCTTTATTGACTGAACTCCATAACAAGGGAAAAGAAGGGGAATTTGTCGCTACTCTGCAAAGAAGCATGCAGCAGATATTATTTTTTGCCGTTCCTTTAACCGTAATTGTATTAATTTTCCGTGCCTATATAGTTCGCCTGGCGTATGGCTATGGCCACTTTTCCTGGGAAGATACCACACTAACCTTTACATCCCTGGGTATTTTCAGCCTGGCGTTGTTCAGTCAAAGTTTAATCCCAATTTTGGCGCGATCATTCTACGCCCGGTACAACACCTGGGTACCTGTCCTAGTAAGCTTATTGAGCTTGGCGGTAAATACTGCGGTGTCAGCTTTCTTCGCTCCCAAATATGGCGTGACCGGCCTCGCCATGGGGTTTGTTTCCGCCAGCATCTTTAATTGCATAGTACTGCTGGGTTGGCTGCACCATCAATTTGCCCAAGACCCCAGGATCCCGGAAGATACGCTGGATAATTTTGATGTGGGGATCATGACTACTATATTAAAATCTGCTTTGGCCAGCATCCCGCTTGGCCTCGCCAGTTACCTGGTCTTGAAACTGATTGGCCCAAGCTTAGACACCCACAGCATTCTTGGGCTATTTATCCAGTCGGGGTCGGCCGGTCTAGCTGGGCTGATTGCTTTTTGGCTATCAGCCCGAGCGCTGAAACTGCCCCAAATTGCGACTTTTGAGGGTTATGTAAGGGCAGGCTGGAAAAGATTTGCTCCAAAAGGTAAAATAGCCTAATGAATTCACAAGCCCATACCCGAAATTTCTGCATTATCGCCCATATCGACCACGGTAAAAGCACGCTGGCTGACCGTCTTTTGGAGATGACCAAGACCGTTACCCAGCGCGAAATGAAAGAACAACTCCTCGACCAAATGGATTTAGAGCGCGAACGAGGCATAACCATTAAACTCCAGCCGGTCCGTATGAATTATGAGTTCGAAGGGCAGGATTACACCCTTAACCTCATCGACACACCAGGCCACGTTGATTTCAGTTACGAAGTCTCACGGAGTTTGGCCGCCTGCGAAGGGGCTATTTTGGTTGTGGACAGTACGCAGGGCATTGAAGCGCAGACTTTGGCCAACGCGTACTTGGCTATAGAACACGACCTTACCCTTATTCCTGTGGTTAACAAGATTGACCTACCTAATTCTGATCGGCAAAAAACCGCTGCCGAACTTATCAAAGTATTTGGGTTTAAGGAAGAAGAGATTATTTACACATCCGGCAAAACCGGCGAAGGCGTGGAAGACCTGATAGTTGAAATTATCCGGCGCGTACCCAAACCAACTGGTGACCCGAGCAAGCCGACACGGGCCCTGATATTTGATTCTGTCTATGATATCCACCGCGGCGTGATTGCCTTTGTTCGCATGATGGACGGGCAAATTTCCAGCAATCAAAAGATTTTTATGATGGGTAGCCAAACTAACGCCGAAAGCCTGGAAGTGGGAAATTTCCGGCCGCGCATGGAAAAGTCTAAGGATCTTCCTACGGGATCTGTCGGTTATATCGTAACTGGCCTACGTGAGGTAAGCAAAGCGCGGGTAGGAGACACGGTCACTCTTTTTGAAGAGCGGCAGAAAACCACTCCTCTTCCCGGTTACCAGGAAGTCAAACCAATGGTGTACGCGGGGATATTCCCAATATCCGGTGATGACTATCCTTTACTGCGGGATGCCATGGAGAAATTAAAGTTAAACGACGCGGCATTAGTGTTTGACCCTGAAAACATCCCCAGTATTGGTTTTGGGTTTCGTTGTGGGTTTTTGGGACTGCTCCATATGGATATCGTGCAAGAGCGGCTGTCCCGGGAATACGACCTTAACCTCATCCTCACTTCACCGAGCGTCGCATACAAAATCATCAAAACCAATGGAGACACTCTTACTATTACCAACCCGGCGCAAATGCCGGACCCTACGGTAATCGACGAAATCCAGGAGCCTTGGATGAAAGTCGCCATTCTAACTCCATCCGATTTTATTGGCCCAATTATGGAAATAGTGACCCAGCGCCGCGGCATCAGCACCACCATAAACTACCTAGGCAGCGACCGGGTGGAAATGCTGTTTGAAATGCCCCTCGCTAATATTATCGTGGATTTTTATGACAAGCTTAAAAGCGTATCCAGCGGTTACGCCTCACTTAACTATGACTTTATAGAATTGCGCAAAGGCGATTTGGTAAAGATTGATATCTTAATCGGCGGCGAGAAAGTGGAGGCTTTGTCGGCAATCCAACATAGCGCCACAGCCGACACCACCGCGCGGGAACTTGTCGCCAAACTCAAGACCTTGATTCCCCGGCAGCAGTTCGAAATTGCCATTCAAGGAGCAATTGGCAGTAAGATCATTGCTCGGGAAACCATCTCAGCCTTGCGCAAAGACGTTACCGGATACCTGTATGGAGGGGACGTGACCCGTAAAATGAAACTTTTGAATAAACAGAAGGCGGGAAAGAAAAAAATGAAAAAAATCGGCAAAGTGGATATTCCACAAGAGGCTTTCTTGGCAGTATTAAGAAAATAGCCAATAATATAGATATGGCACTCGGGCAAAGGTCAAAAACCAAACAAATACTCTTTTCAAAACCGGTCATCATAGCTTTGGTAATCATGGTTATATTTGTTGGCACCTTGGAATTCCAGCAAATCCGCAAACGGCAGCAGTTCAACCGCGAAGTTGCAGCGCTCAAAAAACAGGAGGCGGACCTTATTCAAAAGAACCAAACCCTGCAAAACGGGTTGGCTTATTTCAATAACGACCAGTATAAGGATATGGTAGCCCGGCAACAGCTAAACCTGCGCAAAGACGGGGAAATAGTGGTTAATTTCCCGCCCGCCGTGGAACAACAGTCCCAAGCGCCCGCCCCAGCGCCAAAAACTTCGAACCCAACCAAATGGTGGAATTATTTTTTTAATAAACAGTAATTAGCATGAAAAAGCCTCTACACCAACACATTAGAGAAAGTATGACTAAGAAACGACTGCTTCTCGCCGGGGGAATTTTGTTGCTGGTCATCGCGGTTTTGGTGTCGGGAGGGTTTTGGCTCTATTCCGCTCCTTATTCCTCCGCAAAGATAAAGGCATTTAAAAAATTTGACCTTCCCATAGCCCGGGTAGGTTCTTACCTTATCGGGGGCCGTGAATTATTTGACCGCTATGATCTGGCCGAACAACTTTATAATGGTTCATCCGGATATGATTCAAGTCAGTCTCAAGCCCAGATTCTCGACCGTTTGATCGAAATTAAAAAAATGGAAATTATTGCCGGCCAGCGGGGCGTCAAAGTAACCGAAGCGGAACTGGATGCGGAGTACGACCGGTTAGCGGGCCAGGCGGGCGGGAACGACGCTTTTGCCGCCACCCTTAAGGACAAGTACCATTTTACCGTTGAGCAGTTTAAGCAAAAAGCCCTAAAACCCGACGTTGTTAAAACCAACCTCCAGATTAATTTTTACGACGATAAATCTTTAAACCCTGAATTGTATGCCACGCTGGATAAGGTGAATGCCGCGTTAAGAAGCAATACAGACTTTGCGGAAGTGGCAAAGACTTATTCCGAGGATCCCGCCACCAGCCAGTTCGGCGGCGATAGCGGCATGATTCCGCTCAAAGACCTTGCTCCGGAGTTCCAGAAAGAACTTTTGGGAAAACAGCCCAATGATGTCGTAACTGCTAACACAAGGTTCGGGGTATACGTGATCAAGGTAATTAACCGTAAGGGCGACGACGGAAATGGGGGAGGCAGTATCCACTTCCAATCCATCTACCTGAACTACGGGAAATTTAGCGCAAAGGAAACCGAATCAGCATTTTCTAAATGGTATAAAAACCAAACAGCCGCGGTAAAAGTTCAAAAATTTATCAATTTATAAAAAGCCATGGACGACAACATGTTTCCGCCTGAGCCATACAAGGGCCCCGACGAACCCAGCGCCAAGCTGGAGATAGAGACCCCTAACGCAATTCCTAATATAGACCCGGCCGCAACGCCGCAACCGGTTAGCGGCTCAATATTCACCCGCATGGGCTGGAAAATACCTACCGCTATAGGTGTGGCTATCTTGCTTTTGGTGGGCTCCGTGGGGTTTGCATATAGCCGGGGTTACACCCTAAGCGGGTTTAGGTTACTTTCCCCCGAAGCGGTGTGGAATAAATTTTACACTAAGGAATCGTCAAAAATTTACCATGCTAAGTTTACTGCGCAGTATGAGGACCCGGAAAGTACTGGTGAGTCCCAGCAAGATTTCGGTTTTACCCTAAAAAACGTCAGACTGTCTTTAGAAGGGAACGCATATGCTGATCTCACGGAAGAAGATAATCCGGCCATAGACGGCACGGTTAAGTTCACCGCCGGAAGCGGCAGTACTAGCTTTACTAGCGGGGTGGATTACCGAGCTAAAGATGGCGTCTTCTACTACAAACTCGGCGACATCCCAATTATTAGTGATTTCCTAAAGGGTGATAGCGGACAGAATATAGACTGGGTGAAAGTTAATAGCAAAGATTTGGACAAATTGTCCGGGGACGATGGTTCTGATATTTTCAAAGACCTAAATAACAACCAAGAATTACAGCAGAAGATCAGACAAATTTGGGTAGACAACCGGGCAATACGTCTCGGAAAATACGTTGGGCGGGAAAAGTTAAATGGCGTAAACACCATGCATTTCCAGGCCGAGTTGGATAGGGGAGCCGCAAAAAAAGCAGTGCTGGACACCATTACCGCTTTGACCGAGAGTGATAAGGGCAAAATCACCGAAGACGACAAAGCATTAGCCGAAGAAATCACCGACCGGTTCTTTAACAAAATTGAGATAAAGGAGCTTGACGCTTGGATTGGCAGCGCCGATGATAACCTATACCGATTGCATATGCTAAGCAACGCGCCCTCAGTAGCTTCATTGTTTAAATTAGCTGCGGACCCCGCTCTGCAAAACGAACCCACGACCCTGGACGAAAAGAAAAAAATGATTGACCAAGTGTTCGATAAGATATCCTTTGATGCCACCTTCAAGCTCGATGTTGACTACAGTGATTACGGGAAATCCCAGGAGGTGCAGGTGCCGGAAAACGCGTATGACATTTTGGGACAGGCCCAAACCGCTGCCGGGGATGCCAAGCGCCTCGCGGATGTACGCCAAATAGCCAGCGCGCTGGAGCTCTACTATAACGACAACAACTGGTATCCTTACGGTTTAAATGACTTGGCACCGACATACCTAAATACCATACCAACCGCTCCCACCCCCGCAGGGGGCAGTTGCACGGAGACTGATAATACCTATAATTATAAGTACTTTGACTCCAACCATTACGAACTTCACTTCTGCTTAGGGGCAAAAACCGGCGGTCTTGAGAAGGGAGCCCACACCTTAAGCCAGGCCGGCATCCAATAAATCCAGTCCCGCAAGGGACTCTCGCGGGTATCGTATAGTGGTAGTACGCAACCTTCCCAAGGTTAAAGCACGGGTCCGATTCCCGTTACCCGCTCCATAAAATATTCAAATATGAGATTAGAAACAGCAGCGGACCGTAATTACGGCGAGTATAAACAAAAAGTTCTAATAGAACAATTGCAGCAACCTGAATACCAGCAGGAGATTGAAGGCAATGCGAGGGTTGTTAACTTAGGGAGAGAAACCCCCAATATGCCGGAACACGAAGAGAAGTCCAACGAGCTGGGAAAGGAAATAGTAGATCGCAGACGGCAAATCGAAGCGTTAAGGAAAGAGATTGAGCAATTGGAAAATGAACAGCGGGCTATAAGAAACGTACCCGTACTATTTGATACCCCTGATTTTGAAAGCATTTCCGAGAGCTTGCGTAATCTGGACGCCGCGAACGTTAAGGAAGTCAAGGTCGGGGAAACTGTATATTCCGTGGCCTCTTTACGGGATATTGTGGGCACCGTTGATGCCTTTTCGCGCCAAATTCGCCAAGATTTCCAGAGCATAACCGATGAAGAGATTGAGACATACTTAGCCCGTAATCAGATCACCCGGCAAAAGATTTCACCGCACAGCAAGCTGGGTTTTAGGGAATCAATGAAACAGGCTATTCGCAATGACTCCCGCGCCGTAAGAGTGGGATTTGATAAGCTAAAGCATTAACTATTACAAACTAGAAAATCCCGATATGCGGAAAGGCTATGATTACCCCGGTGTGGCAATAGTTTTTTACTGCCATGATGGCAACGGAAACTTTGTTATGTCTAAGCGTAGCCTGCAAGCTCGTGATGAAAATGGACGTTGGGATATTGGCGGGGGAGGCCTGGAGTTTGGAGACACCGTTGAACAAACTTTGCGCAATGAAATTAAACAGGAATATTGCGCCGAGGTCCTAAAATTTGAGTTTCTCGGGTACCGTGATGTTCACAGAGAGCACGAAGGCCAAGCCACCCATTGGATAGCACTGGATTTTAAGGTTTTGATTGACCCGGTACAGGTTAAAAACGGGGAGCCCAATAAGTTTGAAGAAGTTAAATTCTTCCGGCTGGAAAGCCTGCCGGAAAACATCCATTCACAATTACCCAATTTTCTGCAAATATATAAAGACCTGCTATGAGCCGAGATTTAGAATTCTTATATGAAATAGGGTGCTTGCGGCGCCAGCAACGAAGCTGGAGCCAATTTTTGTACCCAGACGCAGCTTCCAACACCGATCATACCTTTCGGGTACTTTGGACTTCTTTGATATTGGCAAAGAAAGAGAACATTAAGGATACTGAGAAGGTCATGAAAATGGCTTTGGTGCATGATGTCCCGGAAAGCAGGACCGGCGACACCAACTACCTCAGCAGGCAGTATGTGAAAGAGAATAATCCCCAGGCCTTTGCCGATATCTTTGCCGGAACTATCCTGGAAAAGGAGTTTACGGACCTATGGCATGAGTACGAGACCAGGGAAACCATGGAGGCCAAGATCGTAAAGGATGCCGATACCCTGGATATTGATTTGGAACTCGCTGAGGCCATGGCCCTAGGAAACCCTCTGGGAGAAATATTCCGAGACCATCGCAAACTGGTTGCCAAGATGCTAACCACAAAAGCGGCCAAAGAAATGTGGCAGGAAATTCAGACCTCCGATCCGCACGCATGGCACCTCAACAGTCGCAACCGGTTTAACGCGGGGGACTGGAATGAATTCAAAATAAATAATAACCTGTAGTAAGTACAATCAATAAGCCTAGCCGGCTTAGCTCATCCGGTAGAGCAGCGGTATCGTAAACCGCAGGTGGTCGGTTCGAGTCCGACAGCCGGCTCCATTTTTATCCATGAAAAAGCCAACTTTTATTCCCAATAACGCCAAGCGAGCCTATCAAAGCCAGGAATTCGACGTTTGGGAATGGAAGCAAAAAATGTTTGATGGGACGTTTAAAATCTTTAGACGGGTAGTCCAAATGCCTGGAGTATCCGTACTTGCCGCCGTAGGAAACAAAGTTTTGCTAATTAAAGAACAGCAACCCGGAACTCCTTGGTACTTCTCGCTGCCGGGTGGCGCCATAGACAAGCCGGGTGAGCCTGTAGTCCAGACCGCGGCCCGTGAACTTGTGGAAGAAACAGGATATGAAGCGGGAAAAATAAAACTCTGGAAAGTATTAGTCCATAATGGACGTTTTTACCACGAGCGCTACTTTTATTTGGCCCAGGATTGCCGCTTGGTGGGAAAACCCCAGCCTGATGGCGGAGAGAAAATTAAGGTAAATTTGCTCAGCTTCGATGAACTCCTAAAAACTATTGACCACCCTCACTTTTTTAAAGGCGATACCTACGCAGAACTACTAAGGGCTAAATCAGATCCAAAACTAAAAAATAAGCTTAAACAAGCCCTTTTCGGCAAAAAATAATAAAACCCTTTCATAAGTCCACAAAGTCAAGAGCCTCTATTTTGGCCAGCCTTGTCAGAAGGGTGTTTTTCTGTTAAACTCCTAGCGTTAATTTTAAAAATGACCAATATTTCTGAGGAAAATCCGAAATCAGTGCCGGAGAGTGAAGGGAACAAAAAATCCCTTTACATGAAGACTTTTAGTTTCGCCCTGGAATTTGGCTTCATTATCGCGCTGCCATTGCTGGCTTTTGTCTATCTAGGCAAATACCTCGACGGCCGCTACCACACCAATAACAAAATTTTCCTTTACTCCGGTATAATTTTGGCCCTGGTTACGACTTGTCTGCTTTTTGTCCGGCGGATAAAAGACATTATGAAGGACATGGAAAAATAAATGCTAGCAATCCCACCTTTAGCCGCAGAACCAATATTCACCATAGCTCAGTTTCCCGTTACCAACAGCTATATTAACTCCACGCTTACCGCGTTGGGCTTCATTGTGTTTGCGTTAGTGCTTAGCTTCGGGATTAGGAAGTATTATTGGCAAGGCAAAGCTCCCCGAGGCCTCCTGAACTTCTTTGAGGCAATTTTGGAGTTCCTGTATAAATACATGGACCAGGTAACCGGTGACCGCAAAAAATCCATCAAATTTTTGCCTTTGGTTGGCAGTCTATTCTTCTTTATCCTAGTTTCTAACTGGATCGGTTTGCTTCCCGGTATCGGTTCCATAGGAACAAACCAAATCCACGAAGGCGTGGTGGAATTTATCCCGCTGTTCCGGCCTGCCAACACCGATTTAAACATGACTCTGGCCATGGCAATTCTTGTGGTTATTTCTTCCCACGTCATTGGTATCGCGGCCATTGGGTTCTTCAAATACGCCAACAAGTTTGTTAAGCTCGGTGACCTGTGGCACGCCGCCAAAAGCCTAAACCCCATGAATATTATCATCGCGGTAGTGGAATTTTTGGTTGGTCTGCTCGAAATCGTGTCTGAAGTCGCAAAAATGGTATCTCTTAGCCTTCGACTTTTTGGTAACATTTTCGCCGGTGAAGTTTTGCTTACGGTAATCGGTTCCATCCTGGCTTTTTTCCTGCCCCTTCCATTCATGGGTTTGGAAATCATAGTCGGGTTGATTCAATCCGTGGTGTTTTCCATGTTGGCCCTGGTCTACCTGACCATTGCGACCACTGAGATTAAATCGCACGACAAAGCGCACGAAGAAGACCTGGAGCCCACTCCGACGGTATAGTTAGTGTTGAAGGGCTGGCGCTTAGCGGACTAAGCTTCAGCTTTTCAGCATTACGCTGGATTTAACAAGATTATTAGTAAAGTTTCGCCCGAAAGGCGAACAGGAGAAAATTTATGGAACCAGAAGCAGTACGGTTTTTGGCCAAAGCTATCGCTATCGGTTTGGGCGGATTCGGTCCAGCCATGGGCGTTGGTTACATTGGCGCTAAAGCCATGGAAGCCATTGGCCGCAACCCCGAAGCATCCGACAAAGTTTTCGTTCCGATGTTGCTCGGTATGGCGTTCGCGGAAGCTATCGCCATCTACGCGCTTGTCGTTACTTTCATTTTGTAATCATCAAGTTCAGTTCCAATTTTCAATTGCGCCACGCTTTCGAGCCAGCCGATTGAAAATTGCATAGTGAGCATTGATTAATATTTTTATGGACATCATACACATTGCAAAAGCCGCGGAGGTGGCACATGAAGCAGCGCAGGCCGGACCGGTCCAGCTTTTTGGTTTAAATTGGAAATTATTCCTGGCCCAACTCATTAACTTTAGCGTGGTCCTGTTTGTTCTCTGGAAGTGGGTATTCCGGCCCGTAGCCAAAGGCTTGGCTGACCGCACCACCAAGATTGAAAACTCACTGGCGGAGGCGGAAAGGATCGCCGCTGAACGCGAAACCTTTGACTCTTGGAAAGACAAGGAAATGGCCCAGGTACGCCAGGAAGCCAGCCAAATTATAGTTGAAGCCAAGGCTGCGGCTGAACAGGCTCGAAGTGAAATTACCAAGACCGCCATGGATGAGTCAGCTCGAATACTGGAACGGGGCAAACAGCAACTCGAAGAGGAAAAGAACAAGGCTGTCCAAGAGATCAAGTCGGAGGTAGCTGGCATGGTAGTAACCGCGACGGAAAGCATTTTGAAGAAAAAGGTTGACTCTAATACCGACAAAGAATTAATTAACGAAGCCATCGCTAAGCTCAAGTAACATGAAATTTTCCGTAACACAATACGCGCAGGCTTTGCACCAGACTCTGAGCGAATCCAAAGCCGGGGATTATGACCGGGTGATCGACAACTTTATCCGCATCCTCAACACCAACGGCGACCTCCCATACTACGAAACAATCATCCACGAATACGAACGGATAGACCGGGAGGAGCGGGGAATAACGGAGGTTGAGGTCACTACCGCCGGTAACGTCACGATCAACAAGGAAACCATCCAAGCCCTGAACGACGCGGTAGACGGCGACATAGAACTCCGCGAAAAAGTGGACGAAAGCCTGATCGGCGGGGTAATCGTGAAGATCGAAGACACGATGATAGACGCAAGCGTTAAAGGTCAACTCAAGCATTTAAAAGATAAACTTAGCCAATAACTTAAACCATATGATTAAAACTGATGCAATAATTGCCCAGCTCAAAGAGCAGATCGCCGGATTCCAGCCCGATGCCAGCGTCGAAAAAGTCGGCACCGTAGTTGAAGTCGGTGACGGTATTGCCCGCATTGCCGGCTTGTCCCAGATTGCCAGCATGGAAATGATCGATTTCGGCAACGATATTTTGGGGGTAGCTTTAAACCTGGAAGAAGCCACCGTGGGCGCCATTATTCTTGGCGATTACTCCGAAGTTAAGCAGGGCGACACTGTCCGCGCTACCGGACGAACGCTGTCCGTGCCAGTGGGCGACGCGTTAATTGGCCGCGTTGTCGGTGCTTTGGGCAACCCAAAGGACGGCAAGGGTGAAATCAAACAGGCTGACTTTTACCCGGTTGAAAAAGTTGCCCCTGGTGTAATTACCCGTAAAGGGGTAAGCCAGCCGGTACAAACCGGCATCATGGCCATTGATGCCTTAATTCCAATCGGCCGCGGCCAGCGTGAACTTATCATTGGTGACCGCCAAACTGGTAAGACCGCGGTAGCGATCGACACCATTTTGAACCAAAAAGGCCAGGACATGATCTGCGTTTACGTGGCGGTGGGACAAAAGGAAAGTAAAATCGCGAAAATTGTCGCCACTTTGGAAGAACGCGGCGCCATGGACTACACCATTGTTGTTTCCGCCGGCGCTTCTGAACCAGCCGCTTTGTCATACATTGCTCCTTACGCCGGTTGCGCCATGGCCGAATACTTCATGGACCAAGGCAAGGACGTGCTGATCATTTATGATGATTTGTCCAAGCAAGCAGTTGCCTACCGCGAAATTTCTTTACTCCTTCGCCGCCCGCCAGGACGTGAAGCATATCCAGGAGATGTTTTCTATCTACACTCCCGCTTGCTGGAACGAGCGGCCCGTTTAAATGAAGATTACGGCGGGGGCAGTATTACCGCCTTGCCGGTTATTGAAACCCAGGCAGGAGATATTTCCGCGTACATTCCGACCAATGTAATCTCCATTACCGATGGTCAGGTGTTCCTAGAAAGCGATTTGTTCTACAAGGGTATCCGTCCGGCCGTGAACGTCGGTACATCCGTTTCCCGCGTGGGATCCGCCGCTCAGACGAAAGCCATGAAGAAAGTTGCCGGCAAGTTGAAAATCTCCCTGGCGCAGTTCCGCGAATTGGAAGCTTTTGCCCAATTCGGTTCTGACCTTGATGAAGCCACGAAGAAACAGTTGGACTTGGGAAACCGCTTGGTTGAAGTTTTGAAACAGCCGCAATACAGTCCGCTCGCGCTCGAAAAGCAAGTGGTCATTTTGTACGCTGTTAACAACGGTTATTTGGATGACGTCCCCGTAGAAAAAGTCAAAGAATTCCAGAACAAATTGTATGACTACATGGAAGCATCAGGTAAAGACGTTATGACGGCGATAGCCGGTTCCGGACAGCTCGAAGAATCCACTGAAGATACTTTGAAAAAGCACTTGGAAACCTTTAAGAAAACTTTCTAACATAGATGCCAGGAACAAGAGAACTAACCAGACGCATAAAGTCAGTTAAAAGCACGCGCAAAATTACCCGCGCGATGCAGCTGATTTCCGCCGCCAAAATGCGCAAGGCACAGGCCGCTACCATGGCGAGCCGCACTTACGCTGATTTGGCGTGGGAGCTTATCAGTTCTCTGGGCACCGAAGCCGCCGCCAATTCTCCGCTGATAAACAAGTTTCCGGACGCCAAAAAAGTTGGGGTAGTCATAATCTCCTCCAACCGCGGCCAAGTCGGCGGGTTTAACAACAACCTGTTTAAGAAGATTAAGGAATTTGAATCCAGCGAACCAGAGCTCATTAGCGAAATGGTTGTGCTCGGCAAAAAGGCCCGAGACAACGCGGTCCGCCTGAAACGGAACATCATGGCCGAGTTCACAAAACTGGATACCACTATACCAGTGGAAAACATCTATCCACTTGTACGGACGTTGACCGACGCATATTCCACGGGACAGTATAAAAAAATAATAATAGTCTATAACCACTTCGCTTCCACGCTTTCCCAGGTGCCTACGGTAAAAACGTTATTGCCCTTTACCACTGAGCCACGGGCAGGAACGGATACGGCAGCCGCCGAAAGCCTGTTTGAACCCTCGCCCAAAGAAGTTGCCGAACATCTGCTCCCGCGCATACTGGAAAGCCAAGTGTATCAAGCAATTCTGGAAAGCGACGCTTCTGAACACTCCGCCCGCATGGTCATGATGAAAAACGCCACGGAAAATGCCGGCGAACTCATAGACGACCTAACCCTAACATTTAACCAACTCCGCCAAACCAAGATTACCACCGAGCTTTCAGAAATTACCGCCGGTAAACTAGCCCTAGAAAATTCATAATGATACCAATTAACTAACACCACAATGGCAACTAAACAAGATACAGCAGAAAAATTAAATACCGCGCAAGCCGCCGGAACCGGGACAGTTGACCAGGTTATCGGTCCGGTTGTTGACGTCCGTTTTGAGGGCACAGCTCCAGCCATTTACCACGCGCTGGAAATTACCATGCCGGACGGCTCTACCCTGGTTTTGGAAGTCCAACAGCAGTTATCCGGCAACATTGTCCGCACCATCGCCATGTCTTCCACGGACGGCCTAAAACGCGGCACCGAAGTAAGAAATACCGGCGCGCCTATTTCCGTACCGGTTGGAAACGCCACTCTTGGCCGCATGTTCAACCTGCTTGGTGAACCGATCGACGGTAAAGAAGCCCCGCAAACGAAAGAGAAGTACTCCATCCATCGAAAGGCTCCGGCTTTAACTGAGCAGTCCACTAAGAGCGAAATTCTGGAAACCGGTATCAAAGTTATTGACTTGATCTGTCCCATTCTTAAAGGCGGTAAGGTCGGCTTGTTTGGTGGTGCCGGTGTAGGCAAAACGGTTATCATCCAGGAATTGATCAACAACATCGCCAAAGCCCACGGTGGTTTATCCGTATTCGCCGGAGTAGGGGAACGTACCCGTGAAGGTAACGACCTCTACCACGAAATGAAAGACTCCGGAGTTATTGAAAAAATGGCCATGGTGTTCGGACAGATGAACGAACCACCGGGAGCGCGCGCCCGCGTTGCCTTGTCTGGTCTTTCAATGGCGGAATATTTCCGTGATGAAAACAAAGCCGACATCCTTTTCTTCATCGATAACATTTTCCGCTTTACCCAAGCCGGCAGTGAAGTATCCGCTTTGCTTGGCCGTATCCCTTCCGCGGTAGGTTACCAGCCCACTTTGGCTACTGAAATGGGAAGCATGCAAGAACGCATCACCTCCACAAAGGAAGGCTCCATTACATCGGTTCAGGCGGTTTATGTCCCTGCTGACGATGTAACTGACCCGGCTCCGGCCACCACTTTTGGTCACTTGGACTCTACTGTTGTATTGTCCCGCGCCTTGGCAGACTTGGCTATCTACCCTGCCGTGGATCCGCTGGATTCCAACTCCACAATTTTGACTGAAGATATTGTTGGTAAAGAGCACTACGCGGTTGCCCGCGGCGTGCAGCAGTTGTTGCAGCGCTATCGCGACTTACAGGATATTATCGCCATTCTTGGTATGGAAGAACTCCCCGAAGAGGACAAATTAGTAGTTTACCGTGCCCGCAAAATCCAAAGATTCCTGTCCCAGCCATTCTTCGTGGCTGAAGTCTTTACCGGTTCCCCCGGACAGTACGTGCCAATTGCCGAGACCGTAAAAGGCTTTAAAGCAATATTAGACGGCGAAATGGACAATGTCCCGGAACAGGCCTTCTACATGAAGGGCGGAATCGACCAGGTTAAAGCTTAATTATCCTATTTATACCTTAATGGCCCAGATTCACTTACAATTAGTTACCCCACAGCGCAAAGTGCTGGATGAGGAAGTCCAAAGCCTCACCTGCCCTACCGCTATGGGGGAGATCACAATTTTGCCGGAACACGTCGACTTGGTGGCTACTTTAGAGGTAGGAGAGTTAGTGGCCCGTACTGGCTCCGGACAGGAGCATAATATCCACGTGGCCGGGGGTTTTGTCCAGGTAAAAGCAGGGAAGGAAATAATCGTACTGGCTGACGCCGCGGAACACCACCACGAGATTGACGAGACAGAGACCGAACAGGCCAGACAGCGCGCCGAGGAAACCATGAAGCGTTCCAATGTGTCCGCCGAAGACTACGCCCTGGCCGCCGCCGCCCTAGAACGCAGTGTGAGCAAACTGAACTTAGTACGCAAATACCGCCATCGCGCGCCGCAGGTCAGCAACCTGGAAAGAGATCTGTCGTCAGAAGAATAATTTACCAGCCTGCTTCACCGCAGGCTTTTATATTTTTAAATTATGAAGTTAAATTTTCACGCAGAATCAGAACTTGAATTAACAGCAGTTCGGGTAATGGAAGCGGTTGCGAAAGAATTTCCGCAAACTTTTTTTGTCGGCGGTTTTGTTCGTGACTTGTTACTTTCCCGCGAAGTACACGATATAGATATTGCAACGAGCGCGACACCGGAACAAGTTGCGCAATGTTTAAACACAGACTTTGACGTTGATGACGAGGCAAAAAACTTTGGCGTTTTGAAGATTAACAACCAGCTCGAGATTACCACTTTCCGCGAGGAAACTTACAGTGGGTCCCGGTATCCAAAAGTTAATTTTATCGACTCTCCGGAAATAGACAGCCGCCGCCGCGACTTTACCATAAACGGCTTGTATATGAGCCTGGAAGGCGAAATCCTGGACTTCCACGGGGGGATAGCAGATTTAGGGGCCGGCCTGATCCGGTTCATCGGTGACCCCCAGACTCGCATAGACGAAGACCCGTTACGGCTCCTTAGGGCTATCCGCTTGTCCTTACAATTAGACTTCACCATAGAAGAACAGACGCGCCAAGCGATTCAAAAAAACTTTTCCGCCCTTACAACTTTAAAACAATCACAAATTGAAACGGAAATAAAAAAATTGGATCCAAACGTGCAAAAATCGTTTGTGGATATCATCAACGCAAAAGACTTGACTTAGATTTGACAAATTCTTTATAATTATCTTGTATAAAAATTTCCGCACTTCTGTAGAAACGAAAACAAATCAGGAAAACAGAAAAACTAAATTACATTACTACTGACCTTGGAACAAAAAGTTTCAAGTAGTAGAAAATTAAGAAGCGAAAATATTCGCTTCAGGGAGACTAGCCAAAATGGCAACCAAAAGAAAAGTAGCAAAGCGCAAGCCTGCTGCTAAGAAAGCTGCTCCAAAGCGCAAGACCGCTGCTAAGAAGCCAGCTCGCAAACCAGCTCGTCGCAAGACCGCTGCTCGCAAGCCTGCTGCTAAGAAGCGCACTGCTGCTCGCAAGCCAGCTGCTAAGCGCAAGCCAGCTCGCCGCAAGGCCGCTAAAAAGCGTTAAGCTCAAAACTCCACAAGGAGAAACGTAACCGCCCCAAAACTAGGGCGGTTATTGTTTTCCCCAAACGCCTGGAAAGTGCAGAAAATGCCTCCAAACCCTTGCGTTTTGGGGCCATAAATGGTATACTTTGCAAGTTAAGAAATGACGCGGGGTAGAGCAATTGGCAGCTCGCAAGGCTCATAACCTTGAGGTTCCCGGTTCGAATCCGGGCCCCGCAACCAAAAAATTTAAGTTATTTAATTAGTACACCGCGCCGGCGTAGCTCAGTTGGTTAGAGCGGAGGACTCATAAGCCTCAGGTCGTTGGTTCAATTCCAACCGCCGGTACCAATTTGGCCTCGCGGCCACCAATAAATCATGGACTGGTAGCTCAGTTGGTTAGAGCGTCCGCCTGTCACGCGGAAGGTCGCGGGTTCGAGTCCCGTTCAGTCCGCCATTATAACTTTCAGTAATCCACAATTGACTACGAAAAAGTTATGCTATAATGGCTTATAAGCATTTCGGTGCTTAATATTTAGTTTTTCAGAAACAGGCCATCTAGAGGGGCCTGTTTTTGCTTATGCCCAGAATTAACCGCTTCGAACAAGAAATTCTTCCCGGATTGACATTTTGCCTTATTTATGGTCAAATACGCCAAAGGGAGGAATTACTGGAATGAGATATCTGTTTGGAATGGCAGGCATAATGGTATTGCTTGTCTTGTTCGCGGCTGGGCTTTTTGCCCTGGCACTCTATGAAGGCTGGGATTACCCGACACTCCGTATCGCTTTACTGGTTTTTGGAGCGTACGGGGTAATCGAGCTTTTCGCGCGGCGGGGCAGAGTCCCACACCGCGTGGAGTTCAATAACCTTAAGTGCGAATACGATCCCGGAAGGGAAAAGTATCAGGAACTGTCGGTTTACTGTCTGGCTAACTCGCCGATAGCGGCGTCAGAGGAAGCCAAACGGCTTTACCGTAAAACAAGGGGAGTGTTCGACTTTGACCCGGACCATAAAGTCCGCGAAACTCTATGGGTCACCTATCTTCTGCGATTGGTGAGCCATAAAACAATCATCCTGCGAAACATCGCGTAATCACCATCATCACTCTCATCCTCCAACAACATAAAAGAGAAGCACCGCGCCGGCACTGCTTCTCTTTTAAATATGATTGAAAAAGGTGTCGGGGATCGCTATTGACAAAACCCTAAATTCGTGCTATAATTGTATAAATTCCAGGCTTTGTGCCTGGAAAATTTATAGATAGCAGGAGTGAACTAATAGTATGGGATGGTTAGATCCTAACGACGAAAGAAACTACGATAGACCCTCGGTTAAACCAACTGAGAACACGGCAACGGCGGCGGCACAGAGAAACGACAGCGACCGCGAAACAGCGGTCCACGAAAACGGACTCAACCCCAAACCACTACCAAAGGACATCGGCAAAGCGTCAGACGACGCCAAAGACATCGCCGGTTAATCCAGCGGAACGACGAGAACGGGAAGTGCTGCATAAGCTCTTCCCGTTTTCCCATTTTGGGCTATTGCTTATTAGTTTAACCGCCTTAAACCTGATATAATTACCTATATGAACACCGTTTTATATATAATTATCGGGATTTTACTGGCGGGATTTGGAATACTTTTATATATGATAAGCCGGCTGCGGGCCGGTAACGCCAACCCGGAAACCGACGAGAAATCTCTGGCTTTGCTTCTTAATCAAATGAACGAGCTTTCCCGCGTCGTAGACCGAAAAATGGGCGAGGCATCACAAAATTTGGTCAAAACCCAAGACCGGATGGCGGAAACCATGAAGACTCAGTTTTCCGAAAGTTCCAAGCTTATAAAAGACGTTACTGAAGGACTGGTTAAGCTGGATGAGACCAACAAGCAGGTGGTTTCTTTCGCCGACCAGCTCAAGAACCTCCAGGATATTTTGAAAAACCCGAAACAGCGCGGGACCTTGGGTGAGTACTACCTGGAAACCACTTTAAAGAATGTATTGGGGCCGGGCATGTACCAAATGCAGTACCCGTTTAAGAACAAAGAAATCGTGGACGCGGTTGTATTCGTCAAAGGAAAAATCATTCCAATCGACTCCAAGTTTTCTCTGGAAAATTATAACCGCCTTTCAGGAACTAACGATGCGGGAGAAAAAGCGCGCCTCGAAAAAATCTTTGTTAATGACCTGAAGCTCCGTATTACCGAAACTTCCAAATACATCCGACCCCAGGAAAACACTATGGACTTTGCTTTCATGTTTATCCCGCATGAAGCGATTTACTATGACCTGCTGACCAATAAAATCGGCGGGGTCAGCGATGACGACGAAAACCTCATCCAGCGGGCCGCGGGCAAGTACAAGGTTATAATAGTATCACCAACCTCTTTCCTGGCTTACTTGCAGACAGTACTGCAGGGGCTTAAGGCCATGCAAATTGAAGAGTCGGCCAAACAGATCCGCGCCAACGTTGAAAACCTGCAAAAACATTTAAAATCCTACGAAGAATACCATACCAAACTGGGTTCTTCGCTTGGTACCGTGGTTAACCACTTCAATGCTTCCAGCAAGGAATTTAAGAAAGTCGACAAGGACATGCTTAAAATCACCGACGAAAGTGTCCTGGAAGACTTGCCGCTCTTGGAAAAACCCGAGAACGAAACTGTTTAACAAATTAATTTAATTTTATGTCTATAAGAAACCCGGATCAGCGCGTTGGTGTGTTCATCGACGTGCAGAACCTGTACTACTCGGCCCGCAATATTTACGGCGCCCGGGTAAACTTTAACGAAATATTAAAAGAGGCCGTGGCCGGACGAAAGCTCATCCGCGCCATCGCTTATGTTGTTCAGGCCGACATGCCCGAAGAACACACTTTTTTCGAAGCCCTCGAAAAGGCCGGTTTCGAAGTAAAGAAGAAAGAGCTCCAGACTTTTGCCGGCGGCCACCAAAAAGGGGACTGGGATGTCGGAATCGCCATGGACATCATCAAACAAATGAGCAAGCTCGATGTAGTTGTGCTAGCCTCCGGCGACGGTGACTTTGTCCCATTGCTCGAATACCTACAAATGACCGGACAGCTGACGGAGACCGTGGCGTTCGGCAAGTCATGCAGCGGCAAAATCAAAGAATTGACCGATCATTTCATTGACCTGGACGAGGCGCCCAAGAAATTCTTAATTCCCATGAAACCGTCCAAGCGCCGCTAATGAAAGTTGTCCTTGATACCAATGTTTTAATAGACGGGTTCCGTGATGACTATTCCTACGAGAAGCAGATTATCGACGAGATCCGCACGGGCAAGATTGAAGCTTACGCGAACCGCCAAACCATCCAGGAAAACAAATTGATCCTCGGCCGACTGGTGGACAATTCGGATTACGAAAGGGAACTGAACGATTTTTTTAGCCAAATCACTTTGGTCGTTAACCGGCACCAAATCCACGTTGTCCGCGACCCGGAAGACAACAAAATTCTGGAAAGCGCGGTGGAGGCTGAAGCGGACTATCTCATCACACGGGATAACGACCTGCTCGAACTCAAAAAATATAAAGAAGTAGAAATTTTAAGCCCACAGGCTTTCTGGGTCCGCTACAAAGACGAAGGCAACGACCTTTGGCAGGCATGGGCGAATTTTATAAAGTCATAATGTCCCAGCTGCTCGAAAACCTAAACAAAGAACAGCTCCAAGCCGTCACTCACAATGACGGGCCTTTGTTAATTGTAGCCGGGGCGGGGACAGGTAAAACCACGGTAATTACGCGGCGAATTGCTTATCTCATAGAGCAGAAATTGGCCCAGCCCGATGAAATCCTCGCGTTAACATTTACTGAAAAGGCGGCCGGGGAAATGGAGGAGCGCGTAGACCAGCTCCTTCCCTTGGGCAATTACGACTTGTGGATTTCAACGTTCCACAGCTTCTGCGAGCGGCTCATTAAACAGCACGGACTGGATATAGGGATATCCAACGATTTCAAGATCCTGGATGACATTAAGCGCTGGATTTTGCTGTTTGAAAATTTTGATAAGTTTAAGCTGGACTACTACAAACCGCTAGGTTCACCCAATAAATTTATTGATGCTTTGCTTGACCATTTTAATAAATGCAAAGACGAGCTTATAACACCGGAAGAATACTTAGCGTACGCCGAAAACCTGGCGCTGCAGTCGGGCGCCGCTGAGCTTCTGCCCAGCAAGGAACAGTCCGAGGAAGCCGTGGAAGCGAGCCGCGCGCGCGAAGTAGCGGAGGCATACCATGTGTACCAAAAATTGCTGCTCGACAACGAGTACCTTGATTTCGGCGACCTCATCAGCTATGCCATCCGCATGTTTGAACAGCGGCCAAATATTCTCGCCGGTTACCGAAAAAAGTTTAAGTACGTTCTCATAGATGAATTCCAGGATACCAACTACGCCCAGTATAAGCTAATCAAACTCCTTACTGAAAGACGGGACGGGCAAAGCGCTCCCAACCTCGTGGTGGTGGGTGACGACGACCAGTCGATTTATAAGTTCCGCGGAGCCAGCGTGTCCAACATCATGAACCTGAAGAAGGACTTTCCGGGGACGGCCGAAATAACCCTGACGCAAAATTACCGCAGCAGCCAGGAGATTTTGGATTTGGCATACAACTTCATCCAGGCCAATAACCCTAACCGTTTGGAAACAGAACTCGGCATCGACAAGCACCTTCACGCCAACACAAAAAACAAGGCGGTCATAGAAGTGCTGGAAGGCAAAGACCTCAGCGAAGAATTAGATATGGTAGTCAAAAAGGTTTTGCAGCTTAAAACCAGCCAAAAAAAATCCACCTGGAATGATTTTGCCATTCTCATCCGGGCCAACTCGGCGGCGGAAGAAATTTTGCCGCGCCTGGACAGTGCCGGCATTCCCTACAATTTTGTGGCGAACCGGGGCCTTTACCGCAAACGCTTAATCGCTGATTTGATTAATTACCTAATGCTTCTTGATAATCACCATGAATCGGCCAGCCTTTACCGGATCCTGAATTTCCCTAAGTTTCAGGTCAATCACGAAGACCTGGCTCATTTAACGCAGTATTCCAACAAGCATACCTTGTCGCTTTACCAGACATTGGGAACCGCTGAGGCGCTCGCGGAAGTGAGCAGCACGACCAGGAAAAAGGTAGAAGAACTTTTGGCTCTCATAGAAAAGCACAGCAAGCTTAGCCCCGAAGTGTCAGCCGTGGAATTATTCGTGCGCATAGTCGAAGATCTGGGCATTGTTCAAATGGTCGAGGAAGACACACTCGAAAACGCGGAGCGGCGTGAGCATTTGGAACAGTTCTATAAAAGAATAGAAGCATACACCCAGGAGAATGCCAACCATACTTTGCGAGGATTCATAAATTACCTGAACCTTGAACTAAAAGCAGGGGAGGAAGGCCCTATAAAATTTGACCCCAATTCTGGACCCGAATCCCTTAAGATAATGACGATCCATGCCGCCAAAGGCCTGGAGTTTGAAAATGTTTTCCTGGTGAACCTTGTAGATCAGCGTTTTCCCACCCGAAGCAAGCGCGATACCATAGAAGTGCCGGAACCGCTCATCAAGGACATTTTGCCGGAAGGTGATTTCCATATGCAGGAAGAGCGCCGGTTGTTTTACGTTGCCATAACACGCGCGAAAACAAATTTGTTCCTCAGCTGGGGCCGCGATTACGGCGGCTCAAAATTAAAGAAGCCTTCGGTCTTTCTCCAGGAAACCAACCTGGTCCCCAGTGAAAAAGTTAACACCGCCACGGGCAAGGTAGTATTCACTAAGCCGAAAGGCAACCCCAAAAAAGTCGCCTACAAGCAGCTGCCAACCTCTTTCTCCTACAGCGCCATTACCCAATTTTTAAATTGTCCGCTGGATTATAAATACCGGTACTATCTAAGGCTGCCTATGCCAGGCGCGCCTCAGCTTTCTTTCGGAGTAACAATGCACGCGACCTTCCAGAAATTTATGGAGCAGTACCTTGCGGCCGCGCAGTCCCCCCAGCAAGACCTGTTTTCCGGCGAAGCAAAGCTGGCCCTCCCCACTATGGATACCCTTGAGTCGCTTTACTCACTCTGCTGGGTGGATGAATGGTATGAAAACCCAGCCCAAAAGGAACTATTCCGAAAAAAGGGACGCGACTTCCTAAAAATATTCTACGACCAAACCACTAAGACAAAGCCGCAGCCCAAATATATAGAGAAGTTTTTTCAAATGAAGTTAAAAGACGGGAAAGACGAATTTTCCTTTGTTGGCAAAATTGACCGGGCCGATGAAGGCAAGGCTGGGCTCGACATCATAGATTACAAAACCGGCAAGGTCCCATCGAAAAAGGGAAATATAGACCAATTGCGGGTTTACCAATGGGCGGCCGAGGAATATTTCCAGGAAAAAGTAGAGTCATTATGCTATTGGTACCTCGACGGTAATGAAACTATTTCGGTTCCTTTGGGCACTCCTGAAGAGATCAACAAACTAAAAAGTTCCATGCTTGAAACAATCAAGGAAATTCGACACGCCATCAAGTATGACCTCTTCGCCGACCTTCATAAAAAGACCAAACAGCACCAGTGCAATTTTGCTGATACGCTTTAATCTGTGGTATAATTAACGCGTTAAAACAAAAATTGGATGCCTGAAAAAACCCTACGCTACATACCAACTATTGGCATAAGCACAGCTGTCTGCCTAGCATCATTCATATCTATCCTATACCTCTCGGATCCTTTCCAGGATGGCATTGTAGCCCATATTTTCTTCCATCTAAGCCTTTTTTTGACAATCACCGGCCTAGCGACCATTTTCGGCCTTTTGATACGCCAGCGCTTCAGTAGCGGCCTGTACATCCAAAACCTGTCCGTCAGCTTCCGCCAAGGGTTGTTCCTAGGTGTACTCCTTATCGGCTCACTACTCCTGCAATCGTACGGCATCCTGTTCTGGTGGGTAGAGCTGGCCTTAATCCTATTCCTTATCTTTTTTGAATTATTCCTCAACCTCTAACTAATGGCTGAGCCAAACCAAAATACACCAACTTCCGGCAACGAAGAACCAGCTTTCTATAATGTAATGCCTCGCGGCAAACGCGATGCCCAGGTTTTTTCGACACCGGTAGTTAAGACTTCCAGTTCAACCCTTTCAGATGCCCCGGATTTGACTCCCGACAAGTCAGCTTTTGCCGTACCCCGGTCGGGTCGTCGCATTGGCATGATTATCGGTTTGGCTATCGCGGTTTTGGTGTTGGTAGCTTTTGGCTATCTCGGCTACCGCTATGCCAAGCAGCGCCAAAACACCGCGAAGTCTAACAACAACGAGAATGTTGAACCCGCCAACAATTCCAACACCGATCAGCAGATCAGCGGAGTCACGACTCCGCCGGAATGGCAACAGCGCTATTTCAGTTCCGCTACTTGCAGCGACATAAACGTGTGCGGAGATACCGCTGACCCTGACCGGGACGGTTTAAATAATCTTGACGAGTACAATACCAAGACTGACCCGAACAACAACGATAGTGACGGTGATGGTTTAGCCGATGGGGACGAAGCGCACATTTTTGGCGGCAGCCCCCTAACTCAGCGCACAAACTCCTCAGTTGAATACACTGACGCTGATTTCGCAAAAGGCGGATACGACGTTAACACGAATGAAAAATTTACTGCCGACCGCTTAAGTGAAATCAAAACGAAGATCAAAGACAAAGGGTTGCACCAGCCAACTATTAAAACTTTAGGCGCTGATGCGTTAAAGCAATATGACTTTACCGATGTCTCGGCAACCAACGACAACTCCGACAGCTCAAGCATAGACAGCTCAATTGACCAGTCCCCATCAGCGAAATTGGCGCGGGATACTCGCCGTGCCGATACCATCAAAAAAGTTGGGGGCGCATTGCTTAAATACAAAGATGCCAACCACGGAACTTTCCCGGACGCGACTGATTTCCCAAGTATGGTCCAAAAAATTAAGCCATATCTTTCGGTTGCCACCAACTTTGACGACCCCATTAACAAGGACAAGTATGTCTATGGTTACGTCAGCACGAACAGCAACCAGGATTTCACGTTGATGTACTACAGCGAAACCCAAAACCTGCTCATCAAGTATACCGCTCAGCAGGCCCAGCTTGACCAGGTAAAGGACAACGCCAGCGCCAACGACAACATCCGCCTCCACGATATTCAAAACATAGCTACGGCCCTGGGAATTTACTCTGACGCCCACACTTCCGCGAATGGAACCAATGAAAAAGTTTTCCCTCCGCAGGACAGCTGGAAACAAGAATTGATTAACGGCCACTTCATCAGCCAAATTCCAACCGACCCTCGGACCGGCCAGGACTATGACTACCAGGTGGGCGACCACTTTGACACATTCACGCTTAAAGCCACTTACGACAATCCGCCCCGAGGACAAACAGGCTACATGTGCAACCAGATCGAGTGTAAGAATTACTAGACATGATGAACTTCCTAAAAAAGTTGTTTGGTTCCGGCACACTGGCTGGGACCGCTTCCGCCACTCCTGAACCGCCAATCAGCCAAACCCAGCAGGGTTCCGGCAAAATCATCGCGGCTAAAGCCGTTAAAGTTGAAAAGCACCCTAACGCCGACCGCCTTAGGGTTATTACCCTTGATGCCGGCAGTTTCGGCACCATTGAACCGGTTGTATGCGGCGCTTTTAACTTTGACGTGGGGGACATGGTAGTACTGGCCCTCCCAGGAGCGCAAATTGCCCACAATATCCACTCGGAAGAACATGAACCCTTTACGCTGGGCAAGGCCAAGATCCGGGGCATAGAAAGCCACGGAATGATCTGCGCGGCATTTGAGGTTGGAGCTTCCCCCGAAGTAGGCGACAAACCCGAAATCATGGTCTTGCCCCCAAACACCGTACCTGGTACAATTCTACCTTACTAACAAGACCCATATGGAAATTGATATTGACCTCAGCCAGGAGCAAGAGCTCCTAAAACATTTAGCTACCCGAACCGACGCCGAAGCGCGCCGTATTGAACGTTACCTAAACATGCCGGACCTCTCCCGGACGGCTGGCAACCCGTTGAATGAAATAGTAAAGCGGGTTATTGCCCAGCCGGCTTTTAAGGGCTTTGACATCATCAAGGTTCCGGAGATTGTCCCGACTGACATAACCTTTGATCTGTTTGATTTCGCCGCGGACCATCCCGCCCGCTCCAAGAGCGATACCTATTATGTAGACGAAACCAATATTCTCCGGACTCACACCACAGTGATGTGGCACTACTACTTAAATGACCCCGATGTTAAGCGCCGCATGGAAGCAGGGGAGCCGGTCGGCTGTTTCTGCTTTGGCAAGGTTTACCGCAAAGACGAAATCGACCGCAACCACATGAACGTGTTCCACCAAATGGACGCTTGGTACTTGGCCCCTAAAGGCGATGCTAACTTGACTATTGACCACCTTAAGGAAGCCTTATTGCAATTCGCGCAGGCTGTATTCGGTAAAGACGTGGAAGTAAGATTCAACCCCGATACTTTCCCTTACACGGACCCTTCCCTGGAAATGGAAGTAAAAAAAGGCGACCAATGGCTTGAAGTCGTGGGCGCTGGCATGGTTAAAGACACCGTACTCCAAAAACTTGGTATTGATTCCGATAAGTGGCACGGTTGGGCCTTCGGCCCCGGTCTCGAGCGTTTTGCCATGATCTCCATGGAATTGCCTGATATCCGTTTGCTTTGGAGTGACGATGAGCGCGTTAAGAAACAGATGCAACTGGGCCACAAGTTTGTGGAAGTTAGCAAATACCCGCCGATTATCCGCGACATCTCTTTCATTGTAAAAAAGGATTTTATTCCAAACGACTACTTTGACCTGATCCGTGATATTGGCGGCGACCTGGTCGAAGAAGTCCAACTCCTCGACAAGTACGAGAATGATGAAAAATTTGGCCCCGATCGTATGAGCTACACCTACCGCATCTTCTACCGCAGTCCGGACAAAACCCTCCAGGCTGAAGAAATTGATCCACTCCAGGACCAGGTTTACAAGCAAACCGCTGAAATTTACCAGGCTGAACTGCGCTAATTTTTGTAACAAAAAGTAGTCTTCAAAATGTGTCTAAATCCCTCTTACTTTAGAGGGATTTTCTTTATAAAAACGCTCGAAAAATCACCTAAAAAATGCTATAATTAAGAGGTAAAAATAACGCAAAAATCTAGTAATTTATGGCTAAAACAGCTAGTACCAAAGACCCCGAAAAGAAGAGTAAATCAGCAGGCTATACCGCGGCGAACATTACCGTTCTTGAAGGACTGGAGCCGGTCCGCAAGCGTCCGGGCATGTACATCGGTTCGACATCGGAAACCGGTCTTCACCATTTAATCTGGGAAATCGTAGACAACTCCGTGGACGAAGCCATGGCAGGCCACGCTGATCTCATTCAGGTAGTCATCCAAAAAGATGGCGGTATTACCGTGCACGACAATGGCCGTGGTATTCCCGTTGATGTGCATAAAACCACAAAAAAATCCGCTCTTGAAACCGTACTGACCGTTCTACACGCGGGCGGTAAGTTTGGCGGGGACGCGTCCGGCTACAAGGTATCCGGCGGTCTTCATGGTGTGGGTGCGGCTGTAGTTAACGCGCTTTCCACCAACATGGTTGCTCAGGTGCGCATTGATGGAAAAGTATATGAACAAAAGTACAAAATCGGTGTTCCCGAGGGAAAAGTCAAAGAGGTAGGGAAAGTCCCCAAAGACGCTCCGTTTCCAACCGGTACTTCCATTACTTTTTACCCTGACGCCAGTATTTTTGAAACTGTCGAATTTAAGTTTAAGACCGTGCTCGAACACTTGCGCAGCCAGGCCTACCTGACCAAGGGTTTGCACTTTGTAATTACAGATGAGCGCGTCGGCTTAACTTACCAGTACTATTTTGAAGGGGGTATCCTTTCATATATCAAACAACTCAACCGCAACAAGAAAGTCCGCCACAACCCGGTATACATCAACAAAACATACGATGGCGATATTATGGTGGAAGTCGCCATCCAGTACACGGATGACTTCGACGAACTCGTACTGGCGTACGCCAACAATGAATACAACCCTGAAGGCGGTATGCACGTCACCGGTTTCCGCACCGCTTTGACCCGGTCCATAAACAGCTATGCCGTTAAAAACAATTTTGTAAAAGAAAGCGAAAAACTGACCGGTGAGGACATGCGTGAAGGCCTGACCGCGGTTATTTCGGTAAAACTCCCGAACCCGCAGTTCGAGGGACAAACCAAAGCCAAACTCGGCAACCCCGAAGTGCGTACCGCGGTGGAAGCGGTTGTTTCGAAAGAACTAGAAATCTTTTTAGAAGAACATCCGCAGGATGCCAGCAAAATTATTGAAAAGGGTATTTTGGCAGCCAAGGCCCGTTTGGCCGCCCGCGCGGCTCGCGACAGCGTTATTCGCAAAGGGGTCCTGGATGGCCTAGCTCTACCGGGAAAACTTGCTGATTGCTCCGAATCTGACCCGTCCAAGTGTGAACTGTACATTGTTGAGGGAGATTCCGCCGGCGGTTCCGCCAAGCAGGGGAGAGACCGCCGTTTCCAGGCTATCTTACCGCTCCGCGGTAAAATCCTTAACGTTGAACGCGCCCGTCTGGATAAAATGTTGACTTCGCAGGAAATCAAAAACCTGGTTATCGCTTTCGGTACTGGCGTGGGAGACATGTTTGACGTTTCCAAGCTCCGTTATCACCGTATCATTATCATGACTGATGCTGACGTAGATGGCGCCCACATTCGCACCTTGCTGTTAACCCTGTTTTACCGATACTTCCCGGACATCATAAAAAACGGCCATTTGTATATCGCCCAACCACCGCTGTTTAAGGTTCAGGTTGGGAAAACTTTCCGTTACGTCTTTAGCGAAGAGGAGCGTGACAAAGTTTTGGCAGAACTTTTGCAAAACGCTGAAGATAAGAAGTCAGCCAAGGCAGTTAAAGGCAAGAAGGCAGTGGTAGCTGAAGAAGAACCGCAAGAAGCTGAAGAAAGCGACGAAAATACTCCTCAGGAAGCCGACAGCGACTCTCAGGTACTCGTTACCCCCGGCGGCAAAAAATACAACATCCAGCGCTACAAAGGTTTGGGGGAAATGAACCCTGGACAACTTTGGGAAACCACCATGGACCCAGCCAACCGGGCCATGCTCCGCGTGGACATTGCCGAAGCAGAAAAGGTGAATGAAATTTTTGAAACATTGATGGGCGATGAAGTCCCCCCCCGAAAGCGTTTCATTACCACCCACGCCAAAAGCGTCAAAAACCTCGACATCTAAATCTATGCAAATAAAAAGGGCGCGCTTTGATATACAAAGTGCGTCCTTTTTACGTGAGGAATACATTCGTTGTTTAGCGTTTTGCTACGCGCCTTCCTTGGTCGGTTGGTAGCGGGCGAAGTTCTGCCGCTGTCCGAGCAAGGTGTTAACCTTGAAGATGATGGCTTTCCCGGTGTCGTCCATGGGGATGTCCGGTATTTCCAAATCACTTTTGGGGTTAACGGCGGGCTTCAGTACGCCCTGCTTTTCCAACTCGCCGACATGAGCGAACAATTCGTCGAAAGTCTCGAACAAATTCACTAGGAACTTGTCGGGGCTTTTTAGCGGATAAAGCGCGACGAGGTTGTCGGTTGGAACGAGATAGCCGTAAGTCTGCTTGTCCGGCTTGCCGTTCATGCGGATGCCGTAGACCCGCTCATATTCCGTGGCACATTCGGGACCGTGCCAAACTTTGATAGTTACGAGGGAAGAGTCGAGGACGGAGTTCTGGTAAACCACATCATCGGTCTTGCCGTCGCCGTCGTGGTCGCTGGCTCGGAAAATCTCACCCACGCTTTCGCGGTTCTTGTTCTGGACGTAATACTCGATGGCGTGGAATTTTCCATCCGCGTAATCGAGAGCGACAATGGAAGCGGTCAAATTGCCGTCAACCTTAGGTGCCGGAATGGCAACCGGTTTGGGCTTGGCGGAAGGACGGGGCGATGGTGCCTGTCTGACCGGCTTGTCATTGGGGACTATTAGCGACAGGTTGTACTGCGGAGGACCCGCAGGTTCTGCGCTAGGGGCGGGGGATGGCTGCACCGGAGCCGGAGAAGGAGAGGCTTTAGAAACCTCGACCTGTACCGAAGTCGGTGCCGAATTGGTTGAATCAGACGATGCCGTCTGACTATTACGAGAGCAGCCTAAAAAGGCCGCCACAGCTAAAAGCAACAGTATTCTGAATTTCATTCAATTTCCTCGCGTTCAAAGATTCTCACGCCCGGGGCGTGATTTCCATAATTATTCCGATATTGGCCCCAAAAGTCAATGGGCAAGCAACTTGCGGGTCACCTCAATATATGCAAGAATAGCGTGGCTTGCCCTTTAATAGGGTACTGCTATTCCAAGAACGGAGGCTCCAGGCTAACTATGCTTTGGACAATAATCATACTACTGTTGGTTCTTTGGTTACTCGGCTTTGTCGGCGGCATTGGCGCGGCGGCACTAGGAAACTTCGTCCACCTCTTTATCGCGGCGGCGGTTATCCTCCTTGTCGTCAAGTTCGCGACCGGCAGCGGCGGCAATCGCAACACCGGTCTCGGTCTGTAGAAGACAACCGGGCGGGCGCCCTCACAACCAACTTTTGCATTACCAGGATACCAGAAAGAGAAGGAGGCTCTTTCTGGTATTTTATTTGACTTAGCACAAAATAATGCGGTATAATTAATGCAAAGCCCCAGAAGGGGTTTTAAAAAAGCCTTAAATTTTATCAAAAACAGGCTTATTTAAAAGGAAAATAAGAAACATGTCCTCAATTTTCAATTTCTTTCGTGAAGTAAAAGCTGAACTTTTTAAGGTAGTTTGGCCTAGCCGCCGCGATACTATCCGTTACACAGTAACCGTTATCATCTTTAGTATCGGCGTAGCGCTTATTCTGGGCGCGGCTGACTTTGGCCTGCTCAAGGCTTTCGAAGCCATTTTAAACAAGTAATTCTTCCGCCACCAACATGAGTAAACAACAAGTTACAGGCCAAAGACATTGGTACGTACTGCACACTTACAGCGGCTACGAAGATTCCGTTGCCTGGAACCTCAAACAGCGTATCGAAAACATGGGGATGCAGGAGAAGATCTTCGACGCGATTGTGCCGAAAGAGAAAAAGATAAAGATCCACAACGGCAAACGTACCACCGTGGAAGAAAAGATTTTCCCTGGCTACGTACTCGTTGAAATGATTGTTACTGATGATTCCTGGTACGTGGTGCGTAATACCCCTAATGTAACCGGGTTCGTCGGAAGCGGAACAATCCCAACCCCAATCTCTGACGAAGAAATCCAGTACCTCCAGAAACGCATGGGTATTGAAGAACCGAAGTTTAAAGTTGATTTCCTTCTGAACGACTTGGTGCGCATTACCGATGGTCCATTCAAAGATTACGAAGGCAAGGTTGGCGAAATTGACGAAGCCAAGGGCAAAGTCAAAGTCATGGTTACCATCTTTGGCCGCGAAACCCCCGTTGAATTAGATTTCTTACAGGTTAAAAAAGTTTAAGTTTATTAATTAAAGTAGTTGGCTTGCGGATACGTCCGCGGTCCCTAAAGAAAGGATTACTACTACAATGGCTAAAAAAGTCAAAGCTATAGTCAAGCTCCAGCTTCCAGCTGGTAAAGCGACTCCGGCCCCCCCGGTCGGTACCGCCCTCGGGCCCCATGGTTTAAACATCGCGGAATTTACCACGGCGTTTAACTCCCAGACCGCCCAGATGGGTGACATGATTATCCCGGTTGAAATGACGATCTTCGAAGACCGTACTTTCACCTTCATTTTGAAGACCCCACCGGCGGCAAACCTGATCATGAAAGCAATCAACCTACCGAAGGGTTCCCCGAACCCTTTGACCACTAAGGTTGGCAAAATTTCCGCCGCTCAGATTCGTGAGATCGCGGAAAAGAAAATGCCCGACCTCAACGCCACCAGTTTGGAAGGCGCTGAAAAGATCATCCGCGGAACCGCCCGTTCCATGGGTGTCGAAGTAACCGACTAATTATAAACATATGGGAATTCTCATTGTCTTGGTTCTTGTGGTGCTGTTCGTGGTTTTGCCCGGACTTCGGGTGATCCAGCAGTACCAACAGGGTGTGGTGTTCCGATTGGGGCGCGTTGTCCGCGTCCAAAAGCCTGGCCTTAACTGGGTGATCCCTTACCTGGAATGGGTAAAGAAGGTGGACATGCGTACCATTACCATGCCCATCCCGCCGCAGAAAATCATCACCAAGGATAACGTTTCGGTTGATGTTTCCGCGGTCGCTTATTTCAAGATTGTCGATCCGGTTAAGAGTATCGTCGGTATTGAAAGCGTAGTCAGCGCGATCAACCAAATTGCCCAGACTTCTGTCCGCAACATCGTGGGCAAATTCCAACTGGATGAAATCCTGTCCGAACGCGAAAGCATTAACTCCGAGATCACCAAGGTATTGGATTCCCATACCGAAGATTGGGGAGTGGTAGTGCCTGTTGTTGAGATCAAAGACATTGAATTACCCGAAGGAATGCAGCGGGCCATGGCCAAACAGGCCGAGGCTGAACGCGAAAAACGCGCCAAGATAATTGCCGCTGAAGGTGAATTCCTATCTTCCCAAAAACTGGCTGATACCGCGGATGTCATGGCAGCCCACCCGATTGCCCTCCAGCTCCGCAACCTGCAGACTATGGCGGAAATCAGTGTGGAAAAAAACTCTACTATTATTTTCCCAGCTCAATTCATGAGCACCATTAAGGACATCAAGAACTTTCTTGAGTCGGAAAATATAAAATAACATGCAGCACATCAAGAAAATTTACTTGTACGCTGTTTCGTTGATTTCACTGATTATTGTTGTAGTGGCCGGCATCATGCTCATTAACATGGCGCTCAAGGCCTTGATCTTTAAGAAAGCTGACCAGGGCATTTACTACGGTCCACAAATCGCTTGTGATATGCCAGCAACCGCCCCATCAGGGGACGCTTCCAACTACAAAGTACCGCCTGAGTGCAACGATCCCGATTACGCCAAAAAGCAGGAGCAACAGGAAAATGAAGCCCGCAGTGCCCAGCGCCAACGCGATGCCTCCCAGTCCCTGGCCATGATAATTGTTGCAGCACCGATCTTCCTGTACCACTGGCGCCTAGCCCGAAAAGAGTCCTAACCTATTTATTAATTTGTGGGAGAGTTAAAAGCTCGACTACCACGAAAGGAAATTATGTCCAAGCAGTCCAAGCGCGTCCGCGCTAACGCCGAAAGCGTTGAAAAAGACAAAGTTTACACCCCGGAAGAAGCAATAGAGCTGGCAAAGAAAACTGCCACTACTAAATTCACCGGGTCCATTGAAGTGCACGTTCGCACTAATATTGAGTCAAAGAAAACCGACCAAGCCATTCGCGGCACGGTAACTTTGCCCCATGGTACTGGAAAGACCAAGCGCATTGCCGCTTTCGTCAGCGATGCCAAAGCAGCCGAAGCAAAAGCCGCTGGAGCGGCGATTGTCGGCGGCGAAGAACTGATTAAGCAAATTAAGGAATCTGAAAAAACTGATTTTGATGTTGCTGTAGCCGAACCGGCTATGATGGCAAAGCTGGCCCAGATCGCCAAGATCCTCGGTACCCGCGGCCTAATGCCTAACCCAAAGACCGGTACTGTTTCTGAAAACATCTCCCAGGCAATTAAGGAAATCGCCGGGGGTAAAGTTAACTTCAAAAACGATGACTCCGGCAACGTTCACCTCACCATTGGCAAAAGCGATTTTGATTCCGCCAAGTTAGTGGAAAATCTGAAGACTTTCTATGACGCGCTCATGGCCAGCAAGCCAGCCGCCGTCAAAAAGCAATTCATTGCCTCCATGACCTTGAACTCAACCATGGGTCCCGGCATCAAACTGAAAATGTAACCTTTTGATAGCAAAAACCCCCTTATAGGGGGTTTTTATTTTGCCCGGCCAACCCCTTGATTTTTAAGCTGATTTATCGTATTATTATATGCTACTATGGCAGTGCCTTAGTGCTTATAGCGGAATAATCCGTTGTAACATCCATAATAAAGGGGGACTAAGAAGTTGGGAGATTTTCATGACAATTCACTAGCGACGCTGGACAAGGTGCAAATAGACACCCGTATCAGCGCGAAACTGAAAGCCTTCGACCCCCAGTTGTCGCAGCAATACGACAGCCTGGGAGCCGCGGCTCTCGACATCGCCCGCGGCGAAATACCGCGAGCATTCAAGGAGTTCCGGGAAACGGTGCAAAGTATTCTGCGCAACGCTTCCGAAGGGAAAACCACTTATCCGCCCACAACCGAACCGGAGGAGGCAACGAAATGAATCATTGCCTCCACAACTTACCGCCTGGTATCTTTGAGCAGTTTACTGCGAGAAGACACCGGGCGTTTTCTTTTCATATAAAAACAAGGCCAACCGCAATCGCAGTCAGCCCTGTAGTCCAAGTGTTAGGTAAAAGTTAATATTTTCGAGTGGTAAAGTGCGGCAGGTGTTTGATAATTCTGACCTTGCGGTCTTCGCCCATGCCCAGGGCGACCCCCTCAAGTTCTCCGTAAACCTTCATCCCGCTCTCGTGCTGCCCGAGCAAACGCCACACCAGTAATTCCACAAACGGGGAGTGAAAGAACCCTATACCTTGCACCGGCAAGTCATATAGCCTTTTTTCACTGTGGTTTGCCACTACCTCAAGCATCTCTTGGGCGGTCCTTTCGGCAATTTCTCCGTAAGGAACCACCAAGGGTCGGTGCGCCTCCACGAACGACTGTAGCGGAGTACGCCGCGCGCCGCGAAGTGCCTGGTAATGCGGCTGGGCGTGAATAGAGTCAATGCTGTCCGAAGCTCCTAGCCCCAGGACAGGCAAATGGGATCGCAGGGGCGTTTGCAGATGTTCCGAGTAGCCGCTAAAAAATCCGAGGGCCGTGGACATAGACCGCGGCTGGTCGCTGTTAAAAATGTGGGTCGGCAGAAACATATCCTGCATCAAGAAGATGCCGGTATGCCGCCCGAACTCCACAGCCGCTTCAAAGCCCTTCTTGCTTAAGCAGGGCCGGTTGCCGTCCCGGGATGAGTTGCGGTAAATATGCAACTCCGCCACCAGCAGTTTATCCTCTCCTTTTTCTTTCCTTCCATCCGTCGTCTTATCAACCATCAGCAATTGTCTCCTTTTCCTAAACTAATTCCTCCTTGTAGAACACCAGATTATGTCATATTTAAGCCTGATTGTCAACAACTCAAGGATAAAGTGGGGTTTTTGTAAAAGTAACTAAACCATAGTAAAATAAATGGAGTAAACCTAAACTAAAACCCCAAAAGTAATGATTTTATCTGACCGTGACCTCAAAAAGTCGCTTGAATCCGGAGAAATAAAAGTCGAGCCATTGTTCCCCAATTCCATCCAGCCAGCCAGCATTGACGTGCACCTCGGAGCTGATTTTTTGATATTCAAAAGCACCAACAATGTCTGCATTGATCCGAAAGAACCGGTAGACGACATGATGGAACCGACGGTAATTGATGAAAACAAGCAGTTCATTCTGCACCCGGGTGAGTTCGCCCTTGGCATGACCTATGAAACCGTAAGCGTGCCAAACAACATGGTGGCGCAACTGAACGGTAAATCCTCTTTGGCACGCATGGGACTTGTAGTGCACGCTACTGCCGGTTACATCGACCCGGGCAACAGCCTTAAGATCACCCTGGAATTTCACAATTTGGCCAACTTGCCGCTCAAGCTATATTACAAAATGCCGATTGCGCAGGTTGCTTTCGTAAAACTGACGAGCGAGGTTGACACTTTATACGGTAAGGACAGCCTGAATAGCAAATACTACGGAGCGGTTAAGCCACAGGCCAGCCAATACTACAAAAACTTCCTGAAAAATAACGAGTGGATTGATTTTAAATAGATGAAGCTGCTTCTTGGTATTGTCGGCGAGCAATTTTCCGGCAAAGACACTGTCGCTGAATACCTGGAACAAAAGTATGGTGCTTTCCATATCCGCCAGAGCCACATCCTGGACGAAATCCTAAATACGCTAGGGATTGAAATCTCACGGCGAAACGAAATGGACCTGGGGATGGCGCTGCGCAAAACATTTGGTACCCAAACGGTAGGGGAAGCGGTGAGGAAGCGACTCGACGCGGCAAACGAAGAGATCAAAGTAGTGCAGGGCATAAGATTCCGGGAAGAATTTGATATTTTCAAAACAATGGGAGCAAAAATGTTGTACGTTACAGCGCCCGCCGAGATTCGCTACCAACGGGCTTTGAAACGGAACGAGAAATCGGACGACCAAAACCAAAGCTTTGAAGAATTTACCACCCGCGAAGTTACCGAGCCAACGGAAATTAATATAGCAATGCTCGGCGGCCAGGCGAACTACCGAATTGAGAACGACGGCACCCTGGAACAGCTTTATCAAAAAATAGAACAACTGATTCATGGCCAAGACTAAAACTCCCAAAACTAAAGGCAAGCTCATTGTCCTCGATGGCACTGACGGAGCAGGGAAAACCACCCAGACCAACATGCTGGTGGATACTTTGCGTGAGGAAGGATACGACGTGGAAGTGGCTGATTTTCCAAAATATGGGTCAAAGTCCGCCGGACCGCTCGAAGAGTATCTTGATGGGAAGTATGGCGACCTAAATCCTTACGCCTCCTCCGTTTTCTACGCCGTGGATCGCCTAGATGCTTCAGCCCAGCTTTACCAGTGGCTCGACGAAGGCAAGATTGTCATTTCCAACCGCTACGTTACCGCCAACGCCGGGCACCAGGGAGGGAAGATTATGGACCGGCTGGAACGGCTAAAGTTTTTCAAATGGCTTAACGACCTCGAATACAACATCTTTGGAATTCCAAAACCAGACTTGAACATTATTCTCCATGTCCCGGCAAAAGTAGGACAAGCCCGGACACTGCAGCAAAACAAGAAAAAGGATATGCACGCCCTGAACCTGCAGCATTTGGAAAACGCCGAAAAGGTTTACCTGGAAATTGCCCAGCTTTTGCCCAATACCCGGCTCGTAGAATGCGCGGAAGGCGACGCCATGTTGACCCCGCAGGAGGTCCATAACCAAGTGTGGGAGTATGTGCGCCGCATTGCCCTTAAAGATTTTCCCTCGCCCCAAGCCAAATAGCATTAACAAAACGAAAATGAAAAACCCAACCGACGAACAATACCTGAATATGCTCCGCCATATCCTGGAACATGGCACCGGCAAAGACGACCGTACTGGCACCGGGACCAGAAGCATTTTCGGTTATCAAATGCGTTTTAATTTGGCTGAAGGGTTTCCGCTTTTAACAACCAAAAAAGTCCATCTTAAATCTATTATCTACGAGTTGCTTTGGTTCCTGAAAGGGGATACCAATATCAAATGGCTCAATGACCACGGGGTGACCATATGGGACGAATGGGCGGATGAGAACGGCGACTTGGGTCCGATTTACGGAAAACAATGGACCGCTTGGGAAGCGAAGGACGGCACGAAAATAAACCAGATCGCCAACGCCGTTGACCTCATTAAAAACAATCCTGATACCAGGCGCATCATGGTTTCCGGGTGGAATGTGGGGGATTTGCAAACTTTGATCAAGGGAAAAAAAACGGCACCGCCACCGTGCCATACCATGTTCCAATTTTACGTGGCGGATAATAAACTTTCTTGCCAGCTGTACCAGCGCAGCGCTGATACATTTTTGGGCGTTCCGTTTAACATCGCGTCTTACGCACTCCTTACCATGATGATGGCGCAGGTTACGGGCCGCGAACTTGGCGATTTCGTCCACACTTTTGGTGATGCCCATATTTATAACAACCACGTTGAGCAGGTTAATCTCCAGCTGTCCCGCGAACCGCGGGCCATGCCGACCATGAAGATTAACCCCGAAGTCAAAGACATCTTTGGTTTCCAGTTTGAAGACTTTACCCTGGAAGGTTACGACCCGCACCCGGGCATTAAAGCGCCGATTGCCATATGATCATTCTAGGACCGGTCGCGGTCGCACAAAACGGAATCATTGGCGGTGACAACGACCTGCCGTGGTATTTTCCCGAAGACCTAAAGCACTTTAAAGAAATAACCACCGGCCAAACGGTGCTCATGGGGCGAAAAACTTACGACTCAATAGTTAAGCGGTTGGGCAAGCCCTTGCCCAACCGGGTTAACGTTGTCATCACGCGCCAGCAGGATTTTGCTCCTTTGCCTGGAGTGCTGGTATTCCACGACTTGGACCAGGCGTTGGATGCACTGAAAGAAACTGACGTCTATATAATAGGCGGAGCGCAGATTTTTGCGGCAAGCCTGCCTCGGGCCGAAAAGATGTACATGACCCACATCCACGACGAATATAGAGGTGATGTCTATTTCCCCAAAGTTGACTGGAGGGAATGGGATAAAATCGAAGAAGAACCACATGAAGAATATACTTTCGCAACCTATGTGCGAAAAAATTAATTATGAATAACTTAATTGAGCGCCTCGAAGCGCTCATTTCACAAATTAGCGAATTAAAATCACATTTAAACCTTTCTGAAAAAGAACGGCGGCTTTCTGAATTGGACAAAAAAATGCAGGAGCCGGATTTTTGGTCAGATAACGAGTCTGCTCAAAAAACCAGCCAGGAATATACCCAAACCAAGAACTTTTATGATTTTTGGACCGGCCTGGAAAACGATACCCAAGAACTGCTAGATATCGCTAAAGCCAATACAGACGAGTCGGAGGAAACCATATCATATATAGAAAGCCAGGTCGGAGCTCTTGAAGAAAAATACCAAAAGAACCGTTTCGTGGCTTTGTTGTCAAAAAAGTTTGATGACCACAACGCTATTTTTGCCCTGCATGCCGGGGCCGGGGGAGTAGACGCGCAAGACTGGACTGAAATTTTGCTCCGCATGTACCTGCGTTTTGCCGAACGCCGCGGGTTTAAAACTGAAGTACTGGAAATGAGTCGGGGGAATGACGCGGGTATAAAATCCGTTCTGGTCAGCGTCGCCGGGCCATACGCGTATGGGCTACTTAAAAGCGAAGCCGGAGTGCACCGACTGGTTAGACAAAGTCCATTTAATCCTGCCCATACCCGCGAAACTTCTTTTGCCCTCCTTGAGTTGCTTCCTGAATTGGAAGAACAGGAACAGGTAAAGCTCGACCCCAAAGATCTAAAAATTGAAGCTACCACATCTTCGGGACATGGGGGACAGAGCGTAAATACCACTTACTCTGCAATCCGTATAACCCACATCCCAACTGGACTTAAGGTTAGCATCCAGAATGAGCGCAGCCAGGCACAGAACAAGGAACTGGCCATGAAGATTTTGGCCGCCCGGGTTCAGGAAGTAGAGGACCAGAAATTAAGCGACGAAAAAAAAGAATTGCGCGGTGAATTCAAATCCGCCGAGTGGGGAAACCAAATTCGCAGCTACGTACTGCATCCCTACAAACTGGTAAAAGACCACCGGACCGATTATGAAGAAACCGACCCTGACAAGGTACTAGATGGAGAAATAGACGAATTCATAGAGAAGTATTTAGAGCAAAACGCTAAATAAAAGAATTGTGGTATAATTAATATACCTATTTCTTCATGATTGAATTCCAAAACGTAACTAAATATTACGGCGACAGCAAAGCCCTAAATGATATCAACCTGACCATAAATCAGGGTGAATTTATTTCACTGGTGGGAATGTCGGGAGCCGGAAAATCAACTTTAATGAAGCTGATTTTCGGCGAAGAAACCATTGATGAAGGAAAAATCCTGATTGATGATATTGACCTATCCAGCGTGCGCAAAGCCGACTTGCCTTACCTGCGCCGCAAAATTGGGATTGTGTTCCAGGACATCAAATTACTGCCCCGCCTGACCGCGTTTGAAAACGTAGCTTTCGCCATGGAAGTCTCCGGCCACAGCAAGCAGAAAATTGACAAGGATGTCCCACGGATTTTGGAATTGGTTGGCCTGCTCCATAAGCGCCACAACTTCCCGCACGAGATGTCCGGCGGGGAGATGCAGCGCGTGGCGATTGCGCGCTCATTGGCCCACCGCCCAGTTTTGCTCCTCGCTGACGAACCCACCGGCAACCTCGACGAAGTAAACGCCAATGAAGTGTTAGACCTTCTGACTAAAATCAATAAACTTGGAACGACTGTTATTTTGGCCACCCACGCGGCGGACTTGGTCAATAAGATCAACAAGCGCGTGGTTACCATTGAAGGCGGCCAGATCACTTTGGAGCAGCAGCAAGGAAAGTACAAACTCTAATGAACTTTATTTCCCTCGGGCGCATTATCCGCAATGGTGCCACCAATTTTTACCGAAACCGCTGGCTCTCAGTAGCCGCCACTTTGATTATGGTAGTAACTTTGATAATCCTGTCCGTAATGTTCTTGCTGTTTGTGATTACCAGTTTTTCGGTCAGCAGCATTCGCGAGCGAGTGGACATTAGCGCCTACTTCAAACAGGGACTGAACGAAAACCAGATTTTAGCGGTTAAGGCTGATTTGGAAAATGACAGTAAGGTCAAAGAAGTCACTTACGTTTCCTCCGACCAGGCGCTGGAAGACTTTAAGAAACGACATGCTGATACCCCGCTGTTAGTTGACTCAATTAAGGAGCTAAGTGAGAACCCGTTCCCGGCAACCTTGCAGGTCAAAGGCAACAATCTGGATGACTACCCGGCGATTGCCCAGCAACTGCAGGGGGACAAGTACAAAAACAGCATCGAAAAAGTTAACTATGAAGATAACCGCACCACCATTGAACGGCTGCGCGTTTTGCTTCGTTTCGTAATTATCGGCGGGATTGGCCTAATTAGCGTATTCTCCATAATCGCTATTTTGGTAATTTTCAACACCATCACCCTCACAATCTACAACCGCCGCGAAGAAGTGGAAATCATGCGGCTCGTTGGCGCGACCAACTGGTACATCCGGGGACCGTTCCTAATGGAAGCCATGATGTACAGCATAGTTGCCACTATCCTGACCAGTGCTTTGCTGGTGCCATTTTACGTAAAAATTGTTCCAGCCATAAACACCTACCTGAATCCCGGCGGAACGGTATTTAGTTCCACTTTCATTAGTTTCCCGGTTTTGGTGGCGCTTCAATTGGGCATAGCCCTGCTCTTGAGCATTGTTTCCTCCATGCTAGCCATCCGCCGCTACTTGAGAATATAGGCCGGGAGGCAGCTTCCTGGCGCCAGCTCTTGCAATATTTCCCAAACCTTATATACTAAAAAAGAGCCGTTATTTTCCTCCGGGTTTTGGAGGCGAAAACCGGACCAGACTCTCAATTCGGGAGTTTTTTTGTTGTTTAAATCACATATATGAAAGTCATTTTGAGCAAGTCCGTACCCGGAGTCGGGAAGGCCGGCGAAATAAAGGAAGTTTCCGAGGGGTACGGCAATAATTTCATACTAAAAAAGGGCTTTGGGCGGCTAGCCACGGCGCAGGAACTCACGCGCCAGGTAAAAGAAGCCAAGGAGGCGGCAGGAAAACAGGAACGCCAAGTCGGCCAGGCCAAAGGCTTAAAGCAAAAACTGGAAACCCAAAAATTTACCGCTGTAGTTAAAGTGGGGGAACAGGGGCAGGTTTTTTCGGGGGTGCACGAAAAGGATATTGCCGAACTGCTGAGCCAGAAACTACACGTGACTATAGAAAAGAGCCAGATCCACACGCCACCACTCAAAACACTGGGAGAGCATAAGATAAAAGTAAAACTCGGACACGGGTTGTCCGCCGAAACCACGTTAATAATTCAAGCTGAACAAACAAAATAACCATGTCATACCACGTTAAACCGCGCAAAGCCGGAAAACTTCATACCAAATTTATCTTTATCTCAGGAGGTGTTATTTCCTCCGTGGGCAAAGGTGTTACCACTTCTTCCATTGCCGCCCTCCTCGAATCCCGCGGTTATACCGTAGCTCCGGTTAAATGCGACGCCTATCTAAACGTTGACGCCGGCACCATCCGCCCCCAGGAACATGGCGAAGTGTTCGTAACTGATGATGGCATGGAAACCGACCAGGACATCGGCAACTACGAGCGCTTCATGAACGATGACCTGTCTTCCGCTAACTACCTGACCAACGGGCAGATCTACAAAAAAATTATTGAGAAAGAACGCAATTTTGAGTACGACGGCGAAGACGTGGAAGTTGCCATGCACGTACCGGAAGAAATGATTCGCCGGTTCGAACTGGCAGCCAAGAAGCGCAAGGCTGATTTTGTGATTGTGGAAATTGGCGGTACGGTAGGCGAATACCAGAACATTTTATTCATTGAAGCCAACCGCATTATGAAGTACCGCGATAACCGTGATGTCATCCACATTCACGTCGGATATTTACCAACCCCGCCGAGCGTGGGGGAGATGAAATCCAAACCGGTACAGAACTCAGTAAAGCAATTGATTGCTTCCGGCATTCAGCCGGACTTCCTCATCGCGCGCGCCGAACAAACCATGGATGATCGCCGCAAGGAAACCCTGGCGTGGACCACGAATGTGCCCAAAGAAAACATCATTGCCGCTCCTAATGTTGATTCCATTTACCGCGTTCCGCTGAACTTTGATTCCCAAGGACTTACCGACAAGATCCTCAAAAAATTCAACATGACTGCCCGCCGCAAAGACACCAGCGGCTGGAAAAAATTGGCCGACCGGATTACCAGCCTGCGCCGCTCCAAGAAAGCGGTGAAAATCGCTGTTGTGGGCAAATACTTCGAAACCGGCGCCTATAAGCTGGCTGATGTCTATATTTCCGTGGTAGAGGCCATCAAACACGCCAGTTGGGCCCAAAATACAGCTTTTGAGCTGGAATGGGTATCGAGCCTGCGAATAGAAAAAGAGGGCGCTAAAGCGGTTTTAGGAGGTTTTAACGGCATAGTAGTGCCAGGCGGGTTTGGCAGCCGCGGCACAGAGGGGATGATAGAAGCCATCAAATACGCCAGAACCAACAAAGTCCCTTATTTAGGGCTTTGCTACGGCATGCAAATGGCCACCATTGAATTTGCCCGCAACGTGGCCAGGCTCCGAAAGGCCAACACCACTGAAGTCGATGACGACAGCCCGCACCCGGTCATCCACATCATGCCTGACCAGGAAAAGAAATTGCTGAATCGGGAATACGGAGCGACCATGCGTCTTGGTGCCTGGGACTGTTTAATCAAGCGTGGCACTGTAACTGAAAAAGCTTACACCGCCGGCAAGTGGATTAAGAAGGGCGGCTCACCGAAAATTTCCGAACGCCACCGCCACCGTTTCGAGTTCAATAACACCTACCGCGAGCGCCTGGAAAAAGCCGGGCTTACTGTTTCGGGAACTTCCATGGACGGACAACTGGTTGAAATCATTGAGCTGAAAGACCATCCGTTCTTTGTCGGTACTCAGTTCCATCCGGAATTCAAATCCAGACCGTTTGCACCGCACCCTCTGTTCACGGCGTTTATTGCCGCCACAGCAAAGCGAAAGTAGCAAAAGTCCAGCAAAATACCATAACAATTACAGCCGGTTGCCAAAACCGGCTTTTTGTTGTATAATGCCGAAAGTTGAGAACAAAGATAGAAGTACGAATTTCGAAAGGGAGGACGGAATGAAATACAGAAGAAAACGTAAAAGCAATGAATACCAGAAGCGTTCCCATATCAAATCCGCTGTTCCCGAACGGCGGCGCGACCCCGGCAAGGCAGGGGATTATTTTCAGAAGGCGGTAATCGAACTCGGCGAAGCCAGGGTGAGGAAAGCCATTGATTTACTCAAGGCATCCCTCTTTCACGACCGCGAGTTCGCCGAATCACACGCCCTGCTCGGCATGGCGTATATCTGCCTGGACCGTAACCGTCTAGGTATCAACCACTGCAACGAGGCGAACCGTCTTGGGCTGGCAAACTCCATGTGCATGCTGCACCTAATAGCGGCGCATGGCAGGCTCGGACACATTGGAATGCAGCGCACCCTGATGTTCGTCGCGCTACAACGCTTCCCCGAAATCCGGGAAGACGTGGTAAACTGCTGCCTTGGGGTTTTTTACCACCACTGGCACGATCATAACTTCCCCTTGGCGAAGTCCTGCGTTGAAACGCTTATCCAGCTCGACGGCTCGAGCATTCACTGGACGATGTACGCCCAATGCTGTCTGCGGATGGGACTTTACCAGGAGGCGTACGAGAACGCGTCGCTCGCCATAAACATGGACCCCTCGAACGGCGCGGCGTACCAAATTCGCGGCAAGCTTCTCCTACAGCTCGGTTATGCCGACCAGGCGATCCTGGAATTTTCCACGGCTCGCGCGAACGGTTATCACCACGAGGTGACGGACCTTTTGAGAACGTCGGTCAAAAACTGGGCGGCGCAAAACATCAACTAATTTTTTCTGTTTGGATAAAAAAATACCCTGTCATGGAGGAGACAGGGTATTTTTAATTGATTACTTCGCGGCGGCGGCTTTCGCTTTTGGAGCAGCAGTTTTAGCCGGAGCCTTCGCGGCTGCTTTAGCGGCTGGCTTGGGAGCGGCTTTCGCTTCGCCGAGAGGGACAACACTTACGACGCGAGTGCGGCGCAGGCCGCCATGGAACTTAGTCATCATTTTCTTCTGGAACTTGACGGTGCCGTCGATTACAGAATAGATGGTGGAATCATCCGCCAGGCGGACATTCTTTCCTGGGTAGAATTTAGTACCGTGCTGGCGAATAATAATTTCGCCTTTGTTCACGCGCTGGTCGCCAAATATTTTGACACCGAGGCGCTTGGAAACTGAGTCACGGCCAAGGGAGGTAGAGCCTCCCGCTTTCTTATGAGCCATAGAATAACTTAATTAAACTTTTTCAAATCGTATGATTTCCCTGGCAACAATCTGGTCTTTCCGGTCATAGATAGCGGATCCGCGCTCTGTGAGCTTCAAAAATGGAAGCGAACCGGCCAAATTAGAAGGAATCAAACTTGTAATATTGTACCCCAAATCCGCCATAAAGTCAAGGCTGGGGAACATTTCGTATTCCGTAGCGGTCTTTTTGTAGGCCGGCAGGCAGAGGATAACGGAGCCTTTTTTCGGAAGAAATTTTGCCCATTCCTGGAAAGAGTTTTTGTACAGTTGGGTGAGAGCCTTAAAATTCTCTTCAATATCTTTTTTGTCGGGGTATTTGGAGTACATGGGACCGAGATTGCCTTCAGTAACAATGGCGCCAATCTGCTTAAACGCCTGGATGCCAATGAGTTTTTGCACAGTCTCGCTGACTTTCTGGGCGTCCGAAATTTCCAAGTGGTATTTGCCTTTGGGAATCTTGTAGCGGTTACGGAACCACTCCAGGTTTTTTTCGCTGCCGGCAATGGCGACGGGGTCAATGTCAGTGCCAAGCATCTTGTGTCCCTGCAGAACGCCTTCCTGGACTAAAGTGCCAAGACCGCAGAACGGGTCGAGCATGGCGTCCGAAATTTTTGCGTCCGCGTAATTGAGCATCATCTGGGCAACCTTGGGGGGAATCATGCCGCGGCGGTCATCGCGCACCGGACGCTGGTAATCACGGCGGCCGTAATCCTCAAAGTCCTGGACCACCAAAGTCTTGGCGGCGTAAATCTTTTCGGAAGCAGCGAGGATGCAAATTTCAGCGCCTTTGTTTAGCAGGCCATTCTTGGTTACAACCACGGAAGCAAGTGCCAACGAATTGAACTCGGGCAGGACTAGACGAATAGAGGAGCCGTTGTCCTGCATGGCGCGCTTAATGAACATGCCAATGCGCTTCGGTTCGCCGAACGCTTTAGCCTCCATGTCTATTAGGTACACGCTAACACCAAACTGGATCTTACCAGTGTAATTTTTTAGAAAATCCTTTTTGATGCGTGACGGGCGGAAGTAATGCTGCAAAGCGAAATTGATGGAGTCCTGGGGCCGCTTGCGTAGCGTGTCTACGACTTTCAATATCTTAATAGTGCCGCCGAGCATCTTCTGCCACTTTTCCGGGTCGAGCGTGCTCTCTGATTCAACCACCAACACTTCGGGTGACGCGTCAACAACCTTAACTTCGAAATTATGCTTCTTAAACAGGGTGAACAACTCAGCGAGGGATAGAGTATGAACCCGTCCCAAAACAAAAGCGTAAGTGTTAGTCATATAACTTAAGTGTGCCTCTTATAAATTTCAGTGGTTATTCTTTATAAATTATAGCACTTTTGCCGTGTTTTTGTTACCATTTATACATATGGAAAAACTTAGTCCCGCCAAGAAATTAATCTATTTGGACAATGCCGCAACAACCCCGATTGACCGGGCGGTTTTGCGCGCAATGCAGCCGTATTTAACCGAACAATACGGCAACCCTTCCAGCCTTTACCGAATCGGCCAGCAGGCACAGGAAGCCATAAGCAAGTCTAGAAAAGCGATTGCTGATATTTTGCAGGCCCAGCCAAGGGAAATTATCTTTACCGCGGGCGGTACGGAAAGCGTAAATCTCGCTATTCTGGGCGTAGCGCACGAATATGAATTAAAGAATAAGAAAAAGGGCCACATGATAACTAGCGCCATTGAACACCACGCCGTATTGCATACGGTCGGCGCACTTAAAGAGGAAGGGTGGGCAGTCACTTTAGTAGATTCGGATAAAAACGGTCTGGTAAGTGTGGAGAGCATAAAGAAGGCCATACGGAAGGACACCGTACTTGTTTCTATAATGTACGCGAACAATGAAGTCGGAACTATCCAAAATATACCAGACATTGGCAAGCTAGTTGCCGGAGTGAACAGGGTACGGTTAAGCAAAAAGTTACCGCGCATATTTTTTCACAGTGATGCCTGCCAAGCAGGCAATAGCCTTGACCTAAATACTTTCAAACTCGGTGTGGACTTGCTATCCGTCAACGGCAGCAAGATTTACGGACCGAAACAAATTGGATTTCTTTACGCGCGTTCGGGTACGCCCTTGCGGCCCATAGTATTTGGGGGCGGCCAGGAAAAAAATATGAGAAGCGGAACGGAGAACGTCGCGGGCGTAGTAGGTTTGGCAAAAGCTTTGGAACTGGCACAGAGGAATAGACTTCAGGAAAATGCACGGACGAAAAAACTAAGGGACACTTTTCTTACGCAACTTCTTAAATCTGTTTCCGGGGTAACATTGAACGGACCGGATGACCATAAATTGAAACTGGATAAACAAAAATTCAACGAAGGGATGCAGCGTTTACCAAATAACATAAATGTTTCGGTAAAAGGAATAGAAGGGGAAGTGCTTTTATTTTACTTAGACGGATACAACATTGCGGTGTCTACGGGCAGCGCCTGCTCATCATCTTCACCCGACCCCTCGCATGTAATTTTGGGTTTGGGCAAAAAAAAGGCGGATGCGTTCAGCAGCCTTCGCATCACCCTGGGAAAGCAAACCATGAAGAACGAACTGGATTACGTGCTGAAAGTTATCAAAGCTATCGTTAAGCAGGAAAGGGAACTGAAATAACATGCCGATAGACAACAACCTACCTCCCTTTCTGCGAGACGAACTAAAACGAATAGAGGAGGAAGCCCGGGAAAACTTAAGGGAACTAGCGGAAGAACGGCTTCGTTTAACCCATAATTTTGATGATGCCGCCATGGATAGCATTAGAAAACAACTCTCATGAAGGAAACCGAACTCCACGAACCGGGGAGCGATTTTGAGCAGGAGCTAGAAACTCCGGAAACTGCCGAAACCACAGAAACGGCGGAGACTTTAGATGCGGCCGAAGGAAAAGAACGGATCGGCACGGTACGATCCTGGGTGGGCCAAAAATTTGGGGAACTGGCCAATGTTTTGCGCAAAGACGTTCAATTGAACGAGGAGATGTTTGAAAAGCTTAAGCCCCAAATCGAAGAAAACAGACGAGCCCAAATAGCGGAATTAAACGGAAGAGTGTTAGCATTGCTGGAACGGACGGAGAATGTGGAAAAGTATTACGACGAACAGTTGGATGAGCTGGAGCGGCTAAGCGCGCTTAAAGCCGAAGAATACGTAAACATTTCGCCGGAGGATTTCAAAAATCTGCCCCGCATGGACAAACGGGTTTTAGTCAGCGAAGGCTTGCTCAGCAAAATTATTGATCAAACTGACGATCCAGAAGCACTCATTGGGTGGACCGGGGTAACCATGGCTTACGAAAGAAAATATATTGACCAGATTACAGAGAAGATAGCGCGGCAAGCGGCCAAAGAATATGGTGAACCAAATACCCGGGACGATTGGAAGCTATTGTCTAACCCCGCGTACGAAAAACTTAAAGTCATGAGAGGAAGCTCTCATGACAAGGAGAAGGCAATCTACCGCCGGGAAGCCAATGAAAAAATGGATAAGGAAACAGCCGCCCAATTCTTCCAATGGCAATTTGAAGATGGAAATTATAACGGCGATTTACGCACACTGGGGAATTACATAAAATACGTGCCCGAAGCAGAGAGGGACCCCGAACTTATAGCGCAAGCCAAGGCGGCCATAAATGAAAAGTACTGGAATATACATTCCGGGAACAGAAACTACGAGCAGCTGGTAGAGCAGATAGACAACTTGGATTCGCCGGTATCAAAAGTGTTGCAGGCGTTGTGGCAAGGTGAAATGGGCATTCAGCCCTTTGGATCACGCATGGACACAATGGGAAAACAGGTGCGGTTAATTGAACGGATGAGAGAGATTATTGGAGACCCGGAACGTGGCCCAAAATATTTGGATTATTTTGTAAAAAAATGCGGCATCACCAACCTAGACCGTTACCCCATGAGTATGCTGGATGGGGTATACAAAGACCGTGACAATAAAGACAAGCCGTATGGCCTCATGGTGCTGGCGCGGGCGGACGAAAACCAGGCGTTCAGCAAAGACAACGAAACATACGAGGAGTTCTATAAGTCCCTGGAAGCAAATGGGCAGCGGTTGCTTTTGGCAGAAGCGGGGAGTGACCGTGAATTGCTGGCAGCCATTAAGAACGCAACCACTCGGCAGGGAGGAAAAAAAATCGGGTTTATGCTGGTCGGCGGCCACGGCAGCCCGGATAGCATCCAACTTGGCGAAGGCGAAACGGTTTACCGGCAAACCCCAAAGCGCCGCTTTGATTATGAACAAGATAATGACACCCACATTCGCATGACAGTCCGCGCCGCCCGAAAGTACGTGGAACCAGGAGCGGAAGTTATGGCTTTGTCATGCTCCACCGGAGCCAAAACTGACAAATACACTTATCCCATTGCCGAATCCACCGCCCGCCGAACTGGCTGGACCACTCACGGATTTAGCAGGCCCTTAGGGTTTAATAACTTAAAATCCCACATCAAGGAAGACGGCAGAGTAGGGCTTACCGTAGATGTACACGATGGCCCTCTCTCTATCCATGAAAGGGAAAAGTTCAAGGGAGCTCCCGCGCGGGTTAATACCTTCAAATACGAAAACTTCAAGGCCGAAAGCTACGATTACCTAGCCAAAGCGGACAAAAAATAATCCCCAAATACCCCTTGCCAAAACTAATAGGTATGGCATAATCCTCCATAGCATATCCAGGAACTGTCCTGGGTAGGCGAGAAAGGGACTTCGTCTTCAGACGTTAACTAAGGGGGATTATCGTATTAACAAAACGGATGACTTGCTTGTGCTTGCGGCGTTAGCCGTTGTGGTTGTCTTGTCACTTTTCTTGCTCATAAAATTTTTGGTCGCACCCAGCCGACCCGTCGAAACCACCAAATGGTGGAAAAAGCTTGAAGAGCGATACGGCAACAAAGACTGATTGTTATTACCCGAAAACGGTTTCCACTTCCCGGAGACCGTTTTCTTTTTGTATCCGCCGACGATTGACCAGGCGGGGGAAATAGGGTAGAATATCCCCAATCCAAAGAAGGGTTAATGGCTTGCGCAAGTGGGTCATATTTTTTGATGAGGTGAAAATTATGTTTATCAGACTGAAAATATTTACCAGCTTCGGCATGAACGCCGCCGCCTTGGGCTTCCTGAAAGGCTCAACGCTGGTAAACCGCATTAAGGAAGAAGTATTGCCTGTGTTGCTCGACATCCCAGTCGAGCAAGCCAAGCAACTGACTGATGCCGACTTCATGGTCGTCGTCGAACCATCCGCCAACCCCAGCCTGCCGCACGGCATCCGCGACCCCAAGCACGTCCCGGTTATCGTCGCCAGAATGAACGGGGTTCCCGCCCGTCCTGAAGATAACGCCGCCGCCCGCGCGCTCCATAATATCATCCTCTCCGGGGTTGCCGAGAACATCTCGACGAACCAGGAGGTGGAAGTAAAAACCATCTTGAAGAAGGATGGGGAACGCGAAGCCCCGGAACTCAAAGACCGGGTCAAAGGCAAGATAAACCACAACTCCGCCGGCGCCTTCGGCTGGCGAAGCCGTGGTTCAACCAACAAGGAGCGAGAACGGGTCTCCTAACCCTCACGCAAGCAATAACGATAAAGAGCAAGACACTACGGTGACTTGCTCTTTATTATTCGAGAAGGACTAACTGATGTTCGCTAATGCCATATTCGGCTTCGCAAGAATCGCACACGAGCGTAGGTTCCGTCACGCGTTCGAAACTGACTTGTTCCAAATTGCCATCTAGGCACATCACACATTCTCGTCCAATGTTATCGGTTAGCTCCACGAAACAGGTAAGGCTGATCGTGGAGACTTCGTCGTCCGAACGGGCGATATACAACAATTTGTTTGCCTTATCAGCTTTGAGCAGAATTGTCCGCTCTGGCCCGACATCAAACGACGTCCATCCTCCTGCCTCGTCTTTCATACCCAATACCTCCAAGTATGAGTAAGTATAGGGAAAAACCCTAAACTTGACAAATCCTCTATAATGTGTTTAAATACTATGTTGAGTGCGCGTGCATTCAATTTTTTACAAACAAAAAGCAATACACAACAAAACTAGACTTGGAGGGTCATAGAGTATGTTTAGATTTGGAAAGCGTAAGAAAAATCCTACGCTAACCGTTGAAGTAGAAATTTTGTCGGAAACAGTATTCCCGACATTCGCCGTCATCAATTTCGACCTCGGGGGAGATAAGGTTTCCCGGGACATCCCGTTCGCCAACAAATCCAATTTGTTAGCTTACTTAAATTGGATTAAGGAGCAAAACGGGCTGGATATTTTGAAAGCGATAACGATAGACACGGAGTCGGTGGACCGGGCAATTAAAAAGGTTCAGGATTCAAAACTCCCGGACGACCCGTTTTCGTTTACCTCGCCCTTCTTCGCTACTGGCTCAGCCAGCGCGTATGAGGAGCGTGAGCCGCAACCCATCTCGGTTCGGCAATGCGAAAGCGACCGCAACGACAGTTGGAAACACGCCTACCTTTACAACGCCTACGGCGACAAACTGCGGAACACCCAGTTCTCAAGCCTCGTCTCAGGTCGCGGATTACTCGATAAGCTGGCAACCGCCGGTCTCATCAGCAAAGAGGAAGACGCGGAATTGCGCGTCCAGCTCGAAAAGCTCGACCTGCCCGAATCCGAACAGGAAGAAGGCGAGTGCGACCGGCAACAGCAACGGTTTGCGGAACTTTGTTCCGAAGACCAGCGCGAGGATTTCGCCGACAGCATCCGGTCGTCATCGGAGCAGGGTTCGCCCTTCATCGGCGGATTCACGATAGTCATCACCAGCAGCGAGGACAACATCTTTTAACCTCGTTCGACATTACCCGCCATATTTCCTTCATACCTAAATACTCACAAACCGAAAACAGCCAAGTCATACCCCTTTGACCTGGCTGTTTTTCATTTATCACCCCGGTAAACAAAAATGCCCCCTTGCGGGGGCATTCTAACGATTATGCTCGTTTAACGTTTATCGCGTTTTTTCCTTTAGGAGAATCCTCAGTATCGAAGGTGACTTTGTCGCCTGGCTTGAGTTCTTCTAATGTCAGATCAGCGAGAGAATTTCTGTGGAAGAAAAGATCCTTATCTTCGCCGTCTACGCTTATAAAGCCGAAGCCTTTATCTTCTACAACTTTCTTGATCGTACCGTTCATAGTTGAAATATTAGTGAGTTAAAGCAATTAAATATGTTGGCGAAACTCGACTAAATTTCAAATCATATAACTTTGCTTTTTAATAATACCAAATATTTATAAAAAAGTCAAGTATAGGTTGAATAGCCTCAATAGCTATTATACTCATTAAAAGCTATACTTACCCTATAAAGGAAAGGATAATATGGCTTTTGAATCAATTGTGTTTCCGTTTGATAAGGATTTTAAGGATTTCGAAAGGGCAGTAGGGGAGATTATAGCATTGCGGGCTGAAGTAGAAATGATTCGAAGCGTGCTTATGGAAAATGGCCAGAGGGATGTAATCAAAAAAGCGGAACGGAATATGTATAAGCGTTTGGGTAGCAAATAGAAAAACCCGCCCTTGGAGGGCGGGTTTTTAATTTAGGCAGCAGTGGCACCATCTGCGGGCTTTTGTTCCGCAGGAGTGTTCGGCGTAGCCGGGGTGGGGTTAGTATTTTCTTCAGCCATAACGTTCCTTTCGCTGCAATACCTCTATCCACGGCAGGCAGTATTAAGTTGTAAGGGTCCCATTGGATAATGAACCAGTACCTTAATTATGGCATACATATGGGCTAGTGTCAAAGGGGCCACCGTCGCACAATGTATGCAAGGTATCGTTGTGGAAAAACTAAATTCTTTCTAAACCTCTCAGCTTTCTCAACTCATTTATCTTGTTGCGTCTATCTTTGATCTTCTTAAAATTACGAGTAGTAGGATCAATATTTGAACGCAATAAATACTCTAAGTAGTTACAACTTTTACAAGTCCAAATCCAAAGCGGGGGATTATAGGCAATGTGATATTTTACCCAACCACCGTGGTTATTTACGTGCTGGTTACAAATATAACACTCCATGTAGTAATTTATTTATACTTAGGTAATATCCAGCTATCAAGAACAACATTTTGCCGTGCTCTAACGACACAAACATTGTTCCTTATTCCATAGCATTCAACATAATGATTTCCATTAAACTTCGTGTTTTCGGGCTGGTGTAAAGTATGATGATCAGTTATTTCACCTCTTGGTTGCGGCGACCTGTTATCATTCTTAACTTTCCATTTGATGATATCTAGTTCGCTTTCAGTTTCAGCTGAAAAATCTATCTTTCTGTCTGTTTCTATAATCCCGGCTGCGTCTAAAATAGTATGGCCGAAACCGTTTCTCGCTAAAGCCCTTGCTATAATCTTGATTTTTTCATTTTTCTCGATTAAGACAGGTATCTTTTTATCAAAAAGGTATTCTTCAGATTCACTTTTTCTAGTGTAATAATTTCCATCAAGCAAATCATCTATATTAGATTCTTCGGACAAATCTTCTAGCTTAATCAAAAAGTTGTCTGCTGCATTTAAAATCTTTTCTTTCTCAGCTTCCGTCATGTCTTCAATGTAAGCATCAATGTACTTCGTGCTATCAGCGCGATCCGTTATTTGGGGAGAACTTATGTGTTTTGGAAGATCACAAAAGAAATGAAATATCGCTGAATATATATCCATTTGGACGTTTTGGAAAAAGTACTGAATTACTATCTGTTCTATGTGAAAAGATTTAAACTTAAAATTTGAATCTTTAGTTTTTACTGCATGTTTCCAGCCCTTTATGAACTTAACAGTCTTTCTAAAATCGGAGTTTTGGTCGTTTATTGTACGAGACATTTCAATATAACCCCGGGGGTCAGTAGGAATCCATCCCATTTCTTTATGATCTTGAGATAGTTCTTGATATAAGTGCTTACGTCTGGATGGTCGCACCTTTAGAAGCTCAGGAACTAGGTACTTATCTAAACCGAATTCGTTAACTTCGTGTTTAATAGCAGGTACTATATCTAATGAAAATAGAACATCGTCACCATCATTCTCAAAAAAAAGAATAGTTATTGAGTGCGTTTGATATTCAATTTTTACGTTATGAGAAGTGGGCGATTGGTATTCTTCGTTTAGTCTGTTATATAGATCATTTAATACTTCCTGAGAAGTCGCAATACTAGACTGAGTGTCACCAATAATATATAAAACATCAAGATCGTGTAATGGTGTAATGGCTGTGAACCTCGGGTAAGATCCAATTTGTAAACAATTAGATTCACCCAATATTATTTTTAGTGAATCGTATAGATTAGAAATTAATAACCTTTCTGCATCTTTAGGAGACAGATTGTTTCTAACATAATCCCTCAAAAGCTTACTAATGGTTTCTTGCGTCATATGCTTGTTGTTATCATAGAAGTAACAACATCGTTCAAAAGCCTTCCTCTAAAGTTTGTAACTGCTCCGTTTCTTTGGTTGTCAACGAGATTCATTTGATCTTCGGGCATTGGCCCCTCGGAACGAGGAGCGTATACAACTAAAGCGCAAGAATCAGGTTTCTTTTGTATTATAGCTGAAACATCAGTTTTCCAATCAGGCCAATACACCAGATATAATGAACATGATTCAGCCTTGCCGATATCACTTATAGAAGAAACTTCAACAATATTTCTTTCCTTAAAAAGATGGGAATCAATCAATAAATCCCTAAGACTGTTAAAATGTGAATCTTTTGCGAAAATGGCAATCTTTCGTTTAGATAGACCATTCCCTAATCTGTACAAAGCGGGACTGACTCCATTCAACCAAAGATATATTGCCCAAATAATTCCTCCGAGCAAAAATAAAGAATCAATAGTTCCTACCACCGTTAAAATGTTTATTGCTATATTCATTTATAAAAATTAGATCTATTTAGGTGCCTTATATAACTGGCTTAATCATACACCTTTTTCGCTTTCTGTATAAGTTCCACCCAAACTTTCTACAATCCTTTTCTTTAATGCAGGAATAGGGGAGACTAGCCATTGCTTAGGCTCTTCTTGGACACATAATCCAGCTGACAGCCCAAACTCATCAACAATATCCCTAAGGTCTCCGAGACGAATCAGAATCGGTTGTTTGCAACCACATGAGCAATAACCAACTTTATAACCCATTGATCCGGTTTCAGGATCAGCATCAAGAGGGTAGCCTTTAAGTGGCCAACCACCTTTAGGATTTTGTCTGACTAGGAGCATAAGGTTTCTTCTTCTTGGTTTGTTCGTAATCTACCCGCCGTAAGAACTTCTTATGACTTTCTTCTAATTCCACAAATACAGGGTCGGGAGTGTAAATGGACCTAATATATTTCTTAGCCTCGCTAAAGGCAATCTGAGGTGTTTTACCAACTAGCTGAGGGGTATGAATAGACTCACGTCGCATAAAGTTAGAATCTTGGTCATACTCATGAATTGATACTTGGTATTCCTTATGGCCGTCAGCTGATAAAATAGGCAAAGCTTTAAGGTAAAACCTCAAATCGTAGTATTCAAAGAGATCTTCATAAAAATATACTTTTTTACGCTTTATTCGATTCATACAGATATCTTATAACTAGGAGCTTAACCATACCAGCAATAAACTAAAGAAAATTATAAAACCCAATAAAAATAAATATAAAATAATAACTTATAACGATATGTGATACACAGGTCGAGCTTACCAGCGGGGGAGGCCCCCGCTCTCTCCGGCTTTTTGGCGGCCGATCGAGCGCGGGCCTCACACCCGTTTCTGTCTTAAACCACATACTAACTCGTTAAAAGAACTTATAACGCTTAGAAACGATCCTAGTGCAATACAACTATAACGGAGTAGTGGGGAACTAGTTGTTAAAAGACTACTCTGCTATACCTGAAACCCTGGGGAATAGGCATAAACGCAATATATCATACGTCGCACAATGTATGTTATACGACATACTATATTGATCAATTAATGAATCCGGATTTAACAAATATATTTATTGATTACTAGATTGTGCATGTAACCACATATTTATATAAATTTATAATCGCGCTCTCCTGCTTGATTAACAATGTTAGATAATTGTTAAGATAATGATTTAATACTCCCTTTTCACCCCCTCTCTATTTCATGCCTATATCTCTATCTATCGACGATCGTCACGAATAAAAATATCTTCCCTTTTATCATATTTAGCCATGAATTTTGATAGAAACAAAAACCCGGGTTTGCACCCGGGTCAAATTACAGCTTTTTCTAAACGTTTAACTTCGCTAATCTACGTCACCATTACCAGGAGCGTTGTTATTAGTATCACTGTTCGTATCCCCGATTTTGGTACCCGCACATGTCGCGTTACCCACAATATAATCAATGGGGCAACGGAATATGCCAGCAGGCACCCCATTGATTGTGGGGTTTCCGGCTAATAAAGGTTTTCCGTTTGGTAGGACTCTGCCACCAAAAATCAAAAAGTTAGTTAAAGAAAATGCTGCCAGCACGAGAAAGAAACCAATGACCGCGTTCACCAATAGTTTTTTTGCTGATGTAACAGCTTCGGCGTTTCCGGCCGCAACTACAAAAGAGTAGCCAGCAAAAACTATCATGAACACCGCGATGATACCGGCCATATCTATCAAAAAGTTCGTCACTATAATAACCAGGTTAAACAGGTCGGTAAGTTGGCAGGGATTGTCTGAAAAACTGCCGCACGGGACAAACCCCTGGCCTGCGTTAGGGTCAGCTGCCTGAACCAAGGTTGGCATAATTAGCATAGTTGTAGCCACAACCAAGAATAAGACGTAAAAAACCTTATTTAATATTTTCATGTCTGGGATCATTAATTTTATTTTATTCATTTATCTGCCTATGTAATTAATATGAAGGTTAGGTCCCGTAGTCGTGGGGAATACTTTGTAGTCTTTAATGGCCGTGCATTTTGGATCCTTAGAGGCTTCGTTGGCAAAGTTAACTTTACCCAATGAAATGATTGCTTCACAAAGGGTGGGCCAGTTAGGGTTAGTTGAACCTGCCTCTTTGGAATAACTAGGAGAACGTCCCCCGTTTAGCGCCAAATCCACGCAATTTCCACCCCGTGGATCCCCTGTCTTATGGCAACCGCTAATGTGGGTTCCACTAATGCTGGAAGTAAGTATCCAACTTATACCAGGGGTTTTAGCTTTTAATCCGGCCAGTTGATCAGCCAAATCCTTGCATAGCTTACTCGCGCCGGCAGCATGCGGTATGCTGGCGGGAGTATCTACAATACCTCCGGAACAATTCACAGCAGTACCGGGCTTTGATCCGGTGGAAACGGTATCGTCATTAGCACCGTGGCTGACCGCGGTATCGCAGTCGTCCGTTTCCCCTAGCCCCAAATCTTTGCATCCGGGCAACTCGTAATTGCCCAACAACTGCGGTGGCTGGATGCTCCTGAAGGCCACTAAGGTAGGGTTGATTTGTCTGAGTAAGACGTAGGAAGACAGCATGATCAGGAAACCTGCCAATACAGAGACCAGTATCTCCTTGGCCTGTTCTTTGCCATGCTCTCCTCCCACCATGTACATATACCCTGCCAGGACCACAAAGAAGACGGAAGCTACCGCTCCAAAAGCTAGGGCAAAGCGGTAACCCTTGTTGACACAGGTAGCCAGGTCCCCTGCTGATTGGTTGTCGGTTACCTGGGCGTTCTCCTGGAAAGTACCAGTGTTGGTGACGGTGGCGTTGGAAGGGGTGGGGGCACAAAGCAGGGCCCTGATGGAGCTTTCTACTCCCCTGCCTACATAGGTGGCTCCCGGTGACTTGGTGGGCGCGTTGTTGGCTGGGGCGTTGTTGGTGGGGGGAACCGGGTTAGGAATAAGCTGGGCGTTGGCTGGGGCAGCGTAGGCAAAAACCATTTCCACAAAAGCAATGGAAAGGATTATCAATTTTAAAGTATTGGTTTTGGTTTTCATATATTTAAAATTACTCTGTTGGGCAAAAGCTTAAGCCAACGTTATATGGATTAGGTCGATAGTCATCAGGCGGGGATTTGTAAACATAAATCGGCAATTGGCAAAGGTCGGCTTTGGGTGCGCCAAATAACTCAACCAGAGCCTGCTCCGCCGCTTTCTTTGCTGAATCCACGTCATTTTGGTCAGTGATCCACAGTTCGAACTGGTCCCCATCCGGCTGATAATCTATCTTGTACTGGTCTGTTTGCGAGAGAAGCAACGGAGTAGAAGCCGATGGACTATAATCTTTAGGAAATACATTCCTGATTTTAATGGACCCGTTAACCGTTTTGTAATAAATCCATTCTTGGGTGATGTCCTTTTGCGGGCTATTGGGGTAGTTTAATTTCTTTGACAGGGCGTTTGTCTGGTCTGTCCTGGTACCCGGGTTGTTGGAATTGGTGACACCCTGCCTTTGACCGGACAAAATAAAGACCACAATAATTACCAGGATAATTAACAATACCGCCCCAATGGCAACGTATATTTTATTTTCCTTAATTAAATTCCACATTGTGTTTTATACTCGTTATAAACACGGGACATTCTAACCACATAGTCTCGGGTTTGCTCCAAAGAGTTAGCTCCTACAATGCAAGCAGTTTGGGCGGCATCCTTGAACGGACACAGCGCCACTATCATGCCCGGACATATGCTACTGGGTCCTATCCTCCCCTCTCCGGCATTGTAGCCAGCCGCAATTTTTACGTAATCAACTCCGCCCGCTTTTTGCGCGATGTACTTCATGTATTTGGCGGCGCAGGGAATTTCCGCGATCCCGTTGGTTTGCCACCCATTGTTAGTGCAGCCAAACCGCGCGGCGGTGTCATTGCTCATTTGCATTAGCCCCTTACAGCATCCAGTCCAGCTGACTAGGGTTTGGTTTAAGTTGCTCTCAATTGTAGCTATGGTCTTAATAAAATTTGGGTCAATTCCATTAGCTTGCCCGGCCGCTTTGAACGCGGCATCAAAAGTCTTGTTACTGCATAGGGTTTTAAGCTTTGGACTGTCCTTTCCCAAACTGCAAACTTTCCCGCTTTTCCCCGTCATTGTTCCGCCCTGAGGTGGAATTCCTGTACCGTCGCCATTACTGACCCCGGGGGTGCCATCGGCAAGGGCGCAATCGTCCCCCTGGCCCAGATGCACGTCGCTACAGCTGGGAAGGTCACTATACTTCCCCAACAGCTGCGGTGGCTGGATGCTCCTGAAGGCCACTAAGGTAGGGTTGATTTGTCTGAGTAAGACGTAGGAAGACAGCATGATCAGGAAACCTGCCAATACAGAGACCAGTATCTCCTTGGCCTGTTCTTTGCCATGCTCTCCTCCCACCATGTACATATACCCTGCCAGGACCACAAAGAAGACGGAAGCTACCGCTCCAAAAGCTAGGGCAAAGCGGTAACCCTTGTTGACACAGGTAGCCAGGTCCCCTGCTGATTGGTTGTCGGTTACCTGGGCGTTCTCCTGGAAAGTACCAGTGTTGGTGACGGTGGCGTTGGAAGGGGTGGGGGCACAAAGCAGGGCCCTGATGGAGCTTTCTACTCCCCTGCCTACATAGGTGGCTCCCGGTGGCTTTGTGGGCGCGTTGTTGGCTGGGGCGTTGTTGGTGGGGGGATCAGCTAAGGCAGGGGTAGTGAAGGCGAGGAATTGGAGAGGGATTAGCACCAAAATATAAACCAAAAACACTACTTTGCCGTATCGCGTTTTGTTTCTGGATCGAAAAATATTCATACAGTTATTGTAACACTAACAACCCGAAGTTTTATATGATGTCCACACTGCCTTGGCCCACACGCCATAACCATCCCCTCCCGGGTGGATCCCATTATATTTTTGTGGGAAGATATTTAAATTCTTGGAATAAGTATCGTAATAGCAACCGCTTTGCCCGCTCTTTATACCGGCTATTACAGTTTGGACAGTAGTGTTATTTACGTTCGGGGTATCAGTACGCGATCCTCCCTCAGATGTAGTAGAAGTAAATTTCGGAGGGCCAATCCAAATTATTTTACCCACACCTTTGCTCTGGAGTACTTGAATTAACTTCGCGGTATCAGTTTTTACCTGTTGTTGATTGTGTTGGCCATTTGCGTCATTCGTCCCCAACGAAATCACTACAATACTTGGTTTATTGCTAGCATAATAATCCAAAGATTGCGCGGCAAAAGAATTCGCCCATTGTGTAATGGTAGTACCTCCTCTGTTATCAGGATCCTCACCCATCCCCCTATTAACCAGAACGCCACCATCCGCCGCGATAAGAGTTTTAAATTGTGGCTTGAGGCCCACAGAAAGCGAATCTCCAATAATTAGAAACTTTATCCCCTGGGTTTGTCCTGGCCCCCCATTACTGCCCCCTCCTGTAGTGGTGTTCCCTTGTGCATCAACACAGTTCTCCCCGAGTCCCGCATCAGCACAGCTTGGGAGGCTGTATTTGCCGACTAGCTGCGGTGGCTGGATGCTCCTGAAGGCCACTAAGGTAGGGTTGATTTGTCTGAGTAAGACGTAGGAAGACAGCATGATCAGGAAACCTGCCAATACAGAGACCAGTATCTCCTTGGCCTGTTCTTTGCCATGCTCTCCTCCCACCATGTACATATACCCTGCCAGGACCACAAAGAAGACGGAAGCTACCGCTCCAAAAGCTAGGGCAAAGCGGTAACCCTTGTTGACACAGGTAGCCAGGTCCCCTGCTGATTGGTTGTCGGTTACCTGGGCGTTCTCCTGGAAAGTACCAGTGTTGGTGACGGTGGCGTTGGAAGGGGTGGGGGCACAAAGCAGGGCCCTGATGGAGCTTTCTACTCCCCTGCCTACATAGGTGGCTCCCGGTGGCTTTGTGGGCGCGTTGTTGGCTGGGGCGTTGTTGGTGGGGGGATCAGCTAAGGCAGGGGTAGTGAAGGCGAGGAATTGCAGCGCTAAAACAGCGGCTGTAAACCCGATCCTAAAGTATTTTGGTTTTTGTTTCCACATTTATTTTCCGAGGAAATCTAAAGGATTGTAGGTGTAACCGCTGGGGACGGAATATGAACCGTAAGTGCTTTGGTAAGCGCCCGGGGTAATAGTAAACCCGTTCGCGTCAAACACGGTGAAGTGCAAATGGAACCCATGGTCAGGACCATACAATAAGGCGGAAGTATTTCCCGTGTTTCCTTCGTAGCCAACAATGTCACCGCGTTTTACGGTTTGCCCGCTGCTGAGGATAAACTTTTTCATGTGACCGTACAAAGTGACAATATTGCGGTTGCCGCTTTTAGTCGAAATAGTATGTTTGATAGCGCACCAATTGCCGTACGCGGCGGCGCCAGTAGCGCATTTCACAACAACACCATCAGCGGCGGCATAAATAGTAGTCCCTGCGGGACCGGCAAGATCTATTCCGTTATGGAAAGAATAGCCTAAAGAAGTAAAACCGGTGTTGCCGTAACCCTGTGTCATGACACCGTTTAATGGCCACGCCAGTACTCCTTTGCTTGCCGCAATGGAATGGTTGCCGCTATTCCGGGCTTTATTATCAAGATTGTAAATTTCCTGCTGGATATCAGCCTGTTCACTGCGGGTGCTGTTCAAAACTTGCTGATATTTGCTTTCCTGGCCCTGGGTCTGCTGTAATAACGACTCTTTGGCCAGACGTTGGTCGTTCAACGCATCCTGGTTTTGACTTAGCTCATCCTTAAGTTCAGAAAGGCGTTGCAACTGCGCTTTGAGGTCGGATTGCTGTTGCTCCAGTTTTTTCTTAACTTCTTTGATGCGGTTTACCAAATCAAGAACCTGCTTGTTTACGCTCTGAGTGTATTCAACCTGGTCCAAAAACGCGGAAAAATTATCGCTGCCCATGGTTAGGGTCAGGAAAGAATTGTTATCCAATTCGTTCAGCTGGACTACAAGTTCGGCCAGAATTTTCCGGTTGTCCGCGATTTCCGCTTCGCGGCGGTCAATTTCCGTTTGCAAATCCTGGATTTGCAGGGTGGTATCGTCGATGCGGGTATTATTAGCCTGGATTTCGAGCTCGGTTGACTGGATCTGGGAATCATAAATGCCGATCTCATTTTGAAGTGAGGCGCTCTGTCCCCTTAACCGGCCGATATTCTGGTTAAGGCCATTAATCTGATCATTCAGGTTTTTTAGCTTGTTCTGCAGGTCGGTGCGGGTGTCTGCTCCGGCAGGTGAAATAAATAAAAGGCTCAACCCTAATCCCAGGATTGCCGCCAATATTTTTGTTTTTGTTTCAGCAAACTTCGATTTCATGCTTAGTTATTATAGCACAAAATCCGAATTTATGCCAATTTTTAGGTGAATTTAGTTAGAGCGATGCTGCTGCTGAATTTATGCGATCAATAAGCTCATTTTTTCCAAAACCCATGAACAGAGTTGCCGCCACTTCGAAAGGGCCAGGGCTGCGCTGCAAACCAGTCAAAGCCACGCGCAGTGGCCACAACACGGTGCCGTTGTCATACCCCTTGTCAGCGATAAAGTTTTTTAACACGTCTTCCAGCTTCGTTGCGGCGAAGTCAGCGTCCTCAAGCGAAGAAAATAGCTCACTCAACTCAGTTAAAACTTGTTTCGACTGCTCTGGAGTGCTCTTTTTCCATATCAAGAGTGATGGTTCGTATTCAGGCTTACCAAACAGGTAACCGGTTCCTTCGGTAATGTCAGACAATTTTTTTAGCCGGTCTTTTTCAAGTTCGACTATGGCTGTAAGATATTCAGCTGGGAATTTATTTACCTCAACACCGGAACTTGCTAAGTAAGGCTTCAGCATTTCAACCAAGCGCGGGGTTTCCGTGGCGCGGACATAAAGCCCGTTCATCCAATCAAGTTTGTTAGGGTCGAATACGGCACCGGCCCGGTTGATTTTTGCCAAGTCAAATTCTCTAATTAAATCTTCCAGTGAAAATAGTTCCTGTTCTGTTTTCGGGTTCCAGCCCAAAAACGCCACGAAATTGACCAGGGCTTCCTTGAGGTAGCCTTTCGCCAAAAAGTCTTCAACCGTAACATCGCCCTGGCGCTTTGAGAGTTTAGTTTTATCCGGGTTTAAAATATTTGGAACATGGGCAAAAGCCGTGGGTTCCCAACCGAAAGCCTGGTAAAGCAAAACATGTTTCGGTGTAGAGTTAATCCAATCCTCACCGCGGATAACATGGCTGATTTCCATAAAGTGGTCATCAACGACAACAGCCAAGTGGTAAGTTGGGAAACCATCAGATTTCAAAATAACCTGATCGTCTAAAACATGGTTGTCAAAAACAATATCACCGTAAATTAAATCATGGACCGTGGTCTGGCCTTCCGGCGGAATAGCCTGGCGTACTACGGGGCGCTTGCCCGCGGCGGTAAACTCTTCCATCCTTGCCGCGCGTTCCTCCTCAGAAAGGTTGCGGCACTTGCGGTCGTACATGGCAGGCTTCTTCAACGCGGTTTGTTCTTTGCGCAATTCATCAAGACGTTCGGAACTGCAGAAGCAATAGTAGGCTGATCCCTTAGCAATTAGTTCCTCAGCATGCTTTTTGTATAAATCCAAACGTTCTGATTGAACGTAAGGGCCCAAGTCCCCTCTTGTTTCGAGCGAGCCGTCGGACTTAAGGTGGTAACCTTCATCAAACTCTATCCCCATTTCTTTCATTACGCTCAGCAAACTTTCTACGGCTCCGGGGACAAGCCGGTTCTGGTCAGTATCTTCAATGCGAAGAACGTTTACCCCACCGTTATGGCGGGCAAACAAAAAAGCGAACAACGCGGTCCGAAAATTCCCTACGTGAATATGTCCCGTTGGGCTAGGAGCAAAACGGGTGCGTACAACATTAGCCATAGACTATATTATACCGAAGTTTTGTACTTAATTAAAGCGTTTACCAGGCCAAAAGTGGCTGTTTTTATGCGCCCGGCGCGGCTTGGCTGGGTGAACAACCGGTAAAGCCATTCCAGCCCAATCCGGCGGATCCAGACCGGGGGCGCTTTGCGGGTTTCAGCAATGTAATCAAACGTGCCGCCAAGGCCCACCGCCAGCGCCACCGGCAAATCATTGAAGTTATCACGAATCCACTTTTCCTGGGTTATTGGGCCGAAACCGACAAGCAAAAAATCCGGGCGCGACGCTTTAACATCCCCGACCACCGTTGGATCGGTTTTAAATTTATTAGACTGGCCAGCGATTTTCAGGTTTGGAAACCTTCGTTTAAATTTTGTCGCCACGATTTCCGGTGTGTCACCAAACCCTCCCAGTATATAGACAGATTTATTTTCCTCGCTAGCAAGACGAACAAGATCCCAGACAAAGTCCGCGCCCACAACCTTGTGCGCAAACGGGCCATACACTTTTTGCGGCGCAAGGAGAAGCATCCAGCCGAGCCAAAACATTTGCCACCACCCTTCCAAAATTTGCAGGGCGTAATTCTTGAACCGGTAAGGTTTGGACAAAAATTTGTGGGCAAGCAAAATTGCAATCCCATCCGGGATGGAAATGTCCGCGGAATTTAACAGTACGCGGACATCCACGTCATTCATGGCCGCATATAAAAACTCCGAGTACGGAGTTACGAGAAAAGTTTTTTGGTTGGAGTGGAGACGTTGCCGGATGGCTTCGACCGCGGCGGCGCGGTCATAAGTGTCTACCATCAAACCGGCGATGTTTACGCGCTGAGGGTCTTTCGCTAAGATTTGGCTTCCAGACATGAATTATACTTTTCAACGCTGGCATTGTATTGGCGCAGCAATTCCTTTTGGCTGGAAATTAACTGGTTGATCTGTGATGCCACCGCGTTATATTCGTTTACCTTCTCATTATACTGGTCGCGGGTGGAATGTCCATTCATCTGGTTAAGCTGCTGCTGGATCTGGTCCGCCTGGGATTTAAGGTTCTGGATAAGGCTCTCATCCTCTTTAACCCCTGCCTGCGCCCCGCTGTCAGGGCTTGGGCACGCTGAAGCGGGAGTCCCAAACTCCTGCACCGCTAACCATACGGTTTTGCCTTCAAATTCGCCCTTTCCAACGGCAACGCCAATTTCCTGGAATGAGTCATGCAAAATATTAGCGCGGTGGCCGGGGGAATTCATCCACGCAGTTACCAGATCCCGGTCATCTTTAAAATTACCCAGCGCCAAGTTCTCCCCTACTACCAAATATTTATAACCCACGTCCTGGGCTAAATTGGACGGACCAACGCCGGTGGGTGAAATGTGTTCAAAATATTGTTTGTCGAACATGTCCTGAAGTTTTTGTTGGGCAGCTTCATCTAATTTCGCGTTTTCGTGTAAAGTACCGAGACCGGCTTTCGTTCGCTCATCATTAGTAGCCTCAATGGTACCCGAGCGCGTTAGGTCACCAGTCGCTGAACCGAGAGACCGAAGCGGCGTCGGCAAAAATGCATCACTGTTAAGGAGTCCCAAAACTTGTTTGCCAGGTCCGGAATTTTCCAGCCAACCCCAGGTGTTAACAAAAAATTGCCGTTGTGTTTGCAAAAGCAAAACAATCAGCAATACGCCGAGGGAACCGAAAAATATTGGTTTGGTCCGTGAATTAACAACCATATCTAATGGTAAGACTAATTTCGGCCAAGCGCAAGCCACTTTCGGAGGAAAAGTGCATAACTCCGCAATATTAGATATAATAAGGCATGGATAAGATAGAAAATAAATTCGCAAACAAGCCGAATTTACCAAAGAAAAACCAGTACCTGCATTCACCGGCGCATTTGCTCGCGGATGAATTGTCGCAGAAGTTCCATGACCCGAAGCATTTTGGATTCTATCTTAAGACGGCGGTTACACATGACCACGCAGTCCTCCGCCGGTTAGCCGGGGAAGTTTTGGAAAACAAGAATGCCAAAAACCCGGCGCGACTTTTTTCTTACCTAATAAAGAAACTCAACGAAGAAACTAAAGCTGACAAGACTAAATGATACTTTCGATTGCTAAACTTCCGGCTCGGGTATTGCGCCGTCCGGTAAAACCCGTAACTTTCCCACTGAAAAAATCCCAGCTCCGCTTGCTCAAGGAGATGAACCGCACCGTTAAGGCGGTGAACGGGGTCGGCTTGGCTGCCCCTCAAGTAAGCCAGAGCCTTGATTTAGCCATTATTTTCCTGGAAGAAGCGGGCCTTGCCGGCTTCCCTATCATAAACCCGCGCATCATTGAATCTTCCGGCCCCGTTGAGGAAATGGAAGAAGGGTGCCTGTCCATGCCGGGAGTGTTCGGCATGGTGGCACGGCCGAAAAAAGTGACCATGGTGGCCCAGGATGTAGAGGGAAACGAATTCACCATTACCGACGATACGTTTTTGGCGCGGGTGCTGCAGCACGAAATTGACCACTTGAACAACATCCTGATCGCCGACAAATTTACCAAAGTAACCCAGGGAGCGGATCTTCTGCCTCAATATCAGCCATGAAATTCATAAAAGACATACTAGTCATAGACGTTGAGACCACCGGCCAGGACGTGGATAAAGACAGCATTATACATTTGGCCGGAGTTGTATTAGACAAAGATAACCTGCTAGAGAAGAACTTTTTTTCTTCCTACGTACGCGTTAGCTTGCTTGATGGAACCATTAACCAGCACGCCCAGCTCCTTGGCATCCCGTTCGACCTCCTGCGCAAGAGTCCGAAAGTCTACGATACTATTAAAGCGTTTCGTGGTAACCTCGGCCGCGACTATTTACTGGCGGTGCACAACATCGACAAAATTTTGTTCCTGCGCAACGCATTCCGGAAAACTTTACTGCCCTGGGACTACGACCCGCATATTTTGGAATTATGGACGCTCGGCTATATTTACACCTTGAATTACGGCATCAAGAAAATGCCAACTTTCCACACATTCCTCGACCATTTTAATTTGAAGCTTAAAAACCGCGCGGACGCTTTGGAGCGCGCGCGGCTGTCGGCGGAAATTTTCCGCCGCATCATTAAAGAAATCTAACATGTTCAAAAGGGACTTACTTTTGTTTGACATTGAAGCAACGGGCATCAATATCGCCAAGCACGAAATGATTCAGCTGGCAGCTATTTTGCTGGACAAAAATACCTTGAAAGAAAAAGGCACTTTCACCACATATATCAAGCCCAAAAAGTGGTCACAGCGAAGCCGCGAAGCCATGGCGGTAAATAAGATTACCTGGGACCAGCTCAAGGACGCGCCGACCATGCGGGTGGCGTTAAAGAAGTTTATCAAACAATTTTCCACTAACGTTACTCTCGCCCACTATGGGGGCATGATTGACATCCCGTTTTTGGCCACGGCTTTCGCGACCGAGAAAATGAAGTACCCTTACGACTACCACGTATTCGACCTGTGGCCGGTGTTTTATGTGTATATGGCCAATAAAAAGAAATTAAATGACCCAGCTAAAGTCCCCGGGTTTAGTCTCGACGGCATCGCCAGGCACTTCAAGGTTAAAGTGCCTGGCAGCCGCCACGACGCGCTGACAGATTGCCGCGTGGAAGCGGAAGTCCTACGTCACGTTCTGAAAGAAATTAAGACCCGCTAATGAAGATTGTTTTTTTTGGCACTTCTGAAAATTCAGTTATTCTTCTAGAAACCGTCGCGCCACATTTCCAGGTTGTGGGGATTGTGACGATGCCTGATGCGCCGATAGGACGCAAACAAACACTTACCCCCAGCCTGGTGGCACAGTTTGCAGCTAATTCGGAGGTGTTAAAGGATGTACCCGTGTTCAAGCCCCTCAACCCCAAGGAAGATGAGTTCTTGAATGACCTGAAAGCTTTGGAAGCTGACATGTTTTTGGTGCTGTCTTACGGAAAAATTCTGCCCCAAGAAGTGATTGATATTCCCCCGCTTAAAACAGTTAACGTTCACCCTTCCCTGCTTCCGCTCTACCGCGGCGCCACCCCGATCCAGAGTACACTCCTTAACGGCGAAACTGTGACCGGCAATAGCATAATTGTGATGGATCCTGAGATGGACCATGGTCCCCTTCTCGCCCAGCATGAAGTGGGAATTGACCCACACGAAACCTATCCGGAATTAGAAGCCAAGCTCGCCCGTGACTCCGCGCAAATGATTTTGGATGTCATTCCGCAATATGCCGAGCAGCGCCTGGAACCCCGCGAACAGGAACATGAAAAAGCTACCTTCACAAAATATATCAGCAAAGCCGATGGCAAGGTTAATTGGGAAGAACCAGCAGAAAAAATCTATAACCGCTATCGCGCGTTCTACCGCTGGCCCGGAATCTGGACCACCTGGAATGGTGAAACGCTAAAAATTATTGAATGCCGCCCGGACAAGGAGGGAACCGCGCTTACGGGCGGTGCGGTAAGCGCTCTACCCGCCGGAACCGTAACCGAAAACGGCGCTGTTGTATGCGGCAATGGGACTACCCTGGAACTGCTCAAAGTCCAGCGCGCCGGCAAAAACACAGTCACCATTCAGGAATTCCTCAATGGCAACAAAAATTTTATTGGGAGTCGATTAGGAAATTAGATTTGGAAGATAGCAAAAACTGCCTTATTTAAGGCAGTTTTATTTTAAGTATAACGCTTTGTTCTTGAGGTGTTCGGCATACGTCTTGCTAAACACGACTTCTCCGGACGGCTGTTTATGGAGGAAATAGTAATAGTCTGATTTTTCCGGGTAAAACGCCGCTTCAATGCTGGCTAATGAGGGGTTGCAAATCGGTCCTGGCGGAAGTCCCGGATACCTATAAGTGTTATACGGTGAGTTAATTTGCAAATCCGCGTTGGTCGGGGTGGGATTATCCTTGCCGCTGACGTAATTCACAGTGGCATCACTTTCCAAGGGCTGGCCCGAGGTTAGGCGGTTGTAAAACACTCCGGCAATTAGCTTGCGCTCGTTCTCTGTTGAGTTGCCGCTTTCCTTTTCCAAAATAGACGCGAGGGTCATAATCTGGTGGAATGTCATCCCCTTTTTGCCGCCTAGGGTTAGTGTTTCGTAACCAGGGATTGTATAACTGTCGGCCGGCTTAATTCCGAGCGTGTCCACCCGGGCGGTGAAGTTATCCAGCAGTTTTTTTATGACCGTGTCGGTGGTGGCGCTTTTGGCAAACCGGTAAGTGTCGGGAAATAAGTATCCTTCCAAGCCCTGCTTGGCGGGGATTTTGATGTACGGGTTGTCAGTAGGGATATTGGTTTTCGCGGCGGAGACAAAACTGGCAGCAGGGCCCAAACCGGCTTTTTCCAAAGCACCAGCCATTTCATTTATGTTCCAACCCTCAATTAAGGTGACCTGAGTTTCCTCAGCTTTTTTTTGCAGTTGGGCGATTCTTTCATTACGCGCGCGTTCGTAATACCGTAAACCTAAAACGCCGGCTACTCCGGCGGCGAGGATGAGCAAAACGAAACCGATGATAAACCCGCGCAGTATCCAGTTCATTACTCACCCATTACTTTGATATGCATCTTGCGGGGGCGGCCGCCATCAAATTCAACGAAGAAAATACTTTGGCGCTCACCCAGCAGGGGTTGGCCGCTTTCGATGACGAAGGTTTCTGATGAGCCAAACAGGAATGACTTAACGTGCGCCTGGCCGTTGGACCTCTCGTTAACCGATACGTTTTCGCGGACTTCAAAAAGGTCGTGGCTGTAGCTGATGTCGAGCGGCACCAAGCGGTAGACCGCTTTCATGATGTCCTGGGCCAAAAGCGGCTCGTCGTGAGTACAGCGGACACTGGCGGTGGTGTGCGGAGTAAAGACAGTGGCAGTGCCTGTTTGGACACCGGATTCGGTGATGGCCTGTTTAACCTGGTCGGTTACGTTGAGCAGCTGGAACTGCTTATTGGTCTTTAATTCGAGCGTTTTTAGAAGCTGTTTCATTTGGTTTCAAGAGGAAAATTGATGGGTTAATTATACCACATATGTCCAATTATTTGATTATTGGGTGAAGAATGTCTATTTCGGCTGACAAAGAAGCATCAATAATTATGTTGATTTTTGCTTATTTTGTTGTTACACTACAACAGCATAATGATTCTAGGCCGCTATGGACAAGGCAATTATCCAAAAACTGTTAGATTTTGGGCTCTCTGAGAAAGAGGCCAGAATTTATATTTCCCTTCTAGAGCTCGAAGTGGCAACGGCTTTTGAAGCGGCCAAGCATGCCGGCATCAACCGAAGTTCCGCTTACGTTGTACTGGAGAGCCTGAAAAAGAAAGGGTTGGTTGCGGTGTCAGAAGACAAGAAAGTGAGCCGATACGTTGCCTCCGCTCCAGACATATTACTTCAATCCGCCAGCCTAGAAGCCAAGCGCCACCAGGAAATCAAAGCAGGCATCGAGTCCGTTATACCCGAACTTAAGGCACTCCACAAGGATACAAAGATGAAGCCGGTGGTAAAAGTGTTTGAGGGAAAAAATGGGCTAATTTCGTTGTTTGAAGATTCCTTGTACGCTAAAGAAAGAGAAATAAGAATTGTTTCTTCATTAGAAAAGATTTTTTCTTTATTGCCTGAATACGTACCAAGCTACATACAAAGACGCTGGAAAAAACGGATAAAAATGTTTGGCATTCATCCCAGCAAACCGACTCTTATACAATATGAAAAGATGGAGAAAGAAAGTGAGGATGAAGCGATCTTTATCCCCGAAGAAAATTATAAAATGCCAGCAGACTTTGCGATTTACGATAACAAAATTGCTTACATGACCGGCGACAACGGGGGCTTCGGTGTAATTATTGAGAGCACTGATATGGCAAATGCCATGAAAAGTATTTTCGACCTAGCTCACAAAGAAGCAAAGAGAATAGCAGCAAAGAACAAATAATTACTTATGTTCGGCTTCCGCTAAATCCACTACAGCTGTTTCCTCCAAGTCGCTGTTAAGGGGCAACGAGAAAATAAAGGAAGATCCCTTACCTTCTCCTTCACTTTCCACCCATATCTTTCCGTGATTTTGTTCGATAATTACTTTAGCTACGTATAGCCCAAGCCCTAAACCGGTAGCGGCAGTGGCTGCGTCTTTTCCTCGTGTATATTTGGAAAACAGAGTCGGTGCAATTTTAGGGTCCACTCCCCTACCTGTGTCTTTAACTTTCATGATTAAATCTGTAGGAGTTTTCTCTATACTCATGGTTACTGAGCCTTGTTTGGTGTACTTTATTGCATTGTCGACCATGTTATTTATCACTTGTCTGACTTTTTCCTTGTCCATCATTACTGCGGGCAATGGTTCCGTAGGGACATTGTATACAAGTTCTATTTTCCTCATTTTAGCCTGAGGAAGTAACTGATCATAGGTTATTCTAGCTAATTCGGCCAGATCGGCTTTTTCAAAGAAGAATTCCATCTTACCCCTTTCGATGCGTGAGGCATTCAACAGGTCATCAATCAAGGAAATCTGGGAGTTATTTGTAGACTGCACCCTTTCAAGAGCAGACTTTACCTCTTCATTAAGATCCCCAAAATCCCCGGATAGCACGGCTCCAATGTACCACTTAATTGTAGCGGGGGGCGTGCGTAACTGGTGACTAGCAATAGAGATAAACTCTGCGCGTGCTTTATCCAGCGCTTCTAGCTTGACATTAGCTTCTTTCAACTGCTCCGTTAGAATTTGGAGTTGCTCTCTCTGTTTTACTTCATTAATTACGCTCCGTATAAGGAGTATTCCTACACCCAGTACGAGAACAAAAACACTTGATCTAAATATTACTATAGTTAGAGTATTAGAAACAATCACTTCAATAAAGGTAGCTATCCCAAGAACAAAGACCAATATCTCCGTGGAAAGTATTTTTACATTTAGGAGTTTGCGACGAATTATGGCATAGCTCGCAGAAACTATGAATGGAAAGATAAACACCCCTCCCATTGGAACAAAACGTGGATTATTAAGAAAGGCAGGAAAAATAAAATTAAACACGACTAAAAGCCCAAACATTATCAACATTCCTACTAAGAAAGGCTTTAACTGTTTCTTAACTAAGTCATCGGAACGTATTATGCGTACTACTAGTCTGAACAACGAATAAGCTATTACGCTGAGAACAAATAAACCAAAAATTGCAATACCCGGGCCGTTTTGAACTCTGGATACTCTACCTTGTGTAAATTCAAGAACCCTGACAAAGACGTATGGCGTAAGAGTGAATAACGAAATAGCTCCGGTAGCAACAACCAACCATCTATCTTTAGCTCTTCTTGACCTTTCTTCGTTCGGTACCACGTACAAAAGGTAAAACAATGACGTTACCAACCAACAAGCTAAAAAGATTTCAAACCTTAGTAACCAAATGACTAACGACTGAGATTGGAATTGGTAACTTAGATAATTAACGACCGTCCAACTTATTGCTACTAAACAAAAATAGAAGAAATAACGGTTAGTTATACTTTTTGGGTTATTATAAAAGACCGCGTAACCTAGTATAAGGGTAGCTGCTACGCTGATACCAACCGACAACAGATCCAAATTGGTTAGAAAACCCATTTGTTATATTATGAGTATTTTATTTCTGGCTTCAATCGGGATGACATCCCGCTTGGTGGGGTACTATATCCAATTCTAAATAACATAGCTACGCATTGTTGATCGTCCAACTTAGCTACATCTTGAATGATGCCATACGCATCACTTATTATTTTAGCATGTTCTTCCGAAAGTGTTTGGTACTCCCCTGCCTTAATGCGCTGCGCTAAATAAACGATTCCTGTTACAGGATGCATACTTATTCCTAATTGCTCAGCATTAAGCCATATTCTTTGACTAATTTTGCCTGCTTGGAAAAACATCTTGTCATCATTTGGGACTACGACAAGACCGATGGCTGATCCATTTGAATAAAGTTTAGAGTTATCCTTTGCTATAAAACGGGAAAGTTTTAAGGTTTGATTTAAAATGCGAGCTAGGGGCCAAACTTGTAGAATTTTAAAGAATATTAATTTTTGTAAGGGCAACTCCATCGTTTTCAAGTATAGACCTGTTTTTAGACTTCTCTCGGACGATGTAGTCCATCTGATATCCGCGTAAAATAGATCATGCAACTGTCTATTTTCCAACATAACTACTTCATTTTTTGACACCGCTTCACCAAGTAGTTGTTTTTGCTTTGGATCCTCAATTAAAATGAATTTTACATCTGGAGAGCCATTCCCTTCATGTAACAAGGAGTTTTTGTGTTCATCCTTGAGAGGAATATCTGCATAGAATTTCCTATTAGTCTGTCTAGACCTTATAGAATTGACTAAGGGATTGGTGGTTGGGGCTGCAGGCATTAACTCAACTCGAAAGGTGTGAGAAGAATCCTCAGAATCGGGCCAAACATTTACATTGACGGAATAGCCTAAGGTTTCTGCAACCAAGGAAATATTAGTTAAAAGAGCTCCGTGTGCTACTAATGTACCCCGTTGTCTATAATTAAATAGTACGTTATCCTTTTCCGGTAAGCTGTATACATCTATCACATTTTCGCGAACAACAAAATGCCACGGTTGAGAATTGTCCCCTGACGGTGCAAAGACGGCTTCCTCCAAAATTTCCGTAATTTTCTTGGCGATTTCCATAACTTACTTAAAGTAAATTCATCTTACCTAAAATATCATTCCTTTCTTGGTCCCGGTCTGACTTCGTGTTAGGTTCAAAGATATCCTCAAGACTCACATTATACTTACCTCCCTTAATGTTCTTCCCCTCAGCGAAGGCACGAAGCAGATAGGCTGTAACTACTCCGCTAAATGAAGCGGCACTTCCTAGCTGAGGCCAGGAATACAGTGTCTTCCCCACTTCCATAAGTGAAGACAGCATTCTAGGAACTATATATTCGGGTCCTGCAACTTTAGTTGCCAGCCGGGGTAGTTCTGTAGGCGGAAAGTTCATGAATTGTTCCATTCCAAAATCACCCAACGCACCGTTAAATAGCTGTAATTCTCGATCTAAATCATATCTCTCCACGTCCACAATTACACTATCTCCGTTATCAGTTGCCATAATTACAGGGGTTCCTGTCTCTCTTGCAACTTCTCTCAACCGAATTTTCATGGGTAAGTTATCAACACCCTCAACCAATATATTCAAGCCACTCAGGAAATCAACAATATTATTTTCATCTATACCTTCTTCGTAGAGATCAATTTCTGCATAAGGATTAATTTCTGCGATGATTCTGGCAGCCACCAGGGCTTTGTTCGTGCCTAGAACTGAGGCTCCGTATCTTAACCTATTCAAATTAGAAACAGATACTTCATCAGGATCGGCTAACTTAACCTGCTTTGCTCCTCCCATTATAGCAGTGGTTAGCGCGCCATGACTTCCTACGCTTAAACCTGCGAAACCCACTCGGTAGTTGTAGTATTTCTCTTGTTCAGAGGAAGTAATTAGATTTTTATTTCTCGCCGTTCGCAATTCTAAATATTCCTTCTCAGGCAAATAGTGTATCAAGCAATTAGACCATTCAAAATAAAACCACTCCCCGCACTCTTCGTAAGACTTCCCTTTCGTCTCAACCTTTAGAAACTCGTTTAGCTCAGTTTCGTAGTCGGTTAAAAAACGAAATTTTGGATTCCTTATAAAAAATAATTCTTTTAGTTGTTCCTCATAGCCATCGACTAACTTGACGTTTCGCTCTTCAATAAACTCATTCAATCCGCCGTCTGTGAAACTCTTTTTTTCTGCTGAAAATTTTATCATAGTTTATGCCTTATTTAACCATTGTTGTTTAATACCACTCTTAAAATGAGTGTCGTGGTTGTAAGTCCAAAAAACAATATAAGGAGCAGTTCTTTTAATACCAAGCATTTTTGTTAGTTCTTTGAATTCGGAATTATGCTGAAGCAATGTCGATATAACACTTTTTTGCGTGATTGCTCGGAGTTTTTTACTCACCGTAACTCTTGGCTTCATCTCAACATTAACTTCTAAAAATTGATTGCTCTTTTTGTCATAGACCGTTCTCATAGAAAATTTACCCGTTAGGTAAGGATGAAGGGTTCTACTCTCGAGAGCAATTTTAATAGTCTGCGGATAGACTTGTAAACCATATAATGTCGTTGAAAAATCGCTTCGTTCATACACGTAGACGAAAGGTAGCGCATTCAAGCTGACTTTAGCTCCTTTTGCTTCTGATATGAGGTCGATCCCGTTCCTGCTAAATGCCGCAATTATTTCAGACAATCTATATGTACCTCCGCGGTCTCCAATATCGTAACGCAAAAAAGGTGTAGCACTATCGGCAGATATAAGTACCTTACCTTCTTCCTCGTCGAATGCTATGAAGCTCGGGTTGTATTGGGCTAAGGTTGGAATTTTGTTATCCCTAAACAACTCTTGATAAACTTCTGCATGCTGAAGTGCTAGTCTTCTAATGAATATGCTCGCTGGGGTTTCAAATGCCATGGCTCCTAGCTCAGCACTTCCATATAGATTAAGAGTATCATTATAGATATTTTTAATCTTTCCTCTTTTTACCACATAATCTCTGAAGTTTTCGGTAAAACTTTCTGCCGCAAACAGAAGCCTGAGGTTGAATTTAGAAAAATCAATTTTCTCCAGCTTTGCTTCGTCCAATAGATCCTTTATGAAAGGAGGGTATCCTGCCAATATAACGTTATCAAAATTGACAGCAAGATTCCTCAGCGCGTGAAAGATCTCTTTTTTGTTTATTCCTGGAGTGATAATTGTCACAGGATGTCCTCTCAACGCTGTTATACGAAATGCCTGATATGTAATCAAACCCCCAATCCAAACTCCCATACCAAAACAGTCTACTAGTAAAGTAGATCCTTTAGGCCCATTTTTTAGGAAGAATTCGGCTATAAGCGAATAATGTTCGTCCACATCCTCTGTTCTAGGAAAGTATGTAGGTGACCCCGTAGATCCAGAAGTAGCCGTCATCACTTGACCCTTTTCCCGAAGCAAATTCTTCCAAGTTGTATCCGTTAAAGGGAACTTTTTAAAATAATTAGTTTTTGAAATAGGAGGTATGGCCGAAATGTCCGAATATTTTTTTATATTTCGAATCTTGATTCTAGCTTTAGAAAGATACCTCTTATAAGCAGTAACACCCTTGGTCATACTGTGAAATAACCGAAACGTAAGGTGTCTTTGTTTAGTCCCCCAAAAATTTTCAGCGCGTGCAAGCGTAGATGAGGTAATAGCGCGTGTTTCCTGAAGAGACTTAAAACTATTCATTACTGTTTATTAAATATTTTTTCTGCCATAGCATCTGCCACGGCGTCAGGATTCAATTTTTGTTTCGATGATTCATCCAAAACTTTCTTGAGCGTCTTCTTCAGATTATTGATATTTTTTAATACCCTTGTTTTATCATATCCACCTGGTAAAAGTTCATCCGCTACATTGATCAACCCTCCCGCATTTGCAATATAATCAGGAATGTGAAGAATGCCTTTCTGGAACAACTTATCCTTTATACTTTCATCCGCTAATTGATTATTAGCGGTGCCGCAAACAATTGGAGCTCTGAGGCTTTTTAATCTCTCATCATCAATATCATTTCCCAACGCACAGGGACAATATACGTCTACTTCAGTTGTCTGCATTTCGCTCATTGTCACCGGCTGAATGTTAGGATGCAATTTTGATAACAAGTCTATTTTGGTCGAATCTATATCGGTAGCAAAAACTACTCCACCGGCCTTAGCTAATAACCAAGCTAATTCGCTTCCCGTTTTCCCCACTCCTTTTATGGCGAATTTTTTTCCCGTAATATCGGAATTGTTATACAAGTGTTCTAAAGCTACTTGAATACAAAGGAATACGCTCATGGCGGCGTATTTGGATGGATCCCCTGCCAAACCAGTTTTACCAATGAAGTACGGACTGTACTGAAGCATGTATTGCACCTGTGGCTCGCTAAGGCCAACATCTTCGCCAGTATAAAATCTCCCTTTGAGAGAGCTTACTTTTTCGGCATAGGATTTTAGAATTGCGTTGGTATCAGAGTGTGCCAAATCAGCAATGATTACACCTTTTCCTCCTCCAAAGGGTAGTCCTGCGATTGCACATTTATAAGTCATAGCACGCGAAAGCCTTAAAACATCTTTTAATGCTTGTTCTTTGTCTTGGTAATTAAATATGCGGGTACCGCCCAATGCTGGTCCCAAATTTGTGTTGTGAACGGCAATATAACCGGAAATTCCCGAGTTGTCTTCCGACAAGTCAACGACCTGTTCGTGATCTTGGTATTCCGGTGTTTTGTTAATATCTATGTAATCCACTGTTGCGATATAACCCCTCTAAATCTCTATAATTATAGCTAATTTAGGCATATATATCAACATTTAGCACTAAGTCAGGAGTTGACTTTTAAGTAAAAAAACTATGTAATATACCCATGCCCTGTATTTTTTGCCAAATTGTCTCAGGGGAAGCGCCATCCCATAAAGTCTGGGAAAGTGAATCCCATATGGCTTTCCTATCAATTTTCCCCAATACCGAAGGGGTAACCGTGGTGGTACCCAAAGAACACTACCCCAGCTATGTCTTTGATATGCCAGAATTAGCCTTCATGAGCCTTATTGCCGCCGCCAAAGAAGTTGGCCTTTTACTGGACTCCAAACTGGATGACGTAGGCCGTACGGCCATGGTTGCCGAAGGCTTCGGTGTGGACCACGCCCACATCAAACTTTTCCCCATGCATGGCACCAAGGGCGATTGGGTCCCCCGCCATTCTGACATCAATACCTATTACGAAACCTACCCAGGCTATATCTCCACCCACGATTCCGACAAGGCGGACGATTCTGCCCTGGCTGACCTGGCCAAGAAGATAAAAAATGGGTAGCAACGGCGTTTCGTTACTACCCAATTAATCATGGACTGGAATAATTTAAAAGAAACTGAAATGAACGGTCATACGGCGAATGGACAGCCAAAATACTGGCATCTCTTTGACATTATAGCGCGCAAACAATAGCCTATTCGCCAAAACAGTACTTTTCTGGTATAATAAACATAAGGTACTTAACCTTTTCTGAAACAAAAACTATGGCAGACATAGAAAAACCGAAAAAGATCCTCATGATTGAGGACGACGTGGCCATGAGGGAAATTGTCATCCACAAGCTCATGACCCATGGTTTTGAAGTTAAAGAAGCTGAAGACGGAAAGCAGGGCATTGATTTAGCTATTGCTGAAAAGCCTGACCTAATCTTGCTTGATTTGATGCTCCCGGAAGTTGACGGGTTCCAGGTTCTGGAAACTGTCCGCTCAAACCCGGACCAGAAAGTAGCCAACACCCCTATTATCATTTTGAGCAACCTCTGGAGCAACAAGGATATCCTTCGCACCAAGGCACTTAAAGTACAGGCTTACATGGTTAAGGCTTACTTTACCACCGAAGAAATCTTAACTAAAATCAACGAGATACTGGCTGCCGGACCCGACGCCCCGGCAGCAATTCCAGTCGAAGGAGCGCCATCCTCCGCCGCTCCCGCCTCACCGCCACCCGGAACACCGGCGCAATAATAACCAAAACTAAAACCCGCCTCTCTAGATGGCGGGCTTTTTGTTTCTAACGACTAATCTGTTTAGAGGATGGAATCCTTAGCAGCTTTTGCTACGCGAAACTTAACTACAGTCTTGGCAGGAATCTGGATAGATTCGCCGGTTGCCGGGTTGCGGCCCATGCGAGCATCGCGGTGCTTCTTCTGAAGCTTACCAAGGCCAGGAATGGTGAATTCGCCGCTCTTCTTGGTTTCGCTGTAAGCCAACGCAACCATGGCATCCATCATTTCGCTAACTTCCTTGCGAGTCTTGCCGAGCTTGTCGGCCAAGTATTGTAAGGTCTCTGACTTAGTCATTGTTTGTACCTTTTGCATCCGTGCCTGTAAATTTTCGAGGCCGGATTTAATTATTTTATTCCCTCCAAAAGATCCATAAAAATCATATCAGAAAGCCTAGTAAAATCAAGCATTTTTCAAAACTTGGCTTAAACAAGGCAAAAAACTCATTTAAAAAACCCCAATAAAATCAATGGGTTTAGGTACTAACAAAACCAAATTATGCTAGAATGGTTTAAAGACATGCCAACACACGCTGATACTTCGAAAAAGTACAATTTCAAAAAGAGGGAAATTTTGGATTTATTAGCAAAAGAGTTCAAAATCACTAGTCCACAATTAAGCCTTATTAAGTCAGGGCTGATTAATACTTCCATTAAGGTATCCTCTGCTAAAGAAGGTAAGTATTTGTTGAGGGTATACAAAGATCAACCGGAAGCAAAAATTCTGCGCGAACTGCTATTTATGGAGAAAATGAGCCGGAATCAAATCCCTGTACCCAAAATCTTTTTATCGAGAACCAAGTCTAAGATTATTAAGTTTATGGATGATAGCGGAATAAAAAGAAAAGCTGTATTATTTGAGTTTAAAAGAGGTAAGCATATTTCTGCTTCACAACTAAATATGATTCAGGAGGTTGCTAATATTCATGCTCGCATGCACAAGGCAACCGGCAAGCTTACTCCTGCTTCTAAAGGAGTAAGAAACGCTATATTATGGCTTAAAGATGAACACGATTCCGCTCAATACAAACTAAAATCTCTACCCGCCCAGAAGCAAAAACTCGATGTTATCTTTAGTAGCGTTATTAAAAAATTTCAAAAGTTACCTGTCCTCCCTCAAGGTTTGGCACACCTTGATTTTGATAGTTCCAATATTTTAGTGACCGGTCAAAAGGTCACTGGTATTATTGATTTTGACGACCTAGACCAAGTCCCTTTTATTATGGATTTGGGGTATTCCATATGGTGGTGGGTTTTTAATAATAACATCGTTAACTTGGAAAAAATTATTAATAACTATACTTCAGCCTACCAGAATGTCCGGCCGCTATCGTCAAAAGAACGTGAATCCCTCCGGTTGTTTATATCATTACGCAATATTACTCTAGCTTACTTATTGTTCGTTAACCTCCCCAAACGTCCAATCGTGGCTAAACTAAATAAAGCGATCTCTCTGAACAACCAGATTAACCGCTAATCCTATGTATATCCCCTTCCATGAACCTCACCTATCGAAAAAGACGGAATCAATAGTGAAAAAAGTTTTAGAGAGTAAGTGGCTTACTACGGGAAATTACGCCAAATTGTTTGAAAAGGAAATAGCTAGTTTCCTTCGGGCCGAGCACGTAACCGCGGTCTCATCGTGTACTGCCGCTCTGCATGTGGCTTACCTTGCCGTCGGGCTGGAACCAGGAGACGAGGTAATTGTTCCAAGCTTCACCTTTTGCTCTACTATAAACATGATTGTTAATACTGGTGCTAAACCAGTATTTTGTGATATCGATGAGCAATCCTTATGCTTAGACCCTAAGGACGTGGCAAGAAAAATTTCCCCCAAGACCAAAGTAGTATTAGCCGTACATTTCGGCGGGACCCCGGCTGACCTAGATGCCATAAAAAAAGTTACCCAAGACAAAAATATAGTTATAATTGAAGACGCAGCCCATGCCTTCACTACAAAATATAAAGGCAAGTATATTGGCACCCACGGTAACATCTCCTGTTTCAGCTTTTATGCCACCAAAGTTTTAACTACTGGGGAAGGTGGTCTGCTTACTGTTCCTACATCATCAATGCTTACCACAGCTAAAACTATAGCCAATCATGGAGTCCCCGAGCAAAAGCACCACCGTTATTCTAAGTTAGGCAATCCTGGATACGAGGTGATTTATCCAGGATATAAATACAACCTAAGCGACCTCCACGCTGCAGTTGGCTTATCACAAATTGATTCAATTGAAGCTGACTTGAAAAAGCGCTCTGCCATAGCAAGCACTTATCAGCGCCTTTTAGGAAAGAATAGTAATCTAGTGCTCCCCCTTAACCCTGCCCAAAGAGGTAGCCAGCATTCTTGGCACTTGTTTACTACGCAAGTTGTTAAATCCAAGCACAGGGATCCCCTGCTGAGGCACTTAAAGCAAAAAGGTATAGGTACTAGTGTTCATTTTATCCCCAACCACGAGCAGCCATATTATAAAAAAATGTTTCCAAAAGTAAGACTACCAGTTACCGAAAGGGTCGGATCTACCATTTTGTCTTTGCCCATATATCCAGGATTAAAACCAGATGCCTTAAAATACATTGCTAAGGCCATAAACGAATTCTTATGGTAAATTTGCGAGGCAAAAACATTTTAATTACCGGTTCTAGTGGCTTCGTTGGATCGAACTTAGCCAAGGCCCTTTCAAGGCGAAGCGATATAAAAGTTACCTTACTTGATACCAAGGCGCCCCGATATCCTGTTCCCGTAGGATGGCATTTCATAAAAGGATCCTTTGTCCAGCCTGATCTTCGCCGCAAAGCGCTGGCTGGACAGGACCTTATTTTCCATCTGGGGGCCGTCGTAGGAGTAGAAACGGCTTTAAAGCAAAAAGAATTGCTGCGAAAAGTAAACTTAGATGCAACCATTGAGTTTATCGATGACGCTGTTCAGGCAGGGTGCAAAAAAATAGTATTTACTTCATCCTCAGAAATTTACGGCAACAGCAAAAAGATTCCATTCTTGGAATCGCAGCGAGCCAAACCGATATCAGATTACGGGAAGTATAAAATTTTAATTGAAAAGCATTTGCGGTCGCTGGTCAAGAAAGGCAAAATCAAAGCTACAGTAGTTCGGTTTTTTAATGTTTATGGGCCCGGGCAAAGGGATGCTTTCGTAATATCTCAATTTATTAAAAGAGCAGCGACTGGAAAACCTTTAATTATATTTGGCAGTGGCAACCAGACCCGAAGTTTCACCTACATTGATGACGCCATAACTGGATTACTTAAGGCCATGCGTTACGACCAAACTAATTTCGAAATCTTTAATATTGGCAGCGACCAAGAATTTTCCTTGTCCAAACTCGCTAATCTTATCGCTTCTTCCGAGTATCCGAAATTGAAAATTTTGTACCAGGATCCGACCATAAAGAGATATGACATAGCTAAACGAGTTCCCTCTTTGGAAAAGTCTAAGAAACTTTTAAAATTCCGGGCCAAGGTTTCTCTTCCCGCAGGACTGAGGTTTATGAAAGATGCAGAAACAGTTTGATCCAAAAGCATACAGCCCAGCTCGCCCTGGAAGGATATCCCAAATATATCCTTCCCCTTATTTAATATTTGATACCGTCGCGATTTTTTTCAGCGCAGTGTTACTTTTATTTCCGGGAATGAGAGACAAACTTCATAAAAAAATTAGATTGCTTCTGCTCCAAAAATTTCCAGCTAACGAAGCAGTTCTTTATGATTCGGGTAGGTCTGCTCTGGTCGCCGCTCTGGTTGAAAGCGGAGTAAAAGAAGGTGACGAAGTCATAATAAATAACAATTCGTGCCCGGCTGTGGCTGACAGCATAATCAGTACGAATGCAACTCCCGTTCTTGCCAAATGTAATGAGCAAGGTTGTATAGACATGGATTCACTAGACCAGATAATCACCGCTAGAACCAAAGCAATAATTTTAACCCACTCTTATGGATTGCTCGATCAAGAACCGGTGCTCGAAGGTTCTGATATTGAAATAATCAATGATCTGGCGCAATGTGATCTGACAGACCCAGCTGTTATCGCCACAATCACTAAATACAAATTATCTATCCTAAGCTTTGGTCCGGAAAAATATTTTTCTGGATTGGGTGGAGGAGTCCTCCTAAACAATTATACGAGCCGGCCCACCCTGCCGAGTGGTGTTTCTAGGGTCGCACAACTCAAACAATCATGGGCATTTTGCGTTCAAAGATATCGCTACGTGTTAACTTTTTTTCTTTATTCTCTTAAGATTCCAGGGGTATTATCTCTGACATCCTCAATTCGCCTTTCTTTGCAATTCAAATCGAAAAAATCCCCTCACGACATATCCAAACCTGAAGCAATTGAGCCAAAATCCTATAATTCCTTTTTACTACTTTCGTTGTGGTATCGCCTTCACAGGATTAATAGGGATATGAACGCCGAAAGAAACTACGTTTTGCTTAAAAGACTTTTGCCTGATATTCTAATTAGCCCCATTCTTTTGAATCAAACCCTTCCCCTCCAAGCGGTCATTAAAGTTCCTCCTCACGGAAGACAAAGATTAGCTGAGCAGCTTTCTAAACAAGGATTTCAAACGGTATGGAACTATTTTCCCCTTTCCTATTACACCGCTTATTCAAATTTTCCGAGCCAAGTTAGCAATTTTTGGGAAAATGTTTTAACTATCCCTTTTCGTTCACTTTCTAGTTCTCAAATTCATAAATTGGCAAAAATTATTAATGATGAAGTTATCCCAAATTCAGCAAATTCCCAATCCCTTTCTAACTAATCGATTTTTCGATCAGCCAAATTTCCAAAATGTTTTAAGGGAAGTGTTCTCTTTAAAAACTTCTGCTTTTAATTTTACCTTGGAAAATACAGATGGGTATATCAATATTCAAGAAGATAAAACAGGAATCTACTCAAATTTTATGGGCTATGGGGGTCCCATTATGGAGCGCCAAACCGGCAATATATCCTCTGTGCTTAGCGCTCTGCAACAGGAATATGGAAAAAAGTTTAGGCGTATCAAGCTTTACCCGTTCAATTCACAACTGCCTCATAACGGGTTCAAACCGGAGCAAACTTGGATTTTAGATTTAACAAAGTTTAATCTGGAAAACCTCAGTAAATCCGTAAGGTATGAAGTCCGAAAAGCAAAACAAAATGATGTATTAATCCGTCCTCTGGAGAAAGAAGAACTAGAATCGTTCTATAATATCTACAAACAAACAGCTGCTCGGGTAGGCAGCAGTTATTTAACCCCATATCTGCTATTTCAAAAGCTACATGACATACCTGCATGCTTATTTCTTGGTGCATTCCACAAAAAAGAGTTGATTGCTACCAGCGTGTACCTACAATCTGACCAATATGTTTACTTCTGGTGGAATTCCTCAACAGATAAAGGACGATTACTTTCTGCTAATTACAGTCTTACCTTCGAAGCGATCAATTTATTTCAGAACAAGGGAATTTTGCACCTGGATATGGCTAGTTCCCATAATGAGAAAATACTCCGTTCAAAAGAAAACTGGGGTGCTACCCCAGCGAATTTTCTTAACCTATCTATTTAACCATTGCTTCAGCAGGGTTAAATTCATAAGCGCGACGGGCATACTCAGGAAAATATTTGTGCACCAAGCCCTGCAATAATTTCATGTTATCAGGCTCGGGATTGGTCACTACTATAAAACCCGGGGATGATTCGTTGATATTGGTCCAGAGTTTGGCTCCGGCGCTGCTGGCAAAGTAAGCGGCGGCTGCGACATCCACTTTCTGCAAATCGAAACCAACAAACACATTGCCATTTTTGCTGACGGTGTCAGCGATCCCATACGCTGCGCTGCTATACCGGACATCTTTCAGCACTTGGTGGGAACCCTTTAGCTCTGCCCAAAATTTGGCCATCGCCTCATTCGTTTCTTCTGCTTCAGGGATGTCTGAAAAGTCGCTGTAGTACACTGATTCTTCAAACCTCCTCGGATTCGCTATGACTAGCCCTAGCTCGTCTGCTGAGACGTGAAAAGCTTTCTGGTCGCCTGCATAAAATAACTCTTGTTTTTCTGGCACATAGATCATTCCGTAATCCAACTTATTGCCTTTTTCATGGGCCAAGGAAATGCTGTAATCATTATATCCAGCCACATACGCCCTGGTGCCGTCTAGAGAATCCAAATAAAATCTAGATTCAGCCATTGGGTTACCGACTTTACCCTCTTCGCCTATGAAATAAGTCAGCTTTTCATCATTTACTTTTTTTAGCTCATCTAAAATCCGGGTTTGTGACTCCAGATCGGCCGCAGTCACGATATCGGTGCGGGAGTTTTCGAGCGGCTTTGTGTCTGCAACTACTGAATCTTTCTTTTCTACCAACAAAGCTCCGCCTTCAATAATCGCATCAAAAGCGTTGCGCAGGGATTTTTTCTTATCCGGGTCTTCTACAGTTGATTCTATCAAAATATAAAATCTATGAGCGATAGAATCTATTCTTTCAACATGGTCGCGCACTTTCTTCTCCGAGCTGGCCGAGAATTCAGACAGGGAGGATGAGCGTTCAAAATTATTTTGCATTCTTAAAGAAGTTTATGATTTTTTAGCCACCCGATTGTAATTTCTAGGTTTTTCCTTTTCTGATAGTTGGCATCCTGGATTTCCAAAGATACGTGATACAGGGCTCTCGTCCTTTTTAGGCCAGATAAACATCGTGCTAAAACCTGTTCCGAAAAATCTCCTCGGGCTGGGGTTATTCCCTCATTATTATAACCTTTGGCTCCCGGGAAAGCGAGTCCGGCAAAGGAGCTGAAATGGTAATGTATTATTTGCCCTTGGATCGTACGGTAGTCGTTAAATTTAATTTTTTTGTTCTGGGCCAGAAAATTAGCTGCTTCAACCATCTTATTGGTAAAAGCCCAATGCCCAAAATCCCAATTGATATATATGTTTTTAAATTTGCTAAATCCTTTAAAGTCTTGTGGGTACACGAAAATAGAATCAAAGTCAGTACCGTCATTGCCAATCACTGGCATATTCTCTATCGCCACTTTAACGGGCTTACCTTCTAAATACCTATCCAATTTTCCATAAAACGCCAACATTTTTTTCCGAATCAAAGGAAGCTTCTCCGGATCAAACTTATGAAGTGGCTGAATATAATTGGAATGCAGAATCACTTTCTCGATGCCTTCATTAGCCGCTAAATCCAAGTAACTATAAAGCAGATTCCGGAATCGGTGATCATCCAAATAATTAGCATTGTCAGTTGGGAAGTGAATACTAACTAAAGATCCAGGAAATCTTTTACGAACTTCCTGAATATTTTTGACTATCCTTTTAAAAACCATGGGTGATTGGAGATTGAGCCCATCAAACAGGATTCCTTCTAACCCAAAATCATGACGCTTAATCAGAGCCTCAGGAATTTGGGACCGATCAGTTAACAGAAACGGAACTAAATACTTAATCATAATTAGTCGCGTATTTCCCTGATCATTACAAAAGCTTCACATGCGCCGACATTATTCTTGCTTCCCCATAGCTTGGCGTTAAGCTTGATGGTTTCAAGTGAGCGAGGATGAGGAAACTCCCTTAATTCGCTGTTATAAGCTTTCATAGCTTGGAGCTTGTCTTCTAGTTCGCTTTCAATATTAACAAAGACATTGGGCAAGAAGGGTCGCTCAATACTAAAAGCCGACATTTCCGTACTGGAAAGGGTTTCGAAAGAAAGCAGCTGTTCCACTTTATTTTCGATTGGGCGGCAAGCAGTTAAGGCTGCTTGAAAAGCAATGCGATGATCAATATTCAAATCGCTCGCGTGATGAGTGTAAACAATGTTAGGTTTAAACTCTGCCACAGCCGTAGAGACTTTTTTCACTACATCCAAAAAATCAAGCCCGTCAAAACGGTTATCAGGAAGCTCTAATCTCAAACTCTGTTTGATTCCTAAGACATTGAGCGCTACTTCAGTCTCGGCAAAAGAGTCACTTTTAGTTATTTCAGACACTGGCTCATAGTAGTCTTGCCGAGAGCTTTTGCCGTCGCCCATTATCAAAACTGCAACCTGATCCCCGGCCTTAACATGCTTTCTGAGTGTTCCCCCAACCCCAATAATCTCGTCATCAGGGTGAGCCACGATAGCCAAAACTTTATTCATAAGAGTATTATAGTTTTTCAGGACAAAAAAATACAGGGCCAACCAAAGTGCGGTCAGCCCTGCTAGTCTCGGTGCGGAACGCCGCCAACCCCGTAATAGGATAGCAGTACAGCGTCAGCAAGCGTCTGGTCGTTGCTGGCCAGTCCGAGTAATGCGTCCAGGGAATCGTCAGCCGCAATTCGATTACTGCTTTCCTTGTGACAGGAAACGCAGGAATGAATAATGCCGATTTCGCCGTCGTTCCTTATTTCAACCTCAAGAGGTTGCATGTTTCCACCGCAGATTGCGCTTCCAAGCCGCGAACCTACAGAGCTATCAACGTGCTTGCTCCACAAACACGTTGGACAGTGATTGCGATGACTTGAACCTGGCGCTAAGCCGGGTATCATCGCACGACAGTGGCTGCAACGGAAATCATTCCTTTTGTTCTTGGATTTTTCCAGCTTGCGAGCCGTTTTCAGGTCAAGCGAATCATCATCTGCAAATCTCGCTTGATGCTTAAACGTTTTTGCCATGGACAAAGCCCTCCTTAACTTTGTGCATAATTATAGCACAAAAACGTTATTTTTGCAAGTCTATAAACCTCTGCTTTTATTGGGTTTTTTAAGCTTATTATTAAATTTAATAACCATATTTGAAATATTGGAGTCCAAAAGATAAGAATTGGCAATCACACAGTGGCCTCCAATTGGACCATCGCAGTGTGTTAGGTATGGCCTTACCACTTCTCTTTTGCCTAATTTTTCGTACCCTTCGTTATAATCTCGGTTGGCCGAGCGGTAAACTTCTTCAAAGTCTAAACCATTTTTTTTGCACCATTGGTAAATTTCTTTTTCGAGCATAATTAACCAGCCATATTGAGTGGTTTCCCATAGCTTTATTGCTTCTGTCGTTTCACTTCCGTCATAACATCTAACTTTGATTCCTGCCTTTTGAAAATAGCGAGCAGCTTTTTTGGCTTCCTTGCCGCCAAAGTACTTTACAAATGTTTTTAAACCTAATTCCAAATTTGGGTGAACGCCACGAACCGGACTATGCACAGATTTGCATTTTTTACTTGTTCCCACGGGGACAGTGGAATGTATAATAGTTAATTTGGGACGGTATAACTTTTGATAACGTTTTACCTCAGCTATAAACTTATGACTATAACCAAAAGAAATATGCATCACTTCATAGCCTCGGCCCTGAGGCTCAGAAAGTGTTAAATCTGCAATATCGCTTTTGATGATATTTGCTAAGGCCTGCCCTACCTCCCCATATCCTATAATTAGATGCTTATTCATATTTAAATAATTATAATAAAAATGCTCTTAAAATCAATCTTGTTAAAAACAAATGTCATAAAATAAAACTCCCCAAAGGGGAGTTTTTAATATATTTTAACGCTTCGCCCACTGTGGACTGCGGCGTGCACCACGAAGACCTGGCTTCTTTCGTTCCTTTTTGCGGTCATCGCGGGTCAGGAACTGGTTCTTCTTCAAGACTTTGCGGACATCATTGTCCAGATCAGCCAAAGCCTGGGCAATCCCGTGGCGGACTGCCTGGGATTGGGCGTTCATTCCCCCGCCGTGTACGCTGGAAACGAAGTAGAAATCGCCGGCAAGACCGGTAACTTCCAAAGGCTTCATAGCCTGTTCCTGGTAAATCGGGTTGGCGAAGTAGGACTTAAAAGGCTTCTTGTTAACAGTATTGTCGCCCTTGCCGGAGAAGATGCGGACATTGGCAATAGCGGTCTTGCGGCGGCCGGTGGCAAACTGGTAGCGGTCTTTGGCCAGGGTTGGCTTTACGGCAACCACAGCTTCAGCGTCATTGCCGGACTTCATGCCAGCGGAAATAGCTGCAGCGGCATCTTTCATGGAAGGTGCGGCCGGCGCTTCAGCCTTCGCTTCAGCAGCTTTACGAGGAGCGCGAGGCTTCTTTTCTGCTGCGGGAGCCTTTGCCTTTGCAGGGGCCTTTGCCGGAGTCTTTTTTTCAGTATCTTTAGTAGCCATAGTTATGCTTTCTTATCAATCTTATAATCGTGCTTAGCACCATTAACAAAGCGCAGTCGACTAATCATGGCTTTGCGGAACTTAACATCATCAAGCATGGAAAATACCGCGCGGCGCAAGACCTGGTCCGGATTCTTCACAATTTCCTCTTTCAAGGTTTTGGTGCGAAGGCCACCAGGATAGCCGGTGTGGCGGTAGTATTTCTTCTGTTCAACTTTGCGGCCTGTAAACTTCATGTTGTCCACGTTGGTGGCAACAACGAAGTCACCCATGTCCATGTGCGGGGTAAAGTCGCGCTTGTGCTTGCCGCGAAGCAAAGTGGCAATGCGGGTGGCAACACGTCCCATGGACTGGCTGGAAGCGTCAATTTCGTACCAGACGCGGTTGATGGTTTTCGGTAAGGTAATCTTCTGTGACTTCATATAATTATTCTACAAACTCCAAAATAGCTTTGGACACGCCGGAAGCCGGGTTGGTTAATTTAGTCAAACGGGTGTAGCCGCCCTTGCGGGAAACATACTTTGGCCCCAGTACTTCCATAGCCTTGGTAGCGGCGTTGCGGGTCAATCCGGCCATAAGCTGGCGGCGGTTGTGCAGGCTGTCGGTCTTGGCTTTGGTAATAAGCTTTTCAACGTAAGGCTTTACGGCGCGGGCGTTGGCATAGGTAGTTTCAATTCGTTCGTACAGGATGGCGGAGCTAGCCAAAGTGCGCAGCAGTTTTCTGCGGTGGTCAGTCCCCTTTCCAAATTTTTGCTTCTTGTGGTGTCTCATATGGTTAGTTAGGCGTTGCGTCCCAAAGCTTCCAAAATTTCAGCGATAGTCTTTTCGCCAAGGCCTGGGATATTATTAATTTCTTCATTGGAAAGCGCTTCCAAAGCCGGCACGGTAGAAATTCCGTTGCGGCTCAGGGCGTTGCGCGCGCGGTTGGACAAGGTCAGGGTATCGAGGCTGGCCCCTTCTTGCGCTGGAGCGGCTTCGCTGGCTTCCCCCATCATTTCCGGCTGTTCAGCGTCAGCTTCCATTTCCGGTTCGTCAGAAGGCTGTGGAGCGGAGATGTGGCGGGTTTCACCTTCAACTTTGAACATGGTCTGGAAGTGGTCCACCAGGATGCGGGATGCAATGTCAATCGCTTCAGCACCGGTAATTGTTCCGTCAGTTTCCATGTTAATTACCAGCTTATCGAAGTTGGTCAATTGTCCGACACGGGTGTTGGATACATCAAAGAATACGGAAATAACCGGAGTAAAAATTGCGTCGATCGCGAGCAAACCAACTTCATTGGCCTGGTTTTCGCGGGCTTCAACCGGCACATAGCCGCGGCCCTGTTCAACAATCAGTTCCATGTCGAGGTCAGAGTTCTTGTTATCCAGGGTGCAGATGTGCAAATCCTTGTTCATGATTTCCACCTGGTCGGTGGTCTTGATGTCACCAGCGGTCACGATAGCTTCGCCTTTGACCTTGAGGGACAAACGAACCGGTTCAGAGGAATAGCTGCGCAGGCGCAGGTGCTTCAGGTTCAGGATAATCTGGATAACGTCTTCCTTGACGTTAGGGATAGTGGAAAATTCATGGTCCACAAACTTAATCTTTACCGCGGTAACGGCAGCTCCCGGCATGGAAGACAGCAACACGCGGCGCAAAGTGTTACCAATAGTAACACCGTAGCCCGGGTGAAGGGGCTCCAAAGTGGCTTGGTAGCGGTTATCGCCGAGGTCTTCGACGGCAACTTGATTAGGTAATAAGATGGGTTCCATAGTTTTCCTTTTTGCAAATTAGCTTGGTTTGCTCAAACGTCCAATATTCTTGTAGTTGCAACCTAATTTGCGTTAGTTATGAATATATTAAATTCTACTGTAGTGTTCAACAATAAGCTGGGTATTGATGAGGTTTTGGATCTGCTCCGGTGTCGGGGCGGACAAAACTTTGCCGGACATGTCCTGGGCATTGAGCTGCAGCCATTCTTGGACGCTAGCCGCTTTCATCTTTTCTTTCTGGGTCTGCATGTACTTGCTCTTAACTTTGTTCTCGCGGACTTTAACGGTATCGCCAGGCTTGGTCAGGTAAGATGCAATATCTACTTTCTTGCCGTTTACTTCAAAGAAACCGTGGTTTACCAGCTGGCGGGCCTGGGCGCGGGTCTCAGCGAAGCCCAAGCGGAATACAATGTTATCGAGGCGGGATTCGAGCACGCGGAGAAGGTTATCACCGGTAATGCCAGGCTGTTTCAGAGCGGTTTGGAAGTAACGCAAGAACTGCTTTTCCATAACGCCGTAGTTGATCTTGGCTTTCTGCTTTTCCTGCAACTGAATGCCGTATTCAGACAAACGGCCGCGGCGGCCCTGGCCATGCTGGCCTGGGGCGTAAGCGCGCTTCTGGAGAATCTTGGCGTCTTTGGTGGTAAAGGCAAACCCTAAACGTCGGGCTTTTTTAACTTTTGGTCCTGTGTATCTCATATGGTTATACGCGTCTTACTTTCTTTTGGCGAACTCCGCCATGCGGGATGGGAGTGCGGTCCTTAATGGACAATACGGTCAAGCCGGAACCCTGCAAAGCACGTACGGCTGATTCACGTCCGGAGCCAATTCCTTTGATATATACATCCACTTCAGTCATGCCGCGTTCTTTTAAGCGAGCTAAGGCATCTTCCATGGTCTTGCCGCCAGCGTAAGGGGTAGACTTCTTGGAGCCTTTAAAACCGGCCTTACCGGCGCTGCCCCAAACTACCACATTACCAGACGGGTCGGTAACAGTAACAATAGTGTTGTTGTAAGTGGAGTTGATAAAAACCTTACCCTTCGGTACTTTGGTCTTGTTCTTTTTCTTGCGGCCGCGGATTTTTGGAGCCGTAGCAGTTGCGGTCGAAGAACCAGCCAAAACGCTTTCCGGAGTTTCCTCTGGAGCGTCAGTACCCTTCTTTTCTTCAGTTGTAGAATCTTGTAGTGATAACATATGGTTTAGGTCTTTTCTGCTGACTTCTTACGGCCGGAACCTGCTGTACGGCGGACGTTGCCGTGGCGGGTGCGGGAGTTGGTCTTGGTACGCTGGCCGTGGACAGGAAGGCCACGGATGTGGCGGATGCCGCGGTAGGCGCTGATTTCCTTGAGTCGCTTAATGTTTACCAAAACCTGCTGGCGCAACTGGCCTTCAGTCTTCAGTTCTTTTTCAATAAATTCACGAAGGCGGTTTAATTCGTCTTCTCCCAAGTCCTTGGTGCGCTTTTCCGGGTCAATCTTGGTCGCTTCCAAAATTCTCTTGGAAGTGGTTAAGCCGATCCCGTAGATGTAGCGAAGGCTTGCTTCTATTCTTTTTTCGTTCGGTATAGTTACACCGGCAATTCTAGCCATATCTTAATAAATAATTAATTAACCTTGTCTTTGCTTGTGCTTAGGGTTTTTGCAGATAACAAAAACACGGCCAAATCTCTTGACCACTTTACAATCCTTACACATAGGTTTTACGCTTGCACGTACTTTCATTGTTTAGAATCCTTAGAGCTCGCTATCAGTAGCGGAGCAGAAATTAAGAAAGAGTAAATGCTCTCTTTCGGCAGCCTGACTATTAATTATCGCTGCCCTGTAAAAAATTTACTTACCGGAGCCTTCTAACTATCCGGCCCTTGTTTAAATCATATGGTGTTAGCTGGATGAGAACCTTGTCACCGGGCAAAACCCTGATCTTGTGGATTCTCATTTTACCGGCGAGGTGCCCGAGGACGACCTGCCCACTCTCCAACTCGACGCGAAAAACAGCATTAGGCAAATTTTCCAGAACTTTGCCTTCTAATTCTATTGTCTGTTCTTTGTTATCGCTATCTCCCAAAATGCTTGAGTACAGTAAATGATTCTTACAAATTTCGATTAATTTTAACTAGAATAGCCGAAAATGTCAAGATTTGGCCCCAAAAGTGGCTATTCTTGTATTTTTATATGAATTTTGCGCTTAAATAAGGGGGTATTTTGTTGCCAGCTCGGATGAAGGCTTATTTCGACCCGGTCAATAGCATCATTGGAAAGCAGGATTTCACTCACTTGCTGCCTGGTTTTTCCGAGTATTTTGGTCGAAAGGGAGTTTGCTTCCAAGGAGATTTTAGCCTGGGATTCATAGTGTAGCGAGAGGGACATAGTACCCGCGTTCAGGTCATAATTCTTTACCTTGTAGGTAATTTTATCCTGGTCCGCGCCCTGCAGCTGCCGGCCCGTCGCCAAGGAGTTTGATATCCGTTGCCGGATAATATTTTTCAGGTCGTCTTCGTTAAACGCCAAACCGGTTATGCGCAGACTGCCCGAAACAGTGACGGTGGGGCTTTCCGTGCCGCTGGTTTTGTCCGGGACAAAATCGTTTACGGTCAGGCTTGAGGCGTCATCCAGCAAAATTAGGTTTTGTTGTTTTAACTTGTCTTTGACTGTTTGGAGCAGCTTATCTTTGAGCTGGCTTTGGGCCGACTTCAGGTCGTCGTCCGATACCACTGATACAAAGCGCGAGTTACCTCCAATTATCTGGGTGGAAGTTTTCGCAAACAGTCGCTGTGGCTGCGCGCCAAAGACCTGGTTGGAAATTTCCATGCGCGTGGAAGCGGGAGCGTTGTATGATTCTCCCCCGCCCGCGGCTACAACATGAGCGATGGTCGCGTTCTTGTCATCGCTGGCGCCACTGGCCGGCTTAATATTGTTTTGGTCTTCGGTAAACAAATAGTTTTTACTGCCGATGCTCAGGATGGTGGTGGCCGCTTTCAGGCTGATAGCCTGTCCGGTTAGATTATAGATGGCGACCTGTCCTTCGGATTTGCTGCCAATTTCTTTTTGCCCGGTGGTTTGCATGGAAACCGTGGCTTGAGGCGTTTCATCAAATGGCGTGGCGGGCATGGTCAATGCAGTTGCGTCGGCTTGCTGTACTTTAGTGTCAAAATTTACGTCTACGTCCCGCGCGATGGTCTGGGACTTCCCGTAAACCGTGATGTCCGCGGTGGGAAGAATAAACAGGACTAAAATTGAAAGTACGATTAAAGCCAGCCCAACAATGGCGACTATCCAGGCGGTAGCACGGCGTGAGCGGCGAACCTTAGCAACCGGCGCCTGAGAAGGAGAGCTAAATACGTTATCAGGGCCGCGGCTGGAAAGCGACGGCGATGTTGGCGCTACGGTAACGCGTGGCTTTGGTCGCAGAACTTTTTTTACTTTTTTGACCGCGGTCGGGGCAGTAGTGGCCGCGCTGGCCGCGGAAACGGCTCGTCGGGGTTTGGACGCGGCTACCGCGCTGGCGGCAGGAGCAGCTAAAGACTCGGCGGAAATTTTTGCGGCTTTAGGGATGCGGCGCGCGGGACGAATATCCGCAAAGGTGCCGCCGGCACGCTGGCGAGGCATTTGGCGAAGCGTGAATCCTGCTTCAGTGGCATAGGCCTGGCCATGCTCATCCATGGTTAGGATGGAAACACTTTTGCCCAAAAGGTCAATTTTCTTTTTCAGCAGTTTTAAGTTAATCCGGTCAGAAAATATGAAGCTACCCTTCGGCATAACCAAAACGACATCAGACGCTTTCTCGCGTTTGAGCTTGGTGACGATTTTTGCGATATCGTCCTCTAAATTAAGGTATAAAGTGGCAGCCATGGGAGTGTTTATACCCTAATTGTAAGGACTTTGGCCCAGGGGCGCAAACGGCTATTTTTGGTAATCCAGCCGCTTCTGGAAACTGATTTTTTTGCTGTTTTCGACCGCGGGCTGGTCAAATGGGTTCACTCCCCTGATAACCGAGGCATACACGGCGTACATTTGCCAAAAAGCGAGATATTCACCAATATGTTTTTCATCAATCTGATCCATCTCGTAGTGAAGTACCGGGATATTCAACCCTACCGCGTCCTGCTTGGTTGCTTCCATTTCGTAGCGCATTGATTCCTGCAAAGGAATTCCGGAAAGGTCATGGAGCGTGCCGTCTTTCAACCCGACACCTTCCAGGTTTTGCGGAATAGCGGTGGTCAGGCTATGGCGAAAATTCCTGACGCTGGTAAAAAAGCCGGCCACGTTTTTGCGCCCGCCCAGGAACCGTTGGTTGGTATGGTGCTGAGACTCCGGGGACTCGTGCGCGAAATATGTTTGCCCTTTACCGTCTTTGCCAAAACTTTCGTGGCACAGTTGTACAATCAAATTGCTAATTCCGAATAAGTCATGAGAATAAAACGGCATGAACACTTCCAGGTAATCCTGCTGTTCGAGCTGGGCAAGAATGGAAGCCGCCCGCCAAGCTTCATTGTCATTGGAAAATTGTTCGTGGAAAGCACGGCCCGCTTCAAAGATTGCTTTCACGTCAAAGCCGCACAGCGCCGCCGGCAACAAAGCAATTTCGGTAAATCCCGTGTAGCGGCCGCCAATTGGCGGGTGTTCTACCACTTCCCCGCCCCGCGCCTGGGCAATTCGCGCCAGGGTTGAATTTGGACCGGTGATAAACAGCAAAGGATAATCCAAAAACTCCGACAGCGCTTCAATTTGCGTTACCGTTTCACCCGACTTGCTGATGGCAATAACCAGGGTATCGTTTGGCTTGAGTTCATTCTTCAGTTCCGTGATGTAGTCAGGATCAACAGTTGACAGGAAATATGCGCGTTTCGTGGCTTGGCTATGCAGGGCCGAATAAATTCCCATAAAGCTGGTGATACTGCCGCCGTGGCCGATCACCAGAATGTTTTTGTAGTTAGAATACTTTTCCGCCAATTGGGTGATAGCTCCAAAGTCAGGATTGTATGACAAGAATTCTACGTCCTGGGGCAACGTCACTTCGGACATCGGGCGTGCCGAGGGGGAGTTTTGGATATCTAATTTCATGTTATTGCAAAATACCTTTAATTCTTCGCACGCCGGCGGACACAGCTTCCTCTTTTTTAATTACGAAGTGGCCGTTAATAATGGCGGTGTGCTCCACGTGGGGTCCGCCGCAAAACTCGCGGGAAATTACTTCGCCCGTTTTAGGGTCAGTAATGGTGTAAACGGAAACGGTATCAGCGTATTTTTCGCCGAACAGGCCAATCGCGCCGAGTTCGCGGGCGCGGGACAGCGGCATCATTTCCTGGGTCACCACAGCATCACGTTTAATCCCATCATTCACCAAATCTTCGATTTGTTTCTTTTGTTCATCAGTTAACTTGTTCGGATAAGTGAAATCAAACCGGGTGCGGTCAGCGGTGATATTGCTTCCTTTTTGCCAAACATCGTTGCCCAATACGGTTCGCAAAGCCTGGTGCAATAAATGGGTTGTGGTGTGGTAGCGGACCACTTCGGGTGAGGTATTAGCAAGGCCACCCTTAAATTCACCGGCACTGGCCGTGCGGGACAAATCCTGGTGTTTTTTGAATTCCTGTTCAAATTCGTCCTGGCCTATGGTTTGACCGGCGGCTTCAGCTAATTCTTTGGTAAGCTCAACAGGAAAACCAAAAGTTTGGTACAAATTGAACGCGTCGGTGCCGGAAACTTTTTCCTGCGCCGCGAACAGCTTTTCAAACTCCTTCAAGCCCTTTTCCAAGGTGCGTCCAAATTTGGCTTGTTCGGCAACCATAACCTCCGTAATTTTACCCACACGCTCGCGCAGTTCGGGATACGCCACTTCATATTCCGCTACAACCACTTCAATCAGGTTTTCCAGCCATTGGTCTTTCAAATTCAAAAGTTTGGCGTACACCATGCTGCGGCGAAGCAACCGGCGCAAAATATACCCGCGTTCCTTGTTGGTCGGTTCAACGCCATCGCTGGCAATGAAAACAGAAGCGCGGACATGGTCCACAATAATACGGGCCTTGCGGACTTCATCGTTGGTCATGATGCTTTGGTCAACCGCCAGCACGTCAAACATCTTTTTGAACAACTCAGTGTCATAAACCGAACGCTGTCCGTTAAGCACCGCCAAAGTCCGGTCCAGTCCCATTCCCGTGTCAACGTTCTGCTGGGCCAGCGGAACCAAAGTACCATCTTCTTTCTTTTCGAACTGCATGAACACGTCATTCCAAATTTCGACCCAGCGCGGGTCTTCGTTGGTTTCCTGGAAGTTTTCCGGGGCTGGCGTGCCGTCATCAATCCAATAGAACATTTCCGTGTCCGGGCCGCAGGGTCCGGTACTGCCGGCGATCCACCAGTTGTTTTCTTTGGGGAGCTTGGCGATGCGGCTTTCCGGCACGCCTAAACGCTTCCAGTGCCCATAGCTCTCTTCGTCATATGGCGCGTCGTTGTCGCCGGCGAAAACGGAAACAGCAAGACGTTCCAACGGAATGCCCAGATATTCTTTGTTAGTCAAAAATTCAAAACTCCATTCGATCGCTTCTTTCTTGAAGTAATCCCCAAAACTCCAGTTCCCCATCATTTCAAAAAAAGTCAGGTGGGTATTGTCGCCCACTTCGTCGATGTCGATCGTGCGGATGCACTTCTGTACGTTAGCCACGCGCTTGCCTCCCGGGTGGTCCTGACCCATCAGGTAAGGTACGAGCGGGAACATGCCGGCCATGGTAAACAATACCGAAGGGTCATTCTCGGGCACGAGCGAGGCGGAAGGGATAATCGCGTGGCTCTTGGACTTAAAAAATTCTAGCCATTTTGTACGGAGTTCTTGTGCGGTCATAATAGTAGTATTTTAGCGAAAATTAGGGGTTTAATCAAAGAGAAAAGCCAATTCACAAGAGCGAATTGGCTTTTCGGTCTGAACAATTCCTAAGACTTGCAAAACGCTTCCAGGCATGTCTGCAACACCGGCACCGTGGGGAAAATTTCACTTTCCCCCGCCGGCTCTCGCAACAGACCTGTCTTATGCACTTCTGCGGGACTCGCCAGGTGCGAATACTGGTTCGCCTTCCTGAGTGAGTCAGCGTGGTACACAAACACGTCCCGGTCCAGAAAACCGCGCGGGCTGGACTCGCAGTCCATAAACCGCACCTCCCCTTCGGGAATTTCGATTTCCTGGACTCGCAGGAGGTCAATGCCCCGGGTTTTCTCATCAATGTTGATGAGACCCCGGTGTTCGACTACCCGAGTACCCCCGCCAATGAGCTGGCAGACAATTCTGAGGGTCTTTTCACCTGGCATCTTCGCGCGGTGGATATATCCGTCGCACGAACCATGGACGTTGACGCCTTGGTGGACCAGGCGCAGCTTTTGATAGTTGTTGATGTTCCAAAACAGGTCCTCGAACCGAGGCCCCGCATTGAAGCGGACAACTTTGCCGTCGACCATCACCGCCATCTCCTCAAGTCCTTCCCGGTACATGAGGTGGGGCATGTTAAACCATTGCGCGTAGTCATCCGCTAAACCGGATGAAATCGCCACATGGTTGCCATAGGTTGGCGCCGCAGAGTCCTTGTGAAAAAGGGGCAATAAGCGAGTGTCCCCCTGCCGGTAGATATTCATCGTACCGCCAGCGGCCCAGCGCCAGTACCCTTTTTTCGCGAACTCCCCATTTGGATTGGAGATGATATCCCGCGTTGGTCCGTTGTAGAAAACTTCCGGATTCTCCTCGAAGGTGACTTCAAGCAGATCTTCGGTGCTCTTGGTAATTTGGCACGCCGCCAGAATGAAGGGGTAAGTTTTTTGCTTGTCAAAAATATCCGACAACCTTAACTGTGAGGATTGTTCTGTCATTGTATCTCCTTTATTGCCGCCTCAAGCCGTCTGGTGCGTATTCGCCCCAGCCGGTTTAATGATTCGGCTTTTTGTGGATTTGTCTTTGTTTAAAATAGTTACCGACGCAGATACGAAGGTAACCATTAATTATAGCACAAATTAACAAAAATGTCAATATAAAAACCCCCATATTTCAGGGGGTTTTAAATATATTGCTTTTCCTAAGCCTATTTGGTGACTTCCTGTAATGCCCGGTCCATTTGCGGGTCGCGGTTGTTTTTGATGTCATCATCAGTTAACTTCACCTCCACGTCCGGATTGAGGCCGTCCTTATTCAGGTTCTTGCCGTTGGGGGTAATCCACTTGGCCACGGTAATCTTGACCGCGCCCTTGTTGTCCGGCAGGTTAAACAATTGCTGGACACTGCCTTTCCCAAAACTCTTCTCCCCTACCAACTCGGCCGCGCCATGGTCGTGCAGCGCGCCCGCGAGAATTTCCGCGGCCGAAGCAGACCCGCCGTTCAGAAGAAAAACAGTTTTAAGTCCCTTCAACCGGTCATAGCCGAGTGAGTTGTATGGTTGGTTATCGCTCGTGCTGCGCGCTTCGGTAACTACCAGCTGGCCTTTGGGCAGCCAGTAAGAAGCCAGGTCAACCGCGGCGTCAAGGTAACCACCTGGATTATTCCTTTCATCAATAACTACTCCTTTGGCCCCGGCCGCGATCAAATCATTAACCGCCTGGCCGAACGCGCCGGTAGTGTCCGAGCCGAACTGGGTCAGGGTGATGACCGCGATCTTGTTGTCGCCAACCTGTTTGTAAGTAAGTTTTACGCTCTTTAAAGTAATGGTGTCACGTTTGATGCCAAGGTCAAAAGTGCCGGACTGGCCCTCGCGGAATAGTGTGAGGGTTACAGTGGTGCCTTTTTGCCCGCGGATCTTGGCGACCGCGTCATCAACGCTCATGTCAGCGGTGGACTCCCCGTTAATCTTTACAATGATGTCTTTGGCGCGAACTCCAGCCTTGGCCGCCGGGCTGTCGTCCAAAGGGGTTAACACAATATTGCCATCTACTTTGCCGACTTCAGCGCCAATCCCTTCAAAACTGCCGCCCAGCTGGGTGTTGAAATCCGCCAACTCTTTTGGAGTGAAGTAGGTTGTGTACTGGTCACCGGCCGCGGATACGGCTCCCTTGATGGCGCCATACAAAACATTCTGCTGGTTGATGGAACCTTTATCAATATAATTCTTATTCACTAGCCCCAGCGCGTCCCAGAGCAGGTTGTAGTCTACCGTGGCGGGCGCGTCATTCTGGTTAATGACCTTAAACGACTTCGGGTCAAACACGAAACCTTTGTTACCGCTCACGTAACCCAGGCGGAAGCTGGCAATGAGGGCGATAATAACTAAAGCCGCCCCGATCAACTTTCGGGTACCAGTTGATGACGGGACCGGCTCGCTTGGAATACTAAAATCTTTGTTGTCTATCATATGGGTAAATCATAGCACAATTATGGCTGGCTCGGCCCCTGCCAAGCCTCGTAGTTGCGGAAAACTATCCCCGCAACTGCCAGGGTCAGGAAGCTGTACATCAAAATCTTGTCATTAAACAAGGTTAGGTCGAATACGCCGTAAGCCAAAATCCACAGCAGGACGAAACTGGCACCCGCGGCAACCGCAACATACACATTATTTTGGCTCCCCCCCTGCTTCAGAAAATTCCACGCCTGGCGGGCGTAACTGAGCCAAATCAAAATAAAGAGAACAAACCCGACCACGCCCAATTCCACTAATATATTCAAGTACAGGCTGTGGGCGGTCACGAATTTTTGCGGCAGGTTGTAGCGCAAATTCCTTTCCCCGGAAATGGAATCAAAGGTATCGGATTGGGAAATATCAGGCACGAGCGAAACGATAAAGTTTCCATATCCCACTCCCAGAGGGTGGCGCAACGCAAACATGGCGCTGTTTTTCCAGATTACGAGCCGGCCCGCGTTGGAGTCCTCTTCCAAATCATAAATACTGCTAACCCGTTCCAGGAACTCTTCCCCGCCAAGGCCGGATCGGATGAAGCTGAGACCTTTTACCAGGAGCGGCGAAGCGGCGAAAAACAAAATAACCAACGCCGTAATAGCTAAAAATCTTTTAGCGTGGGAACGCGCCATATTGCTCCAGTACATGTAAGCCGCCATCAAGGCAGGCGCGGCTAAGCCAACCCATACTCCCCTGGTTCCTGAAAGAATCAGGGCCCAGGCGGAAAGAGCGATGCCCAGCCACAATAAAATTTTGCGCCGTCGCGAAGCGCCTGCCAAAAGGGCGGCCAAGAAGGTCAGCAGCAACGCGCACACCACGCCGAACGAGTGAGAATCGGGCATGATGCTGAACATGCGCAAAGACGGATTCCCGCCGGTATAGGAAAACCAGGAGTTCGAGTAGGCCAGCACGTTGGCGAGACTGAGGCCATAATAGGCCTTGGAAATTAAAATCGCCCAGTACTGCCAAAAGTAATATTGGTTAGAAAATAACGTGGCGCCAAACTGCACGTATCCCAGTAGAACAATAATGCCGAGCGAAGCGGCAACAGCTTTTACCAAGCGATAGACCTGGTCTTTTGATTTCACGACATTTATTGCTACCAGGTAAAGCAGGTAAATATTTACAAGAAAAGCAATCTGCTTTAGGGATTGGCCTTTGAACCGCGCCAGCATAACCGAAGCGGCGCTCAGAACGCCAAATAATATGATGTATTTATCCCAGGAAAATAGATTGCCGCGAACCTCCCGGTACAGTGACTTCAGCGAACCGCCGTTCCGGTATTGTGAATACGCTTCTCTAATAAACCAAACCGCAAAAAGCCACGCGAGCATAAGGCGCCAAGCGGCCAGGGAATCAGAAAAGCGGTTAGGTAAAGCGAGATAGAACGGGATAGAAAAGACTACCAGCTGTAAGGCTTCAAACGGCGGCGCAATGAGCACAAACAAAGCCGCCGCCCCTGCGGAATACCACGCGGCGGTTTGCGGCCAGACTCCCACGCTTACCAGGTAAGCGGTGACCGCCTCGAAAACAACTATTAGTAGAAAAAAATATCTTATTGGTTTGTTCATGCGCTCCTAAATACATTTAACGTTTCCTGGGCGCACTTGTTCCAGCTAAACATGCCGAGGCGTTGCTTGCCTTTCTGGACCAAATCTTGGGCCAGGTCCGGATTGGTCAAAATCTTCAGGATCGCCGCTTTAATTTCTTCTTTGCTGTGCGGGTCAAAGTAAAGAGCCGCGTCCCCGCCCACTTCGGGCAGTGAAGAGATGTTAGACACAGCGGCAGGCACCCCGCAGGCAAACGCCTCCAGCAGCCACATGCCAAAACCTTCGTAGAAGCTTGGGTGAATAAACATGTCCGCTTTCTGGTAGATTGGCCATCGGTCATTGTCGGCTACGTGGCCTAGGTAAACCACTTTATCAATATGCGTTTCCACCGCCTGCAGGCTGGCTTCGTACTTCCAGCCGGGTTTTCCCACGATAACCAATTTATGCGGGAGTTCCGGATGCTCACGTTTCAGTTCGGCAAATGCTTCAATGAGACCAACCACATTTTTGCGCGGCTGGATGGTGGACAAAAACAGAATATATTTTTCCGGCAGCCTTTCTGCTACTTCGGGCGACAGCTGCCCGTTGCCCATATCCGGTACTTCATAGCCATGCTGTACGACTACTACTTTGGCCGGGTCAACTTGGTAATACTTTATTAGATCCTGTCGCGTGGCTTCGGACACGGCAATCACTTTGCTTGCGTTCTTTATGGCAAACGACGTTGACCAATGCAAATACTTTCTCATAAATCCTGTGAAAGCTTCGGGGTAGTTTACCCATGCAGTGTCGTGTATGGTGACCACCGACTTTTTCGGATGGATCAGGGGCAGAGCGGAGGCCGGGATAAACAACAGTTCGGGTTTGTTAAAAAGCATTTCGAGACTCAGCCGGATTTGGGTCCACATTTTCGGGAATGGAATTACCCGCAACAAAAAATTACCCGGCAGTTTAGCAAACCACGCTTGCGGCGTGGTCCTTAAGTAGAGAGTATACTGGTCTCCAGATGGGATCTGGGCCAAATGAAGTATTAGCTGCTGGGCGTAGTGCTCAACCCCGGTTTTGGACTCATGGTTGGCCCGTTCAGCTTCAATCCCTATGTGCATAACTTGATGGTAAAGTGCCCTAATTATACCAAAAATCCCTTGATCCAACCAAAAATGTGATATAATTAAGGCATAATTAAATAAGTCGCATGAAGAAACAAAAACAATTTACCTTACTTGAGCACAAAAATTTGCTCATTGCCGCAGGCGTAGCCGCCGTGGCCGGGGTAGGCATTTATGTCTATACCCTTAACACCGAGCCGGATCTAGGCTTAGTTAGCACTACCCCAACTAACCAGCAAATCCATTCGGATAATACTAACTCCAATAAGCCGGGAACCAAGACTCCCGCTGCCGGCGATACTTCCCAGCTCCACGGCAAAAACATCATGAATGTTGGACCTCAAAAAGCCGGAAACCAACTCATCGTGGATTTAGTTAACCTCGTAAAACCGGGTTACATCGCTGTATATTCCGCCAACTCAAAAGGCGAACCGGGGTCATTGGTTTCAGTCAGCCCGCTAATTAAGGCGGGTACCAGCCAGGATCTGGTGGTAAAAACCAATTTGAAGGCCAATACCACCTATGTCATTGAACTGCGCAACGATGATGGCGACAGCAAATTCAACGCCGCCAAAGACTTGGTACTGTTTGACGCATCTGGCAAGCAGGTGATGGTAAACATTACCGCTTCTAAATAATTCAACAGCTTTAACCCGCGGGCTTTGGTCCGCGGGTTTTTTATTCTTCCAATCCCAGACGGTACGCAAATACCGTTAATTCCTGCTCGTGGCCTTTAATCTGAGGGAAAAATTTTAACATCGTTTTACGGAAGAGCTTGCCATGACGCAGGGACCGGAGATGGCAAACTTCATGGTACACAATGTAGCGGACCAGATGGTCAGGCAGGCGCCGGAGTTTTTTGTTAAATGTTAGCCGGCCGCGATTCGAACAATTCCCCCACTGCCGCTTCATAAGGCGCAGCCGAATTTCCTGCGATCTTACTTTGAGTTGTTGTTCCGCTTCGGAAACAAACTCCTTGACCAAGTCTAACAAATGGTGGTCAGTTCTGTTTTCTAATATAATTTCTTTGGATTTGCTGTCCAATTTTTCGTAATAGTTTTGTTTGCGTTCAATCCATGGCTTGAATTCCCGAATAAACCGCTCCACGTCAAAAGGCCGGTTGGTGGGCACGATGACCCGCAGTCCTTTTCTTGAATATTCCAGCCGGGCAGCCCGAACCGGTCGTTTTACTACTTGGTATTCCATTAATATTATCCTGAGTTAATTCTGCTGTATTCACTGTTAGCGAGATTGTCTGCCTGCCGGGCCCAGTACGTGCCCCGGTCATGGTGGTAATATTTCACTGTCGCCATAAACCGCGCTTCCATGCGTTTCACTTCATCAAACCATTTCTTTACCTGCGGCGACCTTATGCCATACTCGCCGTTCATGTGGCGGATTACCAATTCCGAATCCATCCATACCTCAACCTGGTTGCGGCAAAATTCCACCGCGCTATCGAGCGCGAAGATGAGCCCGGCGTACTCCGCTTCGGGTACGGTACATTCGCCCAAGTACTTCGCCCGTTGGTCAATTATCTGGTAATTGATATCCAGGAGCAGGAACGCGCAAGCCGCTTTACCGCGCGTGGCGTGATACCTGTCGCCGGGACGGTTAGGCACCCGACAGCAAGCGTCCGATATGATTTTAACCGTGTCGAATTTAGCCACTTCCCCTCCATCACGCTATTGTACACGACCAGGGTAAAATTAAACTGTAAAAATTATAAACTATCGTTAAAAGAATACTTTTGAAGTTCGTATACCACGTCTTTTCTTTCGACGATAATCTTCCAGTTTTTCTTTTTTGCGTACCCCGCCAGCTGGCGGTTCGGGTTAAACGCTATGGGCTGGCCGACAATATTGAATAAAGGGATTTCCGTTTCCGTATCGCCGATGGCGAAAGATTTTTTAAAATCCGCAACCAGGCCATGTCCCCTCAAATATTTTTTTACCAACTTATCCTTATTTAGGTTCATTTCCTGGTCATTGAGCACCTTGCCCGTGTATTTTCCGTTTTTGACTTCATATTCCCGGCCGCAGGAGCCATGAAAGCCAAGGTAATCGGCGAATGGCTGAACAATATCAACCGGCGAACCTGATACGGCAAAAAGGAAATAGCCGTCTTTTTTTGCTTCCCGGATTAAACGCCTGGTGTATCGGTACAGCCGTCCCCGCTGTTCGATGAGCAGTTGGCCGATAGCCGACCTGACATTGTCCACTTTTCGCCCTTTGACGTTCCGGTAAAAAACCTGCACCAGCTTGTTTATAAAATCCTCATAACTCCCCTGCCGGTTTAGCCACGCTTCGTAGTAGCCGCTGATCTCGGATAAAGTTTTTTTTGGGAATATTTTTTTAGCCACCAAAGCGGACATAAGTTCCAAGACAAGGCTCGACCGGAAAATAGTCCCGTCGATGTCAAAAATACCAAGCTTAATTGGCTTGCCCGCCGCCGTGATATTAGCGGTCTTAAAATCCCCGGTACGGAAGGGCTTTAGCCGAACTATTTTTGGCTTTAAGCCGGATTTTGCCAACAATCCGCGGAGCTCTTTTACGTAGGCCTTTTGGTCATAACCTAACGCGATCACATGCGGTGACTCCGCGACAATGTGCGGCACGTGGTTACCCCGGGCACCCAGCACTGCTTTGTCTACCAACGGGTGCGAGCGCAGCATTTTCAGCCGTTCTGTTTCTTTGTGTCTTGGGATAAAACCCTTAATCTTCTTTACATTTTCATCACGTGCCACGGAAACAATCAGGCGGGGGTTTTTGGCCAGCTTTCTGGCCTGATGGAACATGTGTTCGTGGCCACCATGAATAATATCGAAGGTGCCAAACACCATTACCTTATTGTGTTTGTCGGTTTGCTTCACGCGTCCCCTTTCCGCAAAAATTGCTTGACGAAGGTCATGTCATCGGCGCGGAAGAAACCCAATACGAGCAGGGCCGCGCCATATACCGCTACGCCCAGCACAACCAGCGAACCGAGTAACAAGCCTGTCCCCTTGAGAGTTTCCAGAGAAAACAGATTATCAGCCAAAACTGAAAGTGCCGGTTTAGCCAGCCAGATCAACAAACCCATGACTCCCGCCGCCATGGCCGGGCGCCAAACAAAAGCCCAAAACTTGTAACGGGTAATCTTTTTTCGCACAAAGTAAAAATAAAATATGCCCTGCAATGTTTCTGATACCACTGTCATAATGGCCGCCCCCTGGATCCCGTAACGGGGAAGCAAAATCAAATTTCCGATCAGGTTAACTATGACATTCGCGCAAGTGATGATTACCGCGAATTTGGTTAGCTGGGAAATTACGAGAGAATTAACCACAATGTAAACAAACAAGATAGCCGGGGCCCAGACCAATATGGCCAATGTCGGCGCCGCCGGCAAGAAGTCTTTTCCGGCCAATACCAGAACTATCTCTTTGGCCAACAGCATCCCACCGACAGCCATGGGGAGTGCCAAAGCGATGAGGAAACGAAGATACTGCTCCAGAGTTGAACGGATTTGTGGATAAGCTTTTTTTGCCATGAGTCCGGCGAAAACCGGGTACAGGGAAAAAGAAACGACCGATGGGAAAAAACCTAGGAGGTCAAAAAATTTGTACGCCGCCGTGTAGAATCCGGTTGCAGTGTATCCCAAAATTTTTGTGATCAAAACTACGTCAATCCGGTTGTAAACGGTACTGAATCCAACTAATAGCGCGAACGGGAGCGCCGCCTTGAAAATCCCCTTCACCAATCCCCAGTCCAAAGATACTACCGCTTTGCCAACATCTGGCTGTGGGATGTGCTTCACCACGAACCGGCGATACAACACCAGCCCAACCACCGCGAAAATCACCTGATTGCTGGCGAGGAACACGATCCCCTGGCCAAACCAGATAGTGCAGAAAATAACGGCGACGTTGATGAGGGAATTTAGGAAATTAATTAACGCTACTTTGCGGAGGTCATGGAACGAGTTCATGACAGCCAGGAACGGGTAAGTTAAACCGTTTAACGCGGTTCCCAGCCCGGCAACCAAAATGGCATGGTAGACTTCTGGCTCGTAATTCCCCAGCTTGCCGACAATCGCCATGGCGCAGTAGATGAGAGTGACAAGCAAAACCTCTACCGCCAGGAAATTGTGAAAGTATTTTTTGGCGTTATGGGGCTCTTCACTGATTTTCTTGATGATGTACTGCTGAATTCCAAAATCAACAATGATACCAAAAATGGTCACAAACGAGAGGACAAATTGGTATTGCCCGGAAGAATGCGGCCCGAGGTAGCGGAACAGTTGGGCATACGCCAAAAACAGCAGCACTAAGGCTGCTACCCTGGAAAGAGAAAGCCAGAATATGTTTTTGGAGGCTGAAGCCATCGGCTAACTAGGAGCTAACAATCGCGCCTTTCGGGTACGCGTCAATTTCCGATTGGGAGAATAAGATAATGCTAGCTGGTTTGACCTTGCGGTTCTGGAAAGCGGTAAAGGTCATCGGCCGGACCTGTCCGCCGAGGATAATGTACACGGTCGGGTCGGTACGGCTCTTAATCACGGTATTATCGGTTGGCAACGCCAAGCCGCCATCAGGGAAACCGGCAACATCCTGGTCAGACAAGACAATGATATTTTTGAATGACAGAGCGCGGTTGGCGAATACCTGCGCGGTCAGGCCGTGTTTTACCCCGTCCTGGAGCAGATACACGGTTTGGCTCGAAGAAGACTTTATCAAGCTGCCGCTGAGCGGGGTTACCAATCCATTCTTGGTGTAAGTATCGATTTCCGAATCGGGCACGATCTGCATTTTGGCAGCGGCGTTATACTGCGCGAAGCTTAACGGAGTAAACAGTTTTAAAGTACCGCCCTCTACCAAGTAAACAGCGGGGTTCTTTTGTCCACGAATTACACTTCCTTCGCTTGGTGTCAGCAGGTTACCAGCGGGGAAGATGTTGGCATCAGATTCGCTAACGGTAATGGCGCTTGAAGCATTCAATTTGCGCTGGGACAGGACAAAACTGGATACCGGATGGCGAATGTTGTTTTCGAATACGAATAGCTGGCCGTTAACGCTGATTACAGTATTATCCGGCAAACCGTACGTGCCTCCGTCAGGATAAGTCTGTATTTCGGTGGATGAAGCCACCTGCGCCGTATTCGGATCAAGATGGCGGGCTTGGGCCACGAAATTCGGCACTACTTGGCGCGTGCCATTCTGGATAACATAGAGGTTGCCATCGCCGCTAACCCTTATCAGAGTCCCGTTGGCAAAACGGAACCAAGAATTGAAGAACCGCCAGAAATTATAGTTACCGTTGAACACGTGTGGAGTATAACGGTAGAGGGCCGCGGTTGCCGCATTGCCCAAAGTAACGTTCTGCTGGGCCGCGACACCGTTGTAGCCGCCCAAAGTATTATCGAGCACTATAGTATCGCCCACCTTGGAAGCGCCGCCGTTGTAAAACGGCCCGCGTCCTCCGGGGATGGTAAACGAACGCATCAACGATTTTGGAGCGCCCAAATAGCGGCTGCCCGATTCATCTAGCCCACCGAATAGCTGGTAGTAAAATCCGCGATAGATGTCGCCACAAGCGCTGCTATCCGGACAGCCGAAGCCGAGGGAAAAGTCCAAAGCGCGCTGCAAACGGGAGGGGTCAGAAAAAGTACCAGTGATCAGGCTCTGCTCTTTGTTCAAAGTAACCAGCATGACCTGCGGGTTAATGCCCGCTGCCTGTGACGCGTCCCAAATGAGCTGCGCGGCGGTACGGATTTGCGGCAGGTTCGGTTCCGGGTCTTCCAGTGTCTGTTTGACTGAGACTTCCTGCGGTTCTTTGAGCTGGACTAAAAAGTCAGGCGAAGTATTGGCCAGGACGCTTCCTTTGCTGACCAGAAATTTTTGGATACCGTCAGCGCCGCCAAAAGTGCGGGTATCGGAAAAGGCCGCGTCGGAGATGAGGATGTTTGGGTTAAAGTTTGAATCCACGTCCGCCTGGGCGTGTACGGCTGCTGGCGTAAAAATGCTTAAGCTAAAAATGAGAAGGGCTGCAAAGGTAACAAGTTTTTGTTTCATGTTTGGTCCTTAATTAATGTATGCGTCGCCTTTGGAGAAACTGGCTATATCCTGGTCGGCGACATAAACGACCGGGAAGACCTGCAAACCGCGGCTAACGTAAAAATTATAGTTAATCGGATGCAACACGCCCCCGACAACCCAATAAACGGTTGGGTTCTTGCCGGTGCGAAGCAATGTCCCTTCCGGCGGGGCAAGGAAGCTTCCAAGCAGCCAGGAGTTAACTTCAGTATAACTTAAAGTATGCACATCAGCGAAGTTAAATCCGCGCAGTAAAAATACCTGATAAGTAACAGGAAGTCTCAGACCCTTCGACATGTAATACACAGCCGCGTCGGCATCCAGTTTGACCAAAGTGCCATCCAGCGGAGTCGCGTAATCCCCTTCCGGAAAGTTATTCAAGTCCGATTGGGCAACGGTTTTTATAGTCGCATTGGGAAAACGCTGTTCTTTGACGAACGGTGAAATCAAATGTCGCTTACTCCCAGAAATATAATAGTAGGGATCAGAGCTACCCACGCGAACCACGTCGCCTTCGTTGATCTGAACAGCGAGCGAAATGTCTGTGGCGAGCGCTTTGGCCGCGTTGATGCGTCCGGCACCAAGCAGTCCCCGGCAGGAACCGCCACCGCACTGGCTGAGGTTAAAGTCATCAATGTTGTCAGCGCTCGCAATAATGGCGTCGCGGATTTGCGCGTTACTGGCGGAGGGGTTCTTGCTCTTAATCAGCGCCGCTTCGCCGGTCACAAAAGGAACCGCAAGTGAAGTGCCAGAAGCAAACGCGTAAGCATTGGAAGCGTAGCGCCCGCTGAGCGGATCGTGGTTGATAGTAGACAAAATCTTTTTTCCCGGAGCGGCCACGTCAACGCAGACTTTTCCGTAATTGGCGAAGTCGGGTTTAATATCGTTCAGGTCAGACGCTGTAACGCCGATAATCATGTTTTGGCCGTTGTCATCACAAATCGGGAAAACCGGGGTGGTATCCAAATTGCCGCCATTACTGGCCGCGTCGTTCCCAGCTGCCGCGATAATTACCACGTTTTTGTTGTACGCGTAGCTAATGGCGTTTGCTAAAGTGGTGTCATGCGAAAAGCCAATGCCGCCCAAAGACATATTGATGATATTGGCGCTGTGGTCAGCCGCCCAGACAATGCTTTCGGCAACACTTGAAGCAGTTCCTGAACCGCCAGAATCCAACGCCTTAACCGGCATCAAGGTTATCTGCCAGTTGGTGCCCGCAATCCCCTTGCCGTTGTTCGGCACCGCGGCAATCACACCCGAGACTAAAGTGCCGTGGCCGTTATCATCTGAGTTGATCCCCGTGCTGATCGCGGTATTCCTAATAAAGTCGTAACCGTCGCGGTATGCTACCCCGCTCAAATCTGAATGGGTTTCATCAATACCCGTGTCGATTACAGCAACGATGTTGGTAAAGCTTCCGGTGGTCTTGCTCCATGCCGCGGGAAACTTAGCTTTGGCCAAGCCCCACTCATTGTTGGTGTCCATTTCATTGTTGGTGAACCCCGGATCGTTTGGCGTGACCACAGTGTCGTGCGAATTCACCACCGGGTCAATTTCCAAATAGTCATAATTGGCAGCCAGTTCCTGGCTTAGCTGGGAATATGTTTTGCCCGAATCAAATGAATAAACATTCTGGAAAGCCTTGAGCTTGGAAAAGGCAAACTTCTTCTCTATATTAGTGGCGCCGGCTTGGGAAAGTACGGCGGCGTCAGTGGATTTTAGTTTAACCACGTAGTGCCCGTTTTCCCCCGCAGCAGAAACAGCGGAGTCCGCGTAACTCAAAGTCGGCGTTGCGCCAAAAGCCAAAACCAGCCCCGTAATAATGAGGGCTGTGGCGGTGAACCTAAATTTTAAATATGAAGGTAACATTTATTTATATTTGCCCATCCAGACGCCAAGGCGAATGCGGAAAAGGTCCACAAACGACTCGAGGAAAGCGGTCATGGGAACGTGCCCCCCGCCAAACTCGTTCCACGAAACCCCCACTTCCTTAATCTTGTAGCCATGAGTCCGTGCGATGGCTAGCACTTCCATGTCGAACGCCCACCCGAGAATGGTGACCCGCTTGAAAATCTCCAGCGCGGCCTCGCGCTTGAACGCTTTAAAACCCAGCTGAGTATCATAAATTCCCGGCAACAACACAAAGCGAATCAACAAGTGGCTCAATTTTCCAAGCACTTGGCGCTTGAAGCTTTGTTTGACTTTAGTCAGGTCAGGATCAAGTTCCCGCGACCCGATGACTACGTCGTAACCCTGGTCAAAAAATGGGATAAATTTGCTGATTTCGGAAATTGGCGTGGCGTTGTCAGCGTCCATGAACATAATGATGTCGCCGGAAGCATTCTCCAAAATTCCCCTTTTCACACTTCGGCCTTTCCCGCCTTCCTTATAGTTAACAGCCTTGGCCTTTTGCACAGTGGAGCTTTCCAGCTGCTTTACGACGTCATAGGTATGGTCGCTCGTGCCGTTGACCACTACGACAATTTCGTAGTCGAAAGCTTGAGTTTTTAAAAAACTGTCGATATCAGTGAGGGTTTTCGCGATGCGAAGCTCTTCGTTGTACGCGGGTACAACAACGGAAAGTTTCATTTTTATATAATTAATGCAGCCCTTAAATAACAGGACTTCCTTAATTATACCAAATCTTCCCGGAACGGGCGATTTGGCGAAACCCTATATTAAAACGGGTCAGCAGGCGTTTTGTTACAAAAAAAGAAGCGCTAACAGACCGGGGTCCGAAGCGCTTCTTCATGTTCACCCATCATCTACGTTGCCTGTTGCTGACCATTTCAACGATGAGTAAATTCCATTAAAAGATGAATTAGGGAGGCGTGATGCGCGGCGGGACGGGAGTGATTTTCTTCAAATTGCCTCCCTTGAACACCTCGTATCCGATAAAGATAGCGACGGGGATAACGAATACCCACCAGTGCCCCTTTATCCATTTCCAGAGTCCGCCCTTCTTTTGGTTCTTGAAGAGGGCTTGGAAAGTTACGTCGTGGGTTCCCTGCGCGTTAATGCACGGGTCAACCTCGACACGCAAATACACCAGTTGCTCCCCGACGATTTCGGGAAGCTTGCTCCGAATTTCCGACATCCAGTCAATTTTCGAGTTCTGCCCGTTGGCATCCCCGAACTTGGCTATGACGCCCGCCTTGATGTCGGCGGCAACCTGCTCGACCGTGAAGGTCGGCATTTTGCGGAGTTGGTTAACGTCCTCCATATAGGGGGCGTTCACCGGCAGCACGTTGCTGCCAACCCGGAAGTAAACACCGGTCGGATTTCCGGGGATGCACTTGCAATCCTCGGTGGGAACCGGCTTCGTGATGACCTGACGGTCGGTGATGACCTTACAGCCATCGTCCGTCTCAGTCACCCGAATAGTGTAACCATTGCTATCCGTTTCATCGTGGCTCGTCACCCGCGGTTGGGTGAGCGGCTTGCACGACGCATCAAAGGTGTAACCGGCGCGGACTTCCCACGTCGCGTTACCGCAGTTGATTGTCATCACGATGGTTTTCGTAATTTTCACGCGACGAACGGTAATAAGTTCGCCGTGGATATCACGATAACCGCGAGTGATACGGTAGACATAAAGCCTGCCGCTTCTCGAAACGGTCTCAAGGTCAATGTAGCTTTTCCCGGTTTCAGTCAGGATGTCATCCACAAGGATGTCCTGCTCGTCGTCCTGGGCGGGAGCCACATCTTCTCCCAGCGAACGGTCAACCTGAGGGTCGCCGCCAACTTGGAGTTCCGAAGGGTTCCCCACTCGCAGACCGTTGCGCCGCATATAGTCGAGGATTTCTCCCCGGACATTCGGGTTACGGTAGTAAGCGGGAGTGCCGGGCTTCGCACTCGGCACATACTTCTGGGTTTTCGCCGCGTTGCTGCGGCGGGTTTGCGCGTTCGCCGACTGGATAATCGGCGTCAGCGGAGCAAATAACATAAGCCATACGGTCGTCGCGATGATGACCGCCTTCATATTGTGTTTCATCATTATCTTTCACCTCTTGTGTATTAGACGGCGGTCACCGTCCATTTTTTCCTATGACCACGCCCTTATCGCTAAGAGCTTCATCAACCGCGTAAGGGAACAGCCAACGCATGTCCCGGTCGCGGTTAGAAATTATCGTGTTACGTGCGACGCCCCATGTATTCAGGACATCGTCGTCAACCACCGCGAAAGTCTTCTTCATGTCATACGAGGAATCCTCGTACTTCCTTGAAAACAGAACTTTCAGGTGTCCGATACGCTCGGAAACCACGATACCCTTCATGTCGTACCACTCTATCTTGATGGATACAGTGATAGGAACGTGTTCGTAACGCTGCGCTAACTTGTTCAGGAACTCTTCCTCGTAACGAATTACTTGGTAGTCCCGTTCCCGGTCAACGCCGCCCTTGTATTGGGCGCCGGAGTCAATGACCCGGCGAACCCAGTTCGGAAGCTTGGGAACGCTCCACGCGACTTGGTTTGCCACGTTTTGCATCTGCTGCTTCTTTTCGATGTCCACGCGCGCTCGCGCGATGTTGTTTTGGGCGACGCGCACTTTGGCTAACGCTTCCGCGTCATCCACCCAGTACGCGTTTCCGTAGAATGCCTCACCGGTAACAACGATGCGCCGCGTGCGGCGGCTATCGTTCTCGTCAACCAGTTCGACGCCATAAGCCTCTTTGAGTTTCTGGGCGATGACCAGCCGTGCGCCGGTCGAGTCGTCACGGAAACCCTGAAGTTCCAAGCTCGCGTAAGTCGTTTTGGACTGCGCGAAGCTGGGAACAAAAGAAGCAACGATAATTGCGATTGCCAATATGGCTTTAACTTTGTTCATCTTTTGTGTCCTCCAACACGTGATTAGTCCCAGCTTCGACCAATCTTTTTCAAAGAGCATTTAGCTCTGAACCTGAAACGCTTAGCTGTTAGCGTTTATATCTTGCGTGCCGTGAGCTCTCGCTCGCGGCCCACTAACGAGCAGGCCGCGGCGGAATGCCGGGCACATTCCTATCCATTTCGCGCTTTTGCTCAGCGAAATGGGTAAAAATCTACCCGAAACTCCCAAAATTTCCCTTATTCAATTTGACCTCATATTATATCACTTTTCTACACATTTGTCAATACTATGATTTAGGGCCTAAATAGGCCCAAAATTCGTAAAATATCAATATACTTAACGAAAAGGGATTCCCATAACCAGTATAGGAATCCCATATTATAGCTGAAGTTGCGGCTCGACCCAATGCCAAGATAGGCTTGGTAGATAGGCTTAGAAGCCAACCTGGGTCTGGCGGCCGAACAGGACCAAACGGCGCGCGGAGGTATCCACCGGCCAGCAGGTAGACAATGCTACGCGCGGGTCAGGGGTCTGCAGGAACTGGGCCTGGTCATTAGCTTGGTATTCCTTGCGGCCATCAACCACATAGTGAATGGTGGCTTTGCGTCCGTCTTTGACGGTAACTGTAATGGTGAAAGAAGTGCCGTCTTTGATGTTACCCAAACCGCGGAATACGTTCTTGTATGGGTTCTTGTCCCAGACGTATCCGCTGGAGTGTCCGGAGATATACGCGGTTCCAGCTTGGCTTGGCAAAGCCGTACCTGGGTAATGGACTACGCCCTTGTGCAAATCAGCGTCGAAGTTCTTGGTGTCCGAAGTAAAGATGATTGGAACCGAAATCTTGTAGCCCGGAATGTCCAAATGTCCCGGCTGGCTTTCGTCAATGTCCAGACTCATAAGCGAGTCGCTACCGGTGGCGCCGGCGGCTGAACGCGGAACAGTAGTGGAAGCGCCGGCAACCTGGCCACTGGCGGTAGTACCGCTGCCATCCACAAACGAATAGTTGCCCGGGTTCTGGTATCCCCCGCTGCCTGGCGCAGTCAACGCGTTGGCGATCCCGCCCTGGCTAAGCTTCAGGCTTCCGGCCGCCAAGCGGTCGGAAATAATCTGGCGGTCGAGGTAATTATCAACAATAGCTTTCTGGTTGTCAGTCAAAGCTTTGCCGGTCCATGGGTTTACCCCATTCAGGATAGTCTGGCCGTCAGGCTGACCAAGACCGAGAGTGTCATACGCTTTCGGGTTGAGGTTAAACAGGAACTTTTCAAAGTTGGTCAAACCGTTGCCGGAAAGGTCATTGTCCATGTCGATAACGGAAGCGTCGCTCACGTCATAAAAGAACTGCTGGATCCAGGTGGCGTAAGCGGCCGCCTGCTGCTTCTTCAGGTCAGCCATGCGCTGGTTGTTTTTTGACTGGCTTGCAACCTGGTTGCTGGAGGAGTTGCTCAAAAAGTTGGCAACGGAAAAGCTTGAGAAAAAGTATTGATAGATAAACAAGCCGACCAAAAACACAGCGACATACGGTACCACGGATTTCGCGATCCGGAACGCACGGGCTTTCGGGTTCTTTTCGTTTTCCAACTCGATGGGCTGGTGCGGCGCTTCTTCGTCAGTTTCTTCAGAATGACCAGAAGGCATGGGTTCGGGAGCGGCAAAATTATCCGGGCGGGTCTGGCGCGCGGCCGCGGCCATGTCTTCCGCGCTTGGCGGTTCATCAGCCACATGAGTAGAAATAGCGTCAATAACAGGCAGGTTGGAAGGACCCGGCTCATGATGGGTTACCTGAGAGCTTTCCATGGTAGATTCAGACATATTCAACATCGCCGCTACTTCAGCAGTGGTGTCAGGAAAGGTCGGTTTTTCGGGATTGATATTAGGCATATATTTGGCGTCACTTTTATGATGACTTCACATATTAGCACAAAAAGGACTTTTTGTCAAGTCCCTCCCTAAAAGCCCCATTATCTAGGTTTTAATCATTGCTTACACTAAAAAACGGCTTATTCATGGCCTCTACTTAAAAAACGGCTTATTTGGCCGTTTTGTTTCCCTATTTGCCGATTTCAATCTCGTTCCAATGCTTTTCCAGCATTTCACGCTGTTCGGCAATAATATTATCCGGCAATTCCTGGAAAACCCTTACTTCGGCGGCATTGTCATCCGGCCGCAGTTCCCCGGATACATAATCACAAAGAAAGGCCATGCTAACCGAGTAGCCAAACCCGCGCTCTTGTTCTTCGCTAAAGAATTCCATGTAATCCAAAAACTTTACCGGTTTTACCTGAAGGCCGACTTCGTGCAGGGCGGTGCGAGCGATGGCGTCATCAATTTTTTCCCGGTACAGAACCATGCTGCCTGGAGTGTGCCATTGGTTAGTCCAGGTGGGCAGAGTTCGCAAAGACAAAACAATCCCGTTGTCTTTGCGGATGACAAGGTCGACGCACAGGCGCGGAACCTGCGAATATATTTCTTCAAATTTTTCCGGCGGCAAAGGCCGGGATGAGGAAGTGTCCATGGCGAAGTTATTTGCCAAAAAGCGAGAGTCCGCCGAAAGTGGATTCATTTTTATGCGCCATGTCGCGCGCCCAGGAGTTGGCCTGGAAGTAAGCTTCAATGGTCCCGGCGTCAATCCACGCGCCTTCAAGGTGTTCGGCGCGGAGCTGTCCCCGTTCGCGGTACCAGTTGTTCAAGTCAGTAATTTCCAGTTCGCCGCGCGCTGACGGTTTGAGTGATTTGGCGGCTTCGACTACCTGCTTGTCATAGATGTAAATTCCCGGTTGCGCGTAGGGTGATTTTGGCTCTTTGGGTTTCTCTATAATATCCAAAACGTTGTTGTCTTTATCAAGCACCACGTTGCCGAGACGCGTCAGGTCTTCCTTAGGCACTTTTTTTACGAATATGGTGGCGCCGGACTTGAAATTGCTGATAGCCGGAGTAATATCATCTTCAAAAATGTTGTCCCCCAGGATCATGGTCACGTCATCGCCGTCATCAAGGAAGTTTTCCGCCACGATGAACGCGTGGGCAAGCCCTTCCGGCTTGTCCTGGATTTCGTAAGTAAAGCGAACGCCCGCGCCGAAGTCGCGTCCGGAACCGAGCACGCGCATGTAATCCCCGCAATGGTCCGGGGCAACAATGATCAAGATTTCCTTAACGCCCGCGCGGATTAACTTTTCCAGCGGGTAGTAGATCATTGGCTTGTCGTAAATCGGCAACAGCTGTTTAGAAGTGACTTTAGTGAGCGGGTAGAGCCGGGTACCGGCCCCGCCGGATAGAATGATGCCTTTCATTATTTGGGAAGGTTAGCTAAATATTCTTGGAGGGCTTCCTGCCAGGAGCGAAGCGCGGGCAACTTTGTGTTGTTAAGAATTACGCGCGCCGGGCGTTTGGCCGGGCGTGGGAATTCCGTCCCGGGCACTGGAAGCAAAGTGATGTTTTGGCCGTCGGGAGTGGTGTCAGCGCCCTCCGCCGGAGCCTTGATGCTGATAGTGTAACCGAGCTCCTTAAACAGTTCGGTAGCCAAACCATACCAGCTAGCATACCCTGAATTAACAATATGGTAAATACCTGTTTCCTTGCCCCCGGTTAACAGCTCTTTGGTGGCGCGGGCCAGGTCAGGAGCGTAGGTGATGCTGTAGGTTTCGTCATTCACTACTTTTATAACGTTGGTTTTTTTCGCGACGTTAATCATGATGTCCACGAACGCCGGTTTGCTGGCCTCGCTCGCCCCTTTCGGACCGAACAACACATTGGTGCGGATCAGATAATAGTGGGCCCCGGAGTTGATGACCGCCTGCTCCCCCGCCGCCTTGCTTTCGGCGTACACGGAAAGGGGGCCGGTTTGGTCGTCTTCATCGTAAGAATCATTTTGCCCGTCAAAAACAAAACCGGTGCTGTAATGCGCTAGGGTTACGTCCAACTCCTTGCAGAGTTCGCCCAGTTTCTCGGGAACTTCCGCGTTCAGCTTCATGGCAAGGTCGCGGTTGGTTTCAGCGCCGTCAACGTCGTTGTAGGCGACGCAGTTTAGCACAGCGGATAAATTCGGAATGGCTGAGAGTTTGGCGCGGACTGCCGCGTAATCAGTTACGTCGAGCTCGGCGCGGTCGAGCAGCAGCGCGTTGGGGAACACAATACCAAGCTGCTGCCCCAGCGTGCCGGCGGCTCCCAGAACTACGACGCCGTCTCCATTGTCAGGAATTGGTTTCATCTATTTAAATTTATCGGGAAAAGTCTCTCGGAGGGTGGCGGCAGTTTGGTCTCGCTCGGAAACCACGGGTTCGGAAACTTCCCACTTAATGTTCAAATCAGGGTCATTGTAGCGAACGGTAAATTCCTTGCCTGGCGCCCAATACTCGGTGGTCAGGTAAGTGTAATCAACTTCGTCTGAAAGCACGGCAAAGGAATTGCCGATGCCGGAGGGAATGAACACCGCAACGCGATTGGAGTCGCCGATGGTAAGAGTGATATGACGACCAAAAGCTTCGGAGTCCGGACGCATGTCCGCCAGCACTGCTTGGACATCTCCGCGGGTCACGTTAATGAGCTTGTGCCATGGCGCGGCGTGGATTCCCCGTAAAGTGTTTTTAACGGAGCGGGAGTGGTTGGCCTGCACAAAATCTATGGAGTAGCCGGCGCGGGCTTCAAGATCCGCTTTCCGGAACGCTTCACGGAAAAATCCCCGGTCATCCGGGAAAGTAGGCCGCTCGATAATGAATAGCCCTTTCAGTTCAGTTTCCTTTATAAAATCCTGTTGGTCAGTGCCCATGTTTATTCTTTAATGATGGCTTCGCCCTTTTGTTGGTAAAACTCTTCGCTGTCCTTGGCGGATTGTTCCCACCACTGCCGGTTATTTTGGTACCATTCAATGGTTTCTTTTAGTCCTTGTTCAAAATCGTGTTCCGGGTGCCAGCCAAGCTCGCGGTTTATCTTGGTCCAGTCAATGTCGTATTTTTGGTCGTGGCCGGGACGGTCGGTAATCATTTCGAGACGGTCTTCCGGCAATCCCATGAGCGCGATTATTTTTTGCGCCACCTCTTTATTGGTAATCCCTTCGGTCATTCCGCCGACGCAATATGTCTGGCCAATCTCCCCTTTTTGAAGAATGTCGTCAATGGCGCGGCAGTGGTCGCGCACAAACAGCCAATCACGCATTTGGTTGCCAGGGGCGTACAAACGAATGTTGTCGCCGTTGATCAGCCTAATTATAGAGCGGGAGATAAATTTTTCCGGGTGCAGGTACGGGCCGTAGTTGTTACTGCAATTGCTTATGGTAACCGGCAAGCCGTAGGTGCGGTGGTAAGCGCGGACCAAATGGTCGCTTCCCGCTTTGCTGGCGGAATACGGACTGCTCGGGTCATACGCGGTGTCTTCGGTGAACTTGTCTTTTTCATCCAGCTCCAAAGCGCCAAACACTTCATCGGTTGAAACATGGTGGAAGCGCTTGATGCCGAGTTGGCGCGCTGTTTCCAAAAGCACGTGAGTGCCCATCACGTTGGTGCGGGTAAATACGTATGGGTCGGTAATACTACGATCGACGTGGGTTTCGGCGGCGAAGTGCACCACCGTGTCACACTCTTCCATGGCTTTGCGTACGGTATCTTCGTCAGCGATGTCGCCCTCGATGAAAGAATGGTTGGGAGCGAGCGGCTCAAAGTTTGCCCGGTTTCCCGCGTAGGTGAGTTTGTCCAAAATGATGACTTCGTCTTCGGGGTGGATTTCCGCCCAGTATCTTACAAAGTTAGAGCCAATAAAGCCGGCAGCGCCGGTCACAAGTAATTTCATACGGTAATTATACCAAAAAAGTCTGGCTTTGAGGAAACGCTGATTTGTGTCATTTAAGGTAATGATTGGTTCTTTTTATTCTTGTTTACGGCATCTTTTTCGGCTATTATGAGAGCATATGCCCCGAGTAACCCTTATCCAAGTCGTATATAACAGCCGCAAATTCATTGAACCGGTATTTACCGCGGCATTAAACCAGACTTATAAAGACACCGAGTTTGTCGCCGTGATTGCCGCCAATGATGATGGGGGTAAAGAATTAATTGCTGAAAAATTCCCGCAGGTAAAAATTATTGACCCGGGCTATAACATTGGTTTCTCCCGGGGCCACAACGAATATTTTGCCCAGAGCGAATCCGAATTCTTCCAACTGGTGAACCCTGATTTAATTATGGAGCCAACTTACGTGGAGGAAATGCTGAAGGCTTTTGCCGACCCTCAAGTGGGGGCTGCTACAGGAAAACTCCTGCGTTATGATTTTGAAAACAATAAGCCTCTGAATATTATTGATACCACGGGGGTCGTGTATACCAAATCCGGGCGCGGGCGTGACCGGGGCCAGCATGAAATCGACCAGGGCCAATACGATAACCAGACCACGGTAATCGCGGTTTCCGGGGCCGGCCCGATGTACCGCAAAGCAGCTCTGGAAGACGTAAAATTCAAGCGTGAAGACGGCCGGTTTGAGTATTTTGATGAAGAGTTCCACTCCTATTGGGAAGATGTAGACCTCGGCATGCGGTTAACAAACGCCGGATGGAAGTGCTTATACGTGCCGAAGGCTGTTGCCTACCACGGCCGCGCCGCGGGGTCTTCGCCCGGCGGGTATAAGAAAGTTTTATCTTTTATCCGGTTCCATAGTAAAATAAACCCACGGGTAAGACGGCTAAATTATAAAAACCATATATTCCTGTTCCTCAAAAACGCCCCCTACCTGTACCCCCAGTTTTTCATCCGGGAGTTCTTCTATAACATTTACACCTTGATTTTTGAAACTTCGACGCTCAAGGTGCTCCCCGAATTATTTCGCCAACTCCCCCACATGTGGCGAAAACGGAAGATTATCGCCAAGAACCGCAAGATCCCGGCCAGCGAAATGACTAAATTATTCTCCTAACCATGGACAAACACATCGACCTCTCTATTATCATAGTTCCCTACCGTTCCCGCGAAGAAATGATTGTCACGCTGGACGCTGTTTATGCATCCAAAACCCAGTATTCCTACGAAGTCATAATCGTGGATAATGATTCGCGCGACGGCACCGTGGAAATGATACGGGAACATTACCTCTCTCGCCCGGAACTGGCGGAAAAAACCGTTTTAATAGAAAACGCCAATGAGGGATTTGGCAAAGGAAATAATAAAGGGATGGCCATGGCCAAGGGCGATTATATTCTGCTCCTGAACCCCGATACCAAAGTGGCCGAAGACAACTTCCAGGTCATGATTGATTTCATGAAGGCTCACCCAAACATCGGCATGTCTTCCTGCAAGCTCATTAAAGCCAATGGTGAAATCGACTGGGCCTCACGGCGCAGCGAACCAAACCCCAAAGTGGCGTTCTACCGCTTGAGCGGCCTGCAGTATTTATTCCCCAAAAAGTTTGGCGCTTACAATGTTCTGGACAAGCACGTCGATGAGGAAACCCAGGTTGACTGTATTGTCGGAGCATACATGATGATTTCCCGCGAATGCTACCGGCGCGTCGGCGGTTTTGACGAAGACTTCTTTATGTATGGCGAGGACGTTGACTTGTGTTTTCGGGTCCGCCAGGCAGGCTATAAAATCTGGTATTACCCAAAAACCTATTCCTACCACTTTAAGGGCCAGTCTTCCAAGAAAGCTTCCAAGTTTTCCCTGTACCACTTCCATAACGCCATGTGGATCTACTTTGAAAAGCACTACCGCCACAAGACGAACGCCATAATGTCAGCGTGCATTTATCTCGGCATTTGGGGACGCTACTACCTGAAACTTGTGATCAACCACTTTAAAACCGACAAAGCAATCAGCAAATAAAAAAGACCCGCGTTACGCGGGTCTTTAAATTTCTTTAAATCTTGGTAATTTCTACTTCAGTGTAGCTTTGGCGGTGGCCCTGGGTGCGGCGGTACTTGCTTTTGGCTTTGTACTTCAAGATTACTACCTTTTTGGCGCGACCCTGTTTTAGCACTTTAGCTTCCACAGCGGCGCCATCTAGAAATGGCTTGCCGAGATTGTACTTTGTGCCATCAAAAGTGGCCAAAACTTTATCAAAGGTGATTTTTGCGTCCTTTTCGCCGGACAACTTTTCAACCTGGATTTTGTCTCCCTTGGAAACCATGTACTGTTTTCCGCCGGACTGGATGATTGCGAGCATTCTATAAAGTTAAATAATACTGGCTAATTTTAACAAAAAGCGCGTTAAAAGTCAATAAAAGCGCTTTCCTGGTGGGAGAACGCTTCTATTAGTTGGGAAAGATGTGAAAATGTTATTTTCGACGGGCTTTTTTGACGTAGTATTGGATACTGCGTCCGGTTGAGTCCTTCATCCGGTCAAACCGAATGTGGCTAAAACTTCTCTGTTCGACCTTGCGAATTGCGTCGCAAGCTTTCCAGTTTTGCCGCTGTGCCGCCAGCAGCGCCGGGGTTTGCTTCCTCTTATTCCGTTCTATCACCAGCTGGGGCATCTTGTTGATGATGTGACGGATTGAATCCGGGTTGCCGACTTGCGCCGCGAAGTGCAAAAAAGTGTTCCTCGTTTGCCTGTCCACGACTGTCAGGTCAATTGGGCTGTCTTCAACCCATGCTTCGACCATTTCGGCATTGCCGTGGAGTATCTCGTCTAATAGAGCGTACTCCTTTTCTCCGACCGGGTCTTGTTTCTTACCCGGATGAACCAACTCAATGACTTGTTTGGTTGGGACCGCCTTGACTTTGTGCAGTGCACTAGCACTCTTGCTGCTCATCTTTCTGTGTATGTCCTCCTAAGTTGAAATACCTTGCGGTATAAAAATAATCCCGTGGGAGAAATTTCCTAAGGGATTATGGCATATTTATTGAATTATTTCAAGCTATTCGGTGTCGGTGTAATTGGACTTTTGCTTTTTGCGGTACATGGAAACCACGGTAACACCAAGGCCTACCATGACCGTAAACAGGATTAACAGCGCTACAAGCTTACCAAAGCTCTGCAAATAAACTGCGGCCAGCCCAAACAAAGCTGAAATCGCGTACAAAATTAAAACAGTTTGGCGCTGGGAGAAGCCGAGGTCTAGCAAACGAAAATGCAAATGGAGCCGATCGCCAATGAAAGGGCTTTTGCGACTCAGCAAACGCTGGGCAATCACCCACGCCACGTCCAAAATGGGAATTCCCATAACCAACAGCGCGGTTGCGATTTTCCCACCCAATATTATAGACAGCGCGCCGAGAATAAAACCCGTTAGCGTACTGCCACCCTCACCAAAAAATATGGTGGCAGGATGAAAACTGTAAACAAGGTAGCCCAGCAGTGCACCACAAAACATTATGCTAAGCGTCGCCGTCATTGGTTGGTTAACGGTTGGTCCGAGCGACAATAGAAACAAAGCAAAACTGGCGATACAGGAAATTCCCGCGGTCAGGCCATCGATGCCGTCCAAAAACTTGGTGGTGAACATCATGCCAACCATCCAAAACCAAACGAAAATTGCTGAGGCCGGAATGGTAAGAATTTTGAATGCCAGTGAAAACGGCGCGCCAAACGGGTTACTGATAAACGTAATACCCACGCCAATACCGGCCCACACCACAACCAGTGCCGCCAGCGCGGGGAAAATCCACAAAATTTTCGGCGATAAGTCATAGCGGTCATCGAGATACCCACCGACCATAAGAACTGCCGCTCCACCGATTATAGCCAAAAAGAACTTCAATGGAATGACATGGAAATCAGGAGAGCCAAACTTTAAATATACTAACAGCGCTCCAACAAAAGCTATGAACAAAGCCAACCCGCCGAGTTTTGGGATTGGCCCTGAATGCAAGTTGCGGGGAGGGCGGGGCAGGTCGATGCACTTGAGCCACACGGCCAAACGCCTCACCCATGGGGTGGCGATCAGGGCAATTACTAGAGCTAAACCGAAATAGGCTAAATAAATCATGTTATTGCGCTTTACCCCCTGATGTTTGCATCTCTTTCATCTGCAAGGCGGTGTTTTCTCCTTTGCGGGCTTTGGGGGTGACGAAGAATTCCAAGTAGAAGCCCAGCATCAAGCGGGTCTGTGCTTCAATAGCTGGCAAACTACCAAACACGACAGACACAATTGGCACCAAAAACCACTGGAGATACATCATGACACTGCGGGCCGGACCGTATTTTTTGGGGCGCGGCGGCAATAAAATTAGATTGATATAAACACTGCAAATCAAAAACAAGGTAGCTGTGGTCATGAGGGTTTTGGTGACAAGCGGCAGGTTAAACGCCACAACGCTCTTCAGGAATTCCTGGCCGCCAATAATCAACGGTAACCAACCTAAAATGGAAATAAGCACACTGGCCGCGGCCCAGTTAAAGTCCCCTTCCACGTACTGCCAAAGCTTGTACATCCGGTCCCAAAACGGGGCTTTGCTTTTAATTAACGGCATGATCAAATGAGGGTAATACTCAACATTGTACGCCCAGCGGCGCTTCTGCTTGTACTGGTTTATGAGGGTCTGCCAGAAAGTTTCGGCCAAACAGGTATCAAGCGAAACAGGAATCAGTAGCGGCACAACCTCATAATCCCCATCATAGTGCAGGTAACATTGCCAATAAATGTATCCGTCCTCATTTACCAAATCCTTTTTCCAGAAACCAACGTCCACCAGCGCCCGCAACGTCATGGAGTGGGAAGAGAACGTGCGAAGCCTATCTGGACGTGATCCTTCAGTAAACTGCCAGAACGAATTGGAGACAGATACAACACGGATGAGTGCGGGACTGTCCCAAATATTATTGTTATATATGGTAATCGGCTGGTAACTGCGTCGGTAAGGCTTCTCCGAAGTCAAAAACTCATATGCCACGCGGGCGAAGTATTGTGGGTGTACTATGGTGTCGCTGTCAAAATTGGCCACCAAAACCTGGTCAACAGTGATGCCATCCGCTTCCAATTGCGGCATAACGTGCTGTACCGAATAGCTGCAATTAGCGCTCTTTCCCTTGATTTCCCCGGGCAACCCGTCGGGGTGGACAGTGATAAAAAATTTATAAAATTCCTTCCCGTACTGGTCCTTGATTTTATTGGCGACATCCAGCGCTTGCTGGCCGACTCTTTCTTCAGCCGCCAAAATGACCATTATGCGATCCATCGGATAGCGCGACCGGGTCAGGGAATGGAGAGTGGATTGCAACACTTCAAAGCTCTCATCTACAAACGGAATAATTACGAGATGGTAAAAATCCCGATAGTCTCGCTTAATCAAAGGACGCGCGACGGTTGAATTCAGCCGTTCCCACTCTTCGAGATAGTAATCGCGCTGCAAAGAAGTCTGGGCCACTAGTTCCTGCTCGCGCAAAAACTTTTTGAAACCCTCCAGGTCGCTGTTCATCCGTTGTAAATAATCCAGCCAGTCGATTGTAACGAAGAACCGGAATTTTCTATAGCTCGCCAACAAGTGCAACGAGACGTTTACTGCCTTAAGGAGCCAATACAGGTCAAAACAAACAATGAAACAGGCCGCCCACACGGGACGGTAGTAAGACAGGACCAGGGCGCCAAGAAAAACTGTCCAGATTTCTAAACCTGGCAGAATTTCCCAAAACCTTTCCCTTGCGGTGCGTTTCCGAAACATTAGTTTACAAAAAATAAAAATATCATGGCCGTGCACATAACCAGTGCCACCAGCCAGCTAATCAGCGCTACTAAAATACCGAGGAAATCTTCTCTTGGTATGCCGTATCGGTAAATCAGGTAGTTGATGATGGCGACCCCTGCTGCTGCTGCGGGGACAAGGTAAAGATCGCGCTTACGGCCGAGCAAGTCCACTCCGATGATGACATTATAATGGAGCGCCACGGTGCTAGGACCGCTCCGCGCCTTAAAATATGTTAAAACCAATGTTATAATGGTTGTGGCAAGAGTAAGCATCCACAAAAAATAGACCAGACGTGGACTGGTCAAAGCTTTTTCAAACAGGGTTGGTTGTGCCTCTAATTCGGCCATATTCTGTAGTATTTTACCAAAAACAGGGCTTACTCACAAGATTGCTTTTATGACAAAAAAACAAATCATCATATTCTTCCTTATCCTGGCAACGGCAGTATTTTTCCGGTTTTACATGATCCGCACCTTACCGGGCGGCTTATTCCCTGATGAGGCGGCTAATGGACTTGATATTAACTCCATGCAGCAGGGCCACTTGCAACCTTTCTACGAACGAGGCAATGGCCGGGAAGCGCTGTTTTTTTACGTGGAATGGGCTAGCGTGGAAGCGTTTGGCAAAGGCCCTTGGCAGCACCATATCTCTTCGGCCGCGGTCGGGACTATTGGGGTAATCCTCTGCTTTTTCGTTACCAAAAAGCTTTTTGAAGCATTTTCTGACGGCAGCGATGAACAAAAACACCGGGCCGTTAACCTAGGCTTGCTGGCAATGTTTCTTATGGCAGCTTCGACCTGGCACGTGACTCTTTCCCGAACCGCTTTTCGGGCCAACACAATACCCATGTTTGCCGCCGCGACCATGTACTGCCTTCTTTGCGCCTACACCGCGCTTACTAAAGGAAAGCGTCTGGCTTGGGCCGCTACTGCCGGAGCGGTTTTCGCTCTTGGTTTCTATACTTACATAGCTTACCGAATTATGGCGCCAATTCTGCTAGTAGCAGTGGGGTGGCCTTGGCTCATGGACCTTCTTCACCGTCCCCGTTTCTTCTGGACCAAAAAGTTTTTTGTACCCGCCGTGGCGTTTATAATCGCGGCTGTTATTTTTGTTTTCCCGATAGCAAAGTATTTTTATGACCACCCCGGTTCTTTTGTGGGACGAAGTGACCAGGTAAGCATCTTTAATCCGGACCTGAACGAAGGGCATTTGGTTGGAGCCTTGGCCGAGGTAACCAAACAAAGCTTGCTGGGCTTCTTTTTCCATGGTGATATCAACTGGCGTCACAATGTTTCCGGTGAACCATTTTTACCCTGGTATGTTTCCCCGTTCTTCGCCCTCGGTTTAATTTTCGCAACGCTTCGCGCCGTGCGTTTCTTTTTCTCCCCACGCAAACATTACGGCGATTGGCCGTACTTCCTCCTGGCCGGATGGTTCTGGGGCATGCTTCTTCCAGTAGTCACTACCGCTGAAGGGATTCCACATGGCCTACGCAGTATTGGGTTAATCCCCGCGGCTTATATCCTGAGTGCCTGGGGAATCTTTATTGTCTTTGAAGCCTTGGGCAAATTGCGGGCGGTTTACTGGCGCTGGATAACCCCGGTCAAACGCCGCATCCTAACATGGTCATTTAACTCACTTAAAGTCTGTTTCGTCCTCGCTATGCTTACCCAAACTTACATTCTCTATTTTGATGTAGCTCTAGCCAGCCCTGAACAGGCGTTTGCGTTCCGAGATGACTTAACTCCCGTGGCTAATTATCTCAATGGCTTTTATGATAATGAATCAGCGGTCCCCGCTGGCAAAATACCGGCCAATTATCCAAACCCTCATACCAGAGAAAACACTTACCTCATCCTCGACGATTACGCTTCCCAGACAGTGGATTATCTTACCACCGTGGACGGCGCGCACCCTAGCAACCCCAAAAACCAACCCTACAAGCGGGTTAAGCCCGAAGATATTGGGACACTAACCCATTTGCACGCCGGGGACCAAGTGGTGTTTAACCAAACCGCAACTCCTGAAATTAAAACTTTTAAAGCAAATAATCCAACAGCCGGCCTGGTGGTGGAGGTCAGAAATAGTTTTGACCAAGCTGTCATGGCTGTCTACCAAATCCCATGAAAAAATACTATGCCGTAGCCGCGGCCACTGCACTCGGCCTGTTCATGCGTTTCTTAGACATAAGCAAAATTTCCCTCTGGCACGATGAGGCGTTTTCCGCTCTGCTCATCCGCTACCCCTGGGGAGAAATGTTCCACCGCATAGCCGAGGATGTCCACCCGCCGTTGTATTATATTGTGCTCCGCTTGTGGTCTTATGTTTTCGGGTCTTCAGTATTGTCCCTGCGCGGGTTTTCGGCGGTATGCGGCGCCCTGACGATCCCTCTCACCTATTATATAGTCGATAAGTACTTCGCTAACCGCAAAGCCGCCATTATCGCCAGCGTGCTCATGGCTGTAAACTTTTTCCAAATTTACCGCGGCAGCCTGGAAGCGCGCATGTACACCTTCGCCATTCTAATCTCTCTTTTGGCGACCCTGGCGCTGTTGGATGCGCTTTACACTCAGGTACAGGGGAAAAAGAACTGGGTGCTGTGGGGGCTATTCGCCTTACTGGGCGCCTCTATGATCTATACCCACTATTACCTTTCTTTCAACCTGATTGCCTTGGGAATTTACGCCCTTTACTTCTTGTATAAAAATTACCGGTTTAAATTTAGGGAATACATTCCGTTTGCCGCCGCCTGTGCTGGTGTGGGGGTTCTGTTCCTTCCATGGCTAAAAGTTTTTCATGCCCAGCTTTCCCAGGTACAGGATGTGTTTTGGATCTGGCCAATGGACCGCTGGAGCATTTCCAATACGTTCTGGGACCTTACTCTCGCGTTTCGCTCCGGCTGGATTCCGAACAATGTTCTGCTCGTGCTAATCACCGTGTTTGCGGTATTGGCACTGTTTACCCTGGTGCGCTACCAGCAGTCAAAAGAAAAATGGCTGGTTTTGGTTTCCGTGTTAGCGCCCTTTGTTGGTTCATTGATTTTCTTAACTATTAATCACCTCCAGGGCCATACCAGTTCTGTATTCCTGATCCGTTATTTCGTTCTGATCAGTCCGTTCTACCTCATCGCCGTTTCATTATGGCTTGCGTCTTGGAAACGTCGAACCCTGACCTGGCTTGTCGCCGGATTCCTTATTTTGGTCAACCTGTACGGTTTCTATGATTTCTTTTATAACCAAGGCGCCGCGACAAAACCGGGCATGGCAGCGCTTACTAGGTACCTAAACTCATATGCCAATTCCGGCAAAGATAAAATCATTGCCGCGACACCGTATGAATACTTTAACCTAAAATATTACCTCAGGACTCCGAATCCTCCGCTCCTATACACTTATGGACGGCCGAGCGTAAGCCAGCTGGCTCACTACGACGGGACGGCTTTGCTTGAAGACACTAATCTAATAGCGGACTTAAAAACGGGGACTAAGGCTGAGGATACCGTCTGGGTAGTATGGACTCACGCTTATAGCGGCGACAAACCATTAGTGCCCGCGAACTGGACCCAAATAGAAGAACGTGGCTTCGACGACATCCAGCCGTATCCAACCACGCTCTATATTACAGAGTATAAGGTTAATTAAACAACCACCGTTCCCTTAAACTTACCGCTGCCCGAAAGGGCGGCGTTTAAGTTATCCAAATTTTTGCCGTTGAGGATAACCACTCTCTGCCGATGTGCCTTGGCGTATTTTGTGGCTGTGGGGTCAAAAGGCACGTTCGCTCCCGGGCTCCACTTGGTGCCCACGATTTTTTGAAAATTCGCCCAGTCGATCAGCTCAATCTTCTTCGCGTCTTTATGCTTTCGCGGGTCTTTATCATAGACGTAATCAATATTACTCATGTTAATCACCTGCGCCGCTTTATATCGGTGAGCCAGCATTACAGCTTCATAGTCAGTGCTGCGTCCGGGCTTCCAGCCACCTGAAACTAAAACGGGTTTGGTAAAACTGCCGGGTTTTTCCGGGTTGGTGACAATGTGGTTTTCCGCAATTTGTTCACCCAGAGCATGGCGTACCAATTGGGCGTTTAAGTGAGTAGCCGCAATGCCCATCCAATCAAGTGACTCGCTGGATGGTTTTGATGCTTTAACTAGGGCATTTTGATATACCCGGGCTGGTGCTCCGCCGCCGATAACCAGGACAAAACGGTGTCCGGATTTTACTTTCCGCTTTATCAAAGCCGTGAATTTCTTCAAAAAATCATGATTGATTCCGTTGGGAACCAACACAGAACCCCCTACCGAAATAACAAAAGTTTCTTTTTTCATAAGTTTAGTTTGAACATGGTGTATTAATTAGGCAAAGATAGGCCCGGGTAGGCAATCGCATATCAACATAAACCAAACCGCGATAGCGGTCGGGTGGGGTTTGGTCCAATAACAATTTTAGTTTAGCAGAAGTATCGGAAATATTAATGCTTGGTTCCAGTATGACCCGGAAACGTGGCGGGTTTGCCTTACCTGCGACGGTCGTTTTCACCAATACGGCCGCAAGGGTGCCATCTTTCCAGCTTTCGGTAAATTTTTGAGTTGTCTCTGGATCCCCCTCGGGCAATTTTGCTTCAAAATAAGCGTAGTTTTGACCCGTTGTTTGGGGGAACAGATTGGCGGTGTCTTCCACCAGGGAAAGTAATGCCGGATCGAGATACTGGTCGGTAACATTGACAGACGCCGTGTGATTAACCGATACCGTAACGAGCGCCCCACTTTGGGGCAGATCTTCACCTATTTTTGGCAAAATCCTTTTAACGGTTCCGTCATTATACAGGATTAGTTCATCCTGGGGACGGAAGATCGCGTAGCGTTCATATTTCTCTATTAGCACAATGCGGGCCGACTTGGTCCTAAAAGTTTTTTCGCCGGCAATGACTTTGGACACCGCGGGAACCTTGGCCGCGATTGCTTCCGCTATTTTTTGAGGGTCAAAAAATAGGTAGTTTGCCCCGGGAACATACCAAGGTCGCGAATGTTGGTATTCAGCCACTGCTTGTTGGGCTAACAAGCGATTGTCATTATTTAGCCCTTCCACTTTTATTTCCTTCACGAACAGAGGATTGGGCACGTACAAAACATAAGCGGCGGCGATTAAAGCCGCGGCCAGCAGCAATTGCATGATTAGGCTTGCTAACCCAACTTTTTGGAGACCGGCTTCAACCCTATTTTCCGAACGGACCCGCGCCACGCGTTTGTAACTTCGGGCAACCTGGAGTTTTTTGGTAAAGCCAGCCCGCTGAAAGCGAACTCGTGGATCTAGTCGTTTTTGTTCCATCTTAAGTATTGAGCCAATAAGGTTCCTGTCGGCAAAGCATGCTTGCCGCGCTCGTAGGCTCGGCCATTACTTCCCTGGTAATTTTTTCCATCCTCACCCCCTGCGAGCCCTTGATTAACACAGCGGACTCGGGCTTCATAATTTCCTGCACTGTTTTGCGCGCTTCATCCGCAGTGTCAAACTTTAGCACTTTATCTTCCGGCATACCGGCCGCAATAGCCGCGTCCGCCAAAAGCTTGCCCTGTTCTCCCACCGTTACCAAGTGGGCGAAATTCTTTGCCGCGACCAGTTTCCCTATTTCTTCGTGGGCACCCTCTGACTCCGCCCCAAGTTCAAGCATATTTCCGAGCACGGCAATTTTCTGCCGGTTCGGCATTCTGGACAACAATTCAATTGCCTCCCTCATTGAATCAGGCGCAGCATTATAAGTGTCGTCTATTAAAATAGACCGCTTTATGCCCGCGATTAAGTTTAAGCGTCCGGGAACCGCGCGATAACTTTCTAACCCCTTCTTTATCAAACTGTCTTCTACCCTCAACGCTTGCCCGACCGAAACCGCCGCTAGGATAGCGGATACATGGGTTTTTCCAACAGCAGGAATTGATACTTCAATTGGCCCATTAGGGCGGCGGATCTTAAAATGCGAACTTACCTTACCCTCTAGAATTTCAGTGTAATTCTCTAGCTGTATGTCAGATCCAGGCGCCGCGCCGTAGGTAATAACCTTACCTCGAGCCTTGCCCTTCTGCTGCATAACCTTGGAATTATCAGCATTAAGCAGAGAAAACCCGTTTTCCTTTACCCCGGCAATCAGTTTGGACTTTTCCACGGCTATATCCTCGACATTGGAGAAAAATTCCGAGTGTGACATGCCAATATTGGTTAGTACCCCGATATCCAATGGGCCGGTTAATGAGAGCAAATAATCCATATCATTAGGGTGATCAATCCCCATTTCCAAAACAAGCACTTGAGGGAATTTCCCGCTTAAATACACTTTCCCTAAAACTCGCAAAATTACCAATACCCACCCGGCCGTGGTATTAGCTCCCTCAATTCCCAGCACCGCAAAAGGCAGCCCGAACTCATTATTGAAATTTTTTATGGGCCTACTGGCCCGGTATTTCTGGGACACGACGGAAAAAATAGCTTCCTTGGCGGAAGTCTTCCCCACACTACCGGTAATCCCGATTATTTTCGGATTATATTTGGCAATAACCTTGCGAGTTGCCCAGGCTAAAAATTCTTTTGCTTTTTGTTTTAGGGTTTCCTTCATTTTTTGGTGATCACGTCTTTCCCTACGTAAGGACGCAGGACTTCCGGCACAACTACGGAGCCGTCTTCCTGCTGGTAATTTTCCAAAATTGGAATGAGAATTCTCGGGCTGGCTATGGCAGTATTGTTTAGAGTATACGCATAGTGCGTTTTTCCTTCGGCATCCCGATAACGAATGTTAAGGCGACGGGCCTGCCAGTCAGTCAGGTTGGAGTCGCTGTGAGTTTCCCCATACGCGTCCCGTGACGGCATCCACGTTTCGATATCGTACATCTTATATTTTCCGGCTCCCATGTCACCGGTGCATATGCTCAAAACCCGGTAAGGGAGTTTCAAATCCCGTAAAATTTCTTCACTAATGCCGCGCAGAGTTTCCAGCCACTGGTCGGCGTCTGCCACGTCAGCCTTGCAGATAATCACTTGCTCCACTTTCTGGAACTCATGAATTCGGTAAATCCCTTTTGTATCCTTGCCATAGCTTCCAACTTCCCCGCGATAGCAAGGAGTAATGCCGCAAACTTGGATCGGTAATTGTGATTCATCAAGAATGGTATCTGCGTAATAGGCTAGCAAGGCAGGCTCGGAAGTACCAGCGAGGTAACGGGGTTCCTTACTGGCTTCCTCGTCAAACGCGGCGGCATTACCAACGCGGTAAATGTCTTCTTTACCGGTTGGGAAATGACCGCTGCCGACCAAAGCCGGTTCACGGACCAAGACCGGAGTAACCATTGGGGTGAACCCTTTTTCCCTGAGTTTATTTAAAGCGTACATCAATACACCCTGTTGCAGCCAGACTGCTTCGTTTTTTAAATAGTAACCCCGAAACCCCGAAACTTCGGTGCCTTTCTCGGTGTCTATCAAATCGAGTTCTTTTCCCAGGGTCATATGGTCTTTTATGGGAAAGCCAAACCTGGTAGGTACAGCGGCAACCTTGTCGCCATCCTCAGGGTTCACTTCGCCCAATTCAGGGCTCCAGTAGGATACGGGAATATTGCCGGTGTCATCAGATCCTACCGGGGAATCAGCCGAAGGGATGTTTGGCACCAATAGCATCAAATGATTATACTTCTCTTCGACTTCACGCAGTTCCGGCTGCAGCTTTTCCTGCTTGGCGTCAACCTCTTTCATTTCCAAAATTTTAACTTTACGAGCTTCTGGATCTAGCTGGGGAATTTCTTTGGATACGGCATTCTTTGTGGCTTGTAAGGTTTCAACTTCGGCCAACAAAACTCGGCGGCGCTGGTCCACCTCAAGTAATTCGTCCAAATCCAAATCCACGCGCTTGTTGGCAATCGCTTGTTTTACCTTATCCGAATTTTCTCTGATAAATTTGATATCTAACATATGTTTAGTTTAAGTTTTCTGCTGGTCTTTCATCGGAGGGAATATGACGGTCTCCCGAATGGAGTGATTAGCTAAAACCGAGAATAGTCTTTCGCTTAAGCCGAACCCAGCCGCCGGTGGCATACCATACTCCATAGCCTCCACATAGTCTTCATCAAGTTGCTGGGCCTCATTGTCACCCGCTTCGCGCAGCGCCATCTGGTCTTCAAAACGTTTGCGTTGATCAATTGGGTCATTGAGTTCGCCAAACCCTTTGCCCAACTCCGTGCCATAAGCAATTATTTGCATGCGCTGCACCACCTTAGGGTTATTTGGGTCGCGTTTCGCCAGCGGTTCCAATTCAATCGGTTGGTTTACTAAAAAGATGGGCTTATCAGTTGGGATCTGGGCACGGACTTTTTTGAAGATAAGGTCAATCAAACGGCCGCGGCGGGCAAAGTCTTCGTACTTGATATTTTGCTTGTCCGCATAGGCCTTAAGTTCATCATCCGAAGCTTGCTCTAAATCAATCCCGGTATGTTCTTTGAAAATTCCGATGTAGTCAACTGTCTTCCACTCCCCGCTCCAGTCCACCGTAACACCTTCACTAGTAACTTTAAGAGTGCCGAAGGTTTCTTGAATCACATACTGGTACATTTGACGGACCATATCCATCATTTTCTGGAAATCCCCGTACGCCCAGTAAAATTCCATTTGAGTGTAATCCTGCAGGTGCGTGGTGGAAATTCCTTCATTGCGAAAAATACGGCCAATTTCAAAAACTTTTTCGTAACCGGCCACCAACATTTTTTTCAATGGCAGTTCCAACGAAATGCGCAGGAAGAAATCTCGATCCAACGCGTTATGGTGAGTTACGAATGGTTCGGCTTCAGCTCCGCCTGGAGTAGGCTCCAATACAGGCATTTCCAGTTCCAGAAAACCCTGGTCCACCAAAAACTTTCGCATGGAAGACCAAAACTTGTTCTTTTTAATAAATAGGTCTTTGGTTTCCGGGTTAAGCAGGATGTCGAGGTAACGCTTGCGCAAACGTAATTCCAAATCTTCCAATCCATAGTGCTCCGAGGGAAGAGGGAGCAAGGACTTAGCCAAAATTCTATAATCTTTTGCTTCGAGAGTTTTTTCTCCGGTTTTTGTGATGAACAATGTGCCGCTGAATTCAACAAAATCACCTATGTCAAAATTGTCTACAAAAAAATCAAATCGTTCCTGGCTCAGAGTATCAGCTTTCAATAAAGCCTGAATTTTTCCTGTCCCATCCTCAATATGCACAAAAGCCAGTTTCCCCATGGTGCGAATGCTGCGAATTCGCCCAACCAAAGTTACGGATTTATCAGTTCCTTCAAAACTACCAAAATCGTCCAGCACCTGTTTGTTGGTGTGGGTGCGGCTGGTAGTTGAAGGGTAGGGGTTGATACCCGCATCCAGGAAATTTTGCAGTTTTTTCTTGCGGAAGGAGACTATGTCCTCTAGACGATCATTCATGGGTTTTATGAGAAAAATTGTGTTTATGCCTATTAATTATAGCAAAAAAGCCCAAACTTGGGCAGTTAGGGATAAGAAAACCGCCCCTCTCGGGGCGGTCGTTTATTTAGCTAATGGATACTATTTCGTACTCTTTTTCTCCAGCTGGGGTTTGGATCATTACTTTATCCCCCATTTTCTGCCCAAGCAAGGCTCTTCCCACCAGGGATTCGTTGGAAATTTTTCCTTCCAAAGGATTGGCTTCGTTACTGCCCACAATAGTGTACTGTTTTTCAGAATCACCTACTTTTACTTTGATGGTGGAACCAATACTGACTGTGTTGTGCTTCTGGGAAGTAGAAATGATTTCCGCGTTCTTGATCATGTCCTCAATTTCTTCAATGCGCCCCTCAATGAAAGACTGTTCTTCGCGGGCTTGCGCGTAATCAGCATTTTCAGACAGGTCGCCATGTGCAACCGCTTCGCGGATACGTTCAATTACTTCCTTGCGTTTGTCATTAACCAAGTGCTTAAGTTCTTCGTTGAGTTTGACCAAACCTTCTTGGGTCAGCAGGTATTTTTTATTCATTATGTGATAATTAACTGAAGCTGGTATTTATTATACTGAAAACCGGCGTTGTGTCAACCGCTTACCCACGGGATTCCGCCGAGATTAAGACATTTTCTAGCAATTTAGCCACAGTAACGGGACCAACACCCCCCGGAACTGGGGATAACATGCCGGCAATCTTTTCCACTGAATCACGGTCTACGTCCCCCACTATTCCTCCCCCGGATTCGGAAGTTCCGGCATCGATTACGACGGCTCCGGGTTTAAGCATATCTCCCACAATTAACCCCGCGTTTCCAGTTCCGGAGATTACAATTCCGGCATCGGAAATTATTGGTTCTAGGTCGCGGTCGGCTTTTGTTGCAGTAACCACTTCGCAACCTGCTTCTTCAAGCAAATAGGTTATTGGCCGGCCTACCAGTTCGCCCTGTCCCACCACCGCAATCTTCATTCCTTTATAATCGAACGGCAACGACTCAAGCATGGCCAAAATTGCGCCCGCGGTAGGCGGAAGCCAGGGCGACTGCCCATGATAAAACAGGTCGCTCATCTTAGGGCCAATGCAGTCCACATCCACCTTGGGATCTATGGATGTTAACGCCTGGCTTTGGTTTATGTGCTCTGGCAAGGGCAACTGCACAATAAGCCCAAACACGTTAGGTGAAGCTTGCACTCGTTTAATAGCTTCCTGTACCTCCGCTGTAGTAGTGCCAGCCGGCATTTGTTCGGTATGAAAAGCCAACCCTTTTTTTTCGGCCATGCGGTTTTTGATATTCACATAAGACAAAGCCACCGGGTCATCACCTACTATAATGTCGGCCAAAACAGGCTTGAAACCCAGTCGGCCCAAGCGTTCTGGGAAACTTTTATAAATTTCGTTGGCAATTTTGTTGCCCGCTATTAATTCCATTATTTAAAGCAATTATGTTCAATGCACCACTGGTAAGCTTCTTTGGCAATCGGGACAGCCGCGGCGTGTCCTTCACCCCCTGCTTCCACCAAAACCGTAATGACAATCTGGGGATTATCGTATGGGGCGTAAGAGGTAAACCACGCGTGGGTGCGGCTAGGGTCGGAACCGTCAAATTGGGAAGTTCCGGTTTTGCCCGCGACCGGTATAGCTAAGTTTTTCAGTAGGTTGCCAGAACCCGCGGTCACGGTTTGCCGCATGCCCTCCTGGACAATTTTCAAGTTTTGCTGGCTTATCCCAGGATCAATGATTTGCTGGGTCGCGGAAGAATAAACCGGCTTACCGGAGTTGTCAATGATAGATTTTACCAAAACAGGTTTCATACCCACTCCATTGTTGGCAATCGTTGATGTCCATAATGCTACTTGCAGAGGGGTAACCAACATGTCGCCCTGCCCAATCCCGATATGATATGTGTCCCCTAAGTACCATTTTGAAAGTATGGCATCATTCTTGAAATACCTGGCTTTCCAGTCCGGGTCGGCAACGAGACCCGCTTTTTCACCCGGTAAGTCTATTCCGGTCGCTTTGCCCAAATTAAATTTACGGTAGTACTCGGCCAGTTTCTCGGCGCCCAAACCCTTAATCGGACTGCTGTAGTAGCCGCCGGCAACCGTGTAGAAATAGATGTCGCTACTTTCCGCTATGGCACTGCGCACTGTCATGGGGCCAAGACCGCCGGGCTTCCACCCCAGAAACTTATATTCAATTCCCGGATTAAACTCATTCGGCACCACCAAAACGCCTTTGTCCTGGATTATGGTATTTTCAGATACTATGTTTTCCTGCAAGGCGGCAGCGGCCACCATTGGTTTAACGGTTGAACCGGGAGGGTATGTCCCCGCGATCCCCCGGTTAAACAACGGCAGGGTCGGATCATTAAGCAATTGCTTGTAAGCGTCAGATGAAATTCCAGGCGCAAACAAATTACTGTTAAACCCCGGGACCGAAACATACGCCAAAACCTCTCCCGTTTTCGGGTTCATGGCAATAGCCGCGCCTTTCGCGTTAGGGGAAATCTTATGGAAAGCGTTATACAAAGTTTCCTGTAATCCCTTGTTGATGTTGAGCTGAACGGTATCACCCGGGCTTGGGTCGTTAGTTCCCAATACCTTTATGGATTTTCCCGTGGCGTCCACTTCGGTTTGGATGACCCCGTCTTTACCTCTGAGGTATTTTTCATACGACAATTCTATACCTGATTTTCCTATGAAATCATTCAATACATAACTGGAATCATGCAAACTGTCGATTTCATTCTGCGAGATTACTCCGGTATAGCCCAGCAAGTGGGAGAATATTTCCGGCTGGGGGTATTCCCTGATAGGAATACTGTCCACGGAAAAACCATAAAACTCCCCGGCTCGGGTTTGAAAGAGAATACTCTGGTCAGAGGTGATGTTTTCCTTCAGAGGCACCGGCTGAAGGGAACGCTTGTCGGATTTATTTACCAGTTGCCACACCTCATTCTTGTCGAGCGCCAGCATCTGGGTAAGCTTGTCAATTTCTTCTGCTAGCCCCTCCTTGGGCAGGTCGGCAGGGACCATGACCAGACTGAAACTCGCCGTATTCCGCGCTACCACCTCCCCGTTTCGATCAGTGATTTGTCCGCGCGGGGCCAATATAGTACGGTTGCGCAAACGGTTGCCTTCGGCCACCTCACGTAAATGAGACCCCTGTATTATCTGTAAATCAAATAATTTGCCCGCGATTATTAGACACACTACCGCCAGACTAACAACCAAAAACCAGTTAGTGCTCCTTAACGGGGCGGACTCACTTGTTTCGGCAAAACCTTCCACTTCGCTGTCCTGGTCGAGCGCTGATTCTTCCCAATCCAAAGAGCGCCCCCCGCGGGGCTTTACCGGCTTATCATGGTATAGCTCAAATGGATTGTCGTTTTTCATGAAAGATAGGAATTTTTACGGTTAAACTTGTTCACATAACCGATGACCGCGGTATATATCCAGAACAACGGCAGGCCTACTAGCAGATTATACAGTAACGCAAAGAATATTAAACGTGACATTTCCAGCAATGAAAATGAAAAGGGCAAAATCCCCATGATGGTGACGATCTTGCTAAACAGTACAATCCATAAGTAAGTCAGGATAACTGCCACGACCACCCCGATTACAAAATTCTTCCAGGACCGGTCCAAAGACAACGCGCCATGGAACAGCACATGAGTAAGTAAACCAGAAAGTAAAAAGGCGAAGGTAAACGTCCCAACGGGGAGGCCGAAACCAATATCAGTAACCAAGCCGGCGACAATCGCCAGAAACAAAAAATCCAGGCTGTCGGACTCAGCGGCGACCATGACAATGAGCAGGAGGTTTAAATTTGGAACGGCTCCCGCTATGGTCATTTGCCCGAACAGGTCCTTACCTAAGACAAAGTTAACCAATATTACAATGGTAAATATTATATACTTCATGTTTGTACTACCGATACAAAATCTAAATTGCGGAAGTCAACCGGGGAAACCATGCTGGCCTTCTTGAATAAATCCTCAGGCTTGGAAATAATCTGGCCAACCTGGCCGATAAGGATGTCTTTTGGTATTGTTCCGCTAATCCCCGCGGTCGTAATGATGTCGTCCTTGTTTAGTGGCGCATTTTGCGAAACCAAGTCCAGCACTATTCCTGAACCGAATGAACCTTTTACTATACCGGTTATCCTCTGGTTACTGGGTGAGCTAATCTGCGCGTCAACCGAAGATTGTGCGTTTGTTATCAAAAACACGGTACTGCTGTATTTACCGACGTGGAATACCTTGCCTACCAGGTAGCCCTGTGATAAAACTGCTTGTCCTTCCTTAATCTGGTCACCTTCCCCGCAATCGATGACCAAGGCGTCAGCCAATTGTTCCGGATTGCGCGTTATAACCGAACAGTTCTTTTGCGCCAAACCGCTTTTCTGTTTCAACGCCAGTTCTTTCCGTAATAAATCATTTTCCGCTTTTAAGCGGTCCGTATCCACTGCTTTCTGCTGGGCCGCCCGAAGTTCTTCCTGCAGGCGAGAATTTTCTCCCACTAACTGTCTCAATGAAGCGGCGGTATGCACGAAATTTTTGAAAGGTCGCACGATGCTCTGGACCACCACGGCTAGTGGCCGCGGGGCTTGCGCGATGCCATATTCCACCGGGCTCAACAAGCCGCGGGTTTGCAAAAATAACAGGATGACAACGGCCACCAGGCAAATGCTAAACCAGAGAAAAACCTTACTATATATAAAACGCATGAAATTTTTCTTTAGCGGGGAATCCGACTGTAGTCAGTCGAAATCAAAACATCAGAAAGATGCTCCAGATCTTCCACTACAATACCGGCGCCGCGGACTACCGCGGTCAAAGGGTCATCGGCGATGATAACCGGCATTTGTGTTTCTTCCTGTATAAGGACATCCAAACCGCGCAGGAGGGCTCCTCCCCCGGCCAGCACTATGCCGCGATGCATGATATCTGAAATTATTTCCGGCGGAATTTCTTCAATTACTGCTTTGATGTTATTAACAATGTTTCGAACCGAAGACTTGAGCGCCTCCCTAATATGAGTATCGTTTACAGTTATCTCTTTGGGCAAACCGGAAATTAAGTCGCGGCCCCGCAACTGCGCGTACAAGGTTTCACCGAGCGGATAAGCTGACCCGATCGCGATTTTTACTTCCTCAGCGCTACGCACGCCAATAAGCAAATTAAAGTTATCGCGGATGTACTGCACTATATTATTATTCATCTCATCACCTGCCACGCGGACACTGCGGGAAATAACAACGCCCCCCAGGGAGAGTACCGCTATTTCTGAAGTGCCGCCGCCAATGTCCACAACCATTGAGCCTTGGGCTTCCTGAACAGGCAAACGAGCGCCAACAGAAGCAGCCATGGGTTCTTCAATCAAAAAGGCCTGACGCGCGCCAGCGTTAATAGCCGCGTCCTGTACCGCGCGTTTTTCCACTTCGGTAACCCCGGAAGGGATCCCAATGACAACACGAGGACGGCGCAGGAACGAATAGGTTTCATTATGGACCTTATCGATAAAGTAACGGAGCATTTGTTCGGTTATTTCGAAGTCAGAAATGACACCGCTGACCAAAGGGCGGCTCGCCACAATATGGGTCGGCGTGCGTCCTACCATGCGCTGGGCGTCACTGCCAATAGCCAGGATTTGCTTAGTGCGCTGATTCACAGCCACCACCGAAGGCTCATTGATAACAATACCCTTGCCTTTAACGTAGACGAGGGTATTTGCGGTACCAAGATCTATTCCTAGATCCTTCGAAAACCTTTTAAATACTGAGTCAAATAACATATTATCCTATATATGATACGGCAATTGTCCTTTGCTGTAAATTCTAATAGCTTTGGGCAAAAAGCCATTTCCGACTGGCTGGTTTGCCACAATGGAAGCAGGTACCTTCCTGTTTTTGGTCAATACGGTCAAGTTCCAGCACTCGGCTCACCGCTTTGGTATCAGCTTTAATCTGGGTTTCGCATTCTGGTTCTTCGCACCATAGCACCCGCACAAACATCTTCTTCTGCGACAAAACATCCTTAAATTCTTCATAGGTGGCAGCTTCGGCGGTTAAGCCTTCTTTTTCCTTTCGAGACTTTGCTAATAGCGAACTCTGAATTACTTCCAGCATTTCGGAAACCTGGCCAAGCGAGTTACGGTCAACAGAACCTTTTTCAAGATTATCACGGCGCACGGCTTTTATCTGGCCGCCCTCAACTTCCATGGCACCGACTTCCAACCGAAGCGGCACGCCCTTCAGTTCCCAGTCATTAATCCGCCGACCAAGGCTGCTGTGAAAATCCGTATCCAACTGAGCGCGGATACCCGACTGTTTCAAATCGGCCACCAGGTTGCGGGCATATTCTTCAATTTGCTTTTGGACGTTTTCATCCCTGTTAGAAAGCGCCACAACAATAACCTGGATAGGGGCAACCATTGGCGGGAGCACCAAACCAGAATCATCTCCATGGGTTAAAACCAACCCCCCAATGGAACGGGTCGAGAATCCCCAGGAAGTTTGGTGAACCGACTGCTTATCTCCCTTGTCATCAAGGTAAGAAACGCCGAAGGCCTCGCCAAAATTAGTTCCAAGGTAGTGAGAAGTCGCTGCCTGTAATGCTTTACCGTCCGGCATAATCAGTTCAATACTGTAGGTCGCGTCCGCACCGGCGAATTTTTCGTTTTCGCTCTTTAAGCCGACGTAAGGTGAAGCGGCGAAATATTCTTCGTAAAACTTCCGATACCATTCCAGGGCTTCCATGACCATTGTCATGGCATCCTCTTTATCGGCATGGGCGGTGTGCCCTTCCTGCCAGAGGAACTCTGAGGTGCGCATGAACGGGTAGGTTCGTTTTTCCCAGCGCACAACGTTGCACCATTGGTTAAGCTTCATCGGCAAATCACGGTGGCTGGAAATCCAATCGGCAAATTTTTGGGTAATAACTGTTTCTGAGGTGGGGCGAATTGCTAGCGGCTCAGCCAGCTCTTCTCCCCCGCCGTGGGTGACAACTGCGAGTTCAGGAGAAAAACCTTCAACATGCTCCTTTTCCTTTTCAAACAGGCTCATCGGCACGAACAAAGGAAAGTAAACGTTTTGCACGCCGCCTTCTTTGAACCAGGAATCCAGCACGGTCTGCGCTTTTTCCCATAGGGCAAAGCCGTTAGGGCGCAAAATCATACAGCCTTTTACATCAGAATATTCAGCCAGTTCCGCCCTTAGCACCACGTCGTGGTACCATTCAGAAATATTCTCTGATTTCTTAGTTAAACCTTTCTTTTCAAATGCTTTTTCCATGTTAGCCAATAATATGTTTAAAGAGTGAAGTGGACAATACGTCACGCGCGGTAACTACAGCCATGAGGAGCAAGAGAAGGACAAACCCGACGGCATTCGCGGTCTGCTCCCATTGCGGGTTATTGCGTTTGCCCCGTATCTTTTCAATAAATAGGAACAGGACACGGCCCCCATCCAATGCCGGGATAGGCAAGCTGTTAAGCAGTGCCAGGTTAAGCGATAGGAAAGCGACAAATTGCAGTAACGGAATAAATCCAACCCGGGCCACCTGTCCAGTTAACTGAGCTATCTTGACTGGGCCGCCAATATTAGCAAACCCTTGTCCCGAAGTAAACAAACCTACCAAACCGAGGACAATAGCTTTTAGCTGGTTTACTGAAGTAAGCAAGCCGCTCCAAATGGATTGATACCAAGGAAGGCGAAGCGTCCCCACATTCGCGAGCCCTATGCCAGTAGGACCGGAGTTCTCCGGTGGATTTGCGTTTGAATCCACGCCGATGTCCATGGTTTCATTAAGCCGTTTGATTTCAAAAATTATTTTTTCACCTTTGTGGCTGAAAATGAACTGTCGGGCTTCATCCAGGCTGGCAAATGACTGGCCGTCTATGCTCACGATAGTATCTCCAGGCTGTAATCCCGCTTGGGAAGCCGGAGATTCGGGCATAACATCAATAATCGCGACTCTGGGGCTGGTTAAAGTCCCGCCATGCGGGATACTGTCGCTTTCAACCGCAACCGGCAGACCTACCGCATACCCAATTGAGAGCAAAACCCATGCCAAAACAAAATTCATCAATACGCCTGCCAGCAAAGTAAACAGCCGTGGGAAAAACTTTTGATTAATAAAACTCCGTGGGTTATTTTCCGCTTCGTTATTCTCCCCCAGGATCTTAACGAACCCGCCAAGCGGAATCCAGTTCAAAGAATATATAGTAGTGTCCTGCCGAGGCGGGGTTTTGGAACCGATTACTTTCCATGCGCCGTCAACCTTTTGGAAACCGACCAGCCGGGGCGGAAAGCCAAAACCAAACTCGTGGACTTCCATTCCACTGCGCTTGGCTACTAAAAAGTGTCCCGCTTCATGTACGAACACCAGTAAACCCAGTACGATTACGAAAATTATTATAGTTACTATCATTAAATGGTCATTAATTCTTGTTCCTTGTCTTCAGCGCCGGTTTTAATCTTGGCGTTATAGTCATCGACGGCATCCTGTAGCTTCTTCTGCTCGCGGGAAACATCATCCTTGGTCAAATCCCCATCGCTTTCCCCTCTCTTCAATTCTTTCATTACTTCTTCGCGTACCTGCCGCACTCCAATGCGCGCGTTCTCCGCCATTTGCCCGACAAGCTTTACCATTTCTTTCCGGCGTTCTTCAGTTAGCGGAGGTAAATTGATACGAATAACATTGCCGTCGTTGCCCGGAGTGAAACCCAGATTGGCGGCAATAATTCCCTTTTCGATTTCCTGAATTTGGCTCTTGTCCCATGGACTTATCGTGAGAGTCTTGGCATCGCTTACCGTAACAGCGGCTACCTGCTGAAGAGGGACTTTCGTGCCATAGCTTTCTACCATAACTGTAGCGAGCAGAGCCGGATTGGCGCGCCCCGTACGGACACTGCCCAATTCATGGTGGAAGTGTTCGATTACCTTTTCAAAATTTTCCTTGTATTGCTGTATATTCATAAAAATTAATTATTGATTAGATACTCCCGCGTATACCAACTGTGTATTACTGGGGTTTACCAAAAGAGCGCTTACCGGGATCTTAGAATTCGAGTTTTGTGTTTGCCACGAGTAACCCCCGTCCGTGCTTTTATATATAGTAAGGCCTACAGCCGTATATACCAAACTGTCATTGTTGGGGGAAGTTGCCAGAGCTCGGATTTCGGCCTGCTGGTCCTGCACCGGCAAAATCAGGCGGCTCCAAGTAGAGCCCTGGTCAAGGCTGCGGAACAAGCCGTTGTTGGTTGCAAGGTAAATTGCTCCTGAGCCCACGGCAAACGTGTTATAGCTTCCAACATTGGAAAAAGCGGAAAGAAAAGGTATACTGGATGAATTTTCCCCCGTTTGCCCGGTTGTGTTGGTAAAAGTTTGCCCGTCCGCTGACTTAAACATTCCCCGATTGTGGATTAGCACCAAAAGTGATCCGCTGAACGATTTAATCCCGGTTACCCGGCTTTGGAAATTTTGGACCAGTTTCCAGCTCAAACCACCGTCGTCGCTTCGAACTATGTTTCCATCGTTCATGCCAATGTATACCCGCTGTGACGTTTCCGGGAGCACAACCTGAACGGCGTTGCCGGAGGTCGCTTCGTTGTAAATCTCCTGCCAAGTTTTACCTGCATCCCTAGTTACCAAAACCCGTCCATGGTTAGTGGAGATTCCGGCGGCGTAGATAATATCAGCGTTGCTAGGGTCAAACGCAAAATCCATAATACTGAACTTGCTGAGAATTTGGTTCCAGGTCGTCCCCCCATCTTCCGAAACGTACATGCCGTTGTCATAACTAGAAGCATAAACCACATCAGGAGCACCGGGCTTAAATTTTAGCGCGGAAATACTGGCTGACCCAATGCTAGCCTGCTTAGAATCTTTCATGTTGTCGGAAAACTGCCAGTCCGTACCGCCATTGGCTGAGCGGAGCACGCCGGCCCCCTGGACTTTACCGGAACCTAAAAAGATATCACAACCGGCTCCCATGGTGGCGATAACAGTTAAGACCAAACCTATTTTTGCAATTTTGGTAAAAATATTCATAAGAGCAATCGTTGTAAAACTAATTTTTTGTTTAAGTTTGAACGGAGAAGTCCCAAAGCATCAACGGTCTTTCGCATCGCCAGGCTGAAGCCCGGTTCTGTTGCAAGCTGACTGCGTTGTTTCGCAAGCAAAAGCATAAGAACTTCGCGCAAGGTTTCCGTGTCTTCACTGCCTAATTCCGAAATTGTTAATAGCTTGTCAGCAGTGGGCGCTGTTGCCGCTTCCGCTAGCCGCTTTGACCAAGCCATAGCCTGGACCAATCCTTTGCCATTCTTAGCGAGCTCTATCAATTTTGCCGGGGAACCCGAGGCGAGCGTAAACATTTCATCGGTAACTTCTAGCCCCCTCTCCGTCGCAAAACCTTTCAGGTCAGCGGAACTGAGGCGGTTAAACGGTATGACACGGGTACGAGACAGTACGGTGGGGACAGGCTGGCGGGAACTGATTAAAACTAAAATTGTACTGGGAGTAGGTTCTTCCAGGGTTTTCAGCATTGCGTTCTCGATTGCCGCGTTGGCCAAATCAAAATTGTTCAGCACCGCTACTTTTTTCTCACCTGCCAAGGGCTTGGAAGAAACGAGCGATAAAAACTCCCTTATGCTCTGAACGGAATTACTGTCTTCATTGGCCAGATCAAGCTCCAACAAGTCTACCACTTTACCATTCAATATCTGGCTGGCAAATTCGCCCGCAACCAAACGCTTCCCGACACCCTGAGGACCGTAAAACAAATAGGCATGCGCGAACTGACCATTTTTAAACTGGTCAGCTAATTGCTGCCTAGCAGGTTTGTGTCCAAAAATGGGGTTTTTTTCCATGAAAATGGTGTTTTTACCCTAAAATTATACCATTTTCGGACGCTTACTCAAAGTTATTTATTGGAATTGCCGGGGGTTTTAGGGGCAGTCCCCAGGTCTACCTCATTGCTGTAGTAACCCTGGCTCTCACCGTTGGAATTATTGGTAGCTTTGTTGGTATTAGCATTGCCGTTTTTATTCGTGTTGGCTTGGGCGTTGGAATTATTGGCGTTGCTTATGTTTGACTGGATATTTTGGTTCAACGCGTTGTTAACAGGGAGCGGATTAGTGTTGTCGGGGGTCCCACTGTCAGCGTTTTCCAGATTCGTTTCTACCACGGGAACTTGGGTTTGGCTTTTACCATAAATATATAACCCAACCAATGAAATAATGAGTATGGCAAGGATTATATATAAAACTTTGTTTTTCATTTGTTTCAAATTAATGCCGATGTTATTCTACCCTCGAATTATACACCCATGCCCAAAACAGTTGAAGCCAAGCCTAAAATACTAGTTATAGTTGGTCCCACCGCAAGCGGAAAAAGCGAATTAGCCGTTAAACTAGCCAAAAAAATTAATGGTGAGGTACTGTCTGCCGACAGCAGACAAGTTTACCGTCTCTTAAATATCGGAACCGGTAAAGTTAAAGGTAAATTCAAGGGTACGCCGCGCGGGGAAGCATATATGTATAAAGGCGTACCTCATTATGGAATTGATATAGCAGATCCCAAACGCCAGTACTCAGTAGCCCAATTCCAACGATACTCAAAGCGGGTAATTGCCAATATATTGAAACGCGGAAAGTTGCCGATCGTGTGCGGTGGTACCGCGCACTGGGTTGACGCTGTGGTATACCAACAAAATTTTCCGGCTGTGAAGCCAAACTTGGCTTTAAGAAAAAAGCTGGAGAAACTTCCGGCGGAAAAGCTGTTCGCGAAACTGGAAAAACTGGATGCCCGGCGCGCAAGCGTAATTGACCGGCATAACAAGCGCCGGCTCGTCCGGGCGCTGGAAATTATTGACGCTACCGGCGAAACGGTTCCTCATCTACTGGAAGAATCCCCCTATCAAGCAACCTGGCTGGGCATCAGAACTGACATGGAAGGATTGCGAAAAAATATCAGAGAACGGCTAAACAAGCGAGTTAAACAGGGGATGTTTAACGAAGTACAAGGTCTCCGCGGCAACGGGTTGTCCTGGCAGCGGTTATGGGACTTAGGGCTTGAGTACCGGTGGTGCGCGGAATATTTGAAAGGTAATTTGTCAAAATCTGATGCCCTTGAAAAATTGGAGACCGAAATCAACAAATACGCCAAGCGCCAAATGACCTGGTGGAAACGGAATAAAAAAATTGAATGGGTTTAACCATTCAATTTTTTTCTGAGCAATTCATTTACCACTTGGGGGTTTGCCTGTCCTTTCATTTCTTTCATTACCATTCCCACTAGGAACCCGAAAGATTTTTCCTGGCCCGCTTTGTAGTCGGCTACCGCTTTTTCGCTGGCGGCAATGACTTTGTCCACGGCGGCTTCAATGGCACCTACATCGCTCACCTGGACCAGACCTAAATCTTGGACTATATTGTCCGGTTCCCCGCCTTTTTCGTACATCACTTTTAGTACCTGTTTACCCGCGGAGGAAGAGATTTGGCCAGCGTCGATGAGCTTTATAAGTTCAGCAAGATTTTCGGGGGTTACTTTAGAGTCAGCCGGGTTGTCTCCCGTGGTTTTAAGAAGCGCGGAGAATTCTTGCAGGCACCAGTTTGCCGCTTGTTTGACCAGCTTGTTGATGTCAGCCGGGCTGCTATCTGCGGCTATCCAGGCTTTCAGCTCACTGACTACATCTTCGAAATAGTAATTGAGTTCTTTCCAGGAAATAAGGTTTTCAATATCAGCCAATGGCAGGCCGTATTCTTCCATGAATCGTTTACGCTTCGCTTCCGGCAGCTCGGGCAAACGTCCGCGCAGGTCTTCCAAATACTCTTGAGTAAAATGCATTACGGGCAAGTCAGGGTCAGGGAAATAACGGTAGTCATTAGCTTCTTCCTTGCTGCGCTGTTCCACGGTCTGGTTGAGCTTCTCATTCCAGCCCATTGTTACCTGTTTGGGCATCTCCCCTTTTTCAAGCAATTCAATTTGGCGTGGAACTTCATAATTGATCGCGGCTTCCGCAAACTTAAAGGAGTTGATGTTTTTCACTTCCACTTTGTACTTCGGCAAAGTTTCCTCGCCTGGTTTGCGCACCGAAATATTCGGTTCGCAGCGCATAGTTCCTTTTTCCATATCTGCATCGCTGGCACCGACGTAGCGCACAATATTGCGCAATTCCTGCAGGAAAATGCGCGCTTCTTCCGCGCTTTCGATGTCAGGCTCAGTAACGATTTCTAACAAGGGAGCTCCAGCGCGGTTGTAGTCTACCAGAGAGTAAGGTAACCCTTCCGGGTGAACGTTCTTACCGGCATCCTCTTCCAGGTGGGCCCGGGTAATTCGCACGCGCTTGGTCCGCATGCCAGCTTCAGCGGTTGCATCGGGGATCTGAATATCAACATAACCCTTTTGGGCAATCGGTTCATCGTATTGGGAAATTTGGTAACCTTTGGGCAAGTCTGGGTAGAAATAATGCTTGCGGTCGAATTTGGAGTATTCAGGAATTTCGCAGTTCAATGCCAAACCGGCCATAACACCCAGGCGTATAGCTTCTTTATTTACCACGGGTAAGGTTCCGGGCTCAGCGGTAACAATTTCATCTATATTAGTGTTGGGACTCTTCTCGTTCGGGTCATTGGGCGCCGGGCCAAACATCTTGCTCTTTGTCGCAAGCTGGACATGGATTTCCAACCCAATAACCGGTTTGTAGCCTTTATTTTCCATTAGCGCGGACCTTTCTTGTGCCAATCAGTCACTTGCTGAAAAGCATGGCCAACATTAAACACCTTTTGTTCATCCCATTGCTTGCCCATAACCTGCATTCCTACCGGTAGGTTTTCGGAAAAACCTGCAGGGACAGAAACAGCTGGCAAACCGGCTAAAGATGAGGGGATGTTTAATTGGTCGGCGATATACCCAAACAATGGGTCTGAAGCAGCTTTGCCCAACGGCAAAGCAACGTTAGGAGACGAAGGAGCAACCAAAACATCAACTTTTTTAAATACTTCTTCGAACTCATTCAAAATCAAACGACGCACCTTTTGCGCTTTTTTATAGTAAGCATCGTAATAACCTGCGGACAAAACATATGTACCGGTCATAATACGACGTTTAGCCTCATCGCCGAAACCTTCGGCGCGGCTTTGCTTGTATACATCAAGAAGGCTTTGCGCTTCCTTGCTGGTGTGGCCATACCGAATGCCGTCATAGCGGGCTAAGTTGGAGCTGATTTCACTCGGGGCAACAATAGCGTAAACCAATGAACCGTATTTTGTGTTAGGCAAACTGACTTTGACCAGCTCGGCTCCCAGCTTCTCCAATTCCTTAATTCCTTCCATTACCGCTTGCTTAACCCCATCTTCCATACCCTCGACAAAGTACTCATCGGGGATACCTACTTTCAAACCTTTAATATCAGGGCTTAAATTAGCAAAATAATTGGGTACATCATGAGGGCCGGTGGTGCCATCTTTAGGGTCTTGTCCCGAGATTACGCTGGCAATCATTGCCAAATCCTCAACTGAATGAGCCATAGCCCCGGGGCTATCCAAAGATGAACCCATGGCGATAACACCATATCGACTAACTCGGCCATAGGTTGGTTTCCAACCCGAAACTCCGGTCAGTGAAGCCGGCTGACGAATACTCCCTCCTGTTTCCGTGGCTAATGCCCAAGGTATTAAACTCCCGGCCACGGCACTTGCCGAACCGCTCGATGAGCCACCGGGCATGCGTGTGGTGTCCCAAGGGTTTTTGGTGGCGCCAAAAGCGGAAGTTTCCCCAGAAGACCCATGAGCAAATTCATCCAAGTTGGTTTTTCCTAATAGCACTGGCTTGTGTTCTTTCAGCTTCTTAATCACCGTGCCATCGTAAGGAGGAATGTAATTATCCAAAATTTTAGACGCGGCTGTGGAACGGATTCCTTTGGTAACAAATAAATCTTTCGCCGCGTATGGGATGCCGCACAAAACTGGGTTTCCCCCCGCTGATGCTAAATAATCATCAGCGATTTGGGCGTCCTTCAGCGCTTCTTCTTCCGTCACCGTAATAAACGCGTTTAATTCCGGGTTTTGTTCCTTAATGCGCGCTAAAAAATATTCCGTCAGTTCTTTTGACGAAACTTTTTTCTCATCCAAATTTTTGCGTAATTCCGCGAGTGTCAGTGTTTCCCAGTTCATAAAATCGCTTTCACCTTATAAAATCCGTCTTTCGTTTCCGGCGCGCCGGCCAGAATATCGTCACGGTCTTCAGTACGAACCGGTTCATCTAAGCGCTGGACGTTTTCCAGTCCGGTGACGGAGCTGACGATCTCCAAATTTTCAGTGTCGACTTTCTGCAAATCCGCCACGTAATCCAAAACCGTGCTGAGCCCCTGCTGAAATTTTTCCACTTCTTCAGGGCGCAATTCAATGCGCGCCAATTCGGCTATTTTTTCAACTTCTTCTTTGCTTAACATAAGGTAATTATAGCTATTACCCGCCAAAAAATAAAGACATAATTAAAGGGCACTCGGTCGAAACTTTGTGCCCTTTTCCGTGTTCCATGATAACCTCAACTGTTTTGCCGGTTGGCAAAGACTACTCGTAAGAGCCTTCGTGGTTTCCCGGCGACCATGTTCGTGGGTCATCCGAAAGACTAGGTCTTTGCTTTTCGCCCGAGCATTCCCGGCGCTGGTTATCTTCCGTAGTGTCCGCCACTCGTTGCGGCGTTTCTTCGTGTTTCTTTTCGTTACACTGCATATCTGATACGGTCTCCTTGTTATAGCTTCCCCCTTGTTCTTTTCCTGAAATAAAAAGTAACCCGCCGATTCTCGCGGCGAGATTACATGTGAGAGAAAGTATACAATTTTCAGGCACAAAAGTCAAGGCTTTCATTGCCAGGTCACGGGTGATATACTAACTATATAAGTAAAAATACATTATGTTTCTAGCAATAATTATTGTAGTTGTTATTTTGGCCATTTTGGCCTTTCTGTACAATTCGCTGGTTTCGGCACGTAACCGCGTGGAAGAAGCCTGGAGCGATATTGAAGTGCAATTAAAGCGCCGGTATGATCTCATTCCAAATCTTGTTAATACGGTAAAGGGTTATGCAGCTCAGGAATCAGGAGTATTGGAAAAAGTTACCGAAGCTCGCACTCGGGCTATGGGAGCGCAGACAGCTGAAGAAAAGTTGAAAGACGAAAATGAATTGTCCGGCACATTAAAAAGTTTGTTCGCCGTAGCCGAAAATTACCCGGACCTTAAGTCGAACCAGAACTTCATGCAGCTCCAGTCGGACTTAACTGACACTGAGGACAAAATTCAGGCCGCTCGCCGTTTTTACAACGGCAATGTCCGGGATTACAATACCAAACTACAGATCTTCCCCACCAACATTTTCGCCCGCGTGTTCGGGTTTACCACCAAACAATTCTTCGACATCCCTGATGGCGGCAACGAAAGCCAGCCTGTCGAAGTTAAATTCTAAAAATGCTCACTTACACTGAAATATCAAAAAACAAAAGCGAATCAGCGCTGCTGGTTTTTCTATTCCTCGTCTTTATCATCGGTTTAGGCTGGATATTTTCCCGCGCCTACAATTCCCCTGGTTTGCTTTTTGTCGCGGTAATTTTTAGCACGGTATCGGCTCTTGTTTCCTATTACTTTTCTGATTCTATTACTTTGGCAATTTCGCAGGCTAAACCGGTCGATCAAAAAAGCAACCAGGAACTTTACCGGTTGGTGGAAAACCTCACTATTGCCGCCGGTCTCCCCATGCCAAAAATATACGTAATCGAGGACACCGCCATGAACGCCTTCGCTACAGGACGTGAGCCAAAACACGCGGTTATCTGTTATACCAGCGGTATCTTGCAGAGACTGAATAAAGCCGAACTTGAAGGGGTTACCGCGCATGAACTATCGCATGTTGGAAATTACGATATCCGTTTCATGACATTAGTCGTGGTTTTAGTGGGAATAGTGACTTTATTGGGCGATTGGTTTTTGCGGATCTCATTCTTTGGGGGACGACGTCGCAGCGATAATAATGATGGCGGACAGATTTTCATGCTGATTGGCTTGGTTCTCGCTATCCTTTCACCTATAGTGGCTACTCTCATAAAATTGGCAGTTAGCCGCAAGCGTGAATTCCTGGCGGACGCTTCCGGCGCATTGCTGACCCGCTACCCTGAAGGGCTGGCTTCCGCTCTGCAAAAAATCAGCGCGGATACGGAACCTCTTGAAGCCGCCAATAAAGCGACGGCCCATCTATATATAGCAAACCCGCTAAAGGGAAATTCCGGGGGCGTATCGTGGTTCGCGAATTTGTTTAACACTCACCCTCCTATCGAAGAACGGATCAAACGGCTTCGCGAAATGGGAATGTAACTATTTCGCCAGCTTCGTTACCACGCCAAAACGAAAACCTCGCGACAGCAAGCGTTGCATGAACTTTTGCTTCTCTTCATACGGCAGTGCCCGTAGCTCGGGGAGGCTAATCTTTTTTTCCGCGTAGCGCTTGGCAATTTTGTATTCGTCATCTTCACTAAGTTCATTTTCCAGGATCGTTTGGATCAGGCGGTCAGGCAACTTCTTTTCTTTCATCTTCTTCTTGATCATAAACAAACCGTAAGTCTGGTACTCTTTGAAGTTCCGAAGATAAACCTCGGCATATTCCTCGTCATTCAAGTATTTCTGCTCCAGCAATTTGCTTATAACTTCTTTGACAACTGTTTCGGTGTAGCCGCGTCTTTTCATCTTTTCTTCCACTTCTCCCACAGTCCGCATGCTGAGTCCTAACAAAAAGATGGCGTAGTTGTAACCATGTTCAACGCTTTCTGGCTCCTTCAGGGTTTTTTTAGGTCTTCTGGAACTTTTGATCATAGCCGTTCGTTTATATTAGTAGAGGTAGTATATCAAACTCTAGCCCAAGGCTTGACAAACATGCTACAATAAGGTATAAGAAACAAACGATGAACAATTTTACATTTATTTTGGAGCGTTTATCCAGCAGGGCAAAAAACGCTCTTATCGCCGCCCAATTAATATCCGAAGAGTTACAGCACGACCATATTGGTACGGAGCATCTTTTGTATGGAATAATCGCTGAAAAGAGCTCTTTTGCAGCTGAAATCTTGATTAAGGCAAAGGTTACTCCGGATATCGTAAAAACCGAACTAGAAAGCGTCAACAGCAACAACCATGCTGCCGTTTGGAAGCCTATTCTGTCCGAAAACCTTAAGTTAACTATTGAGAAATCGGCAATTGTGGCCAGCCAATACGGCTACCAATTTATCGGCACCGAGCACTTCCTGTACGGCCTCATTACCACTCCAACCAATAAAGGCAAAGTAATCTTGTCCCAATTAGGTATTGATATTGCCGAACTGGAACAAAACCTTATAGCGGTATTTGAAAACATTTCCAAATTCCCCGAAATTCCCAATGACCAGCACAGCCATGGTCCGCAAGGACAAGATCGTTTCGGTGCCGGCCCGCAAAATGTCGACATGAAGAAAGGCAATATGCTGGAATATTTCACCACCGACCTAACCAAGAAAGCCGCCGAAGGAAAAGTTGATCCAGTAATCGGGCGCAAGAAGGAAATCGAACGGCTTATTAGCATTCTCGGCCGCCGCACCAAGAACAACCCAGTCCTCATAGGTGAAGCTGGCGTCGGTAAAACCGCCATTGTCGAAGGTCTGGCTTTAGCTATCGCCCGCCGCGAAGTGCCAGACACTCTCCTGGACAAGAAAATTTTAAGCTTGGACCTGGCACTTATTGTGGCTGGCTCCATGTTCCGTGGTGAATTCGAAAACCGCCTAAAGCAAATTATCGACGAGGTAAAAGCCAACCCCGACATTATTCTCTTCATTGATGAGCTCCATACCATGGTTGGCGCTGGAGCCACTACCGGGAGTTTGGATGCGGCCAATATTTTGAAGCCGGCTTTGGCTCGCGGGGAAATGCGCGCGATTGGCGCTACTACCTTGGCGGAGTACAAAAAGCACATAGAACATGACGCAGCCCTGGAACGTCGTTTCCAACCTATCCTTGTAGAAGAACCTTCCCAGGAAGAATCCATCGAGATTTTGAAAGGCTTGCGGCCTAATTACGAACGCCACCACAACATAGCCATTACGGACGAAGCCATAAAAGCAGCGGTGGAACTTTCCAGCCGCTACATCCAGGACCATTTCCTCCCTGACAAAGCCGTAGACCTGGTGGATGAAACTGCAGCCTTCCTTCGCAGCACTCAGGCCGGTTCCAAAGCACTCCGAGCCAAGAAGAAGATTGAACATGACCTACAAGCTTTGGAAGAAGAAAAAACTAAAGCAGTATTGGCCCAGGACTTCAACACCGCACTTCACCTTCGCTCCCAGGAAGAAAAGTTAATGAAGCAAAAGGAAGAACTCGAAAAGGGCGAGGAAGCCAAAGAATTTGCCCCTACCCAGTCGATCACTGCACAGGATATTGCCAACACAGTATCGTTAATGACCAAGATTCCCCTGCAGAAACTCTCGCATAATGAAGTCGGCAAACTCGTAAATCTCGAAAAAATCCTGAAATCCCACGTAGTTGGGCAGGATGAAGCGATTACGGAAATAGCCAAAACAGTGCGCCGCAGCCGCGCTGGCATCACCGACCCTAACCGTCCGATCGGTTCATTCATCTTCCTTGGTCCAACCGGGGTAGGAAAAACAGAAACTGCCAAGGTAATTGCTCGGGAGGTGTTTGGAGATTCCGAAGCTCTTATCCGCGTGGATATGTCTGAATTTATGGAACGCCATAATGTTGCCCGCTTAATTGGTGCCCCTGCCGGTTATGTTGGCTACGAAGAAGGTGGCCGTCTGACCGAAGCAGTACGCCGCCGTCCTTACGCTGTTATACTGTTTGATGAAATTGAAAAAGCCCACCCTGATGTGTTCAACATCCTCCTCCAAATTCTGGAAGATGGCCACTTAACTGACGCTTCGGGAAAAAAGGTTAACTTTGCCAATACTGTAATTATCATGACTTCAAACATCGGCATGAGGGAACTCACTGTCCAGGCCGCCAAAATCGGTTTCGCCGATAAAGAAGAAAAAGATGAAGAGAAGTTAAACCTGCAAAAGCAATACGAACAGATCAAAGAAAACGTAACCGAAAGCCTCAAGCATGAACTCCGACCGGAGCTGCTGAACCGTATCGATAAAATCCTGGTGTTCCAGCCGCTTGGCTTTGACCAACTCAAAAAGATTTCTGCTATCCAAATTTCCGAGCTGGCTGCCCGCATGGCAAAGCAAAACATCGAACTCAAAGCCGGTCCGACAGTGGCGAAATTTATTGCCGAACGAAGCTTTGACAAAGCCCAGGGTGCGCGTTTCATCCGCAAGAACATCCAGGACCTAATCAGTGATCCTTTGGCGGAGATGGTTATCAGCCAAGACCTAAAGCAAGGCGCCACGGTAAAAGTTGAAGTAAGAAAAAACAACTTGCATCTGGACATTCAGTTGAAAAAGTCTAAGGTTGCGGTTCCTGCCTAATGAAGTCGGCCACGTCGGCCCCTTACTCAATTCTAAACCTGGTTTACAAAACTCTCTTCCCTCTGAAATGCGCAAGCTGTAACAAGGAAGGGAGTTTTTTGTGTATCACCTGTGAAAATCAACTTTCCTATTTGGTAGCAAGTCCAACCGTGATTCCCCCTCACATTGACCGAATAATTTCTTGTTTCCGTTATGAATTTCCTATCAGCCAAATGATCATCATGGGCAAATACAATTTTATTCCGGGAATATTTGATTATCTTGGTCAGCTTGCCGCGGAATACCTCGAAAACACTGGGATTAACCTCGGGGACTCCGTATTTTGCCCTGTCCCCCTTTCCCCCCAACGACTGCGTTGGAGAGGATTTAACCAGAGCGGACGTTTATGCCACGCACTTTCCAAACATACCGGCATACCAACCCACAACTTACTGAAACGTGTTAAAAACACCAAGACCCAGAAAAACCTTAACGCGGAGGCGCGGGAAAAGAACATGGCTGGGTCATTTGGGCTTAATACACCTGCCAACACCCTTTCAGCTAAGATTATTCTGGTAGATGACGTGGTTACAACCGGCTCAACACTCCTGGCAGCCGCGGCCACCCTAAAAAGCGCTAATTACCGCCAAATCCAAGCCCTAACCATTGCCAAAGACTAGGCTGAAACCCTGGAAATAATTGAGCATACATGCTAAAATACAGCAGTATTTATTATCATTGGAGAGGTCGCATAGTGGCCTAGTGCGTCGGTTTGCTAAACCGATGTACGGTTGTAAAGCCGTACCGAGGGTTCGAATCCCTCCCTCTCCGCCAGAGAATACGAAGTATTCTTGTCGTAGGAGATCCCTAACAAGGACGCAGTCGAAGCGACCAGGGGCCTCTCCGCCAGAAATTGCCCCACAAAATAGAACCGCAATAATCAAGGTAATATGGTAGAATAAAGCCACCGAGAGGTGGTATTTTGTCGCCTTGTAACATATGGAAAACAATCTCGTCTATAGTGATAGCAGCCTAAAATCAGCGTTTCAGCCAGCTTCAAACCGGCTTGAGTCGCTGCTTGAAGACGCCAAAAACGGCAGTGATGCCGCCTTTTCCAAATTGTACGACCTGTACTTCGATAAGATTTTCCGGTTTGCGTTTTACCGCGTGAGCCACAAGGAAGTAGCCGAGGACATAACCGAAGAGGTTTTCATCCGCGCTTTCACTTCCCTGTCATCCCTGGGCAAAGCCTCTTCTTTTGAATCATGGCTTTACCAGATCGCCCGTAACCGCATTATCGACTATTACCGGGCTAAAAAATTGCTTTTGCCGATTGACGACCTGGAGAATACCTTAGAATACGAAACCAATGTCATCGACAGCGTTAACCTGAAGTTCGATCAGAAAGTGTTCCTTAAGGTGCTGCGCGAACTGCCCAATGACCAGCAAACCATTATCCGCCTGAAGTTCTATGAAGATCTTTCCAACTCTGAGATTGCCGACATTACTGGCAAAACCGAAGGGTCAATAAGAGTCATTCAACACCGGGCCTTAGCTAAACTTAAAGAATTAATCGACGAATTTAAAAATTCGCAAGATGCACAATAATTTTGATGAAATTTTAGACCGTGCTGTAACCGAGCTTGCCGAAGGGAAATCCCTGCAGGCGGTTTTGGCTAATTATCCCGAACATGCCAAAGAGCTTTCAGAGATTTTGCCTATGGTGGCCCCAGCAATGTCTTTGCCAAAAAATGAAGTTCCCCGCCCGAACCGCCGCCGCCGTTATGTTGCCGCTTTGCACGTTCCTCTGCAGGTTCGATTACAAAGAATTATTCGTATTGCTCTAATTCCCGCAACCGCTATTTTTCTCCTTGTAGGCTTGGGTCATTTCGCGCAAGCTGCCCAGCAGGCCTTGCCTGGTTCCCCCTTATTCGGAATTAAACTACTGGCGGAACGAACTCGTGTTGCGGTAACTCTCGACCAAACCCAAAAAGCCAAATTGGAACTCGGTTATTCCCAAAAACGACTTTCAGAGGCGCAGACCGTATTGCAACAGGTAAACAGTTCCTCAGACCAAAAGCTTGCCGCTTTAAATGAGCTGAAAGACCAAACCCAGAAAACCCTTTCAGTAGTGCCCCAAATAGCGACCAGCAACGCCATCAACAATAAGGATGATTCCTTGTTAAAAAACCTGATTGCAGTAAACAACCAGCAAAAAAACTTGTTACAGAATATTTCCGGCAAGGATGAAGCTAAGGCTATTGCCACCACTACTCTTCAAGTAACAGAAGACAGCCAAAAAGCGATAGCTACATTACTGGCCGCCGTAAATGACCAAACCCTGGTTGATTTGCTGGATCGCCAAATTTCAATAACCGGTACTGTTTCCGCCGTAGACTATAAGAACCAAAAAATTACGGTTGAAAACAACTCTTTTTCCATCAACTCTTCCACGGACATTAAATCCGGTGACGCTACTTTAAAGTTGGCTGATATCCCGGCTAAAACTCAGGTTACGATTGTGGGCAATAAGACCAAAGATGGGATTGTCGCCAACAGCATCAATGTTATTGTTTTGGCTGCCGCGCCGGCTAAGGGTGAAGTTAAGGGAGTTTCGACAGCCGCGAAAAACACGGAAAAAACCGAATCGACCAAGCCCCCCGCCCCAAAAAACGACAATACCGACTCGAACCAGGTTCCCAGCAATACTAACGCTACACAGCCTGACCCAAACAAAGTAACGGGCGGTTTCATTATCGAGCAGCCTGACCAACCATAATTCCACCGCCCATCATTCCGGGCTGGCTGCCCAAACCATTGGTTAGCCACTCCGGAGCGATAGTAATACGGAAAGAAAAAGAAAAACAACAACGGCCGAATTCTAGAGATAAGGCCGTTTTTGTATACCCGGGAATATTGGTATAATTAGCATACCCGACCTGGAGAGGTCGCATAGTGGTCTAGTGCGGCGGTCTTGAAAACCGCTGTGTCGCAAGGCACCGAGGGTTCGAATCCCTCCCTCTCCGCCAGAGAATACAAGCGCAAAGCGCTCAAAAATGCTATAATATATACAAATACAAACTATCATTCTAACTATGGCCAAAGGCAATAACTCCCAGAAAAAAGAAAAGAAGAAACCAAAAAAAGCCAAAAAATAGACATGGCGGAACGAACCTACTTATCGTGGGAAGCGCCGGAATTCCAGCACTACCCCAAAAACTTTACGTGGTACATCACTTTAGGGATAATTGTCCTTTTAGTTTTAACTTTTGAGCTACTCCAAAAAGATTTCTTTGGAGCCATCAGCCTGGCGGTCATTGCCGTCTTCATTGTTATCTTCGCCATGCACCAGCCGAAACGGATCAATATTGATTTGACTAGTGACGGCATCCATATCGAAAATAGTTTTATCCCCTACGAACAGATGAAATATTTCTGGATCGTGGACAATGATAACCACCGGACCCTTAACCTTGAGACCACCGCGTATATCAACCGGACCATCTTAATAGAATTAGACAGTCAGGATCCCGACGAAGTACGGGATATCATGGTCCAACAGGTACCCGAACACTCCAGCACCGAAGAAACTTTTATCCAACGGCTGATCCACCGCCTCAAGTTTTAATTTAGCTTCCGTAGCTCAGTGGATAGAGCGTCTCCCTCCGGAGGAGAAGGCCGCAGGTTCAATCCCTGCCGGGAGCACCATCGAATTTCCGGAAACGGATTTTTTTTATTTATGAGCACCTTAGACCAGCCCATCACTTCCCTGCCGGGAGTCGGTCCGGCGGCCGCTAAAAATTTCAGCCGCCTGGGAATAAACAACGTGCATGACCTGCTTTGGCATCTGCCTCTGCGTTTTTTGGATTTTCGCCATACCATACCCGTGTCCGAAGTTAAGCAGGGTCAAAGCGTGACCCTGCAGGGCACAATTAAAACCATAACTTCGTCTTTTGCTTTCCGGGGCAGGCTTTCGAGGGCCGAGGCAGTGCTTTCCGACAAGACCGGTTCAATTAAAATTATTTGGTTTAACCAGCCCTATATCGCAAAAACCTTAGCATCCGGTGACGAAGTGGCGGTCGCGGGCAGCGCGACATATTACAAAAACGTTTTACAACTCCATAACCCCATTTACGAGAAGTTGGGAAGAGATAATGTCCACACCGGCCGCTTGGTCCCCGTTTATGGCGGCAGCACTGTTGTGTCCAACAGGGCAATGCGCAACGCGATGGCGGCAGCTTTGCCCGCGGCAGACCAGGAAGAGGAGACCCTCCCGGAATCAATCCTAAATAAATTCAAGCTGCCCTCGATTGGGACGGCACTCAAAACATTACATTTTCCAGAACAGGAAACCGACCTGGACCAAGCCCGTAACCGAATCGCTTTTGAAGAGCTCCTTGTCCACCAGCTGGCCGTGCGCCTGAGGGAAAAGCGCAAGCAAACTGATCAGGCTCCTATATTACCCATCCAAACCGACCAGATTTCTGAAGCCCTGCACGACCTTCCTTTCACCCTAACTCCCGGCCAAAAACGCGCCTTGTGGGACATTATGCAGGACATGGCCAGCGGCACGCCTATGGTTCGCCTGCTCCAAGGTGACGTGGGCAGCGGTAAAACCTTGGTAGCGGCCTTTGCCGGACTGGAAGCAGCCATTGCGGGATGGCAGACTGCTTTTGTAGCTCCCACGGAAATACTAGCGGTTCAACATTATAAGTACCTGCAAAAGTACCTCCCATATGTTTCAGTGGGCCTGCTCACACGAAATTTTGCCGAAGCTAATTCCAACAAGTTCACCAAAAAAGAACTGCTGGGCTTAATTACCTCTAACAAAATCCAGATCTTGGTTGGCACTCACGCTGTCCTCCAAAAAGAAGTTGATTTCAATAAATTAGGTTTGGCCGTCATAGATGAGCAGCACCGTTTTGGAGTGGAACAACGTTCCTTTATGCTAAGCCGCGAAAATTTTGCCAATCTCACACCTCATTTGTTGTCGATGTCGGCGACACCCATCCCGCGCACCCTGGCACTGTCGTTTTACGGCAGTTTAAAGATTTCCACCCTCAACACCATACCCCAGGGAATAAAACAGATTTCGACTAAAGTTGTCGCGGACGCTGGCCGCGAAAAAGTATATGAAGATATAAGAAAGCATATTACTGAAGGAGCCCAAGCTTTTGTTGTCACTCCACGCGTGGAAGAAACGGAAGCCTCGTCGTTAAAATCAGTAAAGACGGAATTTGAGCGCCTGCAAAAAGAAGTATTCCCGAAAATACCCTTGGGACTGCTTTATGGCGGTATGAAAGGCAGTGACAAGGAAAAAGCTATGTCAGAATTTGCCGAAGGAAAAACAAAAATCCTAGTATCAACATCAGTTATCGAAATCGGCATCGACGTACCGCAGGCTAATTACATAGTCATTGAAGGAGCGGAGCGGTTTGGGTTGGCTCAACTGCATCAACTGCGCGGCCGGGTGGGCCGGGCCGGCCAGAAGAGTTACTGTGTGTTATTTACTAATTCCGAAGATGGAAAAACATTAGAACGCCTGAAGTTCTTTGCTAGCTGTTTGGACGGTTTCCAGTTGGCCGAAAAGGATTTGCAGCAGCGAGGATTCGGCAACTTGTTCGGCACTGAACAAAGCGGTTTTGCTTTTGAATTCTCCCGTTTCTTTACTTCCAAAACCGCGGCCGACGCCCAGGCGGGTGCTTTAGCACTACTTAAAAAAAGCCCTACATTGAAGGCTTTTCCTCAGTTGCTAAAAAAAGTTCGGCCCCTGCTCGAAAACAGCCACGCAGAGTAACTACTCTAGAAAACGAACCAATTCCTGGACGCGGCTGGCAAAAGTCGCGTTCCCTTTTATCTTTCCTTTATTGCCGCCAATTATCACATTTTTGAAAGCCAACTTTTCGGCTTCCTTTAGCCGTTTGTCGGCCTGTGCCACCCCACGCAATTCTCCCAGCAGGCCAATTTCCCCAAACGCAACCAAATCTTCTGGCAAAGCGCGATTTTTAAATGAAGACAATATCGCCAAAGCAACGGGCAAATCAGCCGCGCGTTCCTGGATCTTAAAACCACCCGCGACGTTAATGTACACGTCATGGGTGTTTAGTTCCAAACGCAAACTTTTTTGTAAAATGGCAAGCAGGAGCTGGAGCCTGTTGACGTCAAATCCGGACGTTGCCCTCTTGGGGTAGCCAAATGACGACGGGTTGGTTAAGGCCTGGACTTCCAGAAACAACGTTTTGTTGCCCTCAAGCACCGCTGCAATACAGCTGCCTGGCAATGCTGACCCGCGGTTCTCCAAAAACATCAACGACGGGTTTGCTACTTCCTGCAGGCCTTCATTGGTCATTTCAAATACGCCCACTTCCCCAACACTGCCAAAACGGTTTTTACTGCTGCGCAGCAAACGCAAACTCAAAAAACGGTCGCCTTCCAAATATAAAACCGTGTCGACCATATGCTCGATGGTTTTCGGTCCGGCCAACATGCCCTCTTTGGTCACGTGACCAATAAGCAAAACGGCGATGTGGTTTTCCTTGGCGACCCGCATGAGGGCATTGGTGCAGTAACTTAATTGGCTCACTCCCCCAACCACGCCGCCAATTTCGGAAGAATTCAGTGTCTGGATGGAATCAATTATGGCGAGGTCAGGGTGGTCGGCCACCATGGTATCTAAAATTGTTTCCAGATTGGTTTCCCCCAAAATCTGGATATCAGCACCGTCGGGCAAACGGCGACTGCGCATCTTAATCTGCTGTGGGGATTCCTCACCGGAGATATACAATACTTTGGAATTCTCTCCCGCCATGTTAAGGGCGACTTGTAAGGCCAAGGTCGATTTCCCAATTCCCGGGTCGCCGCCCAGCAATAAAAGGCTGCCCGGGACGATTCCGCCGCCCAGCACTGTGTCTAGCTCCGAAACCCCGGAAGATATACGGTCGAACTTAAGCTCTCCGACCTCACTTAAAGCCAGAATTTGGCCCAAGGCAGCTCCCGAACGGCCGGGCTTGGCCTTGGCACCGGATACGCGTTTTTCCTCGAAGGTATTCCATTCACCGCATTCCGGGCATTTGCCTTGCCAACGCTGGCTTTGGTACGCGCAATTGGAGCAAATATAGATTGTCTTGTCTTTAGTGGCCATGGTCATTAAATAATAACACTCCCTCTACGCTTTGGTAAGAGGGAGTGTATTAGGAAGTTGAGCTAGGATGCCGGGTTGGCGGTTTTCAAGTTCAGGTAGTAGAGGCTTTGGTCTTGAAAGTTCTTAAAGAATACATTGCTACCGGTCTGGTCAGGGAAGATATTCCGCGCGTCCACGGGAATCCCAAAATCATACTTTTTCTGCGTACCGGAGGTGCTAATAACATACAAAATATCCTGGGTTAAGCTGCCGGATCCTGCCGTACCGGTATTTGGGACCGCGGCGTAAATGGTCTGGCCGTCTTTTGAGAACGAAGCTTTTTCCACGGTGGTTTGGACATTGAGGTTCTTTTCATCCCCTGTGGAAAGGTCACCCAGCCACAAACCATACTTCTGGGTTTGAGGATCCCTCTTACCAAACAGGAACTTGTTATTATCAGGGCTCCACTTTACGCCAAGGTTGTACCCGTCTTTGATAATGGACTTGAATACTTTACCATCTGGAGAAACAAAATTAATTGCGTTGATCGCCCCGGAATTATTAAATCGATAGAACAAAACACTTTTACCATCCGGGGAAACCTTAATTTGGTTATCGCCTTCGTACAGGTCGCTTAACTGCTTATAGCCGCTGGTGTCAGGGTTGCCCGAATTCAGGAAAGCCTTCCCGTCATTGTTGTTTTGCCACACAAACAAAATTTGACCCGTTGTCCCAAACCAGTCGAGAGACTGAACTTCGGCGGGGAGGTCAACATACGCACCCTTACTGCCATCGTAGTAACTCCAGGTAGTACGGCTGCCACTATTAAATGCTGCAATAAAATTCTGTCCCGTGGGTGCCCAATACACTTCGCTGATGTTAGACTTCTGCGGAATGGTTAGCTCCCTCTTGTTGCTTAGAACTACTTTATCTCCGGAATTTTGAAGATCTGTCGTATATAGCTGTCCTTGAGCGTTGAAGTAAGAAATGCCTTGGCCATTAAAGTAGAGGGCTGGCGCCACTACGCTGTCATCAGTCAGTTTCTGGGCCTTGTTGCTGGAGGAGGAAGTATCGTCTGTGTTGGTATTGTCATTTTGACCAGTATTATCTGGGATTACTATAGTATTGTTCTGGTTCTGATTTGCGTTGCTATTTGTATTGGATTTCCGCGAACGCAGGAAAATCAGCAATCCTAATGCCAGTACAATAAGCAGGAAAATCGCTCCCAAAATGGCTATGGCTTTTTTGTTCATCGTTGTGGTATTTTTGTTTCTTGAAGCTAAATAACTGCCTATATTATAACATATTTCAGCCTAGCCGGCAAAATCAATTACCCTTGGCGGCTTGGTCAATTAAAGTCTTATATTCGCTATAGAGGTTAGACCCTTCGTCCTTCTTCCCGTTTATGAATATGGTAGGGGTAGCCCTCACACCTGAATCCTGGCCTAATTTAAACTGCTGGGCAACCGCCTGGGCGGTATCGGGGTTCTTTATGCAGGAATTATATTTCGCCATGTTTAGGCCCGCTTGTGTGGCCAGCTTTTTGAGCTCAGCGTCCGTAAACACCCCGCTGTTTTCCAACCCCTGGGTATGGTATAGCAGATCGTGATAAGGCCAGAATTTGTTTTGTTGACGGGCGCATTCGGCTGAGATGGCCGCTGAAGTTGATTCATCGCCGAGGAAAGGAAAGTTAAGGAAATAAAACTTTACTATGCCCTTATCTATATAATCGGACTTAATCTTGGCAAAAGCATTGTCCTGGAAATCCTTGCAGTAAGGGCATTGAAAATCAGCAAACTCAATCATTGTTACAGGAGCATCAGCAGACCCGAGCATTGGGTAGTTTGGGGAAAGAGGAATTTCCACCACGGTATTGGGGTCGGAGTTTGAATTGGTATTGCTGTCGGCCGAGTTAAGGGTGTTTTGCTGGCCACCCGGCAAATTTACGTTAAATAGGCCAAATCCCGGCACTTTTCCAGATGAAAAGATAACGCTCAGACCAATAATTGTTGAACCAATAAGGATGGCAAAGATTATTCCGAGATATCCTAGTACTGATTGACCCTTTTCCGGCCTGTATTCCGAATCGTAATCTTCATAGATTTCTTCGGTGTCCTCCGGGTGAATGTGGGTTGAAAGTCGTTTACGTTTTTCCATTATTTTTTATTTCTTCTTATAAACATTATAACAAATACCGCCACAATAGCTACCGCCAACATGACAAACACCAGGATCAAAATATTGAATAGCCTGATAGCCGGATCACCTGAGGCATTTGTGTTATTAGCATTCTGGTTGGTTGGGCTGTTGCCGTTGCTTACTGTCCCGCCGCAATCCATGGGACAGTTATTCTTGTTTTCCCCGGCCTGGGTTTGGCACGACTTATCGTCGTTGCAAATAGCCGTTTTGCTTACCGACACCACCAGCATCGGTTGGTTATCAACGTTGCTTTTATAAAAGGCCACGGACTTAGCGTCGCCAAAATACGGGGCTATAATCTCATTGTCCCCTTCCAAAAGATCAAAGTGAAAATCACCGAGAGTCTGGTTAGAGAGTGAAAACACGCGGCCATAATACAGGCCGGGACCGTCAACAAATTGCTCGGATATGAAATCATAGGGCAAAACATCCTTCACTATAGGGGTTAGGTTTCCGTTTTCAAAACGTAAATGGAACTTATACTCCATGGGCCCTAAATCATACGATGAGTCGGCGCTGGATTGGGCACGGGCCTGATTCGCCAAAAACAGAAGCGCAAGTAGGGCAGAAAATAACAATATCGTTGTCTTTTTCATTAGTTACCTCCTCCGCCATTAAATTTAATGTAGCAAGCAAAAACGTACTGGGCGTACTTTTGGCCTTCCTCCACGTACTTATTGCACTGTTGGTGCCCGGCATCGGTCCACAGACATTCCCACGACTTCACGGGGCTACCATCGCATCCGGTTTCTCCGGAACAGCTGGTATATTTGCCGTCAGCTACACGACAGTAGTCCGGCCCGCGGTTATAACCGGCGGCGATATTGCGAACCTCAACCCTCGGTTTACCGCAGGATCCGGCGGCAATAGACTGGAAATACTTAAGCGACATGCAAATTTGTTCGGTAGGATGGCTTTTGCGCCATTCACGGCTGGAATTGTAATCGTTGGAGCACTGCGGCCCGTATGTATTAGCCGCTCCGGTAGTAAATTGCATCAGACCAGCCGCACCTGTGTGTGATTCGGCATTAGGGTCACCCCCCGATTCTTGAGTCATGATAGCTTTCAAAAACGCTGAAGTATTGGCAACGCCGGGTATAGGTCCGTAGCGTGCCACAGCGGCGTCTACCTGGCCCGCCCAATTATTGACCGCGGCTATTTTGGACGCGTTAGTGCAATTACCCCCGAGCTTACCCTGACACAAATTTACGTTGCTAAACAAACAACTCCCGCCAGGAGGAGTGAACGTACCCACGGTTTCATCACCGGAAACACTCCCCGCGCTTCCTCCAGCGCCACCACCGCCAAAATCCCCACCTTTTACACCGCCAGGATTGTTAAACGCCGTACAAAATGAGTCACTACTGGTAGTGGCACTGTCTATGACTCCCCCCACGGCACCGCCGAGCGGTCCGCCTACCGCGCTTCCTACTGCGGCTGCCGGGTTACAATAGAGGTACAATCCCACAAAAATTGCCAATATCGTGGCTTCTATTACCATGAAATCCATAATAACGATCCCAATCTTTTCCCACCACACAAGGCCCTGCATAACAGCCAGTTCTTTTACGAAAGGGATGGAACCCGCCGCCCAATACACATTTACCGCTGCAAGGGGTATTACTAACCCTATTGTGGGAATAAGGGTGCCAAATATTAGTGCTCCCAGCAGGAATAAAACGAACACCACTATTTTGGTGACCGCCCTAATGAAATAGTGCATGGCTTCTTTAGGGTGGCCCTTGGCCAGTTCGATTGTACCGTCTATAGCGTCAGAAATACCCAAGCTTATTGCAATTACAATTAGCTGAGCAAGGATTTCAGTAATACCAAAGGTTTCCAAGGCACCTGCTGCACCCAAAGCTTCTACACCTACCTCCAATCCACCCTCAACCACAGCGTCCGCGCCAATTTTCGCACCTTGCTTTACAACCTGCTCAGTGCCTTCCTTAACAACATCCTTTGCACCCGTCTTAACCAAATTCTTTGCGCCTTTTTCCACTCCCTCCTTTACGCCTTCTTTTGCTTCGCCTTTAAAACGCTGGTTCAGGTACCTTTTGATTTCTTCCTTACCCTCTTTCTTGATGTAGTCTTTGGCCTGCTGCTTTAGTTCTTCACGGTCCATGGTAGGGCTAAACCCTGCTTTGTTAAGCTTACCCAACATACCACCGGTTTTGGAATCGAGCTTCGATAAAAGCTCTTTTCCTTTAGCAGTCACTTTTTTTCCGGCTTCAGTATTGGCTAAATAATCGGTCCCCTTAGAAAAAGCTTTCTTCTTTGCCTGATTCGCTATTGTGTCCCTAATACCCCCTGATTTCTTGGATGAACTTGAAGAATCAGAAACACCCTGGCCAGACGCTTGGACGTCTTCACCAGGGTTTATACTGTCAGCGCCCCGCCTGTTTCGAGTGTCATCAAACAACATGAGCGCGAAAGGTTAATTTATTTCTTCTTTGCTTTCCTTGATTTCCAGGAGTTGTTTCGGGTCAGTGGTAATAATTTGGTCTTCTACGTAAGACCCATAAATTTTGATGGCGGCGTGCTTGAGACCGGCAAAGAAAATCCCTTCGCCCACATCACTTTCAAGCAAAAGATACTTTTCCCCCTCGGTCAGGAAGAATGTTTCGGCAATAACATCAATAGCCGCTGGGCTTTGCTTAAGCAACAATTGGATGGAGGAGTTGGTTACAATTGGTTTCCCATAAGGACTGTTCATGAAATCGGCAACGTCCTGCGTAATAGTAGTCAGGCCGAGGTAGTACTTGCGGCAGCGCTTGGCAATACCGAACACGAAGCGAGCGGAGTCTTCGTGCTGCATCATAATCCAGGCTTCATCCAGCACCAGAATGCGCCTCTTCATTTCACTGCGCACCAAATTCCAGATATGGCCCAAAATGATATACATGGCAATCGGGCGGAGTTGATCCTCCAAATCACGAATTGAGAATACCAGGAGTTGGTTGCTTAAGGTAACGTTGGTCGGCTGGTTCAGCAATCCGGCAAAGGTACCTTCGGTGAATTTAGTAAGGCGTTGGGCCAAGCTTTCGGCGCCAACCATTTCCCCAAGAACCTCGATAAGGTCATTCATTACCGGTGGTTCCACAGTGCGCAGATCGCTGTTTTCAGTTATATCCTTCTTGGCGTAGGTTTGCCATAAGGCCTTATCCATGAGAGCTTCTTCGGTAGGGTCCATCTTTCCCAAAATCAGACTAAACAAGCCGAGCAGGTTGATAATTCCACTGCGCAAAATGTCGGCAGTGTCTTCGTCTTCAATTGCAGCCGGGAGGTCGAATGGATTAATACGGAAGTCAGAGTTAAGAGATATATTAAGGTATGTCCCGCCGACAGCGTCGGACAAATGCTTGTACTCGTTTTCCGGGTCAACAATGATGACTTCAGTGCCCACCATGAGCGACCGAAGTACTTCGAGCTTAATAGCATACGACTTACCCGCACCGGATTTGGCAAACACGACGAAATTAGCGTTTTCCATTTTGAACCGGTCGAATAAAATTAAACTGTTGTTATGCCGGTTAATCCCGTACAAAATGCCGTCATTCCCCGTAAGGTCCGAAGAAACAAACGGGAATGTAGTGGACAGCGGGGAACTGTTAAGGTTATTGGCAATATCAAGCTCGTCCAGCCCAAGAGGCAGGGTAGAGTTAAACCCCTCTTCGGTCTGGAACAAAGCGCGTTTGGTAACCACCAGTTTCGCGCCCAAAGAGCTTTCCAAAATAGTAGAGCTCTTTTCCAGTTCATCTTTGCTGTTGGCGTATATGGTAAAGTAAAGGGCAAACCGGAAATACTTCTCCGTACCCTGGGATAGATCGTCACGCAATGATTCTACGTCCTGGTAAGCAGTTTGGAGAACCGGATCGCGAACCATCCCCTTTTCTTCATTTATGCTTATTTGCGAGCCAATTTCCCCCACTTTAGCCTTTAGCTTTTTCAAAATTACAGCCGAATCAATGGGATAAATGAACATGGACACATCCAGCTCACCTTCAGAGTTGATGACAAAAGACAGCCAGTTAGTTGAAAGCATACGCGGGTATGCCAGCACGAAAAAGGTACGGGCATACTTGTTGTTGAGTTGGAAGTCGTTGCTTTCAAAGTGCAAAGCCGAAGGAGCGAGCAAATCCTTCATTGTGGTCAGCCCTTCGCGGTAGTTCTTTTCCACCTCAGCAAGACGGGCATTCTCGTCTAAAGTACCCTTAAGCTTGGCCAGCTCCTGCTTTTTCTTTTCGAGATCAGTTTCGTTTAGTTTAAATAACGCCATTATTTTGTTTCGGGGGTTAGAGTTACGTTGTCCAATTGGCTTGCGTCAATTAGAGGTGCAGACTCAAAATTATAAGAGTTGTAGATCAATTCGATGATTTGCTCAGTATTTAACTTTACGGCACGCAGCCCCATGGCATTCAAGTTGCTGACCACGCTGGTTACGCGCTCTTCCAACATGGAGCGATGGTGTTCAAAATTGGCTTCGCGTTTAGTTATGGCTTTGGCCCGGCCGCGCGCAAATAAGGAAGAAAAGAACCCGCCGCTGTCTGAACCGATACTTTCATTGTAAGGGACGACGCAGTAAAAATTCTTGTTCATGATATTCCCCGTTTCCACCAGTTGGTTGATGAACTCGATATACTCGCCAGTCTGCATGCGCAGCAACTCATTGGTCTGCTTCTCCATCATGTCCTTCAGTTTTTCGGTATAACTGCCAATATCCATGCGGCGGCTTTGCATGATTATCTGAATGGAAAAATCCAGCGAATTCAAAAACCGCTGGTAGGAAAATATAAGGGCGTCCTGCTCGCTTTGGCTTTTCAAGTCAAAGTTAGTGGAAGATACCGCCACCACCGCCCGCAGAGTCCCGTCATCCATAATCATGGTATCCTGCTTGATCTCTTTGGTGCGCAGGAAATTCTGGGTGGGATTTATCGATTTATGATGTTTGTTTTGTTTTTTCTCCATCGACAATGTGTTCAATGAGCGAATGCTCTTCCGATGCTTGCTGCTGCAAGAGATAATTCATTTCTTTAATGCGCACCAGTGCGTTGCCTTGCGCCTTTTCCGGTGCTTCTTCCGTGATGGTCGCCTTCCCCTGGCTTTCTACCAAGCTTTTCCCTTGTTTATGGAAGACAAAATGCTTTGGCTCAAAACTGGAGCCGGCTAAGGCAAACATGGAATTATACAACGGCCTGCCATTTACCTTGATAAAGACAATGGCCAAGGCAGGAATTCCGATAAAAACCAACACGAATATTAGTAAAAGTACGCTGTGGCTAAGGTTCCAAGTCAAAAAGGCCAGGACCCCCACACCGAATAAAATCCCGAACTGTTTAAAGCCCAAACCCGCTACGAGTTTGTCTTCGATATCGGTAAATTGAGGGACGTTATATTGCATATTGGCCCCTTAATTATACCATATGAACTAGCTAAATTGAATTGATTTTAGCAAATCAGAGAAGGCTTCAAATTCGGCTTTAGACATCAAGCTTTTGCCTTCCCACTGTTCAGGAAAAGCCCCCGCGGGGCTGCTTAAAGCAGCGCGGCCGGTATCCAGGTATGTCTGGTATAAGAGGCTCTTCTCTAAATAAAACAGAACTTCAAAGTAATTAGAAGCCGCAACAAGTTTTTTGAGCGCAGGGATAAGTCCCCCGTCCATAGTCCTCATGCTTCCTAAGGTTAGCAGAGAGGCGTCTTTAGGCTGGTCCAACTCCTTGGGGCCTGGTGGCTCCGGTTTTACGGGTTTGGACGCGGCTTTCGGGTAAGAAACCGGCGGCTTAACTGCTCCCGCCGAAGTGACGGTTCTTTTGCCGTCGGTTAGCCGGCCTTCGGGTCTCGTGCCGGTTAATTCCTTCTCCTCCATAGCCTGACGCAAATTTGCTTCCCATTGCTTTAACGTGCCGCGCTTGCGGGACGTTGGCAAAGGAAACTTCGGCAAGTTTGAAATGTGGCTTAGGGGCATTTTCTGGGGCTGGGATGGAGTTGCGACTACGGGCGGTGTTGCCTTGGCGGGAGTAGTAGCTGGCGTGGTGGCAGGCGCTCCGGGTTTAGCAGCCGCTGATGGGCCAGGACCTTCCAAAATCGCCTGCAACTCTGAAGCCTGCTTGTCATTCATTACAATAAGCATATCCAACCATTCCGCCTTTTCCGCGTCGCTGAGCATGGTGGAGGAATGAATCATCTGCTTAAGTTTTTCCATTTGCTGTGATTGCATGCTAGCTTTGCTTTCTGCTTCTTAATTCGTCCAGTTTTTTGGCGATATCATCCGCGCTAGGGCCCGTTTTTATTTCCGCTGGCGCCACGGGGAGCTGGGAAGGAACTGCAAGAGCCGCCGCTTTCGAAGGCTCATTCGCTATGGGTTTTACTGCCGGTTTGTCTGCTTCTTTGTCCGCCGGTTTTCGTGATGGTGTTTCGATCTTTGGCGCTGGGTCGAACACAATTCCTCCTCGCCCCTTTGTGCGCTGGTTCAAGAAGTCTTGGATGTTCATGGGCGGATTGGCAGTCCGGATATTCATCTCCTTGAGTTTTGCCTTAATCTCTTCATCTACTTCACTGGATTTGGGTGGTACCACTGGAGCAGGCTTGTCCTCAACTATGTAGCTTTCGGCCGGAAGCTTGGGCTTGGGTGCTGCGGGTACGAATTTGGCCGCCGGTGCCGGCTTAGGCATGGATGCCTCCACGGGTTTAGGTGGCTGGATAGGAGCTGGCTGGGGTTTTACTGCCGCAGAAGCCGGTTTGACGACGGCTGTAGGTTTAACCAATTCGGAATTGGTCACCGGTGTTGGTACACTAATCTCATACTTTTCCTCGGACGCAGGCTGAATGGGAATGTCTTCTTCGATAGGCGGAGCTATTTCAAAATGGGGTTTCAGCAACCAACGATAAAAATCAATTAATTTCAAAAATAGTTTTTTCTCTTCGGCGTTTAAGGTTTGGACGTTTTTGGACGTAGAAACGTATTTGGCTTCGTCATATGCGTCACGGCCGCTATTTACTGAAGTTAAATAGGGGCGGGCGTCTTCCAGCCAGTTCTTAATGTAAGGCAATCGCTGCCCATCAATACTGGTCAATTTGGTTGACCCTAGAATCTCTTCGTTTTGGTCCAGCGCCTGGATAAATTTTTGGGTCCAGGTTAAGTCAAAATTGGCCTGTTCAATAAGGAAGCGACGTTCAAAGCTGGCCAGCAGGTTCAGTCGGGGCAAAAAATAGAGGATGTCATTGCGCAGGATATCAGCCCATTCCTCGTCGGACAGGTCGTCAAAAACGCCAACTTCAAAAATATTAATAGCGTCAATAAGGTCTTGTCCTACCTGAATGTCTTTGCTGTTAATCCACCCTGGCAAATCGCGCATTAAACCGATAGCATACGTGCCAAAATTAAAATCAGCGTCGTCAATGACTGTCTTCAGAAACTCTGGAACTCCACGGATATCACCGTCGTGGGCCTTTTTACCGAGGTCAGCCAGCTTTAATATGACATTAACCAAAGAATCCTTTATCAGTTCAAAATCGCTGCTGTTTATGACCTTCCAGATAAGATCCTGGGAATGCTCTCCCAAATTAGGGATTGCAGCAAGGACTGACTGCTTTTGCGCGTCAGTCCAGTTTGATTGGCTGATTAATTGTGTAAATTCTTCTATTGAAGCCATCGATTATACTAGAATGTTTTTCTATATCTTGGTTCTTTCCTCTCAAAATCGCTGCTAGGAACAATCTTCGGCTCGTCATCGTTGACTGACGCAGGATTAGGGTTGGCGTTCGGGGTGAAAGTTTGCCCTGCCGGAGCCGGAGTGCTTGGAGCAGCTTGTCCTTGTAGATAATTCTTCCTGAATAATGCGATTTTATCGGCGGCTCTGGCCAAAGAATCGGCTTCGGTCATGTTTGGGTTCTGTTCTCTAAATGCTTTGGCCACCTTTTCGACAGCTTTAGGATCTTCACTCAAGGCTCCTTCATATTTAATTTTCTGGGCCTTGTTAACACGCGTAGCATTTTTATAATTAGTCTCATCCGCATCTACTATAAAATGTGCGGCTCCTCCACTCATGATATACCTGTTTTGGCTGTCTTTCTCCGCAATCGCAGAATGGTGGCCATTTCGTGCAATGTCTTGAGGTTCCCATTTTCTACGCTGGGCAGTTTGATACTCATACATATCTTTCATGTCTTTGGCGCTTTCAGTGTCTCTAATTTTCAAGTTTCCACTTTTGTCACGATAAGTAAGCCCCATCAACGCCTGGTTTCGTTTGGAAAAGCCTACGCCATTTATAGATTCCAAAACGCGTGCGGCATAGTCTTCGCTAAAAATACCATGCTCAACCTGAGCTTTCATAAAGTTAAGGATATCCTTGGATAATTCACCAGTTTTTTCGAAATGATTGTTCGCATCTTCTGAATAACGATCCATTGCGGTATTTAAGCCATTGGCTTGGGCCAAGGCTAACAAGCTTCCCGCTTGTTGAGTCATACGAGTATTGCCGCTACCTTGGTGCATACCATGAAGCAATTCCTGCACTTGGTATTCTTCATCCTTGTCTTTCATGTGGTCAGCGTGATGCGCCGCTTCGTGGTCGAGCGTGCTAAAGTACTCATCAGAAACAGGACCGCCACCCAAAAGTGTTCGTCCTCTGACTTTAATACCTTTGCGGAAAGTATCAAAGGCTTGTCCCTTAACCTGCTTCTCCTGCGCTTCCTTCTTTTCCGTATCCTGCGCTTTATAACCTTCGTATTGACGCTTGGGCGTAAGGGCCATACCCAAAGCTTTCAAAGCGCCACCCTGCAGGCCACCCTTTCCTTCTCCTCTTTCAATTAACCTCATAGCCTGATCAGTCTTGTATCTATTGGCCCTATCAGCAGCAGCCGCACCCCCAGCCTTAGCCGCTTTCCCATACCATTCAAATGGCTTGCGCATTCCCTTTTCCGCAAAGTTGGCTACTGCTTGCCCACCGTACGTACCGGAACTGGAAGCTGCCTTAAGGCCAACCAAGATAAACAAGATAGTTAAAATTTGACTGCCAGCGAGGTAAACAAACTGTGAAATTTCCCCGCTAACTTTTTGACTGGCCAACAATTGGGAAAAAGTCCCCTGGTCACGCAGCATGGTGGTCACAAAAACCGCGGACAGGTTCAGGAAGAATGCCAAAACCGGGGTCATGAAAGCATACTTCAAAAAGTGCGTCCACCAACTTCTGGTGTAGCTGGCTGTTTGGGGCAGGACATTCGCCACATAAGCTAGTGGCGATACTAGTAGTAATATCCAAAGGGCCACTATTCGAATTACCAGGAAAGCAGCCAAAGCCAGGAAAGTAAAGAACGCGCCCAACGCCAATGCCAAGGCGAATATAGGCTTCGTTAGGTTGGCAAACGAGGCGCCGGCCGTGGTAGCGTTGCCGGTGCTGAAGTTACTGGAGTCGGTGAGTTTGTTGATCGGCTCAACCATCAACTTGCTGCCCAAAGCGCGAATTACATTGGTGCTATCGGGCAGAAACTGTTGTTGCACGGTATCGGCAACGCCCAATACGGCCTGGCCAAACACAAGACTAAAGTTAACCAACAAAGCCGCTATAACTACCTTAACCAGCAAGTGCTTATAGTTGTAGCTTTCCAACCGGAATAATGTACCCAACCCAATAACCAGCAATATAACAATAAAGAAAATGTTGCAGAGGTTGCGGATGAGCTGCCACCCCAGGTAAATGGCTTCTACGAACACGTCCTGGTAAGGGTGAACCTGGAGGAGAGACTCAATTAACGGCGCTACCACGTTTGAAAACGCCCAATAAATAATTCTTACATGGGCGAGGATGTAATAAGTTAAAATCCTATTTAAAATATCCGCGAGAGTTGAACCGGTACCCCCTAGCGTGCCACTTCCTCCGGTATTGTCAGTAGTGTCTGGCGGTTTATCTTTATCGGCTAAGTAAGCTGCTTTACCCGCATCAGTATTTGCGTAAACTTTAACATTGATTTTCCTGACAAGATCGGAAGAAACATACGCCGCTTCGGTGCTGCCCGGCAAAAGCCAATTGGAATAACCGACATATGGAAAAACGTAAAGAGTGTTGATCTGTCCTGTGTCAGAGGCTTTGTTAATTCCATAGGATTCACGGGTGGCTTTATCTAAAACAATGTCTGTGGATGCTGGTTCATTCGCGTTTATTGTAAGATATACCGGAAATATTGCGTTGCTGGTTATAAGATATGGGGCAGCTAACTTTTGGGAACAGCTTCTAACATTAGTGCTAAAGACGACTCCCCCCGAACACAATGTCGCAGGGTCGGCGTTGGTGTATATTAGTCCGAATCCCACAATTTGCCTCGCGCTCGGCATGACCTTGTCGACATATAAATTGTCCCATCCCACACCCCCTGCGTTGTAGCCGCTTATATAAAGCTTGTCCGGCTTAACCATGGACAGACTGGCTGTAATCTTAATAGGGCCGCTCCCCGTACCGGCTGCATCAACCGGACCATCCTTATCAACCAATACACGGAAAAAATCCCCGGGTTTAAACGGATCAATTTTTACGCCTATATCATCAACACCAAAGTTTCGCTGTGAAAGGTCGGCTTTTGCCGGATTTGAATTCGCAAAAAACACAGTAATTGCAAGCACAAATACTGTGGTAAACCCTAGGAAGATAGATTTTAGTTTTGGTTTCTTGAAAGTCACTTATTTAGAGCGAATTGCACCTTGATTATACCATAAAAGCCCTTGGAATACCAAGGGCTTCTTGTTAGCGAAGGTACCGGTCAATACATCTGCTTATATCCGCCGATATATTGGTGGTTCCTTTTATGCAGGCCTGGAATTGGTCGATGTCGCCAAAGGTTTCCTGCTGTTTGGAATCGAGGATTGCTGAACGATTTTGGGCGTAAGCCGCTGTACAATCCGCAGCTCCCCTTTTGGCGGCTTCCTGCTGCTGTGGTGTAACCAATACAGGGTCGCTATCATATATCCCCTGGGAACTTCCATCAATACATTGGCTCAGGCCCATGCTATCCGTAGGACTATCAGGGTAGGGTAAGTCGGTGCCGCCCCCTCCGCCATTATCCTCATTGGGAGCAGCGATGTTAAGTACTCGACCCGAAGGGGCTTGGTTATCCAGACAAACCATGTCGAATGGCGCGCAACCCGCGGCCGCGTGGGAATTAATATAACCTTGAAGCGAAGGATCAGAGTAATCCCTAACCATATGAGAATATGGATTGGCAAGAGAAACGTCATAAAGAGGAGCGGCGCTGGGGTTGGAGCCCTCAGTGCCGGTGCTGACGCCTAGTACCCGGCTCGATAGCTGATAATCAGAAACCAGTTTGGCGCAAGTGCTCGCGTTGGTCTGGTCATCACACAAAGTCACGCACTTGCTTGCAGTACCGCAAGCGGCAAAGTCACGGCTAGAAAGCAAGCCAACAGCCATGCGCGTTGCTACGTCAATCATGTCCGGTTTCATGTAACCTTGTTTGACTGAGAAGGTGGCACAAAGCGGTACATGGGTAAGCTGGTCACAAAAATCCAAACAAGCTTGCTGACTAACACAGTTGTGTAATTCCGTGATTGGGTAAGTGTAACCGAGCATGTAAGTTTTGATGGGCGCGGTTGGCTGCATGTCAGAAGCGGTCATAATAACTGCTGCCGCTCCCCCGTTGGAAGTCGTGCTAATTCCGCTCGGCTGGCCCGGGAATGGATTAACATAAATTCCCTGCAGCGGATTTGCCTGCGGATTGTCGCTCGCTCCCAACACCGTGCCTTTGTCTTCCGGCAATGAGCTCGCGCTGGACTGTGCCGCCGCCACTACATTACCAGTCACTGGCTTGCCCTGATGGATGGCAAACTGGGTCCGCACCGACTTGACCAAGTAACTGGTCAGCCCAATGGTCATGAGTGCGGCCAGGAGCAGTAAGCTTAATTGTGTTTTTCTTTCAACGCTCATATAAATTATTTATTGCCCGATGTTTGATGCTGGTTCGGCAGGTTCGGGTTCGTGTTACTCAGCTGTCCTTTAAGCTGCGCCAATCCTTCGTTAATCCCTACCGGCAGCAAAGAGTTGGCGGTGTTGGAAAGGAATCCGCCAAAAGTGGTTCCGTTCTGAATGCCGAACAATTCGTCCGCTACTGTTTTACCAAGCTTGGAAGCGATTTTGCCAGCCAGGGTTGGATGAGTGGTGTTGTATTTGGTCTGGTCGAACAATGACTGCATCCACTTATCGGAAGCATTGTGGGCTTCCTGGGCTAGAGTCTTGATGTTGCGGTCGCAAGGTTCGAGTATGCCCGTACCAACTTTATTCTGAAGGTCGTTCAGGGCCTGCACGGCGGCATTGTAAACCTGCTGCGCCTGGTCAATCTGGTCTTTGATGGCGCGGTCAACATCCGAAATTCCGGTATTGCCACCGCCCTGATTTTTCAAAATCTGCAAGGCTAATGCAGCTTCGCCCACCTTATTAGTAGCTGCCGCCAGGTCGCTGTTGATCTTAGTTTGTTCTGCGGTCTTATCAGTACAAGTTCGGACGTTCTTAAACTGGTTGCCGGTTTGCATTTCCTGCTGAGCCAATTTGTCGCTATCAGCCAGGAAGCGGTCCACGTCAGACATCCCGGTGTATAGATGAGTTTCCGACCAGCTGCGTTCGTCCCCGGCGTCGGAGACTTTGCCCCAGTAATCAGGGCTTGTCCAGTCCAGCGTGTCCGCGGAAACCTGGTATTTACTGGCTTCAACAGCGGCCAGGTTCTTGGCAGTAGTAAGTCCGGTCACATCACCCAGTACCTGATTCTTGTATAAGGATGCCGCAATCAACCGGGTCCGTTCATTTCCTTTAGCGGACTTGTTGATTTCCTGGATGCCATAGATTTGGCTTTGCAATGCTTGCTTGAGCAGGTCAGGGTCACGGTTACCCAATACACTACTTAGTGTCTTGATGCCGCGAATGGAAGCTTCCTGCTGCACCGCCATGGTAAAGTTGTACATTATTCCTTCGAACACGTCGGAGAAAGCCTGGTCCTCTTGCTGTTCGTATTGGGCAAGTTGGGTCTGCAAGTCAGCTTTCTTTTGGTTGATGATAGTGCGGTTATGTTCGATGTTATCCGACTGGGAGATACTCGCGCCTTTTGCGTTGTCTACCGCGATAGAAAGCGGTACCCAGCAAGCGGTAAGTTGGTTCAATGTCGAATCAACTTTGTAGGCCGGGAAAAACGTATTGCTTACGTCTGTTTTGTCAGAACCAGCAATAACTTTGCCAGCCCGGTCGGCCAAGTCCAAAAAGATATTTGAATCGTTAAACTTATCACAGTAAGTCGGGTTGAGGAGCTGGTCAGTTACCACGCGTTCCCAAGGGGTACCGTCGGCCACAAATTTAGCGGTGCTAACAGCAGCGTTGGTTGTCGTCGAAACAGAAGTGACACCAGTAGTAACGGTGGTAGCCGCTCCTTCAATTTCTTGAGGGGGATCTGCGCAAAAGAATGGTGGGCAGGGAATTCCGAAAACGGCTTTTGTTTGATGGTGCGGATATACCAGACCTCCACAAACAATACTCAAGACTAGAATTGATATTGAAATTCTCTTAAAAACCAACATCATAGCACCACTCCGTACTGCGCGCTTAACTGGACGCGCGTTGTTTTGATTTTATCGCCGAGGGAATAAAACAACGATGCGGCGGAAACCGCGTTGTCGTCCGGTCCATTTGGCGACATGCTTAACGCCATCTGGGCAAGCGAAGTATAATAAACAATTTTCATCCGGTGAAACTGCTCAAACTGGGAAGGAACTTTGAGGTTGCGCAATTCCGCGACAACCGCTTTATAAGTTTGCGCGGAACTTTCCAAGCTTTGCGGGTCGCGGCCGGACAAAGCACCAATGGCAAAGTTGGTGCCGTACTGGCTTTCAATTTGGTGCAGTTGTAGCGCGTAATCATTCAAGTCATAACGGTCGTTGGTTTGGTAAACGTTCAAAGGCAATGAAGTAACCAGATCGGAATTCAAAACTTCCTCAGTGTCGACGCTGGTATCAAGCCCCGTGCTGGCGCCAAGAACCGCGCCGGGAGCGGACATGGTTGGGTCAAGCTCAGCGAGCTGCGATTGGGTCTGCCCATCATCGGCGGAACCCTGAGCGCCGCCCTGCTTCGCTAAAATTTCCCGCGCCTGCGCTAGTGCTTGTTCGTAAGTCATGCCTGGCTTGTCGGCCTTGGCATGGCCAAAATTAAAAGCGCCTAAAGTGAAACCGCCGCGCATGAACAAAGCCGCGGTTAAAGCAACGACGCTTAAAACAATAAGTTTAATGTGGCCTCTGGCAAAAGAGGTCCCGGAATCAGATTCCATATTTATTGATTGAATTGTGTTTTTGTTTCTATGTGGAACTATTTTGGTTCCGCTAGATTACTCACTATATCCTTATTATAGCATAGTTTAAGAAAAATTGCAACCGCATTTAGACGACTCTCCCCCGCGGGCGTATAATTAACTCATGAAAGTTTACGGGAAAGAATTTGGGAAAGTTTTTGTAATTGTTTTGGCGGCGGTGTTGTGCTCCGTTGCCGTGGGAATTTATTTTATGGAAAATAAAACAGCGCCTGAGGCGGCTGAAGCCACCGGCGCGGCGCGTCTGAATTTTGACCACAATGTTATGTTGGATGGAGCGAGCCTGAAGGTAGCGCTTGCCGACACCGACCAAACCAGACAGCAAGGGCTCTCCGGCCAAACCTCGCTGACGGACAGTGAAGGAATGATGTTCGACTTTTCCAACTCCGAACGGCGCCGTCCGGGATTCTGGATGAAAGAGATGCAATTCCCGCTCGACATCATTTGGGTTAAAGACAATGTCGTCATCGATATCGCGCGGGATGTCCCGGCTCCCAACACGGGGACGGAACTTTCCAAGCTCCCGCTTTATTTCCCCCCAACTGAAATAGACAAAGTAATTGAAGTTAACGCGGGATGGTGCGCGCGCCACAACATTGGCAACGGCAGTAAGTTAACTATTAGCAAGTAATGGCTGTAACTCTGTCGCCAGCTTCACCCAGCTTTCCAAACTGATTTGTTGCGGACGAAGTTCGGGCGCGATGGAAACCTTTTGCAATACTGCCTCCACGGTTTCGCGGGGCAGTTTTAAATTGTTCGTTAGCGTGTTATGGATTTGCTTGCGCTTGCCGGAGAAGCACGCGCGCAACACGCGGAACAAAAGTTTGCGGTCCATTTCAGGAAAGCGCGGCTCATCTAAAAATTCAATCCGAACCACCGCGCTGTCAACTTTTGGTTTAGGGTAAAACTTTTCCGCCGGGACATTGAGCACAAACGTGGCGTCCGCGACCAACTGCACCGATAAAGCGAGCAGGTTCAAGTCCCCCACTCCCGCGGTGATGTTCTCCGCCACTTCCTTTTGTACCAGCACAGTGAGGCTGTCCGGTTTTTTTTCAGCGTTCACGAACAGCTGGATAATTTTTCCGGTAACGTAGTACGGAATGTTGGCCACCACCACGTAAGAATCAAACTTCTTTAAGGCTTCCTGGAAATTAAATTTCAGGATATCATCAATTTCAAATTTAAAATTTTTGTGTTTACCGGCCAGTTCGGTTAAGAGCGGAATGAAGCGCGGGTCTTTGTCGACCGACAAAACAAAATTCCCGGTGGCAATAAGGTGCTGGGTGAGGTTAGCAATTCCCGGTCCCACTTCCAAAATCGCCTGTCCGGGTTTTATGCCGGCACCGTCAACAATGTCCTGCAAAAGAAAATCATCAAGCAAAAAATTCTGTCCCAGTTTCTTGCTGGGGGAAAGGTTGTAATGGGCGAGGAGTTCCTGGAGCTGCTCTATAGTCATATGGTCATATAGTTTTAGAAGTCCGATGCTTCGTAGCGAAGCCCTGTGTCAATGAAACTGGAGGACGGCGCGTGGATGTCCAAAGCCTCCTGGGGCAGGGCGCGCAAGATGCGTGATGGCGCGTTCACCTGGAGCGAGCCGAACACGCGCCGAGCACGGGCGTAAATTAAGTATAGCTGTTTTCGCGCGCGGGTTAACCCCACGTAAGCCAGGCGGATCTCCTCGGCCAGCTGGGCCGGATCCAGCATGGACTGGGAGTGCGGCAGCAAACCTTCCTCAAGACCCACAAAAAATACCGTGTCGAATTCCAGGCCTTTGGCGCTGTGCAGAGTCATCAAGGTAACCGCGTCCTTCTCGTCTTCCACCTGGTCCAGGTCGGTTATGAGGGCAACCTCTTCCAAAAACGCGGTTAACCCTTCCCGCCAGGTCTGGTTTTCAAATTTAACAGCCACGTTAAACAGTTCTTGGATGTTTTCCACCCGGGCTTCACCTGCGTCGGTCCCGTCGCGCAACCAGTCTTCCATTTTGGTTAATTTTAAAATCAGCCTGAGGGCATCAGAAATCGTAGCGTGTGGGGGCAGGTTTTGGGCCGCGGATATTATAGAGTAAAAATCCAGTACTCCCTGTTTTTGTTTTGGCGGCAGGCCAATTTCCTGCAGGGCGGCCAGGAACTGGTCCAGATCTGACACTTCAGCATCCCGGGGGTTGGCACGGCGGTAATCGGCCACGAAAGTCTTAATAATAGAGTAAGACTTCTCTCCCACGCCGCGGGCGGGAACATTGACCACCCGCTTCAGGCTGACCAGATCGGTAAAATTCAAGATCAGGCGGGCATACGCCAGCATGTCCTTGATTTCCTTGCGCTCGTAGAACTTCACCCCGCCCACAATTTGGTACGGGATACCACACTGGATAAAGACTTCTTCCAGCTCACGGGACTGGGCGTTAGTCCGATAAAGCACGGCGTAATTATTCAAGCCCGTTGCTTCGGGCGGCATTTGCGGCATACCCCAACCAGAAATACGTCCTGAACCGGCACGGCCGCTAAACCCGTCACCATACCCCGGCTTTTTAAGGAACTGGTCGAGGATAGAGAATGTGGTGGTTTCCGGCTCGGGTTCGGATTCATATTCCAGTTCCTGTGCGCTTTCCGCGTCCCCGGAAACTTGTTTGATGATCTGTCGGGCAATAAACAGAGCTTCTTCCCTGCCATCCCCGACTTCTTCCACCCATATCCGTTTTCCGGCGTCGTTATCGGTCCACAGCTTTTTCGGTTTTTGTTCCCGGTTCAATTCAATCACGTTTTGCGCCACCGCGAGAATATTTTTCGTGGAGCGGTAGTTTTGCTCCAGTTTTATAACCTGGGTTTCCGGATAGTCTTTTTCAAAATTCAGGATATTAGCGATGTCGCTACCCCGGAACCCATAAATACTTTGGGCATCATCCCCAACCACAAACAAATTCTTGTGGTGGAGGGAGAGGAGGTGGAGGAACATATATTGCGCCTGATTGGTATCCTGGTACTCGTCCACTAATATATAGCCGAAAATCTTCTGGTATTTTTCCAGAATCTTGGGGAAAGCCTGGAACAGGCGAATCGGCAGCATAAGCAGGTCATCAAAATCCAGGGCATTTTGTTCGTACAGGAAATTTTGGTAGGCCGTGTACACCCTGACCACCATGTCGTGGAAAGATGGGTCGTAGCCTAAATTGAACTCACCCGGGGTTTGCAGAACATTCTTGGCTTTGGATATCACGCCGCGGAAAACCGTGGGCGGGAACTTTTTACCAATCTGTAGTTCATCACAAATTTCCCGAAGGACCCTCAGCTGGTCCTGGGCGTCAAATATAGAGAAGTCCCGGCCGTAACCTAGAACCGCGATTTCCTTGCGCAGGAGCCGCGCTCCAATGGAATGAAAAGTGCCCATATTAGGCATGCCAGCCATGGGAGAATTGCCTTTTTTCGAGCCCGACCCCAGTAATTTAAGCATCCGGGTCTGCATCTCCTTGGCAGCCTTATTGGTAAAAGTCAGCGCCAGGATATTTTCAGGAGCCACCAAACCCTGCTCTATCAAATAGGCGATCCGGAAAGTCAAAACCCGGGTTTTCCCGGAACCCGCGCCGGCCAAGACTAAAACAGGCCCCAGGGGGGCTGTAACGGCGGCTAACTGTCTGTCATTCAAGGAAGATAAATCCATAGTTCCTACCTATTATAGCATCTTTGGATTGTAGGTCAGTTTCAGACAATTTCTGCTGACTTATGGCAAATTTACTCATATATAAGCCAAAAAGGGATTTTTTTTCCCTTGTTCAAGGGGTAAATGGCGAGCCTGGGGACAATTTTCTTGCCTGGCCCAAATGAGGTTGGTAGTATAGTTGAGGTTGACGAGCGCAGGCTCGTTTTCCAGTTAATAAGATCGTAATAAGCGCTAGTTTAAGCCAAATTTTTGGTCGCAGCCCTAGATGTAACGAAAATGCTCAGAAAACGTTGCTGTTCCCGGAAAAATGGTATTTAAGGAGTTCGTATTTCCGCTTTCCTTCGAGCCCTGCAAAGGGCATTCAAGCGGGCTAAAACCTACGGTTTTGTAGCCCAGTACTACGTCAAAAAAACCTCTATTGCCCTCTACAAGCGATTCCCTGAAATCGCAAGTTTTTACCGACACCGCTTCCCCGGCGTAACCCTCCGGGATAAACTCGACCATTGGGATTATGCCCTTAATTTCTCCAGCGAAATTTTGGTAGGTATCCTCGTCGGCGCAGTTGTTTTAATAAACGTTGGATTGTTCCGTTTTGGGACAGTTAAAGAATTCACTTATTCTGACGCTAGCCTTTCGGCTAAACTGCTCAGCTACCACTCCAGCCTCAACTCAGCCCTCTACGCCAAGGAAAACACTTTACGTACCACCATCAGCCAGGATGGTTTGATTGCCCATGCCTACGCAGATACGACCTTGGCCACTCTAGCTGATGGCACTGACGCTTCCGCCGCGGCCAATGATGCCAACGCCACCGATGAAGATGCCACTTTCAGCGACAACATCATGGTTAAGCCAAACCCGGATTCCGTGCAGGGACTGGTTTCCAAGCAGGTTCAGATTTACGAGAGCCAGGGCGGCGATACCCTTTCTTCCATTGCCCAGAAATTTAACATTTCCGTCAACACTATTAAGTGGGCCAACAACCTGCCGAGCGATACTGTAAAACCAGGCTGGTACCTCAAGATTTTGCCCCGCAACGGCGTTCTATACCAAGTAGACTCTAACGACACCTTGCCTGACATTGCCAATTACTTCCACGGCAATATGGACACTATTATTGCTTACAACGGTTTGGCCAACGCTGAAGATATTGATGCCGGCCAATGGTTGATTATCCCTGACGGCACCGTTCCCCCGCCGCCGGCACCAGCTCCCGCCCCGACTTCCAAACCAGCACCCAAGATTGCGACCAGAACCAAAGCAGGCACTCCGGTTATCGTGCACAACGGCAGCGGCCACAGCTTCCCTTGGGGTTACTGTACTTACTATGTTTCCACCCGCCGCAAGATCACTTTTGGCGGTAACGCCAAGGCTTGGCTGAGCAACGCGAAAGCCGCCGGATACGCTACCGGTTCTACCCCAGCTCCCGGTGCGGTCATGGTAACCACCGAAAGCCGCGCTTATGGCCACGTTGCCTACGTGGAAGAAGTCAGCGGCGGTAAAGTAAAGATCTCGGAAATGAACTATTCAGGCTTCGGCAAAGTTGATACACGCTGGTTAGATATCGATTCCGGAGTTATCCGCGGATACATTTACTAATATCACAAAACACTAAACGCCCCCTAACCGGGGCGTTTTTCGTTATATAAAAACACGCCGCTCTTATAGGTATAGGAGCGGCGCGCTTGTGATTTGTCGCAATGTGTAGGTTACAGCCAACCGGTGAAGCCGCCCCGGTATGAATGCGTGGGCGCGGGGGGTTTGTTACAGACCACCATGGGTCCTCTGCAAAATTTGCAATTTGTTTTCCCCAGCGGCGGATAATACTCGTCCTGAGGGCGGTTACAGTGGGGGCAGGTAACGTCATACGGATATGTTTCGCTCCGATAGACATCAACTGCCTTCTTCCGAGCAGTGTGGAAGCCGGGGTTTGCCTTGTCCTTTTTCTTCGCTCCGCCGTGGGCGCAGAGCTGATTCTTGAGCGTCCTGACGTTCCCCTTGGTCAGGCGCCCGAGTTCGGGAAGTTGGTTGCAGACGAACTTGCCACCAGCCCGCGAACTAAAAGTCAGGTTTGCTGCCTGAAACTGTTTAATTTGCGATGGAGACAACGATAAATTTCGGGATTTCACTCCCGCGTTAACTGCCATTGCTGATTCCTCCTGAATCTAAAGCTTTGGTTGAAAATTTAGCAAACTACGCTAGCCAAAGCATTTCAATATAACAAAAAAGGCTTGGATTATCAAGCCTTTTGGTAATTGCTCTTATTTAGTTCACGTCACTGCTTTGAACATCATCCGTGTCCAAGTGGATATTCTGGTTAGTGAAGGAATCCTTGGCTGAGAAGTTGATGCTCTTGAACAAGGTAAACGTATTGCCATTTTGGCCGCTTGAAGGAGTCACCTTTACTTGGAAACTTAATCTTCTGGCAGGGTTGAAATCGCCAGTATGCGCCGACAGCGTATCCACTTTCCAGGTAAGTTTCCCGGTGGACGGATCGTAGCTTACCGCGCCCGCTTCTTTCGCGGTAATGCTGGATTTGTCGAAGTTAGAAATATTGGTGGCGATAAACCCGGTCAGCACGGCGTTGGTCATGTCATTATTGCTGTTGCGGAGGCTCAGGGTGACCTGGTAAACAGTGCTCGAGCCATTTTGCGGTGGGTTGGGGCCACTTACCACGCTTACGCTGGAAGATAAGTCCGCGGGACTGGATACCTTAAGATTAACTGTATTTCCGGGCAAATAAGTGGAATACTCATTGGATTTAATCTTGACGTTCGAAACAACGGTTATGTTTTTACTGCTGTCTTTGGTTGCGGGGTTTCGCAGACGAACATTGTAAGACAGGGTACCGCTTTCGTTTGGGTTCAAGTGTTCGAAATTCGACACGCTGGCGGTGTTCCAGGTGATGGTGTTGTTATTGATCTCAGCGCCCCCTTCAGACTTTAGGGTCGACAGATCGATTGCCTTGGAGTCGATACTCGCCGATACACTGACGCCGGTAGCTGGCACCTGGGCGTTATTTTGATAGTGGATGGTGAAAGTCAGCGTCGCGCCCGGGTCAACTATGCCGTCATGGGCTCCCTGGGCTTCCTGGGATACCAGCAAAGGGCTGCTTGAAATCGTAGTGACCCAATCAGCACTGGCTTGGGAGTTATAGTTTCCCTGGTCATCCTGAACCTGGAAATCCGCTTTAAAGCTGGCTTTGGCACCAGGTTGGGCGGAGGTAAATGTTCCGCTAAAAGTGATGGTATTATCGTCGTTTTTCTTCAAATTTCCCACGTTCCAGATGTTATTGCCCAAATTAGGTTGCGGATCCGAACCTCCATAGCTAAACCCTTCCGGGTATGTTACCTGAATACGGGCGTTTGATACGTCGTGATCTGACTCATTCTTATAGTGCAAGGTGTATGACACGCTCTGTGTGTTGGTGGCCGTTTGGGGGCCCGACAGTTCCATGAGGATGTCGGAAGCCTGCAGGCGCAAAGTATGGTCCGCTTCTTTCACGAAGTCCGAGTTGAAGTTGCTGTACTTGTAATGGAGACGCACGGTAAGCTTCTTTTCATCATTGACGCTGCCTTGCGCGTTAACCTTTATGATAACCACCGCGTTTTGGCCGGAAGAGAGGTCAGGGATGCTAAACACGCTGCCCGACAGATTTTGGGCGTTGGGCGTGCTGCTTAAATAGGTAAAGCCGTCTGGGTATACCACTTCCAATTCCATCTTGGTTAACGTGGCGGGATCTTGGTTATCAACTTTGACCTTATACACCACCTGGGATCCGCTCGGGGCTGTAGCGGGGGCATCAATCGAAATGTTTACGTTTGCCTCGCCACCCGGGCCTTTATTGCCCACATGGAAAGCAATGAAGGCCAGGACGCCGATTATTAGTAAACCGGCGATAATGGCCCAAATATACCACTTATTAGCAAAATAAAAGTCCTTAACCTGCTCCCACCGGGAGGTTGGCTGCGGGCTTGGCGCGCCTGCCCCGGAGGCAGGCTGGAACTGGGTTTCGGGTGCCGGAGTGGAGGAATCCGCGACCGGACGAGTAGTAAAATCCATATAATAAAAGAATAATAGCCCTTTTATTATATCACGAAAGGTATTAAAGGTAGCGTTCAGACTTAATTTCCCGTTCGATCTGGTATGTCATGAACGAGCTGACCAGGTTATTCAAATGTTCAAGCCAATTATCATTTTCAGGCAGCTGTCCCCAGGAAGAGTTCTTAACACTTTGGTAGCCTTTCCACACGCTTTCGCTCGCGGTAGCGGAATCAGCCCCTCCCCGGCCATTGGAGTCATAGTAGAAACCGCCCTTGGAAGGACTAAACAAGAGAGGCTGGCCAGGAACGTACTCGGGGATCTCATGCACTCCCATTCCGGTTGATGTCATGGCTGCCAATTTGAACTTCAACAAACCGATTTCAAGTTGCTCTTCGGATAGCTCCCCTGCGCTATCCAGGAAATCCAAAAACGCCGCGATGAGGCGGTAAAACTCGTCATTAGGTTGATTGTCCGGCAGCAACTTAGTGCATATTTCGGCCGCTACAAACCACAGCGCGACCCGTTCAGGCCGCGCATGGAGATTTGGATAGGTCATCTTTATTGAAGCGCGGATAAGCTTGGGCAAACTGGAATTTCCGGAAACCGCGGCATCTACCAGGAACATAGGTTGCAGTGCGTACTGCAGTTTGCTGGTGGACAGCTTGCTCGACTTGGAAACCGCGCGGACTTTTCCCACCCCTTCGGCAAGCATGGTGACAATTTCGTCCGCTTCGCCAAGCGGCTGCTTCTTTATGATGAAAGCGGTAAAACTGCTTTCTCGGGCCATTACACCCTCACTATACCAAGCCACACCACCGCGCCGCCGATGTCAGCCTGGGTCTCGTAATCCGCTTCGACTTCCAAGGAGGTTTGTACTTGGTTAACAAAAGTTTTCCTGCGGTCCACTAACTCCACCAGAGCCCGCTCCATTTTTTCATCCGTAGTAGTGTAGTAAAGATCTACCAGTTCCCCTACCTGCAAACCGGCTTTCTTGCGCATGTCCTGGATTTGGCGTTCCAATTTACGGGCCGCGCCCATGGCTTCCAGTTCCGGGGTCAATTCAATATCAAGAAACGCCTGTTGTAACCGTCCTTCACCCTCCCCTGTTTTTATAGTTTCCGGACGAATGGAGGCTTTATCGACAATAGAGGTGTCCCATTCCTGGACATTCAACTCGGCAAGAATTAATTTCACCAGGTCCTTGTCCAAGTCAATGTCCGTCTGCAAACGCGCGGCTACGGCACGGAGGGGTTGGCTCACGGCGATGCTTGATGCTTTGCGGAGGGCGTGGCCGGCGGTAACAATCTGCCGAGCCAGTTCCATGTCGGACAAAATGGTTTCGTTGCTCGAACTCGGAGCTATCGGCCAGTCTTCCAAATGGACTGACTCACCGCCGGTCAGGTCACGATAGATAAAGTCGGAGAGGTATGGCATAAACGGTGCCAGGACCTTGCTGGTCTGGACTAATACGTATTGCAGTACCGCGAGCGCGGTCTTGCCACTGTCATCACCTTGCTTAATGCGGTCACGGCTGCGCCGCAAATACCAGGTAGATAAATCATTAACAAATTCCACGATGAGCTTGCCAGCCTTAACTGTATCGTAGTTATCCAGCTCCTTGGTCACTCGGGCGACCAGCTGGTCAAGCAAAGCCAGTACCCATTGGTCGAGGACATCCGATGTTTCGGGACGCTCGCCGGGGCTCGTTTCCTTGCTGTACATACGGTAGAACGACCATACATTGTACATCATCATGTTGACCTTGCGGCTGATCTCAGAAATAGTTTTCTCGGAAAAGTTGATATCTTCACCGTTTATGACCGGGCTTGTCAGCAAGTAAAACCGCAAAGCGTCCGCGCCGTATTTTTCTATAACCAAGTTTGGATCCGGGTAATTGTTTTTAGATTTCGACATTTTAGTGCCGTCTTCAGCCAGAATAGTCCCGGTAGTGATGACATTCTTAAACGGAGTGCGTTCGAATATAATATTAGACACAACATGCATGACGTAGAACCAAGCCCGGGTTTGCGGGATGTATTCCACGACGAAATCCGAAGGGAATCGCTGTTTGAATAAATCCTGGTTTTCGAACGGGTAGTGGAGTTCGGCAAAAGGCATGGAACCGCTTTCCACCCAGCAGTCGATTACTTCAGGTATGCGAGTCATTGAAGTTTGACATTCTTCACACTTCAGTTTCACCTGGTCAATGTAAGGGCGGTGCAAGTCTAGTTTTGCGAACTTCTCCGATTGGTTAAGGTTTTGTTCGTGGGAACCAGCATCATAATTTATTTCACTGAGGTTGAAGTCGGGGTAAACTTCATTGAAGTTCGTGGATTTTTCAATCAGCTCGCTTACCGAACCTATACAAGTAACATTTTTACAATCTTTATTGTCGCACTTCCAGAAAGGCAAAGCGGTAGCCCAGTAGCGGTTGCGGGAAATGTTCCAGTCCGGCGCGTTTTCAATACCAAGCTTGAACCGTCCGTACTTTAAATGCTCGGGGTACCAGTTAATGCTTTCATTCTGCTCCAACAATTGCGGCTTGAGCTTTTGGATATTGATAAACCAGGCTGGCAAAGCGTTGTAGAACAGCGGGGTGCCGCAGCGGTAACAGTGGGGGTAGCTGTGGGTGTACGGGAGCGCTTTATAGAGCTGGTTCTTCTCCTGTAAGACTTTGATGACTATGGGGTCAGCGTCCTTGAAAAACACGCCGCGGAGATGTTGGGGCGCAATGTCCATGTACTGGCCTTTATGATCAAGCATTTCCACGCGCGGCAATTCCTTCTCTTTGGCCAGCTTATAGTCGTCTTCCCCGTACATGGCGGCATTGTGCACTACGCCGGTACCATCCGTAGTGGTGACGAAATCAGCAATATATATTTTATGAGCGCGTCCCGATTCATCAACAATAACTCCGGGGAATAATGGTTCATAAACCAACCCTTCGAGTGACCGGGCCGAACATTCCATCTTTATCTCATATTCCCCTTCCAAAACTTCCAAACGTTCCTTCGCTAGAATGTAGTTTTCCCCATTTTGTTCCACTACAACATATGTTATGTCGCCGCCAATGTTTAAGGAAGTGTTCCCGGGCAATGTCCACGGGGTGGTAGTCCATGCCAGGGCATAAGTGTTTTCATCGGTCAACCAGTCCACAATACGTTGGCGCGCAGGCAACTTGAATTTAACAAAAACAGATTCTTCCGTAATATCACGGTAACTGTTATCCATGGCCACCTCAAAATTAGAGATTGGGGTTTCGCACCGGCTGCAGTAAAGCAAGACTTTCCTGTCTTCATAAATCAAACCCTTGTCCCAAGTCTTTTTTAAGCCCCACCACACGCTTTCCATGAAGGAGGTATCCATGGTTTTGTAGGAATTTTCGAAATCAACCCAGCGGGCAACTCGGGAAATGGTTTTACCCCATTCTTCCGCGTAGCTCAGCACATTCTGGCGGCAAGTCTCATTAAACTTCGCGACTCCGATTTCTTCAATCTGTTTTTTACCGGAAATACCGAGCTGTTGCTCAACAATATTTTCGATGGGCAAACCGTGGCAGTCCCAACCCCAACGGCGCCGGACAAAACGTCCGCGCATGGTCTGGTAGCGGGGAATGGCGTCTTTTACCACCGACGGCAAAATACTGCCGTAGTGGGGCAGTCCGGTGGCGAAAGGCGGGCCATCATAAAAAATATAGGGTTCCCCATCGCGGGTTTTTTCCAGGGATTTCTCAAAGACCCGGTTGTCCTTCCAGTATTGCTGGATGGACTTTTCCAGTTCGTCAAAGTTCGGGGTATTGGATTGTGGCTTTTCGGTGTCAGTCATAGATTTATAGTTATTACATTCGTTCAGGGGCCGTGATGCCCAGCAGGCCCAAGCCGTGGCTTAAGACATTGGCAGTGGCTTCAAGCAAAGCGAGGCGCTGTATCCTAATTTTCGGGTCGCTTTCCTTAATAATCGGCACGTCGTTGTAAAACCCATTAAACGCGCTGGCTAACTCATGAAGATAATTGCATAGCAAGTTGGGTTTGTACTCCGAGGCGGCTGCGATAATGGCGTTTTCGTAGCGATTGAGCAAACGCATGAGGTTCAGTTCCGGTTCGCCTGAAAGACTTTCTATCTTGGGCGCGGCCGCTTCCCCGGCTTTTTCAAAAATACTTTTGATGCGGGCATGGGCGTACTGGATATATGGCCCGGTATTGCCCTCCAAGGAAATGGTTTGTTCGATATCAAAGTAAATCCTGGTCTGGGGTTCATAGTGCAAGTAGCCATACTTAATGGCGCCATAAGCAATTGATTCAACCAAGGCCTCATCGTCAGCCGAACCCTTCAGGCGCTCCAGAGTAGCCATGGTTTGCTTCACCCGGTCTTTCACGCTCTCGAGCAGGCCGTCCGAAGTAATGGCATTACCTGACCGGGATGACATCTTGTCCTTGCCTAGGTAAACATGTTCGTAGGGCAAGTGGCGGAAGTTTTTTGACCAAGGGTATTCAAGCAACTCAAAAATGCGGCGGAGTACTTCAAAATGGTACGACTGTTCGCTTGCGGTGGTGACAATGGCCAGGTCAGGACTATGCCGCCTGTTGCGAAGATCCCACAAATACATGTCCTGCGTTATGTAAATGGTGGTGCCGTCTTTCCGGAGCAAATATTTTTTGCCCAAATGCTCCTCCGGGAATGACACGCTCACGCTCCCGTCTTTTTCCTGCTGAAAAATTCCCTTCTCTACTCCAGACATGACTAAGTCACGCCCTTTGTCATAGATTTCACTTTCAAAATCAACTTCGTCAAAGGTAGTGCCTTCCTTTTCGTAGGTTTCTTTTACGCCTTCAAAAAACCAAGCGTTCATTTTTTCCCATAAGGCGCGGACTTCCTGATCCCCGGCTTCCCAGCGGCGGAGCAGTTCCTGAGCTTCATCATTGAGTTCTTGCTCTGACTGTTGGTTCACCGAAGATTTTTCACCAAACATTTTATAAAAATGCCCCACGAAATGGTCCGGTTTCATCCCCGCTTGCTCAGGGTTTTGCCCATCGCCAAATTTCATATACATGAGCACGCTCTTCATTATGTGAATACCGCGGTCGTTGATAATTTCGCAGGTAGTCACGTCATACCCCAGCGCCTGCAGTAAGTTAATACAGGCCTTGCCGTAAACATCATTGCGGACATGGCCGATGTGCAGGGGCTTGTTGGTGTTCGGGCTGGAATACTCAAAAACTACTTTCTTTCCTTCGCCGATTTTCGGTCCCCCCATGAACTCACCAGCTTTGAGCTGGGTGGTGCGCTCGGCAAGGGCCATGCCAGATAGCTTAAAGTTTATAAAACCGCCCGCGGCCTGAACGGACTCAAATTTATTTGCTGCGGCTTGGTCCGCCGCTGTAAGCTTTTCTGCTAAATCTGTTGCTATGGCGTTGGGGTTAGCCTTAAGCTGGCTGGCCAGCCGCATGGCAACATTGGTAAAGTAATCGCCGTGGGCGAGCTCAGGCAAACCCACTTCAATTCCGGGAATGTCCTGAAGTTTTCCGGCGGCCTGCATTTCACTCAAAATGCCCTGTAATAGCTGTAAAACGTACTGTTTCATAGAGGTAATTATAGCATAATTTCAGGCACAAATTTGACAGTATTTCGGGTTATGCTAGAGTTAAACCAGTATGAATATATCAGCTACCTTTACCTATAACTGGCATTTCTTCAGCTTTTCCCTAAAGCCGGTTTTTGGTTATGTAGCTATCAGATAGTACCACCAGGTACAAATCAGCATTCTACCTACCGGCTCAGGCCGGTTTTTTTATTAATACACGCAAATGAACAAAGTAATCATTTTTGATTTTAACAGGACAATATACGATCCCGAACAGCGCAGTCTCATTGCCGGGGCTTTGGCTATGCTTAAAGAACTCATCGGGCAGGGATTCCAGCTGCACCTGATTAGTATGGCTGCGCCATCACGGGAAGAGCTCATCAGGAATTTGGGCCTGCATTCGTTTTTTGAATCGGTTACCCTTTGTGAACATAAGAGCCTGCAAATATTTGAACAAATCCTAAAAGAGGCCGAAGCGGACATCCATCAAAGTTTCGCCGTGGGCGACCGGGTCAAAAAGGAACTTTATTTTGCCAACCAATTGGGCTTGCCTACTGTCTGGTACCGACAGGGCCGGTTCGCCGCCGAGCTCCCCGAAACCATGGCGGAGCATCCCACTTACATCGCGCATTCCCTTAGCGAAATCCCGCGCATAGTGGCCAGGCATACAAACCCTTAATGACAGTGCGGAGTTGGAGATGCATAACCAACTCCCCGCTGCCATTAAGCAGCAAGAAACAAAAAACAAAACTTAAGGAGTGGTTATGACACAAGAACTGCATGAACGACTGCGTAAAGTGGTCTCGGAAACCGGCTTGTGGAATGGGGGCGCGGGCAATCGCGCGTTCCTCCTTTCCCCTTCGGTATATGAACTGACCGCCGACAAGGCGACGGAGCTGGCCCTACTGGGTCAATCCATTAAATCCTGCTTTGCGGGACTCAACGGGATGGCGGCGGAAGTCTCCAATCCCAAAAACGGGCATTCCCGCGCCTGGCGTATCGCCCGTGCCGCTTTTACGAACGGGGTCTCCAAGCTATACGGCAACCTGCAAAGGGCGAACCCTCACCACGAGCCGCTGATTACCAAAGTGGACTTGATGGAGGACAAGCAGGGCAACTACCTTATAGCGGAAATTGACGGCTACAACCCGCGCGGGATGGGATATTCGACGCTCGCCTCCTATCTCGCCAGGACGGTATCCGACCAACCCCGGCTTCCGGGAGTGGCGGCGTGTCTCGCCCGTGAGTTACTCGCGGAGGGAGTGGATAAGGTTACATTCCTGTACGCCGACAACGAACGGTTTTACCTTCCCGAGTTCACTATCTTCCAAAAAGAAATGGCAAACCACGGGGTTCAGGTAATTCTAGTTTCGGAATTGGACGACGTACTCCACCCTTTGACGGAATACTACGTTGTCCTGCCGCAACTCAACCGCAAGCCCGCGCTGGGATCCCAACTGGCGCAGCTATATCTGGAAGACAAAGTGTTCTTCCTCATTCCGCCCAAACCCTACCTCGGCTCAAAATCCGTTCTCGCCCTGCTCAAAAACGAGGATGGCGTGGAAGAACTGGAAAACCTGCTCTGCTCCTACATTCCCCTGCCTGAACTGGAGCGGGTCCGCCGTCACATTCCCGAAACCTACCTTGTGGGGAAAAACCCGCTCAAGCATTCGGCGCGGGCGGTCAGGAACTCACTGGGCTTAACTTTGTGGGAAGAAGCACTCGCCTCCGCCCCCAGAGAATTCGTCCTGAAACGTTCCATCTCCAGCGGGATGAAAGGTGTGTTTTTTGCCGACGACCACCAGTACGAATCCGCGCTGGTGGAAGCAGGCAACGCGCAAGGCTGCTTTGTGCTTCAGCGCGAAGTCGAACAGCTCGACCGCTGTTTCTCCTGCTTCACGGCGGAGGGAGCCGAAGCCGCTCACGACAACTGGCACACCCGTGTTACCGCGCATTACATTGCCGGTAATTTGGCTGACATCGTTGTAACGGCGCGCCGGGACAAAAGAGTCCACGGCTCAACGGACTGCCTTCAACTGGGAACCGTTCTTGTTTAATTGGCTCTATATAATAGAGCATCAAAAGCCTGGTTTAACCAACCACGGCTTTTCTTTTTGCTTAATTTTGTTTTATTCCCTGACAAAAGGTAAACTTAATATATGGTTTTACCACTCGATCGAATAATCCAGCTTCTGGAAGAATCAAAATACCTCCTGCTTTTTCCAATATCAATTATGGAAGGGCCCATTGTCAGCATTTTGGCTGGTTTTATTTCTTCCCTGGGAAAAATGAACCCCTTCATCGCCACCGGGATTGTCATATTGGGCGACCTAACGGGCGACACCGCATACTATTTAATCGGGCGCTATGGGCGGAAGGGCATAATTTTAAAATACGGCAGGTTTTTGGGGATTACGGAAGCCAACGTAAACCGTATGGACGACCATTTTGAAAAGAACACCGGCAAGACGTTACTGTTTGGCAAGTTTGCCCACGCCCTGGGCACCCCAATCCTGTTCGCGGCTGGTATAGCAAAAGTTCCCTTCGGCCGTTTCCTCCTATACAACTTCGTGGGAACCGTTCCCAAATCGGCCGTACTCGTTTTGATAGGTTATTACTTTGGCAGCAGTTACCAAAAAATTAACGGCTACTTCGACAACGCCACTTACATTGGCATCGGCATAGCCGTCGTGCTGGTAATAGCTTACGTGCTGTTTACCCGCTACGCGAGGGAGAAGGTATGAGAATAGCCATGTTCACCGAAAACTTCTACCCGGAGTTGAGCGGCATCAGCGATTCCATAATGACAATTTCCAAAGCGCTGGCCAGCCGCGGCCATGAGCTGCATATTTTCGCGCCCCGTTACTCAAAGAAAAATTACGTCCATCTTAAATTGGATTACAAAGAACCCGATCTGGGCGAAGGCGTGCATTTCCACCGCTTGTTTTCTTTTCCTTTCCCTGGCCCCACCGGACAGGCCCGTTTGGTTATCCCAACAGGGCTTCGAACCCTGGCCGTAAAAAAAATCCAACCTGACGTCATACATACTCATATGTTTTTCGGCGTTGGATGGGAAGGATTGCTGGCAGCCAAAATACTGGGACTTCCTTTCATGGGCACGAGCCACACGCCAATTGGTGAATTCGTTAAATACTCCCCGCTCCATGGCAAATTCTTTACCGCGCTAAGTGAACGCGCGGTGGCATGGTACTACAACCGCTGTGACTTCGTTTCTGCCCCGTCCCAATCCGTTCTGGATGAGATGGCGCAGTACGGATTCCGCAAGCCGCATCAAGTTTTGTCCAACCCAATCCAGCTGGATAGCTTTAAGCCGGTGGACACTCAAACAAAGCACAAACTCAAGGAAAAGTTCGGGCTAGGCGAGCGCTCTATTCTGTACACTGGCCGTCTGGCGGAAGAAAAGCACATTGATGTCATCCTGCGCGCTTTTGCCCTGGCGAAAGGAAAGCATCCTGGCTTGACCCTCGCCATCACGGGACGCGGCCAGGCGGAAAGGGACCTCAAAAATCTGGCCAAAAGCTTGAGCGTGGCAGATTCGGTAAAATTCCTTGGTTTCCTTGATGACACCCAGTTTGCCGAACTCTACCAGGCATCTGATATTTTCGCCATTGCCAGCACCGCCGAAACCCAAAGCATTGCCCTCATGCAGGCCCTGTCCACCGGAATTCCCTCGGTGGTAGTAAACGCGCGCGCGCTCCCTCAGTACGTTAACGAATCCAACGGTTTCGTGGTCCCCATCGGCGACTTCCAAACAATGGCCGCCCGGTTTAATGAGCTAATTGATGACGAACAGGTATATAATAAGCTTAGCAAGGGTGCCAAGGTTTCCGTGGCCTCCCTTTCCATAGACAAAATCGCCGACGAATGGGAACAGCTATATACGATGATCATTAAACAAAAACCATGAAGTTAAGTTTCGTTATCCCCGCTTACAACGAAGAGAACTATGTGGGAGAATGTCTCAAGGCCATTGCCGCCGAAACTGCAGGTGCCCAATACGACACCGAAGTCATTGTGGTTAACAACGCCAGTACTGATAACACCAAAGCCATTGCGGAGCGGTTCCCCGGAGTAATAGTAGTGGATGAGATGCAAAAAGGTTTGGTTAAAGCCCGCCACGCCGGTTTCGTGCGCGCCACCGGGGAAATAATCGCCAATATCGATTCCGACACCAGGATCAGCAAAGGCTGGCTGAAAAAAGTGATGTCGCAGTTCGAAGAGCACCCCAGGTTAGTAGCCCTCAGCGGACCATTCGTTTATTACGACATGTCGGCGGAATTTAATTTTGTCGTTCATCTCTACTACTATATTGCTTACTTGATGTATCTGGTGAACCGGTTTGTCCTGCGGCACGGCAGCCTCCTCCAGGGCGGCAATTTCGTGGTCAAAAAAACCGCGCTCCAGCAGGTGGGCGGCTTCGATACCAGCATCGATTTTTTCGGCGAAGACGCGGATGTCGCCCGGCGCATGGTCAAAGCCGGCCAGGTAAAATTTATGCTTGGTCTGAAAGCCTACTCCTCCGGCCGCCGCCTCGCCGGCGAAGGAGCACTCAAGACCGGTTGGAAGTATCTGGTAAATTATGTTTGGATAATGCTGCTTGGAAGGCCCTACCACACCGCGTCATCCGACTTCAGAAAATAATCGCCCCAAGGGCGATTTTTTTATCCCCCAAACAATGTTAAAATTAACCCATGGCGCTAATCGCAAAGAACAAACGAGCCACATTTGATTACGACATCAAGGATACTTTTGATGCCGGTTTAGTATTGTCCGGTGCCGAAGTGAAATCCGCCAAAGCCGGCAACCTGTCCATGACAGGCAGCTACGTGACCGTCGCGCAAAACGGCGCCAACCTCGTGGCCCTGCACATTGGCCCTTATCCCTACGCCCCCAATGAGGGCTACAACCCCACCCGTACCCGGCAGCTGCTCCTCAACAAATCCGAACTAAACTCGCTAATAGGCAAAGAGAAAGGGTTGGCTATCATTCCATTGGAAATATTCCACAACAACCGCGGCCTGGTCAAAGTCAAAATCGGACTGGGTCGGCCGCGCAAAAAAGAAGACAAACGCGACTACCTCAAGAAGCGCGAAGATATCCGCGAAATCCGAGAAACCTAAAATGAGCAGACTTCGAGAGGGAATCTATCTAGGCATAATCATAATTCTGCTGGCCGCCTGCATCAGCCTGGGCTACAGCAACGTGTGGGTGCCGCAAAACGACGCCAAGGTTTTCTATAACCGGGACACCGGACTTGATGACCAAGTTATGGGCGTTATCCAAAGCGCGGATAAGTACGTCTATTTCGGCATATACACTTTCACTAAAACTGACATTAAAGATGCCTTGCTCGGAGCCAAACATCGAGGCCTGGACGTGCAAGGTGTCACCGACAAGCAGCAATACGCGGCAATAGATGCCCAGAAAAAAATAATTGATGAGCTGCGTGCCGCGGGCATCCCCATTGCGGTGCAAACCCACAGCGCCATAATGCACGTAAAGCTCATTGTCACGGATAAGGGCTACGCCTCGGGTTCCTACAACTGGACGGCCAGCGCGACCAAAGAAAACGATGAAGTTCTCGAAGTGGGCCATACTGAAATCGTACGGAAACAATATTACCAAATCATACGACATATACTCCGAGAATACCCGCCCGCATAATAATATGCTAAAATAACTTTATGGATCACAATAGCTTAGTCGATATCTTCTTTACCCTCACCGGTGTCGCGGTAATCATTATCACCATTTTGATTGCCATCATCGCCATCTATGTTATAAGCGTTTTTCGAACCGTACGCCGCATCGTACGCACAGCGGAATTCGCGGCCAACGTGGTTAAAGAAGATTTTGGAGAATTGAGGACTAACCTCAAAGAGCAGGGGCTAAACTTTTTCGCTTTCGCGAATTTCTTCAAGAATATTGCCAAAAAGCGCATCATTCCAAACCGAAAAAAATAATTAACAAAACAATATTATGGCTTTAAAAAAGTCCCAAAAAACCGCAGTAGCGGTAGGTGCCGGTTTAGCCGGACTCGCTGCCACAGCCGCCGGCGTTTACTTCATGACCGGCAAGAACGCCAAGAACCGCAAGAAGCTTGCCACCTGGGCAGGCAAGATGCAGAAGGAAGTTCTCACTGAACTCCACAAAATGGAAAAGGCAACCAAGGCAAATTACAATAAGGTAATTGATACCGCCGCCAAAAACTACAAGACCCTGAAGTCCGTCAGCCCGGTCGAATTGGCCGCGCTGGCCAACGAGATGAAAGGCCACTGGGATTCCATTCAGCAGGAAATGCAGATGGCAGCTTCCAAGGTCCGTAAGGTAGTGCCACGCAGCGCCAAGCGCCCCAAGGCCAAAGTCGCGGTAAAGAAGGCCCCTGCCCGCAAGACCGCCGCAAAGAAACCGGCAGCAAAAAAAGCCACCCGTCGGAAGTAGAAACATAAATTTAAAATCCCCCATACGGGGGATTTTTTTATTCTGCTTTTTCGGGAAGAAACTCCGTCAGCCTGGCAGCAGCCTCGGGGATTTGTGCCGCCCGGGAACCATATATTTGCTCCAGTTTCAGGGTTAACCCATGGACATCACCAAAGTTATAAAAGTCCTGCTGCGTTGGGTACATGCGCTTAAACTTTGTAAAATCTTGGATAGTCATGTTCTGGGCCAGGTCATAGTTGTTATGGACACAGTGCGCTATTATAGATTTTGCGTACCCGTTATCCTGGATTTCTTTCCATTGCTGTTCAGTGACGTATTCCTGCGCGGAATCCGGGATAGTGAGTTCACCGGTTGGGAATTGTTCCATCAGCGAATCGCGGGCCTCGCGGAGGCGCTGGAGCTGGGCATCGTACTGCCCCACTGGAACCAGGTCGAACTCTGCCCCGCCCTTCGGAAAATTATCGGCATTGCCAGTCATGGGATAGGTCGGACTTTTGCCGCTCAAGTCAGCCAGCCGCGCCACTTTGGCGTCATATGCTTTCTGGACTTCATTGGCCGTGGGATTGGGATTATCAATACCCAAAATCTCTAACGGTGATTTTGCGCTTTCAACCTCACTTGCGGCCGGATGGCCAAATTCTGATTCAGACATATAGTAAGTTTAGTAAGGTTATTATACCAAAATAGGCTGGTTGTGAGGATCTTGACAAAATGCCCAAAAAGGTGTATAATATGTATTCATGGGGATGCCGGATTTTGACAAGACGGAAACCTCAATTGATATGCAAGACGAGCAAGCATTCTAACTCGCAAATCTGGTATGCAACAATAAATGCTAACGCATTTTCTAAGGTAAAGGAAGCTATGGCTTTGGCCTTCGCTCCTGTACCTGTACTCGCCTAACATAACTGGCTAGTACCCTGGCCCTCAGGTCTCCCTGCTTGAGGACCACCAGGTTCATTTTGGGATATAGCTTTATGGTTTGATTTACGCCGTAAAGTGGAACATTGGTAAATCAACTTTTGTTCTTAGCTGTCCACCGCTTGGGCAAAAGTACTTTGATGGACTAATCTTGTGACCAATCAGTTTGGGAATTTGTTTTGGACGCGAGTTTAACTCTCGCCATCTCCACCAAAATAGGTTTGCCTAGCCCGCAGGGCGCAGGCAAAGCGAGATTTTGGTAGGATGCTGAGCCGAAGGCGAAGCGCCACCAAATAATTTTTAAACCGCGTTTCAGCGGTTTTGTTATATTATAACTACATGACACTTTCTCCTTTAACCAAACAGGCCATTACACACACCTTACACTGTCTTCTTGGGTGTTCCATTGGAGAGGTGGGCGGCATGGCAATAGGCACGGCATTCCACTGGCACAATATCACCATGACAATTGTGTCCATTGCGCTCTCCTTTGTTTTCGGGTATTTACTTACCACTCTTTCCCTGGTTAAGAAAGGCTCCCAGATAAAGCAGGCTGTGAAAGCCGCCGTCGCTACCGATACCGTGTCAATCATCTCCATGGAATTGATTGACAATGTTTTTGTTTGGTTAATACCTGGGGCATTGGATGCCACATTAAACCAACCATTGTTTTGGCTGAGCCTCTTAGCCTCTTTAGTGGTTGCTTTCTCTTTGACTGTTCCCGTGAACCGTTGGTTCATAGCCGAAAAGGGTCATTCGCACCACTAGCCCTCTCTCCAATCCCCGGACACGCAAGCGTTGGGGCATGTTATAATTATTTCTATGAATAACTTACAAGATGTATTTAGCAGAATCCGCGAAACGCGGGTCAAAGCAAAACAGATTCGCGCCATGTATAAAGACTCCCTGGCGCAACACCCCGAGTACAAAACCATAGTGGAAAAAATAGACGCTCTGAAAGAGCAGAAGAAGCAGATTGAAACCCAGGTTAAAGACGACCAGCTGGCGGAATTCCAGAAGCTAGATGCATACAAAATGCACGTTAAGAATGATTTAGAGATGCTGTCGGACTTGGCTTTAAATCAGTTAGTTTCGGGCGAGACCGTGGAGGTTGTTGACGAAGACAATAACAAATACGAACCTTTGTTCACGGTTAAGTTTAAGAAAGCATAAATATAGATTAAAAAACCGCCCGTGTGGGCGGTTTTTATATATTTGTTTTACTCCCAATTTAGTTCCCCAACCGGGCGGGTGGAAAGAACTTTGGTTTGGGAAAGTTTAGTGTCTGAAGAGTTTACTTTGACTGCCTTGGTGTAGTCATATCCCCAGGAAGCCAAGACATCCATGGAAGGGATGCCGACCAGGCCGTCTTTGCCCATTAGCTGAAGAGTTTTGCCGTTTAGCACCAAAGTACCCTTTCGGTGAGCCTCGGTGGAACTGTCGATATTAGAATCGCTGGCCATGAAGGACACATCACCGGTCTTGGCAGTGGTGAAACTAAAGCCTAAAGCTTTAAACACCGCAGCAGAGGTAAAGGCTGCCTTCTTGCCGTCAGTAATGAGATAGCAGGTGCCCTTGTCAGATCCCCTGTCAGAACAGATGATGCTGCCGTCACGGGGGGGAATATACGAGCCGGCGGAAAGGGCCAGGTCACCTTCTTGCGCGATCGCTACGTTAGCAAAGGTGTTGAAACCGTAAGACAAGAAAGCGGCGGCGGAAGTGTAAGCCCGGCGAGTGCCGTCTTTGGTGATGGTATAAATGGTTCCGTCAGATAACTTTACGTTTGCTCCGGTCGCGCTACGGGCAGAAGGCACAGTAGGAGTTTTCGGAACTGCCGGAGCTGCTGGTGCGGGACCACCTCCGGAGGATGCGGGGGCATTGCCCATAAGGCTAAACATCGAGAAGCTGGAAGTATTACAAGTGACAGTATTAGCTGTTGTATCAACCACGCACCCTGTTAGAGGAGTCCAAGCACCACCACTGTAGTGGTAGATGACCAGGGAGGTTTCGTTAATTCCGGACACGTCGGCATCATCGTACGTAATTGTAATGGAAAGCGGGACCGAGAATGAGGTGACGGCTGTTGAGGGTCCGGTCAGGGATTTTAATTCGTACGTATGGGTGCCTGCTGCCAGGAATCCGTTTGGTAGGCCTACAGCGTTCAAAGCACTTGTGGAATCCAGCTTTAAGATCTGGAAAGTCGCGTCACTACCCACGGCGTGGGCAGGAACATCCAACGACAAGCCGGTGCCGCCGCTGGTCAGCTGGACGTTGCCACCGCTGGAGTCGGTTACCGGATTAGAGGTACTGCTGGTCACCGTAGAGGAACCGGTACAACCGCTGGTGGTAAAGGTATGGTCAGTATCGGTCGCTAAATTACCAGTAGCGTCATTGGAACGGACGCGGTAATGGTAAGTAGTACAAGCTACCAAGGAAGGTAAATTCACTGTGTGGCTGGTTACCCGGGGAGCGGTGTCGGTTTCAGATGTTGTACTGCCGTAGCTAGCGCTCAAGCCATAGTTAACAATGGAAGAAGAAGCTTCGTTGGTAGACCAACTAATGGAAGCAGAGGTTGTCCCGGCGGATGCGGCAGTAGAAGAAATCACCGGCGCGGTGGAATCTACCGTAATTGGCTCGTCAAAGTGCACGGCCCAGTTGTATAAAGTATTGCCATACGATGAAGTAGTTGGGTCAGTGTCGCGTAGGTTTCCTCCAGCGGCCCCTGCGGAATGAGACCCGGCATCCACGCCGGCTGTACCCGTGTAAGCGTAACGCAAGCGCTGGTTAGACCCGGTCGGGGTTTGGTTCAATGTTATGGCGACGGTGTCATCGCTTACGATTGCCACAGAAGTGATGGATGCCGAGGAAGTGCTGTCGAAATATTCAAATCCCTTGTTGGCAATGGCCTGTTCGATGGTCGTGTCGAAAGCCAAAACGCCGGCTGGGACATGAAATTTCGCGTAAATGACGTTGCTGCTGCGAGTAATAGTCTCAGGAGACAGTGGTCGCCAATCTTCGTGGTCAACCACAACTTTTTTTATTACCTTACCGTAGTATTCGCCCAGCCAGCGATAGCTAGCCGCGGTTAGGTGGTGTCGGTCAGAATAGTTAAAAAAGTATTTCGGGGTAACCAAATATATTTTACCCGGGTTATCGAGCGAGGCTTTATACTGATAGATAGGGATCTGTGAGGTCGGAGTGTTAGCGTAAGAAGAGAAGTATGAGCTCATCTGGTCAATAAAGAATGGGATAGTGCCGCTCTGCCCGGTGATTGCTTTATAATCGGTTTCCATGTCGTGCTGCCATTCAACGAGATAGCCTTCGTACGTAGGACCGCTGACACCATTAAAGTTGTCGGTCTCACCGTGGATACTGGTGGTAGCAACCACGCGGGACATTTTGCCCTGGGCGGCAGCTGCGGTCTTTACGTTGGTAACCTGGTTCAAACCGGTGCTGTACGGGCCCGTGCCCTTTTTGAGCTGGGAGTAGGTATAGCCACTAACCCCATAGTTGGTAAGCGCAATATTGTACCCATTTCCGGCGACTTTGCCGGTGATAAAGTTGGCTAAGGCACTGCCCATGGTTTCAACACCGCTTTCAACGAGCGGGGTAAAGCTGCCGCCGGCGCCCATTCCACCGCCCGCTCCGGTAAGCATGACGTTGCTGTAAGGCTGGGTGGTAGTCAGGGCCGGGGAACCGCCAACACCCACGGATAAGGACTGTCCGGTAGAAACAATTTGGTTGATGTAGTCGACTTGGGCTACCTGCGCGGAAGCCGCGCTGAGAGCCGGGGAACCGGTGGTAGGGCTTACGCTCGCCACGGGAGTAACCTCAAACTTTAGGTATTGGCCGATGTCGTTTGTGGTAACGGTATAGCTAATTCCGGTAGCGCCCGGAATGGCAGTGTAAGTCCCGCCCGCGCTGCTGGAGCGAAGCCACCGATAAGTGGAAGTTGCCTCACTGTTCCCATTGGCATCAGCAAAAGTGTAAGTACCAGTCAAAAGCTCATCCACTGAGGCTGTCCCGCTAATGGCCACTGAAAGCGCGGTGGGAGCAGTAGGCGTGGAAGAAATGGGGGTTGCGTTGGCTGAAGATGAAGGATCGCTAGTTCCATTGGCGTTGACCCCCATGACCCGGAAATTATAAGCTAAACCATTCGTCAGCCCGGTAACGGTGGTTGAGGTGGAAGCAGATGTCCCATCGACAAAAGTAGACCAGGAACCGCTGGTGCTAAGTTTATACTGGATAACGTAGTCGGTAATAGCGGCACCGTTGTCCCCTCCCGAAGCCCAGGTAAGGCCAACCTGGCCGTCGCCGGCTGTTGCGTTAAGACTGACCGGGGCAAATGGCCCCGTAAGCGGTTCGATTATTCTGACGTCATCGTAAGACGCTGTTCCCCCGCTGGATATGCCGCTGCCAATCCAGAAAGGCTTGTTGGTAAAGGTGCCGCCCGTAAGCGTAGCGCTTGCCGTACCTGAACCATTTACGTAAACCTTGGCACCCCCTGCCTGTAAGGCCACGATTTTAAAAGTTATGGGAACACCATTCGTGCACGAGGTTAAACCTGATAATGTCTGAGGGGAGTTGGCCTGGTTACTGCCGTTCAGCCAATAGTATATTTCCCAGTTGCTCGAATTAGCCAAAAAAATGTAGGCCGCGGAGCTGCCCGTGGTGAAATCAAAATCCCCATACCCTGCCGCTACGGCAACATTGGAACCGCAGGCAGTCCGGCTTACGGAAAATTCCATGCTAACATCCCCATTGGTGCGGTCATAAGTATCGGTGGTGTATATCCCATCTTGGGAACTCCAGGCATGGGTACCGCTCACAATATTGAGGGAGCCGTTTTGGGTGACACTGCCGGTTGTGCCTCCTAATCCTCCGGCGTCAACTTCATTCCATTTTGATGTATCAATTGTAGTCCCGGTGAAAAAGTCGGACATTGTCACTGGAGCCGGTGTCGCGCTGATGGTGCTGGAAACAGCGCCGGTACCCACAGAGTTAACCGCTGAAACCCTAAAATCATATTGAGAATTGTTTGTTAATCCGGTAACAGTAGCCGAGGTTGAGGTTGATGTGTCGTCGGAAAAGGTGGTCCATGAGGAATCACTGTGGAGCTTGTATTCCACTATGTAGTCCGTAATGGCAGCGCCGCCGTTAGAGATTGGCGCACTCCAGGACAAAGACGACTGGGAGTTTTCACTGCTGGTGGCCGTCAAACTTTGAGGCGCGCTCGGTACGCTGAGTGCCGGTGTGGCAGTGGCCGTGGACGAAGCAGCGCCAGTGCCTACCGAGTTAACAGCCGAAACCCGGAAATCATAAGAAAGTCCGTTAGTCAGCCCAGTAACAGTAGCTGAAGTGGAGGTGGATGTCCCATCGGAAAAGGTGGTCCATGAGGAATCACTGTGGAGCTTATATTCAACTATGTAGTCCGTAATGGATGCTCCCCCATTTGAGGAAGGGGCAGCCCAAGATAATCCCATTTGGGTGCTGGAAGGAGAAGCCGTTAAGCCAGTTGGGGCATCGGGGACGGTAGCTGCGCTGGTACCGTTTACGACAAAGTTATCAACCAGGGTCGCTGTACCGGAATGGCCGGACAGGAAGAACCCCTTATTATTAAAAGTCCCACCTGTCACAGTAGCGGCCGGCGTGCCACTGCCATTAATGTACAGGGAAGCACCGCTAGTGGAGTCAATGGTTATGCGAATATGAAAAGCGACCCCGTTGGTGCAGGTAAAGGCAGTGGTGACATTTTCAGCGTTGGAGTTCGCGTTTTGGCGGGAGAAATAGACTGTGTTACTAACCGCGTACATGGTGTATGAAGTTCCATTGCCCGTTAGTACGCCGGGATCCCCATAACCAATGCCCATAATACTGCTGCTACTCGCGCAGGTTACGTCAGCCTGCATTTCCAATCCGGTAAGGGAACGGTCGTAGGTGTCTTTGGTATATAAATAGTTTTGCCCCCATGCAGCCGAGCCGGTCATGCTTAAGGAACCATTTTGCTGTATGTTTCCCGTGGTACCGCCTAACCCGCCTGCGTCTACTTCTGTCCACTTGGTGCTATCTATAGTTGTGCCGGTAAAATCGTCAGATAATAAGGTTACCGCCAGCGCTCTGGGCGCTACCGACATAAATAAACTCACAAACATAGCAGAAACTAAGACGAGGGACAGGAACTTTTTTGTTTTCATATATCTGTTCATTTGTTTTAGTTAATTACTCCCACCCAAGTTCCCCGGCAGACCGGCTGGAAAGAACTTTGGTTTGGGAAAGTTGTTTATCATACGAATTTGCTGGGATGGCTTTTGTGTAGTCGTAGCCCCACGAAATAAGAACATCCATGGAAGGGATACCCACCAGACCGTCTTTGCCGACTAGTTGTAGAGTCTGGCCATTTAGTACCAATGTACCCTTGCGGTGAGCCTGGCTAGAGCTGTCGATGTTAGAATCGCTGGCCATGAAGGACACGTCACCTGTCTTAGAATTAGCAAAGGAGAATCCCAGAGCCTTAAAGACAGTAGCGGACGTAAATCCAGCTTTCTTGCCGTCAGTAATGAGATAGCAGGTGCCTTTGTCCGTTCCCCTGTCAGAACAGATAATGCTGCCGTCACGGGGAGGAATGAACGAGCCGATGGCTATGGAAGAATCATCTGCCTTAGCTGGGACAACCCCGACAAAGGTATTGAATCCGTAGGAAAGGAAAGCAGCAGCGGAAGTGTAAGCCCGGCGAATGCCATCCTTGGTTACAGTAAAGATAGTGCCATCTGAAGTGACTATATTGGAGCCTATAGGGCTCTTGGTGGAAGAGGTATTGGAGTTGCTCCCGGAATTCAGAGGGGCGGGGGCGGGTCCGCCGCCCGAGGATGTCTGAGCGGTGCCCATGAGGCTAAACATGGAGAAGCTGGAAGTTTCGCAGCTAACAGTATGGGCGTTAGTGTCCACCGCGCAGTTGGTCAAAGGAGTCCAAGCACCGCTGCTGTAGTGGTAGATGACGAGAGAGGTTTCGTTGATGCCTGAAATATCAGCTGGGTTGTAGGAGAAAGTTAAGGTTATTGGGTGTGAGAAAGAAGTTACTGAAGTGGTGGGGCTGGTCAAAGATTTCAATTCAAAGGTAAGTCCCGCAACCGAAATAACGCCGGTTGGAGTTCCCGCCGCGTTTAGCGCCGCGGTCGAATCGAGCTGGTGAATCTGGAAAGTGGCGTCACTGCCCACGGCATTGGCCGGGACAGACAAAGACAACCCGGTGCCCCCATTGGTTAACTGAACGGTCCCGCCAGAACTATTCGTGATGGCTGCGGCGGTCTGGTTGGTAACAGTTGCTGAACCAACGCAGCCAGTTGTGGTAAATGTCCGGTCGGAATCAGTACCTAGGTTGAGAGCGGCATCTTTAGATTTCGCCTGATAGTGGTAAAGCGTGCAAGGAACCAGTGAGTTTAAGTTCACCGTGTGGCTGGTAACCCGGGGCGAAGTATCGGTTTCGGAAGTCGTTACCCCATAACTTGGAGTAAGGCCATAACTGATATAAGTAGAAGCGTTTTCATTTGTTGTCCAGGTAATCGAGGCGGTAGTGTCGGTCTTGCTCGCCGAGGTCGCGCTAATGACCGGGGCGTCCGCGTCAGTAGTGGAAGATGTAGCCAACACAAAATTCCCGGCACCGCTCGTGTTTACCCCTGCGACGCGGAAATCATAACTTGTGCCGCCCGAAAGTCCGGTTACGGTGGCGCTGGTAGTAGTGGAAGGGCTGTGCGAATAGGTCAGCCAGGTATTGGAAGAAGATTGCTTATACTGGATTCGGTAGTCGCTAATGCTCGAGGAGCCGGTCGCAACTGGAGCCGTCCAGGAAAGCGCTGCTTGTGTTCCCGAAGGAGTCACGTTCAAACCGGTTGGGGTGCCAGGATAAACCAGACCCAAGGCGTTCTCGGTCACGGTGACCATTCTGCTGGTCACTGTTTTAAGACCCGAATAACTCCAGTGGTTGCCATCACGAAGGGCGGCACCAGTGGAATCGACAACATAAACATTGGCCTCTTCCGCGGCAATTTGATCCATGATCGCGTTGTAGGCCGGATACCCCGAACCCGCGGTCATTGACTGGAATTCGGTCATGACAACAATAGCACCCGGGAGCTGGGCTTTAATTTTATTGATGTGCGCCACCATGGCCGCTTTCCAGGTGGAAGTCGGGGTTCCGGCAATTGAGTCGTTAATACCCAAACTCATCCATACTACCCACTGGCGTCCGGCCGGGACGGAAGTCTTCCCGGCATTGGTGCGCTGTAAAAACTTGGTCCAGTAGGTGCCGTTCACGTCCCATTGCGAAACCGTGGAACCCCCGTGCCCTGTTTTAATCAAGTATACCTGCGGGTTGTCAGGGAACGCGTTTGCTTCCGTGGAATTAGCCAGCTGTAGTTCAAACCCATGCGAATTATCATAATAACTTTCGAGGCCAGCGTGGTCACGAAGGTTGTTCACACCTATCCGAAGGTTTTCAAACTGAAAATTGCCAGAAGTCAGGTTCATTATTTGCACGGCTGAATGTGGCTGCATTTCCTGGGAAGTAGCATCGGAATTTAATCCGATACCTCCTGAGTTGCTTTCTCCAGTAATCACGAAGGCCAAAGTCGAAATGGCGTTAGGGGTCGCGGTTGCCGTCGCCGATCCAGTGCCCGAACCCCCGCCGTTTACGGCGAATACTTGGAAATCATAAGCAGCACCGTTAGTTAATCCGGTAACCGTTGTTTTGGTCACTGCTGACACTCCATCAATAAAGGCGGTCCAGGTAGAGTCGGAACTAAGCTTGTAAAAAATTGCGTAGTCGGTCGGTGAGCCCCCCGAACCTGGAGCATCCCAATTAAGGAGCACCTGTTGGTTAACTCCCAAAGCTTCCAGGTTGGTAACCTGGCCGGGCGCGGGAGCGGCGGTAGGGGTAGCGGAATTTGAAGCAGCCGACGCAGCTGACGTCCCTACGGAATTGGTAGCGGTAACCGTAAAAGTATAGCTCTGGCCGTTAGTCAGACCAGTAACGGTAATCGGTGAGGAAGAGCCGGAAGCAGTCAGGCCACCGGGTGACGAGGTTACCGTGTATGAAGTTATCGTACTGCCACCATTGTTGGCCGGGGCGCTAAAGGTTACGCTGGCCTGGCCATCCCCTGCTGTCGCCGTGCCAATAGTCGGAGCATCCGGCACGCTGTGTACAGTCGCGGTTCCATATACCAATACATCATCAAAAGTGCTGGCGGTGGTGGAATTTTCCATGAAGACCGGTTTGTTGGTAATAACCACCCCGGTATTCATAGTACAAAGCAAGGAATTATTCTTATAAACCTCAAACCCACCAGAAATTATTTTCATTTTGTAAGTAGCGGCTCCTACATCAGCGGTACCGCAACTGGTCGAAGTGTAACTGCCATTTTGCCATACCAACGCAAGTATCTGTGAACCGGAAGCGGTTATATATAGAAGATATGCGGTATTAGATGAGTCGCCAAATAGATAATCGCCATATCCCAGCAGAGGCGAAGAACCGGCGGTCATGGTTGCGGAAAATTCCAAGTTAGTGGCGACAAAGCTGTCCTGTGATACTAAGGCGTTGGCTCCCCACACCCCGCCCACGTAACTGTTGGCAATGGTTAAGGATCCATTTTGCTGGATGCTTCCTGAAGTTCCGCCCGCACCACCCGGATCAATCTCATTCCACTTTGAAGTATTAATAGTAGTTCCGGTAAAATCGTCTACCAATACATTCCCTATCGTGGCCGGGGTAACTGAGTTAGAGGCGGAAGAAGGGCTGGATGTCCCGATTGCGTTGGTAGCGGTAACCGTGAAAGTATAGCTCTGGCCGTTAGTCAGGCCAGTAACGGTAATTGGTGAGGAAGAACCGGTGCCCGTAAAGCCGCCCGGAGAAGATGTAACCGTGTAGGAAGTAATAGGGCTGCCTCCGCTGGCTGGCGCACTAAAGGAAACTGTGGCCTGCGCATTGCCCGCGTTCGCGCTTACTCCTGTGGGAGCGCTAGGCGCGGTTGGTGCATGAGGAGTCGCGGTAGCCGTGCTGCTTGCCGTACCCGCACCAACACCATTAATGGCACTAACCCGGAAATCATAGCTAGTATTATTTGTAAGCCCTGTAACAGTCGCCGAAGTAGATGTGGAAGTGCCGTCATTAAAAGTTGTCCAGGAAGAATCACTGTGGAGTTTGTATTCCACTTGATAGTCCGTTATGGACGAACCACCGTTGCTGCCGGGGGCTGACCAAGTCAAAGCGACTTGGGTATTGCCCGGATCGGCTGACAAACCAGTTGGTGCTCCTGGGGCAGAAGGGCCCGCCACAGTTATATTCCATTTTGTGGAAAGGTAGGCTTCAAGAGAAGTCCTTTGGTCAACCGTCAGGGTTGAGCTATACGCGATGACTTCCGCGATATCACCATTCCAATAACGACTGCCGCCGTTAATGAAACCAATCGAGCTGGTGGTGTTGGTGTTGGAAGCCGGGAGCTGGAACACTCCAATCCAATACTCGTTCAAAGGTGAAAAGTCGTGGCCACCCGACCCAGAAATCGAGGTGCCGTCACGGTACGCGCTAGTATAGCTTGAAGTGGCGCTGGCAATTTTTTCGGTACCAGCCACTCCATTAACTATGTGCCCGTTATTTGGTGATGACCCGGTTGGGTCTCCGACAATACCGTTATAGTCAGCGAAAGTGGTGCCGTTGTATTTGGCCACTACCACCACGGTACGGTAAGTAACTGAATTGGAAATGGTGAGGTAGTTACTGGTACCGTTAAAACGCATGACGCTTCGGCCATTCTGAGCGTTGCTAATTAAAGCAGGGGTAAAACCGCCGCTAGCGGTTGCGTTATGGTTGCCGCCACTTTTGTCATTTATTTGGGTGATGTTACCAGAACTCGTAGTTATAGAATTGGTATCGGAGCCATCCAGCCACAAAGAAAGGTTGGCAATGCTCGTCGGGACTTCGGTACTCGGAGTAACCGAATTGGAAGCGGAAGAAGCGCTGGAGGTGCCAACGGCATTGGTGGCGGTTACGGTAAAAGTGTATGCAGTACCATTGGATAGCCCGGACACGGTGATCGGGGACGAAGACCCCGACCCGGTAAAACCGCCCGGGGAAGAAGTCACCGTGAAGGATGTAATGGCGGATCCCCCGTTTGAACCCGGGGTAAAGCTCACCGAAACCTGTCCGTTGCCGGCGGTTGCCGTCCCTATGGTTGGCGCCGCGGGAACAGTGGGAGGGCTCGGTGTCGCGGTGGCGGTGGAACTTGGGCTGCTAGTACCAATGGCGTTTGTCGCGCTAACCCGAAAATCATAGCTACTATTATTAGTGAGTCCAGTAACCGTAGCGGAAGTAGATGTAGAAGTCCCATCGTTAAAAGTGTTCCAAGAGCCGGAAGATGTCAGTTTATATTCAACTAGATAATCCGTAATGGCGGATCCGCCATTGTTGACAGGTGCAGTCCAAGATAGTCCCACTTGAGTATCCCCGGCTGTTGCGGTCAGGCTAGTCGGAGCATCGGGCGCTGTATTATTTGAAACGCCGGTTACCAGCACATCATCATAAGTACTGGCGGCAGCCGAGCTTTCAAGATAAATAGGTTTATTGTTTATAACGGTGGATGTTGAAAGAGTCCCCTTCAATGTGCCGTTCGCATAAACCTCAAAGCCACCCGACACTAAACGCAATTCATAAGTGGCACCGGAAATATTAGAGCCGCAGCTGGTGTTGTTCGCAAGCGAACCATTGTCCCATACGAGCATCAAACAGCCGCCGCTGGACAAATCAATAATGTAGGATTTCGTTCCTGCGGATTGGAAATTATAATCACCATAGCCCAACAGCTGGTCAGACCCCCGAGTCATTACCGCTGAAATACTCAGGTTAGTATTGGAAAAACTATTCTGGGAAATCAATCCATTCTGCGCCCAGTTACCGCTGAAACTATTGGCAATACTTAAGGAGCCGTTCTGCTGAATGTTACCTGAAGTACCTCCCGCCCCAGCCGGGTCAATTTCGTTCCACTTGGCTGTATCAATAGTAGTGCCCGTGAAATCGTCTGACAGCAAGGTCGCCGCTCCAGCCTTAGGATTATTAAAAGAAAAAGAACTCAGGACTAAAGCCAAAGTTATCAGCAAATATAGCTGCTTTCTATATTTCACCATTTGTTATTTAAACTTAGTTTTGTTTTGGTTTCCAGAGGAAAAATCTACTATAAGTATAACATATATTCGCAAATTATGCAAGGTTATAGGGGAAATTTTAAAATAAGGCTATACTAAGGGAAGAAAGGGTTTGTATGGCCCGCGAAGATGAATTGCTAATCAAGGCGATTGCCGAAAAAAACAGTCTTGGCGAGATAGCGTCGCTGAAACAGTTTAGTAATGGACGGGGAAATTTGGTTTACGAGCTGAACGGAAACTTTGTGGTCAAAATCCGTGGCAAGAAATATCCCGAACTTAACATGTTTGGGTCACAGCCTGAACTGCTACAGATCATGAAAGCCGCCGGCATGAAAGTCCCCGACCTCTATGAACATGCTACCCTGGATGACCACGAATACATGCTGCTAAGAAAGATACCCGGCCACGACCTGTCGGTGGACTGGTGGGCGCTTGAAGAAACGACCAAGGAACGATTAATTGCCGAGATAGCAGAACAGTTAAAAATTATGCATTCTCTCTGCAGCCCCGAATACCGCTTGCCCATAGTAAGCAGTCACGGCCAACAAAACCTAAGAGAGGCAACCAAACAAGCTGTAGATTTTGACTCGATCGATGTTACGAAACTGCCCGCGCAGTATCAAGGCACGATCGAGTTTTTGAAACAATACTTCGAGGAGCACTCTAAGTACCTGGACGAAACCGACACCGCCGTTTTCGTGCACAATGACCTGAACCTGGAAAATATTATTTGGAACGGCGAACGAATTGTAGGACTCATTGATTTTGATTGGCTTTGCTACAGCGCCAAGGATTCGGAGCTCAAACGCATCGTCCATTATACCTATACCGCCAAGGACTGGGTGGATAAAAGTGTTGCCCGGGATGACATCCCCTACCTGGCTAACCAGGGGGTCAAATGGCTGAAGAAGCACTACCCGGAATTGTTCGCGGCTGATTACCTCTCGGAACGGGTTCGCTGTTACTTAATGCAAAAAATCCTGCGCCCGCCCAAGCGCTACCTCGATGGTCAATATGACGAACAGCGGCTGGAAGATTGGGCGCGCCAGGTTGATACGTATTACCGAACCAACTGGCTGGAAAACCTACTGGAAGACTAGCGCTTACCCGCGCCGTTACTTGACATTACTGGGCCGACCTCTCAAACGACTGCACAATCTGCTCCGCGATATTGGTGTCGGTTAAGTCATCAGTTTGGGCTGTGTATGTAAACACGAACATATTTCCGTCCACTTTTATAAAAGTATTGACGACCGTGGTCCCTACTTCGCCAGTCGCAGTCAAACGAACCGCGGATAACCCGTTTATAGTAGTGGTTTCTTCTGAGCCGTTAACAAAATGGTTTTGCAGGATAAACTGGCCATAACTTATGCTGGGGTCGACTTTCCAAACAACTAAGTGCAGGTTAAATATATCCCCTGGTGTATTATTGGCGCTAAAACCGGCGGGTTTGTCGTAATTAGAAAATATGACATCTCCGCCCATGAATGTTTGGTCCTGCTCCAGGCCCCGCTGGATAAAGTCAGATTCGCCTAAAGTTGTGTCGGTAAACCAATAAGCAGGATAGCGCACGGCGTACCCGTATCGCTTGTTGGTGTACGTTCGCCAGCTGGCAGTAGAATCAACATTGGTCTGTGGGGACGCGGTTGCGGTAGTCCCAGCCACACTATTATTTCCCGAGGATGACGGTTTGCCGGTCAGCGAATAGATAACAACAATCAACAAGATCCCCAGCGCGACAGCAGCAGTAATGAACAGTTTACTGACTCTCATGCTATTTGCCTCTCCGGGCGTTGCGCTTGCGGGTAGCGGCAGCCTTTTTGCCAGCTTCGACACGCTTGGCGTGGCTCTGGCTAGAGCCGCCTTTGCGGCCGCCTTTTCTAGCCGGCTCCTTATTTTCCGTCTTACCGCGCCCGGAACCAGACTTTTTTCCACCACCGCTCATTTTATTCACGGTTGCCCAGGCGCGCTTTTCCGCTTCCTTTTTTCCCACTCCGCGTTTTTCATAACCTTCTTCAATATGCTCGGCTTGGCGGTCCTGTTTTGACGTGTACTTTTCTTTGCTTCCTCGTGGCATAAAACTCCCTAAATTATTTGGTCTTATGTAAGTCCTATCGCCACGTCTGGGGAAATGTTACAACTATATTTTGCCTTAACGATTTTGAATATTGAGCCGTTATAAGATCCCGCTTCTCATAATTCTATCCTAACTAAGCCAGAATTATTATGTAACCAAACTTGGGAAAAACCGATTAAATAAGTAACAGGCCGGGTGCCTTTATAAGCGAAATAAAAATTAAACAAAGAACTATGCAAGCAGAGACAACCACACTAGACAAGGCCAAACTTCGTGCAAGTTTTGGTTTTCTTTATCGCACTTACTCAAATAAGCTCTATAACTACTTTTTGTATCGTGTCGGTTACCGCGAAGCAGTAGCTGAGGACCTTGTTCAGGAAACTTTTATTCGGGCTTATGAAAAATTTTCCGACTACGAAGATCGCGGGTTTTCTTACCTAACCTACCTCATGAAAATTGCCCACAACCTCTTGGTAAACTATTACCGAGCCAAGCAACCGGTCCCATTAGAAACGGTAGCCCAGGAAATCCCAATTCAGGTATTCAACGAGGTAGAAAAGGAAATAGAAGCCGAAGAAGTCTGGAAAGCGGTAGACAATCTTTCCCCTAATGAAGCCGACGTAATGTACATGAAGTACCAGCGGGAAATGTCCGTGCACGAAATTAGCGAAGCGATCGACAAGTCAGAAAACGCGGTTAAGCTGCTCCTGTCCCGTGCCCGCAAGAAACTGGCGCGCAGTTCTTTTCTACGCGAACTGAAACAGTTCCACAACACAAAAAGTTTCGGGGTTTAAGCCATAAAAAAACTGACACCTTTTGCCGCCCCTGAGTGTTAATACATACGGACATGGCTCACAAGCCTAATCCCCAAAATCATTAATCAACTTAGGAGGCAACTATGTTCAACTACGAAGAGTTCCTCACTACGGATGTATATGACGATACTTAGTGAATGTCAGGTTTTGGAGGGTAAAAATTGAATACGCATATATCTTTGCTCGCTTGCCCAACTAGAAAGCGTTACCGTCCCACACACTCGGGACAATCCACTTTGGTGAATCGAAGGCACCAAAGAGGAATAGATACAACAAACCGCCCATGAGACACATTCTCAAGAGGCGGTTTGTTTTTGGTTGAACTACTTATCTATTGGAGTTGGTGGAGTTGGCCGGTGGTACGGCTTGTGTCGCGCCCGGGGCGGATTTCGCTGCGCCCTGCATCATGAGAGGGTAAGGCATTGGCTCAGGGGCATAATAGCCCCGTCCGTAACCGCCCATCATCATGCCATGGCGGCCATAGTCGGAACCAAATTCACCCTTGAACTCACCGATCTTCAAACCTATTAAGAACACTATAGCCAAAATGGCCAGCCCTAGGAGGAGCCGGATTGCCATAAAACGACCATGACCATGGCCGTAACCACAGCACTGGTGCCATTTGTCGTTTTCATTATGTTCGTGGTTGTCTTCCATATGTTTGTTTAATTATTATGGATCTTTACTTAATTGTAGCACTTTCTTCATGAAGCAATGATGAAGGCTAAACCGGCAGGATATCCATTTCCGGCTCGTATTTACCCAATTGGGCCAGGCTGTTCATATGGCAGCGGTGCAGAAAAACCTTTTGCGCGGCAGCAACTTTGCTGGCATCCCCTGCCCATGTGTGAAGCTCGGAATTTTGCAAAGCCCTCCCATAGGAGTAAGTCAGATGCCATGGGTAATTTTTCCCCAAGCGCTGGATTAGGTTTAAACGCAGGGTCGCCTGCTCTTCACTCTGCCCACCGGACAGGAAGACAATTCCACCCACCTCTGGCGGGACAACCGCCAACAATTCATTAGCGGTTGCTTCCGCAATCTCTTCGGAAGTGGATTGGATAGGATGCTGGAGACCAGCGCAAATCATGTTAGGCTTCAACAGAATTCCTTCTAGCAAAACGCCCTTTTCCTTGAGCTTCGCGAAAACGGTTTTATGAGCCTGCATAGTCACTTCCTCACATCGGTCAATGCTATTATCTCCATCCATTAAGACTTCGGGTTCAACTATCGGCACGATCCCGACAGCCTGACACATTAAGGCATATTCGGCGAGACGCTCCGCATTTTCATCGAGGCACGCCTGGGTGGGAATGTCCTTGCCAATGGTAATAACAGCTCGCCACTTCGCGAAGCGGGCTCCCATCTCGTAATATTCCGCCAAACGCTTTGGCAGGCCTTCCAGCCCTTCAGTGACTTTTTCTTCTGGTGATTCCGGCATCGCGACCGGGCCTTCATCTACCTTAATTCCAGGGATAATGCCCTGCTCAGAAAGAAGCACGGGAAAGGGCTTGCCGGAATCTGCTTTCTGGCGAATTGTTTCATCGAACATGATGACCCCGCTAATGTACTGGTTTATCCCTTCGGTAGTAAACATGAGCTGGCGATAGAGCCTGTGGTTCTCATGGGTATCGTCTATACCCATGGCGGCAAATTTCTTGCCAATATTGCTGTAGCTTTCATCGGCAGCCAAAATACCCTTGCCCGGCGCCACCAGGGCCTGGGCGATCTTCTTTAAGTCTTCTGCGTGGTCCATTTGTTTCTGTTTCCTTTAGATAATGTTTTCTTAATCTTAGCATAAAAAACCCGGCTCAGGGCTTGACAAGATATAAGGATATGCTAATATATTTATATGACAGACTTATGCGATGAAATTGAGAAATTTGGCAAGGGCATTGGCAACGCGTCACGGTACCGCATTGTTGAAGCCCTTATCCCCGGCCGCAAAACCGTGGGCGAGCTCGTGAGGATAGTCAAACTTTCCCAGCCAGCAGTATCCCAGCATTTAAAGGTGCTAAAGGCCTGTAATTTGGTTGTTGACGAACGACGCGGGCAAGAAGTCTTTTACGCCGTTAATACTGAGCATACGCTGAGTCTACTCAAAAACTTAGTTAAAGATTTAAAGAAATAGGAGTAACCAATGGAATACAATACCATACCTTCGGATGAAACCATCCGCACTGTTGTTGCATCCCTGAAAGAAAACGGGATGGACGCCATAGTAGTTGAAAATGGCGCGGAAGCCAAAACGAAAGTTTTGGAAATGCTGCCGGAAGGCGCGGAAGTCATGAACATGACTTCCATCACCCTGACCACTACTGGTCTTGAGTCGGAAATACTGGAATCCGCAAAATTTAAGCCAGTTCGTTCAGTACTGAATGATGAGAACGCGGAACCACGCTTAAAGCGGCAGTTGGGCGCCGGCCCTGACTACACAGTAGGGAGCGTTCACGCTCTGACCGAAAAAGGCCAGGCTGTAATCGCATCCAATACCGGCAGTCAGCTCCCCGCTTACGCGTACGGAGCCGGGCAGGTTATTTGGGTGGTAGGAGCGCAAAAAATCGTGTCCGACCTGGATGGCGCAATGAAACGAATTTATGAACATGTCCTCCCTCTCGAATCGGAACGAGCCCATAAAGCTTATGGAGTGGAGGGAAGCAATGTTTCAAAATTGCTGATAGTGAACAAGGAGGTTAACCCGGAACGGATCAAAATAGTTATCGTAAAAGAAGTTCTAGGTTTCTAATTTCCCTTAAAAAGACAAAAAGACGCTGGCTGTAGGGCTGGCGTCTTTTTGGTTAAAATTGTTTGGTTAGGCTCGCTAAGTGATGACACACATGGGAACATGCGTGATATCGAAGCCATTTTCGGCAAACAGCTCGTCTTTCATTAGCGTTGCCGCGTATTGATCCGAGCTACCGGCGAAAAAATTAGGCTGGAGCGCGGCGCACTTCTGTTTGACCTCGTTGGTCACGCAAAACTTCAAGTGCAACCCCGGTCGGGTTTGGGCTTGAAGCAGACGGCAAACCTCCTCTATTCCCGCGATGAGCGTTTCCGCGCTATCCGAATGAAAAGGGAACTTGAAGAGGTCAACGATGACCGTATCGAAGTCCGTGTTCGCGCTAATGTCCTCCAGGATTGCTGGAAGCAAACCCTTGGTAAATTGGTCAATGACCAATACGAGTGCCCCGTTTTCGGTACGGAGCAGACCGTAACCTGTTAATTTATGCATACTTCTCCTTCTAATTTTCTGTTTGTCTTCGTTTTAAACTTTTTCAACCCCTACTTAATAGAGGATTATAATCAAATTAAAACAGGCTGGCAAGGCCAGCCTGAGGACAGATTAGTAACTAAAGCCAGATGGAAGCTATAGCCGCGACGGCTGATATAGCCATAACCCCAACCACTCCCCAACCGATACCGGTAACGAGCGGACGATTGGCATGCCGTCCCATAATTTTTTTATTACCACTAAGCTGTACAATAAAGACCAACACAACGGGTGCGACTATTCCATTCGCAACAGCTGAATAAATCAAGGCACGAATAGGGTCTAAGCCAACGAAGTTCATTAAAAAACCCACCAGCATGGCAATGATGATTACGCCGTAAAAGGCGTGGGCATTTTTTAGTTTGCGGTAGAGCCCAAACGGCCACTTAAAGCTTTCCGCCATGGCATACGCCCCGGAACCGGCTAGGACAGGAACTGCTAAAAACCCCGTGCCTATTATCCCCAAAGCAAACAAAGTGTATGCCGCCTCGCCGGCGATAGGACGAAGTGCCGATGCGGCATCAGCGGCCGTGTTGATTACCGTACCACTGGCAAAAAGTGTTCCCCCACACGCCACTATAATAAAGAACATAATCACATTGGAAAGCAACATTCCCGAAATCACGTCTATCCTCATCTGCTTGATCTGCTTGGATTGCGGAGGAGTAGGTACGTGCTGTTGTTTGTGCAAAATTTCTTCTTCTACTTCCTGGGAAGTCTGCCAAAAGAACAGGTATGGCGAAATAGTAGTACCCAGGATGGCACAAATAATAAGAATTTGTTCGCGGCTGCCATCCAGATGCGGGATTAAAGTACTTTTTATGATATGACCCCAGTCCAGGCCGTTAATGCTGAGGGCAGCAAAGACGTATAATAGCAAAATGAGCGCCAAATATTTCAGGTAATGAGCGTACCTTTCGTAGGTTGTAAAAATTTGAAGGGCCAAGCTAAGCAGTGTAAACAAAACCAAAAGCACGGTAAAGTTAGCCGATGGTACAATCAGCTGGAAGCCCTGCGCCATGGCACCCAAATCAGCCCCCAAGTTAAAAATATTGGCTACCAACAATAAAATAGTACAGGCGACCAAAATTCTCCGGGAATAATGTTCCCTGATGTTGGCGGCCAGCCCCTTACCGGTTACCAGGCCAATCCGCGCGCACATTTCCTGTACCAAGGACATAAGCGGTAAGGTGAACAAGGACAACCATAATAGGCTGAATCCATACTGAGCGCCGGTTTGGGAATAGGTGGCAATTCCAGAAGGATCATCATCCGCCGCGCCCGTAGTAAGACCGGGGCCTAAGATATGCCAAAATGACTGGGCGCGCTTGAGAGGTTTTTTGGTAATAACCTTGCCTGCGACTTTGCCGCCTTGCTCAACAATTTCATCGAGGGCCTGAGCGGGGGCTTCCGCGATGCGTTTTACGATGTCTTTTTCTTTCATTGAGGTTTTAAACTATATATATTGTACCGAACGGGCCTAACTTTGACAAATTCCCCTATAAAAGCTATAATTATACCCAGTTACGTTAATAAAAAGCTCCAATTAGCTTGCAACAAACCAGAGTTAACCAACAAATCCAAGCTCCCGAAGTTCGGGTAATTTCCGAAACCGGCGAGCAAATAGGCGTATTTAAACTGTCTGAAGCGCTAGCTTTGGCGGAAGAGCACGGCCTGGACTTGGTGGAGATCTCTCCGCAAGCGAAGCCTCCGGTCACGAAACTCATCCAATACGATAAGTTCCGCTACCAGCAAAAGAAGCAGGAGCAGCAGCAGAAAAAACGTACCAAAAAAGTTGAAGTTAAAACGGTTCGTTTAAGCGTCCGTATCGGCCAGCATGACTTGCAAACCAAGGCTCGCCATACAGACGGCTTTTTGCAAGACGGCGACATGATAAAGATCGAGCTCCGCATGCGGGGCCGCGAACAAGCCTTTGTTGATCTAGCCGAGAAGCAAATGAAAGCTTTCCAGGAACTTTTGACCGTCCCCTATCGAGTCGAGGTACCTGTTAAACGAATGGGCAACACCTTGAGCATGACTATTGCTCCGGGAAAACCTGCTGCCGGAACCCCCGCCCCTCAAGGGCAAACCACAGTTAATAATTCACCTACCAATGCCTAAAGCTAAGACCCACCAGGGAGCTGCCAAGCGGCTCCGCGTTACCAAAACAGGAAAAATCATGCACCGCACTTCCGGCCAGGACCACTTTAATTCCCGAGAAACCGGTAAAGTGTCCAAAAACAAGCGCCGCGATTCCGCACTTGCTGATAACAACAAGCATATCAAGACATTAATCCCCCACAAGTAAACCGATGACCAGAGTAAAACGAGGTGTGGCAACACACAAACGGAAAAAGAATATCCTGAAGCGAGCCAAGGGATTCGATAACCGCCGCTCAACCAACTTAGCTGCCGCCCGCCAGGCGTTACTGAAAGCCGACAGCTACGCCTACCGCGACCGCCGGAACAAAAAGCGCGACTTCCGCGCCATCTGGCTCATGCGGGTTAACGCCGCTCTCCGCGAAAACGGCACCACTTGGAGCAAATTTGCGGCTATCTTGAAGAAAGACGAAATCAAGATCAACCGTAAAATGCTAGCAGAGCTTGCGGTACGCAGCCCCGAAAGTTTTGACGCACTGGTAAAAGACATCGCTAAATAGCGTTGTCTTTTTTTATACTTACTTTTACCCAATAATTAACTAATAAACGTATGAATAAAATCATAGCGGTAATTCTCGTGCTCCTTGTCCTCCTGGGAGGATGGTGGTTCCTGAGCCACAAGAAGGAATCCGCACCGACTAATAACAGCGTTGCCGGCACCACTGCCAGCACCTCTCTGAAGAGCCTGCTGGCGGCTGGTAGCAGCCAAAAATGCACCTTTCATTCCGATGAAAACGGTACCCAGGCCGATGGCACTTTCTACGTGGCCAATGGCAAAAGCCGCGGGGACATCACCTCGACCGCCAACGGAAAACCGACCAAAACCCACATGATATATAGCGACAGTACCAGCTATGTATGGATGGACGATTCGACGGCAGGGTACAAAATGTCCGTGGATCCATCCACCCTTCAGGCCAAGGGAACAACTGATTCCAGCCAAAAGAGCATGGACTACTCGAAAGATTACAATTACCAGTGCAGTCCCTGGTCCGCGGATGCCAGCATGTTCACCCCGCCCGCTTCCGTTAACTTTACGGAGATGAACATTCCAGCCGCTCCCAGCGCCAACATCAATACCTCGGCCGGAGCCAACATGGACCATGTTTGCGATGCCCTAACGGGGTCGGCAAAGGCCCAGTGTGAAAGCGCTATCCAGGCACAGAAGAAATAGTTTAGATGCCAAATAAAACTCCCCGCTTATGGCGGGGAGTTTTTTACTGCTTTGTTTTATATTTTTATTTGTTGGTGTTGGCAGGGGCATTATTAGCCGGTGCGTTGTTTGCCGGCGCCTGCTGGTTGGCGTTGGCAGGGGCATTAGCAGCATTTGGGTTAGCCTGGTACTGGCGGATTGCTTTCATTACAGAGCCTTCTTCAGTAATTTCCTGGTAATAAAGTACCTGGTCGCGGTTAATCCGCATAACGTCAACTGGTCCATGCAATTCGCCGGACTTGCCGAGTTTGCGCAAAGCGAGCTGTCCCTGCTGGTTGGCATTGGCAGCCTGCTGTTGTTGTCCCTGCAAATCGCTAGGTACTAACTGGAGGTAGTAGATGTCCTTCAAGGTCATATACTGGTCGTTCACATCAGAAAGCTTACCGAAGTAAACCTGTCCGTTGGTGAGGAAAACGGCATCATAGCCGGAAGCAGTCTGAGCCGAACTGTTATTGTTGTTGGCTGAGTTCTTCGGCATGATACGGTCGCGGAACATGACGGCGGCAATTAATACAGCCAGGATTACGATCAACAAAATTGCCCACGGCAAAATTGAAGTTTTGCGAGGCGGCATTCCGTGTCCGTGATCGTCATGACCCATGGGATGATTCATTTCATCGGGCATAAAACTAGAATCCTTTCTAATTTATTTTTATCTTAATGTTGTATATTTGTCTCAAAATGTTCGACTTGATGGACATATTATAGCATATTCCGCAAAACAAGGTACAATGATGTTATGCCAAAGCCGCTATCACAATTTTCTTTGGTCATCCTTCGGGCGTTAAACAAACAAAAACGCCTGGCTTTTGATGAAATTAAGCGATTATACGACAAAACAGAGGATCCCAAACGAATATCAGCTACCCTCTACCGCTTGGAAAAACAGGAGCTAATGGTACGGAGTGGAAACATGGTCAATATCACCGAAGAAGGCGAAAGAGTTATCCACAATTATTTCCCAGAAAAGGATGGGATATGGAAACTCATAATTTTTGATATTCCCGAATCGGAACGATACGTACGCAATGTACTGCGTTCCAAGCTCCAGGCGCTTGGGTTCAAAAAGTGGCAGAACAGCATCTGGGCTTCCCCTTACGCGCTCGACCCCGAATTGGAAAAGGAGTTAAAGATCCTGGCCGCTAAGTACTTTGTGCGGTTAATCAAAACCACGGATATAAACGAAACTTCTGACCTGGAAGCTTTATTTTCTGACCAAATTGACAGCTCAGGCCGCTAGGCCTACAATGAACTTACCAATTAAATATTAATACTTATTTAGGGAAGTCCGGTGTAATTCCGGCACTGTGCCGCAACTGTGACTGGCGCTGTTATACAGCAAGCCAGAAGTCAGATCGCTAAATAAGCGTAATTCCCGAGCAGGATTTAAATCTTAATTTTTAAACACCGCCCGGAGCGGTGATTTTTTATGTCTGAAAGCGTAGATGATATCGAAATAGACGAAGAAGGCTTAGGCAGTGTTGAAGCTGTCGAGGAAGTCTTTGCGGAATTAGAGGCAGAATCGGAGCGCCACGCCCGTACAGTTGAGCAATATGAAGAGACTTCCCCGGAAACTGGAATGGACAGCAACTACGGCTCCTACGACCGGGAAACTGGTTCCATATATTTGGACGGCGTGGAACTGCAGGGCAGCGATGACAAGATTGAAGGGATCAAAGAAAAATTCAAAGAAGGATTCGAGGGTTTGGCAGACTGGTCGGAAGGAGAATGGAACGGTATTACCTATCGCACAGACTACCATATTGAAGGAAGCACACTTCGGTTGGACACCTATGTTATAGAAGTGAATGAACCCGGGGATTTGGATTCGGGCATTGAGTCCGACACCGGCAGCGAGGGCGGTGACGAAGACGAGCCAATAGCCGCTTCGAATATTTTGGACACAGAAAGGTCTATTGAAGAGGGCCAAGAGCTGGTTCACCAGGAGGAACAAGCGTTGGTCGAATCGGTACAAGAAGTGACAGCCTGGTCCAGCTGGTTGGAAGACCCGGGAGAAAGAATAGATGCGCGAACAGAAACCACAGAAGTTGCCCAAACCGAAAATCCACTAATAATAGAGCGTCCAATATTTGCCTTTGATAATCTGCTTAATGTGGAAGATGGAGGTACCGTTCCGGCAGAAAGAGTCGGTTCAGCCGACGAGAGTACGGCTGAGATAACAGACCAACCCGAACAGCAGCCCGCTGAGAGATCCGAAACAAATGAGGAAATTTCTGCCGAACTCAGCCTGCAGACTAACCATGAGAATGCTGAAAGCACCATTGAATCCACAACCGGAAGTACAGGCGCCGGCACTAAACCTGAAACATATAAGGAAATTCAGATTGAAGACTCTCATAGCTCGGTGGACGGGGCCCCGCAAGAGATGGATAACACTCGTTCCCCGATTAGCCTGAGACGCGAGAATGGCAGACATGCTAAAGAACCAGCGCCCGCAGAAGCACGAGCAGTGGAAGCGCTGACGCAGGAAGTGCTGCCGGCAAAAAGTGCATTAGAGTTATCAAGAAAGCCCGACACCAAAATTGTGGAGACGGAAAGCGCCCGGGCGGAAACTAAAAATTTAATATTTGAAACAGATTCCCCCATAGAGCAGGAAGACAATGCCGAGTTTGCCCGGACAGTCCAGCCCATTACTCTTACACGGAATATCAAACGGGGAGTAAAAGTTTCCCGGACCGAGGACATTCACACAACTGATTTTTCATTGGGGAATAATCCTGAGCCGCAGGAAATAGCTGTTGAGCTAGCAGAAACTACAGAAACACCTGAAGAGGTTTCCGCTGAAACAGCAGTGATAGAAATTAATGAAATTACTGCAACTGAGGCGATAAGGATTGAACCAGCGCATCTAGAGAATCAGGAACCAACTATCCAAGAAGCCGCTGAATCGGTTCAAATAGAAGCGCGCACGGAGCAAATGGAAGCTAGGGAAACCATCCAAAAAACGACAAGCCAGGTTGAGAAAAAAATTACGGAAGTCCGTCGGGAAATCCGCCTGGTAAAAGCCGAAACCAAAAAAATAGAACAAGTAGCAAGAGAAAGAACCCAGGCCGAAAGAATTTACGAACCGATACGGGAAATCCGCCGGGTTATAATCAACGGTCCCCGCTTGGAAACTGGTGGCATTATCCTGCGACGAAACCGGTCCGTCATTAGCACTGAAGAACGTGATCGCCTAGAAAATACTAATCGCATCGTGGAAATCCCCCGTTATAATTCTCGCCGCCGGACGCCAACCCGGTCTGCCGCCATTAGACTAGCAGCTTAATAACACATGTCGACCGCTGAATTTAATAAAATTTCATATTTAGACTTGAAGTGGGAAGCCCGTAACCAACGGTTGCCCACCGTCATAGGCCGTCGGGAGGAAATAGCCCGCCTTAACCGCACTCTGCTGCGTACTACCACTAGCAGCTGTTTTGTGGTGGGAAAAACCGGGGTTGGGTCTACTACTTTCCTTCGTGGATGGGCCGGACAAGCCAACGACCTTCCGGTATTCAAAAATTATCGGATTGTGGAGCTTGGTTCGGAAAATTTTCATCATATTAACAGCGCGGGGACAGGATTTTCTTCCAAGTATGTTGAAGCTTTAGCCAGCATCCCCGCGCCTTCCATAATAATAATGGATGGCTTTGGTTCTATCGTATACAACAAACCAGGACTGCTCCAAGCCATGACACGTTTACTGAGGCCGCTGGCTGAACACCCGCAAAATCGATTGGTTCTGGGAATGGAACCCCATGAGCATACATGGCTCTCAGATCAGGACCCAGGGTTTTGCCGGCTTTTTGAAACACTCTTTTTAAAAACCCAACCATCGGAAGAATTGGAACAGATCCTAATCGAGGCGGGGTTGAAGCTCCAAAAGGAACGCAATGTTACCATCGCTCCTGATCTGCCGCGGCAAACTATTGCATTGTGCCAGCGTTTTACCAGCCTGGGACAGCTGCCCGCGGCCGCGATACAGGTTCTGGATGAATCAATTGCCGAGAGCTTGGGGCAGGGCCACACTCAAGTTGGTTTGAAGGACGTCCAGCGGGTTGTCGCCGACAAAACGGGCGTTCCATTTTCCCAGCTGGCATCAAGTGAAACAGAACTACTGAAGAAATTGCTTCCCGAACTCCGCAAACAAATCGTGGGGCAGGACGAAGCACTGACTACAATTACCAATTTCATCCAGCGCGCCAAGCTAGGTCTTAAAAACCCGCACCGTCCTCTCGGTTCTTTCCTGGTACTGGGGCCCAGCGGCGTGGGCAAAACTGAAACTGCCAAAGCGCTTTCCAAGATCCTATATGGCAAGAATGAAAGTTTCCTGAGGATCGACATGTCGGAGTTTAACGAAGCCAACACTCTCCCACGGTTGCTCGGCGCCCCTCCCGGTTACGTGGGATATGAAGCAGGCGGCACCCTGACCAACCATATTTCCGGCGAACCGCACAGCCTGATTTTGATGGACGAAATTGAAAAAGCCCACCCGAAAATTTTCGATGTATTCCTGCAAATTCTGGACGATGGACGAGTTACATCAGGGCAAGGCCAGACGGTGGACATGACACAGACCGTGATAATCGCCACCTCCAACATTGCCGTAGATAAAATTATCGAACCGAAAAATCTCGATATTCAAAGCCCGGCGTTTTTGCGGGATGAAATACTTCCAGAACTTCAAAAACATTTTCGCACTGAATTTATCAACCGGTTTGACTCTATTGTTATCTTTAACCCGCTTTCCACGGCTGACCTGCTCGATATCGCTATTTTGGAAATTGAGAAAATAGAAGAACGGGTGCGCGACCGGGAGCTAAGCTTTGACATTGACCGCAAAATTCTAGAAGAAAAGATCCAGGAGATTATTGATCCCCGCTTGGGAGCAAGGCCTATAAAAAGGTATGTCGAAAATACTTGTGAAACTTTAATTGCAGAATCTCTGCTGGAGGAACAATCATGACAGAAAAATTGAAACCCATGGAAGCCGGTGCGGAAAGCAAAGCTATTGAGATAAAGCACAACGAAACATCTCTGACTCCCCAAAACGCCCGGCAAATGTTTGAACAACGATTGGCCCAAACTGAGGCCATGCACCCCTTTGTGTCCCTTAAATTTTTCTATCAGGTAAAAGAAAAGATTATTCGTGAACAGGGCATGGCAAAAAAACTATTGAAGATTGAAGAAGAAAAACAGGAAAGATTGGACCAATTCAGTTTTGTGCTTAACCCCAGTTATTTTGAACAGAAACTAATATCCTAATATGCCACAAGTTATCCTGGGCACAAATATATACCGGGGCAAGTCTACCCCCATCGCCTTCCAACAACAGGACCGGTTTCGGCACATGTACATGATTGGGAAAACGGGCGTGGGCAAATCCACGGTTTATGAAAACATGGCGCTGCAAGACATCCACAACGGCAACGGCGTTTGTTTTATTGACCCGCACGGTGAATCCATTGACTGGCTCCTGGACCGTATTCCGGCAAATCGCCTGGAAGATGTTATTTTGTTTGACCCGTCTGACCCCGCTTTCCCATTAGGCCTGAACTTGCTCGAAGCCCAAAACGAACAAGAACGCAATTTTTTGGTCAGCGAGCTGATCGAAATATTTTACAAACTATTCGACCCCGACCGGACCGGTATTATCGGGCCACAGTTTGAACATTGGCTCCGCAACGCCGCGCTTACGGTAATGTCCGGGACGGAAGGCGGCAGTCTCATTGAAATACCAAAGTTATTCGTTGATAAAAAGTACGAAGCGCAAAAACGAAAATCCCTGAAAGACCCCATTGTCCAGGAGTTTTGGAGCAAACAGATGAGCAACACCGCTGAGTTTCATAAGTCAGAAATGCTGAACTATTTTTCTTCCAAATTTGGCTCGTTCCTCAACAATGGATTAATGCGTAACATCATTGGGCAAAGGCGTAGTTCTTTCTCATTTGAAAACGTTATTGCCCAGGAAAAGATTTTACTGGTTAACCTCTCAAAAGGGAAAATTGGCGAAATGAATGCCGCGATGCTTGGTTTGATTCTTATCGCAAAACTAGAGACCGCAGTTTTGAAACGCGCCGGAATTGCCCCGGACCGACGACACCCATTTTACCTCTACGTGGATGAGTTCCAGAATATCACCACTTCTTCATTCGGCACCATGCTTTCTGAGGCTCGTAAATACGGACTGGGCATCCATCTGACCAACCAATATTTTTCCCAACTACAGGAGGAGATGCGAAATGCAATCCTCGGAAACGTGGGGACACTATTGGCTTTCGAAGTCAGCGCGGAAGACGCGGAAATCTTGGAAAAAGAGTTTGCCCCCTTTACCAGAGAGGACTTCTTTAACCTTCAAAAATATAACTTTTACATTCGCCTAATGATAGCCGGGAAGATGAGCACCGCTTTTTCCGGAGTTAGCCTGCCGCCTGCCGGGTATCCCAACCATGACATGGCCGAAAAAATAAAAACCCTTGGGCACCTGGCTTATGGTTACCCAAGGGTACTGGTCGAAGAACAAATCAAACAGGCGTTGTTTGCTACGTAAGCTTTATCCCCAAAGTCCCCACATTGAATGTTGGGGCCTCAGGGGTAATTGAGTGCACATCCGCACTGCCAGCCACAATCAGCTTCCCGGCGGGTTCGCCATAGATACCGCTAGTGACGAATAGCTGCGTGGATGGGGATTGCGCCGGCACCAGCTCTTCTACGGGGATATGAGGCAACAAGGCAATCGCGTTTCGGGTTTGCTGCCAGACCGGGTTCTGTTCCAAACCCGCTCCCGCCGATACAAATACTTCGGGCGACAGATTGAACTCGGACGCAGCCAACTTCATGTACTCATACCAGGTAAGCGGCGAGGCAAGCAATTCCGACCGGACGCCAGAATGCGGAGCAGAGATCTCGGAAGAAATAAACACGCACGAATCCAAGTTGCAATACACCAGAATGTCGTATTTCTCCACGATCTCCTTAGCTTCGTATAGCGAGCTGCCATGCCGCTGTAACGGACTGGTGGCCACCGGACGGCCGGAATCATCCAAGCGGTCGGTAATTATATAATTCAAGATTTGGGCTGGCTCCAGCACGCGAGCCAAATCACCTCCGCGGCCTTCAGCGAGATGGACTGCCACTGTGACTATCTCTTCGTTAGTGGCGTGAAGTTCGCCCAATCCTTCCAGGATGGCGCGTTGTTGGTCCGGGGGCATAGAGGACCCCGCGTTTACAATGGAGTTGGCGGAACTATCGGTAATGGCAATCACCAAATCATCCTCGCTAAAAGGCCCGTACTTCAAAAGCTGGCGAGTGGCCTCCGCGTTATTCGCCGTGGGATGATGGGTAACTGAATACACCCCTGCTTCAGGATTAAATTCCGCTTCCGGGTCCATGACCACTATTTTGATAGGCAGTCCGGGTAAAATACTTTTCAAATAATCTATCGCGGCGGAAGTCCCAGCTCCTATACCGAGCAAGATAACCCTGTCATACTCATCCAAATCATAATAGGAACGGCCAAACTTAAACCGCTGTGTCGCCGAATTGTAGCTCACTTCCCGTTCCAGCATCACTCCCGGCTGGATAGATTTCAAGCCAGCTTCAGCAATGGCAATCACCTGCTCGACTTGCGGCTGAAATTTGTATGATTCTGAATTTTTTATCATTGATGAAATTGGATTTTTATTTCCGTACCGAACTATTTCTTTTATTATACCATTTTTCCTTAATTTTGCCCCATTTTTATTATCTTATAAGGGTTGAAAGAAAACGTTGTTTTTGTTACAATATCGCAGTATTCGGGAGTAGCTCAGTGGTAGAGCTATCGGCTGTTAACCGATCGGTCGTGGGTTCGAATCCCACCTCCCGAGCCAATATAAAACACCAACAAATGTTGGTGTTTTATATTTAGCAAATCCAGTTATTTATCTATTCGGGCTGCATTCTACCATCCACTCGATACCGTACTTGTCTCTGAATGAACCAAAATAGGAACCCCAAGGGCTATCTCCCATCGGATATTCCTTCTCTCCACCATCAGAGAGCCCATTAAACAAGCGGTCTGCCTCCTCGCGGCTTTCCGCCATTATCAAAATCTTGCTTCGGTTCTCCCGCTCATTTGTTTTCCCCATAAATTCTGGGACATCATTCCCCATTAGCATGGTCGGTCCAATAGGCAGTTCAATATGCATAATCTTATCTTTTTCCTGTTCAGGAACTTCAAATCCAGGATTCGCAATATCTTTGAAACGAGTGAGGTTTGCAAATTCGCCTCCAAATACTGACTTGTAAAATATAAACGCTTCCTCGGCGTTTCCGTTAAAATTAACGTGCGGGTGTATTGTGGGCATGAACTTTGTTTAATAGTAACGTTATTTTACCATTTTATATAAACTATTTCTAACTCAGCCAGTCGACAAAACGGGCAAGAAGTTGCGAGTTTTTGTTATACTATAGAAAAGAATTAACATAGCAATATGGAACTCAACTATTTGGCGATAACAGTCGCCGCAATCGCCCAATTCGTTTTTGGCGCAATCTGGTACATGCCAATTTTTGGCAAAACTTGGGGTAAAATCCACGGCTTCGACCAAGTCGCTCCTGACAAGCAAAAAGATATGATGAAAGGTATGTGGAAATTCCTGGTATTGCAATTTATCCTTACCTTAGTGACGACCGTGGTTTTCGCGTTACTCCTAAAGGGCTTCCCGGTGGAATGGAACATTTACGGATTGGCGTTCTTCTTCTGGCTGGGCTTCATAATGCCAACCCAGGTAGCGGGGATAGTTTTCGGGGGAACCAAGCCCGAATGGATAATGACCAAAGTCGCCATTGCAGCGGGCGCGGGCCTGGGCTGCATGGAGATTATCGCGCTGGTCTTTAAATGGATGATGTAACCATATGCGAAAAATCATAGTACTCTCCTTTATTTCATTAGACGGGGTAATGCAGGCCCCGGGTGGCCCCGATGAAGACACTTCCGGAGGTTTCAAATACGGGGGTTGGACTTTCCCTTACTTTGATGACGCTTCCGGGCAAATTATGGGGGAACAGATAAAACCGCCTTTTGACTTACTGCTGGGCAGAAAGACTTATGATATATTTGCCGCTTACTGGCCAAAGCAATCGGAAGATAACCCGGTAACCAAGCCCTTTAATGACGCGCGTAAGTATGTTGCCACCCACGAGCCCTTTGAGCCTACATGGGACAATACCACCGTCCTAACCAATGATGTGGCAAACCAACTGAAACAGTTAAAATCTGAAGAAGGCCCTGATTTCCAGGTCCATGGCAGCGGAAACTTCATCCAAACTCTTCTTCAAAATGATTTGGTGGATGAAATGTGGTTAAAGATTTTCCCCGTTACTTTAGGCAGCGGTAAGAAACTATTCGCCGAGGGAACCATCCCCGCGGCTTTCTTTCTTGCCGATACAAAAATTACGCCCAGCGGCGTAATCTTTGCGAACTATAAACGTGGTGGCGAAGTTAAGACCGGTTCTTTCGTTTAAGTTATTTCCCTTTCACAACAACCGTTATGGCGTTAGCGCCAGCGCCTGAAGCACTATAATCATAATAGTTAGGTGGCGAACCACAATCATACCCATTAGGGCTTGGTATATCTTTATTTTCAAGCTTATATACCAAAATATACCATTGCCCTCCGGAGCACCCTCCCCAATCTGAAGAAAAATACGCGTAGCCGTAATCAGCGGCATTGGTCCGTACATTTCCACCGACGGTTTCCTTTGGGTCATGCGGTAACCTGGAAAGAGAGGCAGACATCGCGGTTTGGAGCGGAGTCCAAGTAGTTGAATCGGCACTGTTATCCCACTGGGTTGTGGCGCAGGAACTCGGAACTGAGCAAGGGTAGGTATTATTTAAGGTGTAGTAAAGTTCCAACGCTTTTTGCAATTGGGCCACATCGGCTTTCCTCCGGGCATCCCGCGACTTCGTGCGGGCCGAGTTCATGGCGGTTAAGACCACCGAAGCCAACAAGCCGATAATGGCAATAACAACTAGCAGTTCAATAAGGGTGAAACCTGCCTCGCTTGAATTTCTAATTTTTTGCCGTTTAAATCTCATTATCTATTTATCCTTTTGAAAATACGCCGGACCATTCTCAGGAGTAACCAAATGATACCCGGCAGGTCCGGGATTGGTCTTGGTGGAGTCAGTAGTCTGGTAAACGAAAACGAGCAGCCCAACTTCCACAAACAATAAAACGACGGCCACGCCGACTAAAATAAGTGTCCGTTTGTGTTTGTTTTGGGGTTTATTCACAGAAGCGGATTGGGCAGCCATTGTTGGTTGATTATCATTACTAAAGAAATTGCTAAAATCAACTTCTTTGTCTGGGGGTGGGATATCTGCCATAAATTCATTATATCATTTTCCTCGATTTTATCAGAAAAATAGCTCCGGCAGATTTGTTATAATACAATTACTATGCCTCAAACGTCTATTAGCGGTGGAACCGCCCATCAATTACCCACGGATTTAAAAAGAGCTCTCGACTCTAACAAAAAGGCTCTCACAGTGTGGGAGAATTTAACTCCCCTCGCGCGAAATGAGTGGATCTGTTGGACCACTTTCGTGAAGAAAGAAGAAACCAGAAAAAACCATGTTAAAAGAGTAGTATCGGAACTAAATGAAGGAATGCGCCGCCCCTGTTGCTGGCTCGGCTGCATTCATCGTAAAGACAAAAAGATTAGCCCTTCGGTAAGCTTTATCCTTAAGAAAAAACGTTAAACTTATGAAAGCACGCAGGCCGGCCGCAACAGTTTCGTCTTACATATCGGCAGCGCCAAAAGCATTCCAACCCTACCTCAAGGAACTACGCGCGCTCATCAAAAAACTTGCCCCCATGGCAACAGAGCGCATCAGTTACGCCATGCCCTCTTATGAATATAACGGACCGTTGGTTTATTTCGCGGCGATGAAAGATTACGTGGGACTTTATGTTCCCCCGCCCATAATTGCAGAGTATAGATCGGAGTTGAAAGCATACAAGACTACCAAATCCTCGATCCATCTGCCCCTGGAAAAATTGCCCAAGACACTAATTAAGAAAATCATAAAAGCAAGGATCAGCCATAATAAATTAAAGAACCTTAAATAATCCTTATGCAAAAAATCATACCTCATCTTTGGTTCGACAAAGAGGCCAAACAGGCAGCAGACTTTTACGTTTCCATTTTCCCTGATGGTGTTATTAACCACTATAGCGTTATCAAGGACACCCCCTCGGGTGACGCCGAAACCGTCTCCTTTTCCCTCAGGGGTTTCAGTTTTATGGCCATCAGTGCCGGCCCATATTTTAAAGTTAACCCGTCGGTTTCATTCATGGTTAATTTTGACCCTTCAAAGGATAGCGACGCCTCAGCACGCCTTGATGAAATTTGGGCCAAGCTTTCCGAAGGTGGCAAGGTGATGATGCCGCTACAAAAATACCCTTTCAGCGAACGCTATGGGTGGATAGAAGACCGCTTTGGGGTATCCTGGCAGCTCATACTTACGAATCCGGCGGGAGAAGAACGACCGGCTATCATCCCCTCACTCATGTTCACCAAAGACGTCAGCGGCAAAGCCGAGGAAGCAACCGATTACTATATTTCCATCTTTAAAAATTCCAAACGCGGCCAACTGGCTAAGTACGGTCCCGGAAATGAACCGGAAGATCCAAACAACGTCATGTTTACCGACTTTATGCTCGAAGGACAATGGTTCGCAGCCATGGATAGCAGCAGGCAGCATGAATTTAACTTTACCGAGGGAGTATCACTTCTGGTCCAGTGCGAAAACCAGGAAGAGATTGACTACCTTTGGGATAAGCTATCGGCGGTGCCCCAGGCAGAACAATGCGGATGGCTTAAAGACAAATATGGGCTCTCCTGGCAAATTGCCCCTAAACAAATGCAGGAATACATGAACGGAAATCCGGAACAAGTAGCCCGGGTTACAAAGGCTTTCCTCGCCATGAAAAAATTCGACATTGCGGCTTTAGAACGCGCCTACAAAGGCGAGTAGGCACGCAGTATTATTATTCGTCGGTAACACAGCCCTCAAATAAGCGATTATTCTGTATAGGGCTTCGCCCAAAATATTAAGCAAGAAATATGAATGAAGCTATTTGGATAATCAGGGCGTTCACCGCTTTCATCATGGTAGTCTTCGGGCTTCACCAGATGTTCAAACCACAAGCCTGGCAGGTTTATGTACCCGAATGGGTGCACAAATTGTCACCAATGTCTCCCGACTTGCAAATGCGCATGCATGCCCTCGGCAATCTCGCCTTTGGAGTATTTCTTGTTGCCGGTAATTTCCACCCGCTCGTGGCTGCCTGGGTCGCCCTACTGTGGTGGCTTTCCATTTTGCCTTTCGCTTTCCGCGTTAAATGGGATATCGGACTGCGCGACCTCACGATAATCGGTTCCCTCATAGCACTAATAGTCTTGCTCTCGCAAAAATAATGCCTTCAAAGCTAGTCACTGTCAGTGACAAGATGCAACGCGGTTACAAGTACAAACTTGTAGCACCAGTCGGTAAAAATTTTGACCCCACTTTCCACCCTGAACTGACTCCCAAACAAATGTTGGCATTGGGAGTTTTTGGCGGACGATACCTTAGGGATTGCACGAAAGAATTTCCCAGGGATTGGTTTGCAAAAGCGAAATTGCTGCCAGAGGGAAAATTCGGCCACGACAAGGAGTTAAACTTTTTCCAGGTGGACGCCTCCCAGCCTTGGGAAATTTGGCAAAAAAAAGGATGGATCCACCCGCAGGACCCTCGCGGATGGTTCCAGTGGTATTGCCGCTACTACATGGGGCGGCGCAGTGATGACGACGCCCGGCAAATCAAACGATGGCGCGCTATGACTAGGCATATTGCCCAAATCCGCAAAAACTGCCATCCGGGCGACTTAAGCTGCCACAAAAAACAACGGCAAGCCTTACTCCACTGGGCCTATGACAGTCGCAATATTTAAGAATAAATCGCTCGCCTGAGCGATTTTTTGTTATACTAAGGGCATGACTGAATATAGAAACCCAATTTCCCATAACGACCAGGAAACGCACGAGCTATACAAGGACTCCAAGAAGATCAGTTCTTCTTCGAAGCTAAATTGGCTTCGCGCCGCGGTTCTTGGTGCCAATGATGGCATTGTTTCCATTTCGGCGATGATACTCGGGGTTGCCGGAGCATACAGCTCCACCGGTGTTATCCTAACAGCCGGCATCGCTGGCACAGTAGCGGGCGCTTTGTCCATGGCGGTTGGCGAATACGTTTCCGTTAGCTCGCAAAGGGATGCCGAACGGGCTCTCCTCGCCAAAGAAAAACAGGAGCTGATTGATTTTCCCGAAGAAGAACTAAAGGAACTGGTATACATATATGAGAGCAAAGGGCTTTCACACGAGACGGCGCAAAAAGTTGCCGAGGAATTGACCGCCAAAGATGCTTTTGCCGCGCACGTCGACGCCGAACTGAACATTGATCCCGACGACCTAACCAATCCGTGGCACGCCGCTTACGCGTCGGCCATTGCTTTTACTTGTGGGGCGCTAATCCCTCTTTTGGCATCAGTTATTTTCAGGGGGCAATTCCAGATACCGGGGATATTCGGCGCCGTTGTCGTAGCTCTTCTAATTACCGGAACTGTCAGCGCTCACATTGGCGGGGCGGGCAAACAACGGGCCGCGTTCCGGGTTGTAATAGGCGGCATTCTGGCCATGGTCATTACTTATGCTATTGGCCGCTTATTCAAAGTTTCCGGGCTATAAATATGAATATCGAGAGCGCTCTACAGAAGATGGGTTATCCAATCGGACAGGTCAAAATCTACTTGGCGAGTTTGAAAATGGGTGAAGCGGTCATAGCGGAAATCGCCGAAGAGGTTAACATCCCCCGCACCACCGTGATTGACCTGGTCGCCGACATGCACAAGCATGGATTAATGAATTACTACACCAAGCGCGGCCGAAAATACTGGGTGGCCGAAGACCCCGAAAAACTCATGCTAATTATAAAAGAACGGGAGAGCACTCTTAAAGCTGTGCTTCCCCAGCTCCAGGCCATGAAGTTTGACAGCGGCAGCGGTAAACCGAGTATCCGGCTATATATTGGTCATGAGGAAGTCCGTACTATGCTGGACGACATGATAGAGCACGGCAAGCACATCAAATCGGTAGTGTCATGGGATGATTTTGAGGACTTTTTTGGTGATGACTTTGTCGAGGACCTTATCGAACGCCGCTACTCGAGAAACATGCAAATGCGACTAGTAACCACGAGAACTAAACTTTCATCGGAACTAAAAAAGCGGGATGCTAAACAACTGCGACACACCCGGTTCCTGCCGGCTAACATAGAATTACGCCGCACGTCGACTTTCATATACGGCGACACAGTTACCCTGATATCTCTTAACCGCAAACAACCGACCGGAATTCTAATCCACGACCCGGACGTAGTACATGGACAAACACTATACTTTGAAAGTCTCTGGGCCCATAGCTCAGACCAGTGAGATATGACGGCGAAACCGTCGTAAAAACTTCCCATAATCAGGCCAAAAAAACCCTCAGAAAATAGCCAATTGCGGCTATTTTCTTACTCGTCGGTCTATGTTTCTACAAAACTATTCCTTTTTTCCATATGAGGTATATAACATAAGTAGAAAAGTAATCGAATGGGAACTATATGAAAAACTCACTCTTAAAACCCATTAAAGGGTATGGCTTATCCCTTTTGGCCGCCGCCATGGTACTGGGAGTATTTTCCCCGACGGTTCAAGCGGCGAACCCCTCGCTTCAAGTAACCAGTTACGATAACTATACTTACCAAATTTCGGTAAGCGTGGCTGACAGCTATAAGATGGTCTACCTGTATTCCAGGCAGTCCGGAACCCTAAACTGGGAATCTTTCGGCACGATTGGCAGCACCGACGGCAGTGGCTCACTTAATGCAACCTTTTACGCGGGTTCCGGTGGATACTACAACTATCGGGAATTTTATGTCTTGGTGAACGGCATCCAATCAAATGTCACTTCGGCTAACAACTATGGCTACGGTGGCGTCACGTTCAGTCAGACTAACCCATCAATGTACGTGGGCCAAAGCCTTCAAATTTCGCTTTATGGCGGTACAGGAAATTACTACATTTCCAATAACTCCAATTCGTATGTGGTTTCGGCCAACCTCAGTGGCAGCACCCTTTACTTGTACGCCAACCAAAACGGAAGCAGTACCATTACCGTATGCGGCAACAACTATTACTACTCAGGGAGTAATTGCGGCACCCTCTACGTAACAGTAACCGGTAATAACTACGGCAGCGGCAACCTATGGTTTAGTCCGAGCAATCCCACGCTGAACGTAGGACAAAGCCTAGCTGTTTCAATAAATAGCAGTAGCGGTACCTATAGTCCCATTTACAATAATCCTTATTACATCAGCTATAATTCCAACCCCAGCGTAGTTTCCGCCACGGTGTCAGGCACGGTCCTTAACTTATACGGCTATAGCAATGGAACGAGTACTATAACAGTCGCCCACTCCACCATGGGTTGGACGGGAACGGTCTATGTAACGGTTCGGGGCGGGTCAGTCCTGGGTTCCACTACTTACGCCAATGGCCAACTGGTGAACCAGGGCGGCACTATTTGCCTTATCTATAAAAATACCTATATCGCTTTCGGCAACAAAGCCGCGTTCCTGGGATTAGGTTATAGCTTTAATAATACAATCCCTTCCTACAATAACTTTTCTTACAGCTACGTGGTTACCACCCAGTACGCTTCACACCCCTGGGGGTCATGGGTAAAAGGAGGCCAGACAGTATACTTTGTTTCAGAAAATGGCCTTATACCCATTCCGTCCTATGACATCTTCCTAAATAATGGTGGTAAGGATTCCTATGTAGTTCCCATGAATTCTTATGACTGGTCGCGCCCTATGCTCCAGCAAATGTCCTACAACGACCAGCGGTTATACTGACCTTCATGCCGAAACAATTAACCAAAACCAAAATGTCCAAGACTTACCAGCGTCGCGGCCACAAACTGCGGCATGCCACCAAAAAGAGCACCAACAAGGAGTCCAAACCTAAGTTTAGCTATCCGGATGAGCCCTGGATTCCCGATTTTCCTCAGCTACGCCCTCATTACAAATAAAGGTCGAATTAAGAAAGGATATTTATATGAACAACTTTTCAATCGCCAAGGGGTTCGGCTACGGAGCGCTCATTTGGGGAATTATGTTTATAGCCATAAGTATATTAGTCGGCTATCACTTCTCCATGGGCACTGGATGGAGTTTGGCGCTCGCGGCCCTCTCCGGCGTTTTGTCCTATGTATTTGCCCTAGCTACTAAAGCATCAAATGGCATGCAAGCCTTAGAATATGGTGTGTTTTGGGCTGTGGTGGGTATTTTGTTAGATTTGCTTATCAGTTACCAATTCCAGCACGGAATCTTTGCGACCTGGTCATACTGGCTGAGCTACGCGTTGGTTATAGGAGCACCTTGGCTGGAATACGAAATCCAAGGTACCGGAACACATCCACGGGCAATATAATCTTAATCATGAGGGCGTAGCACTTAGGCGGTGATCAATATGAAATATACTAAAAAATTTCCTCACTATTACGGAGATATAGTCCGCGCACTGTTCCTTGTGGCGGCCCTGATAATGCTAATAGAGTTGCCGGCCCTAAACAGACAGATCGGGGTTCCCGTTGCGGTGTCGGTGGTAAGCATCTTGGTCTTGGGACTGGCCGCAGGGTTGACCAACCCGGAATTAATTTGGGACGCGGGAATTAACATGGCAATATCAGTACTTTCATTTGGCGTATTCGAAACTTACGCGGTAATAGCGTTTAGGGAAAACGGTGGTACTGACACCTTTTTCCTAACCAACTTAGCCCTGGGATTTGTATGCCTGTTGGCGGTCTACTTTAGCGTGAAGACCCTCCGGGGGCTAATGATGGGACAGCGGGGACATGACACTGATTCGAATCCTAAATAACTCAACAACATGAGAAAACTGCAATACTCCTTAACAGCATTATTACTTGCCGGCGCAATTTTTGCTGGGTACAACGTGACGAAAAATTTCATAAGGTTCTACCATTTTGAAGGGACTCTATTCAAGTTCAAAAACTGCGTGGTCCCCAACCCCGCAACTGAAGCCTGTTTCTACGGCGCGATTGCGTTTATAGTAGCTCTAGCGTGGTCAATTATGATCTTGCGGTCGCAAGCCGACCACATAAGGAAGCTTCAACACTACTTGTGGTGGTTTTTGGGGGCAGGAACCATATTCGCTTGGTACAATGTGTCGAAAGAATTTATTCAATTCTATATTACCCGGCCCGGAGCGGCGCTTGGTTGCTCCGCCACCCCCATTACGAACCCCTTCCTAACGCCATGCTTTGCCGGGGCTTGTATATTCTTCCTTTCGACTATACTAGCGGGCCTAATCTATTCCAAAATGGCAAATAGGGCTTCTTTAAGCGACAAAGTGTTATAATGATAATGATTAAAGTAATTAAACGAAACAAATGAGAATTCAATTTGATGAGCCGAACATCTCCAAGTTCCTCTTCGGCGACACCCGGACCGCGTGGCTATGGTTAATCATCCGCCTTTATGTGGGATGGGAGTGGCTCTACGCCGGATGTGAAAAATACCAAAGCCCTGTATGGATGGGCGACCAGGCCGGGACAGCCGTTAAAGGCTTTTTGATGGGGGCCCTCCAGAAATCAGCCGGTATGCACCCTGATGTCCAGGGCTGGTATGCTTCTTTTATCCAAAACTTTGCCCTGCACCATACTGTCGGATTTTCTTATTTGGTAACCTTTGGTGAAATTGCGGTTGGGGCTGCTTTGATCCTTGGCCTCTTTACCGGCATTGCGGCTTTCTTTGGCAGCTTCATGAACTTGAATTACCTGCTGGCTGGTACAGTGAGCACCAACCCTATTTTATTGCTCCTCCAACTGTTCCTTATCTTGGCTTGGCGCGTTGCCGGCTGGTGGGGGCTCGACCGCTACATGTTGCCAGCCCTAGGCACTCCGTGGCAAGCTGGTGAGATTAAAAAATCCCTATCAAGTAACTAACAATCTATATGAAAATTAAGGTTGAACAACATACTTTTTCCGGGGCGCTCTGGGTAGCTTCATGGCTATTCACAATCGGCATTTTACATCTCTCCTTCTGGCGCGGTGTACTAGCCATAATTATTTGGCCATACTACCTTGGTACCCTAGTCGCAACATTCATTCATCACTAGGCCATGCGCGGATACATAGTAGAAATTGAACAGGCAGCGCGGGACAACTCTAATTTCCGGAAAGTCTTATACACCGCCAAAAACAGCCAACTAGTGGTCATGAGTCTTAATCCCGGCGAAGATATTGGGATGGAAGTCCACCAACTGGACCAATTTATCCGCGTCGAAACGGGGAACGGCAAAGCTATCCTGGACAGTGTCGAACATGACATTACGGATGGTTTCGCGGTTGTAGTACCCGCCGGCACTGAACATAACATCATAAACTCATCCGAAGGGATGATGAAGCTCTATACGGTATATTCCCCTCCCAACCATAGGGACGGGGTGATTCACGCCAGCAAAGCTGACGCGGAAGCTGACACCGAAAAGTTTGATGGCAAAACAACCGAATAGCGCATTAATGATCAATCTTTTAAAAGGGATTTTTTACCGGGTAGATGATTCTGTCATTGCCATATTCACCGGATTTTCGTTGCTCGGCCATGGGGCGGCCATAGTTTTAACGTATTTTATTGTAACCTCCGGTTTTGATGGGTGGTATTTCGCCAAACTCGGCCATGGTATTACCTTAACCCTAGGACTCCCTGCAGCCCTGATTGGTTTCTTCGTTCCCATCTTGGTCCCCCTCTTCCTTTTGTACCGAGGCCGGCTCAAAGAAAGGGCATTGAACGCGGCTTACGCGATTGCCCAAGCCGAAATTGTCGCGTGGGTGGTTATTGCGCTTTATAAATTCTTTACAGGGCGGGCGCACCCGGAAATATTTACTGCTCTAGGGGCGGACATGAGCCAAGTCTTCAACTTCGGGTTTGGCCGGGGCGGTGTATTCTGGGGTTGGCCATCTACTCATACTGCCTGCGCCTTTGCCATGACCGCTTGCTTAGTCATGCTATATCCGGAATCAAAGAAAATCCGGTATTTTGGAATTCTATATGCCTTCTATATAGGTTGGGGTGTTTCTATTAGTATCCACTGGTTCTCGGATTTCGTGGCGGGAGCCATCATCGGGACGTTGGTGGGCATATGCGTAGCCCGGGTTTTTCGAGAACGACTGCTGCACCTGTCAGGACAGTAACAAATAAAACAACCTAAAAGCCGACTCCATTTTCGGGTCGGCTTTTAGCAAACATCGTGCTGTCTCATATTGTAGTATTTTTTAGAATGGCTTAGCGCCATAAGGCTTTGCATATGAGGCGTAGCACGTGTGCATTACGCTCTGTTGCATCCTTATATCTCTCCTTTCATATTAATCATAGACCCGTCTTATTAGGCTGTAAAGAGGTTATCCACTTTTAGAGTGTTGTTTGTGCTACAATGCTTATATAAGCCAAATTATTAATGAAAATATATGTTAAGTGGCGCACCTATCGCCCCGACTCTGCCGGCAACAGATATCGAACGGGCAAAAAGATTTTATAAAGAAGTGATTGGCTTGGAAGAAGCCCCGAGCCAGGAACCAGGCGGAGCCACGTTTCAGTGTGGCAATGGTACTCAGCTCTACATCTATCAAAGAGGTCCTGTTAAAGTTGAGCATACCCTTGCTTCATTCCAGGTTAAGGATTTGGAAGCAGAGATGGCGGAACTCCGAGGCCGTGGCCTGGTATTTGAAGATTACGACCTGCCGGGATTCAAAACGGAAAATGGTGTAATGGACATGAATGGGTTTAAAGCCGCCTGGTTCAAAGATACAGAGGGAAATATTATTGGTATTGGGCAAAGCGCCAAATAGTATAGTACAATAAAGTATAATTAAAATATAAACATGGAAAACGAACACCATCATCACTCATCAGGGAAAAGCCATCTTCCGGGATTGGAAGGGTTTTTCGATACTTACTTGAGAATTAAGGCCCCGTTCCAATTACCGGCCCGCGCGAAAGAATTCATTGTCCAGTACGGTCCGTGGATTAGCTTGGTTCTCCTTATCCTCTCTGCCCTGGTCATTATCCCGCTTTTGGCTTTGGCTCTCGGCCTTACGGTTATCACCCTGCCTTTCCAGGCTGCAGCGGGTACCTTACACGCGAGCACCAACAGCATCATTCAGTTAATCATTACCGTTATCGTGCTGGTGCTGGAAGCAGCCGCCATTCCGGCTTTACTCAAAAGGAAGCTGTCGGGCTGGATGCTCATCTATTACGCTATTCTGCTTTCGGCCCTTGGAAGCATAATCCAGCTGCAAATTGTCAGCACAATCCTGAGTCTGCTGATCGGGATGTACATCCTGTTCCAAATTCGCGAATATTACCGCTAAAATTAAGCCTCCTTCGGGAGGCTTTTTTGTTATAATTAGTTTATGAATATAACGGTATTTATCGCTATCATCGCTGCAGCAAATATCCTGTCTTTTGCCATGGTGGCATTCGACAAAAATAAAAGCATCGCTGGAAGCAATCGGGTGCCCGAAGTCTATTTTTTCTTTTGGTCGATTTTCTTTTCCTCGCTGGGGGTTCTTTTGGGAATGTACGCTTTCAGGCATAAAGTCCGTAAACCCTATTTCACCATTGGCATAACCCTTTTGCTCCTTGAGCAAGCACTATTAACTTACCTGCTTCTAATCAGATGAAACTAATTAACCTGAACACTTGGCACGGCGGCAAAAACCTTTGGGATAATATTGTGGAGTATTTAAGAGCGGAAGACCCGGACATACTCATGCTGCAGGAGGCCTATGCCAGCAAGGAGCCGGGACAAGCTCCTTTTTTGAACACCGCAGAATCCATCAAAAAAATTATTGATTTGCCCTACAGCGAGTTCGCCCAGGAATTTATGCTGACCACGCCGGATGATTACGCCCCCATGGGAAATGCAATCCTTTCCCGCTTTCCCCTGGTGAATGCCAACACGGTATGGCTGCATGGGGATGGGCCGACCGAAGTAAACGACCAGGATCGGGAGGCAATCCCCAACATCCCGCGGAACATGCTTCATTGCCAAGCCGAAATTAACGGACACACTTACAATTTGCTTAACACTCATGGGGTATGGGCTCCCGATTCTGCGGAAACTGAATCCCAACAGGAAATGGGACGGATTATAAGCGAGTATGTCAGGAATATGGCAAACGTGATACTGGCGGGTGACTTTAACACGAATGAAAACACCGCCACCATGTCAGCCATCCGGGAAGGACTTGTAGACGTATTTAGCGGCGAGCGCAAAAGCAGTTTCAACATGAAACATAAGACAAACCCGGGCTATGGCACCGCGGTGGTTGATTTTGTTTTTGTCAGCCCAAACATACAGGTGCTGGAACACAGGACCAGCGATCGGGATGTTTCTGACCACCAAAGCCAGATAGTAATCTTAGACTTATAAAGTCTTAATTTCCCCGGGCTGTGTTTCCTGGTACTCCTTACGGAACAGGTTCGTGGCCATAACGAATATTCCAAAAGTCATGAAGGGGGCGGCGAAGACATCTATTGAGTAGTGGATATGGGAGGCAAGGACACCTGCTCCCATTACCACGGAATATGCAAAAAATAGATAACGCCAAAATCTTTCCCGGTAGAATATCAGCCCCATAAGAAACGGGATGCCGGTATGGCCGGAGAAGAAGAAGTCGCTTCTGCTGTTGAATAAGACGTTATATAGGCCAAAACCCACGGTGGTGGTATCCAGGGTCAGCTGGTGCGGGTTGGCCCCTAAATGGGTCAGGGAAATAAAGAAAGACCTGGTGACAATGAATACCGACAGGGCCGCGGCGGTAAAGAGCAGGTACCGCGGTTTCCAGATTACCAAACCAATAATCAAAAACAACAGCAGCAACGCTCCCTGCACTACTATGAAATCAATATCGAGGGTCGGAATATGGTCAAAAATAAAATCACTAACAGCAACCCCTGACTGTCTTGCCACATAGTTATTGGCAAAATGCTGGATTACCAGGGCCAAAGCAAAAAGAGCGAGGACTTTAACTAGCGCTTTCAGCCGGTCTCGCGTCCAATATTCCTTTTGTCTATTAACAAATACTCTAAAATACCGCATATTAATTTACTATAGCACTCAAAGGTATCAGGTCAAATAACACAAATCCCTCTTCATAATGTCTTCATTAATGCTAAAATATAGTAATAGAGCAAATCATTAAACTGTCCTATGGAAATAAACCCACAGAACACCAATAAGCTAGTTTTAGGAGGCGCGGTAATTTTAATCATTGTCCTGATCTTTGTCGGTGTGGCATGGTACCGAGGCTCCCAGTCCACTACCCTGTCGGATGTTAACAATTCTGACAACGGCGCTGTCGCCAATAACGACCAGCCCCTGCCCCAGAACGGTAATGTTGCCAATACCTCAAATGTTAACTCGCCGGTCAACTCAAATGTACCAGCTAACAATGGCAACTCTAATCTAAATTCCAACACCGGCGGAAGCGCTTCGGCCTACAAAGATGGAACGTATACCACAACAGCGAGCTATAGCTCTCCAGGCGGCACCGAAAAAATCACCGTTTCCCTTACCCTCAAAGATGACAAAGTAGTCGCTTCCAACGTTACTACCACACCAGCTGACCATGACTCCCGATACTACCAGCAACAATTCATAGACAACTACAAGTCTGTTGTAATCGGTAAGGACATTTCCTCCTTACAGTTGGGAAGGATTGCCGGTTCATCCCTTACTCCAATTGGTTTTAACACGGCCGTAAAGCAAATTAAGGCCCAGGCGAAAGCTTAGTGCAGCTTTCTTTCCAGGCAATTGGCACCCAGTGGTTCATCGACATCCCTTCCCTGCCGGAAGGGATGTCTTCGGATTCGCTGCTAAAAAAAATCTTAGACCGCATTGAAGAGTTCGACAGGAACTATTCCCGTTTTCGTACTGACTCTCTGGTAACTCAAATGTCAAAACATGCGGGCACCTACCAACTACCGGAAGACGGAAAAACACTTATGGATTCTTATGAGCAGTTCTACCAGGCCACTAACGGGGCGGTAACGCCGCTGATTGGCAACGTCATGGAGCAAGCCGGGTATGACGCATCCTATTCCCTGGAACCGGGACAACTTAGCGCGCCGTTGTTTTGGGGTGAAGCCCTGCAATATAACTATCCAACTTTGGAAATAAAACAGGCCGTATTGTTAGATTTTGGAGCCGCGGGAAAAGGATATCTGGTAGATATAATATCGCGATTATTGGAATCAGAAATGATCACTCGCTACTGTGTAGATGCCAGTGGTGATATATTTTGTCGAGACTTGGAAATTAAAGTCGGTTTAGAAAACCCCACCGACCCCACCCAAGCGATTGGTATAGTAAAGCTGAACAACCGAAGCTTATGTGCTTCCAGCGGGAACCGCAGAAAATGGGCCGAATATAACCACATTATTGACCCGACCACCTTAAAGTCGCCGGACAATATTTTGGGGACTTGGGCTATCGCGAATACTGGAATTATGGCCGACGGCTTGGCCACTTGCCTATATTTTTCCCCCGCGGAAAGGTTAAAATCGCAATTTGAGTTTGAATACCTTATACTATATAAAGGGCACCGGGTGGAAAAATCGCCTGGTTTTCCCGCCGAATTATTTTTTGCGCAATGAAGTACATAGATACTTTCCTCAACTCCATTACCATGTACCGGTTGGTCATGTGGGGTCTGGCCCTCGTTAACCTGTTGGCCATATTTTTCGGGTTCATTCACGTCATAGATTACGGCGGCTGGCAGATGCTCATCTCGTGGACGGTGCTTATGGCGGCCTGCTGGATTAGCAACACAATATTCGCCCGGGTACTCGGGATCCCAGAAAATATTGAATCTTCTTTCATTACCGCTTTTATTCTCTTTTTCATACTGCCGCCGCCAGCCACAGCGGTAGATGGCGCCCTTCTAGTCGCCGCAGCCATTGCGGCCATGCTAAGCAAATACTTCATCAACATTAAGGGAAAACACATTTTTAACCCGGCCGCCTTTGGCGCGGTAGTGATAAGCCTGTCAGGGATGGGGGCCGTAAGCTGGTGGGTCGGAACACCCAGCCTCCTCATTCCAATCGCGATACTTGGGCTGCTCATGGTCCGAAAAATTCGTTGGTCATGGTTATTTTTCTCCTTCATCATTGCGGGTACTGTTTCTGTTTTTGCCAACTACTTACTGCGGGGGGTTGATTTTTACGAAATCATAAGAAGCACATATTTCTCGGGGCCTATTATATTCTTCGGAGCAATTATGTTGACCGAACCCATGACCACCCCGCCTACCCGAAAGCTCCAAATCATTTATGGGGTCATCGTGGGCGTGCTATATGGAACGCCTTTTCACTTTGGGCCAATATCCAACAATCCCCAACTCACTTTGGTCTTGGGTAATATCTACTCCTACCTGGTCAGCCCAAAAGAACGGTTAATCTTAAAATTGAAAGAAAAAATTCAGTTAGCACCTTTAATTTATGATTTTGTATTCAGTCCAAACTACGCGCTTAAATTTATTCCTGGCCAGTACTTGGAATGGACGGTTGACCCGGCGGGTGCGGACACGCGCGGAAACCGTCGTTACTTTAGCCTGGCTTCAGCGCCTTCGGATGAGGAAATTCGTATCGGTGTAAAAATCCCGGGAAAATCCAGCACCTTTAAACAGAAACTTCTGGGGATGAAGCCGGGGGACCAAATTCTGGGCGGCCGTTTGGCGGGAGACTTTAGCCTACCTCAACGCCAGCAGGACATTCCAATAGTGGGAATTGCCGGTGGGATTGGCATTACCCCGTTCCGCAGTATCATTAAAAACGCCGTTAACCAGAATACCAAACTAAACTTAGTTTTATTTTATTCAGCAGCAGATCCCGGCGAATTCGTGTATAAGGACCTGTTGGAAGAAGCTAAACAGATTGGGGTAAAAACTATTTTTATGGTTTCCGGCAAGGAAGCACCTTCGGGTTGGACGGGCAAAGTCGGCTATATTACACCCGAACTAATCAAACAGGAAGTCCCAGGGTGGGATAAACGGCATTATTATCTTTCCGGCCCTAACGCCATGGTGGACAACTATAAGCGATTACTTTCCGAATTAAGTATTTCAAAAATTCAAATTCACTCGGACTATTTTCCGGGATACTAACAAAAAATGAAAATAAAATTTTACGGCGCCGATCAGGAAGTCACTGGCTCCAAACACTTAATCACTGTTCACAACTTTAACCTTTTGCTCGATTGCGGACTTTACCAGGGAGTTCCCCACGAACAATACGCGATAGCTAACAAACTGCCTTTTGATGCCCGAGATATTGGTGCCTGCGTTTTATCGCACGCGCACATTGACCATTGTGGCATGCTCCCTCTGTTGGTAAAGGAGGGTTTTCACGGCAACATTTACGCCACCACCGCGACCTGCGATATTTCCCGTTACCTCATGGTGGATGCCGCCAAAATTCAGGAGCACGACGCCATAAACAGGAACGACCGTATGGGGCCCGGTGAAGACCCGGTCTACCCATTGTTCACCGTAGAGGACGTGGAAGCCGTAATCCCTCACTTTAAGACCACCCCTTATTTCCACCAAAACAAGCAGTGGCAGCAAATTGCCCCCGGCGTAAAATTAAAATTTTATGACGCGGGACACGTCCTGGGCTCTGCCATTACCGTACTTGAACTATCTGAAAACGGCCGCACCGCTTATGTCGCCTATACGGGCGATATAGGCCAGCAAGTTGCTCCCATTTTGCCCCCTCCCGAACTTATCAGCGAGCCCGTGGAAACTCTGATCATGGAATGTACCTACGGTGACAAAACCCACGCCAGCCTTAAACGCACGCTCGAAGAGCTTGAGGAAGTCATCACCCGCACTTACGAACGTGGAGGCAAGCTGATTGTCCCAGCGTTCTCTCTTGGACGCACCCAGTCGCTAATCTACCTTCTGCACCAACTGTCAAAGCAGGGCAAACTGCCAAATCAAAAAATTTACATTGACAGCCCTCTAGCCGAAAAGCTTTTGGACGTTTACGTCCACCATCCGGAAGATTATGACAAAGAAACCTGGGAAGATTTTCCAAAGTCCATGAAGGAACCGCCTTTTGACTTCCCTAACCTGGTTTTGGTTCAAACAACAGACGAATCAAAACAGCTCAACGACCTGGAAGGCCCAGCAATTATCATAGCGGCTTCCGGTATGATAGAAGGCGGACGCATTATGCACCATGTCGCCCACCATGCCAGCGATCCGGATAACACAATAATGTTTTGCGGCTACCAGGCCGAACATACCACCGGTAGGAAAATCCAGGATGGTGTGAGCCCGGTACGGATCCATGGCCATGAAATCCGCGTGAACGCCGAGCGTGTTAGTCTGTCAGGGCTATCAGCCCACGCTGACCGTGACGAGCTGCTGGCTTACGTGGGAAGCCTGGAAAAGACGCTCAGACGCGTGTATCTTGTCCATACCGAGTTACCCCAGGCCACGGCCTTTAAAGCCCTGCTATACGACCGTTACCCGCATCTGGACGTCATTATACCGAAGTACGAAGAAGAAATGCCGCTATAATCGCTCAAATCAAAATCCCCGCTGCAGAAGGCGGGGATTTTTTCAGCTTTATTGGTTGATTTGAATGTCGGCCGCTGGACCCAGGCCGAAGTCGGCTGGACTTTCCAGCGAAGTAATTACCGTCGGATCGGCATGGAATGTGCCAACCCCAACTACCCGGGCAAAGTACACGACGCGCATGGCGCTTGCCGCAGGACACTTCGGACTCACCGATGTCCCAATAGTAAACTTGATCTTACGTCCATCGACAATGTCAGGATAATTGAATAGCGGATTACATGGATCCTGGTTTCCTGGAATATACGTATTCTGGATGTCAAAGTAATACGTTGGAGTTATCGGCATCAGCCCAGCTGGGGTTACATCAGTAAGGGTAAATACTTTACTGATCCCAACCGCGGTCTTGGGCTGGACTGAAATGGAAACTTTTACCAGATCGCCGTCCTTAAAGGTATTGGTGGTTTTACCATTAACCGAATACGTCCTTTGGATTGGAATGTTTAAGGTTGGTTTAGTTGAACTGTCAGCCGGTCCTTCATACCAGGTCAGCAACTGCAAGTCCCCGCTTACACCGCTGAATTCCAGTGAAGACAACTCGCTCGAAAGCAGTTCAAGGTTAAACCGGTTGCCGTTCTTTAATTCAACCGTACCGCTCCGCTGGTTGGTCTTGTAGCTGAATTTCCCGTTCTCGTGAGGGGCATAAGACAGCGCGGATTTGATAATGAAAGCTTCTTCCAGCGCCGCGGTGTCTTTTTTAGGCTCATGGGAATTGAGATATTCCACAATCTGGTCGCGGTCTGTGGGGTAGTTAAGCTGGGCCGCGAGCATGCCAGCCAAAGCGGTCAGCTTGCTCTGGCGGGTTTCATCTGGATCGGCAATATAGAGCTGGCCGTTATCGGCAGTCAATTTTGGCTTAACCTGTTCACTGTAAATTTTGCGCGCGCTTTCCTTGTCGCCGATTACGCCCAAAGCGTTAGCCACGAACATCTTGTCTTCCAAATCCAATGCCGGTTCGTCTTTAAAGAGCTGGAGTTTGTTAAGGACCGGTTCTTTGTAAGCCGCGAGTCCCAACAATGCTTGTGATATGCGGTGAGCATCCGCTTTCTGGTCTTTCAGTGATTTATTGAAGTAGAAAACCATGTCGGACTTTGGCAAGCTCTCCGGCACCAAAGCGGCGCCCAAAGCAGAGACTTTCAGGTCACTGCTACTGTAAGGGAACAGGCTCATGCCCACCGGGTCAACCCGGTTATCGTCGGTTTTAACCTGGAATATGGAAGCGTCGAAATGAGGAGCATCACCCGGCATGCCAAATTGGTCATGCAAGACAGACTGCGCGTAAAAACTGGCCGCGCGTTGGTCAAACCTGGTTCCACCCTGCCACGCCAGCCAGCTGGCGGCACGGAACTGGGAACCTCGCCCTTTATCAGTGACTACAACCTGTGTTAAGCCATTAGCGTTTCCTGGAACGTTCTTGGTATCACCATTTAGGGTAGATGCGGAAGTCTTCGGGACTGATAAAGCCGAATCCAATACGGTCACGTTACGCTGTAAGTCATCGCTTAGGTTTCCCTGCTGGACTTTTACTTCCACGGGATATACACCACTGGAAAGTTTACCTACCGGGACATAGGTAGTATTGCCTTTTATGTCCTGCTCATACTTCAGGTTAATCTGTGGAGCGGATACGGTAACATGGGCGGGCTTGTTTGGGTCATAGTCTCGCCCGAACACGCGCACGCGGAATTGGGGCTGGTCGCCCTTGTTGTAAGTCTGACCCAAGGTTACATCGGCAAACAGGGGCAAGCTGGTTGAGATATGGGATAGGGAGTCGCCCGCTTTGATGGCTTTCGGATCGAATGCCTCAGTTGTAATGCGCCAAGAAGTTAAGTTGTCCGGCAGCTTAAAGCTAAAGCTGGCCTGGCCTCCGCTCAAGTCAGCGCTGCGCGCCAACACGGTGTCCTGGAACTTCACGCGCGGGGTGCCCGCACCGCCGCCTCCACCACCGCCATCACCATTTCGCCCAGCATACTGGGTTAGTGATACGGCAGGGGTTTCGGTAACGTCTTTGTACAGGTCCACGAGAGTGTTCGCCGACGGTTCGTACCCGTTCGCGTCGAACACCGCCTGGTCGACCACGTACATATGCACAGTACCGGACGCCGATTTGTTGGAAGCGTCGGTCGCTTTAACGGTTGCGTTAACGGTTTCGCCGGGGCGGTACTGGTCCTTATCGGTTTTCACTTCAACCTTCAGCTGCTGGGGCTTGATGTCCTGGGAAACAAACACGCTGTTTGTTTCTTCAAAACCAACTGGACCCAACACCACCGCCCGGTAGGCAATCCCCGGGCTCATTGGCTGGGAGAAAGTATCGCCGAAAGTCAGCGAGTCGGAGCTCGATGCTTTGAGGATGTCACGCTGGTACGCGTAGTACAAAATTTTCGTCGGTTTAGATTTGGTTGCGCGCTCCTGGTTGCCAAAAGTAACATTCATTTGGAAGTTGTCGCCAACGTTAACCGGGCGCGGGTTGTCCCCTCCGGACAAGGTCAGGGTTGGCTGCAGGCCATATGGATCGGGGTTTCCGCCATTGTAGAAGCTGGTACCAGCTGAAGTGTAGTAACCCAGGGCGCGGGCAATCTTGCCATCGCCATCGGCCGCTTCCAGCAACAGGGAATAACTGACATTCTCCTCAACGGGATATTTCTTGTCGAATTTCCACTGGCCGCCTTTATCGGTACTGCCTGAGAACGTTTCTATGATCTGGTCGGACTTGTCATAAGTGAAAACCGGACGGGTGACCTTGTCTATATAATCATAGTATTCACCGGTCTGGCGCGGGGTATAAGTAGTTTTCTTTACGGATACGGTAACCTTTTGATTAACCGCGGGCGGTGCCTGCTGGTAAACCGGGTCACGGTAGCTATCCGTGTTTTGCTCAAATAAGTTAGTGCTTAATGCACGAGCCGTTACCGTGTAATGGTTGGTTCCTTCCTGGGCGGGCTGGTCCTCGAGCGACAAGGAAACCTTAGGGCCGATTATAGTGACATTAGTTGTCGCGGTAATAAAGGCTTCTTCCGCCCGTGCCGGAGTCAGGGACACGTAGAACCCGCGGGGCCAATAGGCCATGTTTTCGGGGGTGTCTTGGTGGTATGGAAGCTTAACCTTGAATGTCGCTTCACCGGCGCTATTGGTGGTAACGGTTCCTTCCATGTTGGTGTCGAAGTAACCGCTGTACTTCAAGGTTAGGTTTGGCAGCGGGGTGCCGTCATAAAACTTCGCCGCGACATGGTAAACAATATCTTGATCGGTATAGTAGGCTTTCTTGTCAGTGGTTACGGACAATTGGTAGGAAGGTTTGCTGTAGTCGGTAACATTAACCGTATTCTGGCTAACTAACTTGCCATCAGCGATGGCCATGATGGTATAGGTATCAGCCGGGAGTCCCGCGAAATCAATCTTCGCTTCGTAGGTGTACATACTGGATACTGGCACTTCAGTCGAAGTGACAGGCTGTTTGTCGGTTGGAAGGGCCACGTTACTGCTGGAGTAGGGGCTAAACACCCAGCCGCGGTAAAGGTAAACCTTAACCTTGCCGGAAGTTTTGATGTCATCACGGGGCTTGGCAATCCCCCAAAACTGGATGGAGTCGGTTGGCTGGTAAAGCGGACGGTCAACCGTGAGGTGCTCCCAGTACAGGCTGCCTTCCCGGATGGTGTTCTGGTAGTAGTTTTGGTTGCCCTGTATAACATAGTAAGTTTGGTACCCCTGCGCTTTTACCTGGGTGATGTTAGGGGCCGCGCCAGCATAGCCACTGCTATCGGTCTGGTGGCGGAATTCTTGCGGAGTGTTAAATTGTGCCAACCCATCGCTGTTGGTGGCCCCCAGCACGCGGCCGTCGGTCATTTGCAGTGAAACATCCCCTAGCGGTTTTTTCTTATTGAAATCGTAAAGCCAGACCAAACTGCGGTTATAGCTGAATGAAGCGTAGTGTGCCAACGGGGTTTTTTGGAACCAGACATAAGAATGCTGGGTGCCTGTAGTGGCATCGAGTAAGTAATAACCATCGTCCATGTCCTGAGGTACTTCCGAATAGGTCTGGTATTCAACTCCCTGAAACACCATGTCATAATCCAAAACTTTACGCGCGCCGTTTATCGATTTCGGCTTGCGCATGGCGTTATAGTACGACCAGTCAAACTTCCAGTTATCGCTGTCGCGATAGCTGGCAATAAAGTTTTCGCCGCTATCAAACTTATATATAGTGGCCTTGGCTTTTTCGGTTTGATTTACGTTGGCCTGGAAAACAGGGCGCTTCTGGTAAACATCAGCAAAATCACTCGTGAAGTAAACGCCGCTGTCTTTTGGTCCGTTTTGGCGGGAGGTTTCAAAGCTAAAGACATAGTCTTTAGCCAGGGTTTCACCGGTAGCGGAAGCTTTCAGTCCTTGCTTTAAGGTGACAGTGTAGACTTTGCCTTCGGCCAAAGCCTGCGCCGGCTTGAAAATCAAAGTAGCCCCATGCTGTTCAAAGCTCCCCTTTACAGCAGGTTCGATGCTAAAGAACTGATCAGGGTTTTCCACCCCTTCGCGGTTGAAGTTGATCTCAATCCCGGTGTTAACCGGTACCTCATGGCCGTGGTTAGCAGGCACGCTTTCCAATACTTGGAAATCAGCCTTAATCTGGTAAGCCCAGGAATAGTCATGGTCGCCGGGGCCTTCCGCGATGCTAACTGTGTAAATCTGATTTTGCGCCAACGGCCCTTTCGGCACCAGGCGATAACGGTTGTCTCCGGCTCCCTCTACGGAGTAGTCAACTTCGGGATCAAACTTCACAATCTGGTGTACCTGATACACGGACAGTTTGGCCGAGCTCTTCAAAATAAAGCCGGAACCCGGTTCAACGCCGGCCGGGCCGGACTGTTCCGCGGTCAATTCAAATGAGGCGTGCGCCAGCGGCACTTTGTAGTATTGGAAGTAGAAGAAGCTGCCGGCAATAAGAATCAAGACCAAAGCGGGAACGGCAAACTTCAGCCAGGTGGCAATGTGGCGGCGGCCAGTCGCGCCGGAAGCGCCGGCAAACCCTGGAGCCGATGACGGCTTTTCCGCAATGCGCAAAACCTGGTCGCGTAAAGTAAACGGCGCCTTTTCCTTTTGAAACTTATTAAAGATTTTGTCGATTATATCCATATACCTATTTATACAGCTTCAATATTAGCGGTCTGCGGCAGCGCTTTGAACAACATTGTCTTGCCGCGGTAAAAATTGCTTTTGGCGGTGTTGGGAGAAATGTCCAGTACCTCGCCGATCTGCTCAAAAGTCATGTCCTCAAAATATTTCAGTACCATAACTTCACTATATTGGGGTGGGAGGTTACTTATTTCACGCTTCACCTGGTCCAAAAGTTCCGAATTGTCCAGTTGGGTTTCGATTGCGGGCAGGTCGGCCGGGACATCAAAGGTTTCGTCGTCTTCCACCAGGGAAGAAAAGGCGGTAGCTTTCTTGCGCTTGATGTGATCCAGGCAGTTATTCCGCGCCACTTTAAAAAGCCAGGGTTTTACCGGCTTGGACATATCGAGCTTGGTCATGTTGTGGTAAAAGCTCAAAAAGGTTTTTTGTACGATATCATCCGCTTCATCAGCGTCAAAAAGCATATATTTGGCGAAGTTGTAAATTTCGTCTATATGCGCGTTCACGATATCGGTGTATGCCTGTTCTTGTCGATCCATGTACGGAGGTTAGCCACTAATCTGTTAGTTCTATTATATCACGCCATCTTTAAATGTAGCGCAAAATAAAGGCGATTTTCGTCTATGAGTACCACGACCACCCGAGCCAAAAAGTTTCATAAATCCTTCATATTTCACATATGATATATAATTTGACAAAACCGCCCGAAAGACATAAAATTCAGCTGAATTTAGCCCATGCTATATATCATATAAGTAATATCACTATGTCTACTTTAACCGACCAAAAGAAGATAGGGGCCTCCATTACTGAGATCCGCGAACTCCAGGGCATGACCCAAAAACAGCTTGCTACTGCCCTTAAAACCAGCCAAAGCGCCGTGGCGCGCATGGAAAATGGCCAGCAGAACTTTACCACCGAGATGCTGAACAAAATCTCCAAAGTCCTGCGCCAGCAGATCATAACCCTGGGCGAATCCCAGAGCGTTAAGATCGAAGGTGGGGCTCCCCTGTCCGGCAGCATTACCGTTAACACTTCCAAGAACGCGGCGGTGGCTTTGTTGTGCGCGTCCCTCCTGAACCGCGGAAAAACCACTTTGCGCCACGTTCCGAAAATTGAGGAAGTTCACCGCATCATTGAAGTGCTTACTTCCATTGGCGTATCGGTGAAATGGGATGGGAGTGACCTGGAAATCCAGCGCCCGGCTAAACTCAACCTCGACAACATAGACAAAGAAGCCGCGGTAAAGACCCGCAGTGTCCTCTTAATGCTTGGCCCGCTGAGCCACCTGTTTACGGAATTCCGCCTGCCTTTAGCCGGTGGCTGTAAACTCGGTGAGCGCACCGTGCGCCCGCATTTGTTCGCCCTGGAAAAGATGGGCGTAAAGATTAAAGCACACCATGACTACTACCAAGTCAGCCGCAAGCGAATGAAGGCCGCGGAAATTGTCCTTTATGAATCAGGTGATACCGTAACCGAAAACGCCATTATGGCTGCCGCGCGCATTCCGGGCAAAACCACTATCAAAATGGCTTCCTCCAACTACATGGTCCAGGACCTGTGCCACTTCCTGCAGCTGCTGGGCGTAAAAATCGAAGGCATCGGCAGCAATACTTTGACCATTACCGGAAAGTCTAAACTCGAAAAGAACGTAATTTACTCCCTGAGCGAAGACCCGATTGAAGCCATGATGTTCCTGTCCCTGGCTGCAACCACCAACTCTGCTTTAACCATTAAACGCTGCCCGATTGATTTCCTGGAACTGGAACTTCTGAAGCTGGAAAAGATGGGCTGGAAGTTTAAGGTGGGCAAAAGCTACAAGAGCCGGAACAACTTTACGAACCTTGTGGATATTCAGACATTCAAGTCGCCCCGACTGAAAGCTCTGGAAGAAAAAATCTACGCCCGTCCCTTCCCTGGCTTAAATATAGACAATCTGCCATTCTTCGTGCCGGTTGCCACCCGAGCCAAGGGAACTACCCTTATCCACGACTGGGTTTACGAAACCCGCGCCCTCTACTATATGGAACTTGAGAAGCTGCGCGCTAACATAATCTTGGCGGACCCGCACCGGGTTTACATTGAAGGACCCACTGAACTCCGCGCCGCTGACATTGTTTGCCCGCCAGCCCTTCGCCCCGCTTCTATCATTCTAATTGCAATGATAGCCGCACGAGGAACATCCACCCTCTCCAACATCTATTCGATAAATCGGGGTTACGAAAACCTTATTGAACGGTTGAAGTCCATTGGGGCAAAGATTGAAGTAGTGTACGGATTGTAAACTGAATTGTTAGTTAAAGCGCGCCAGAACGGCGCGCTTTTTGACTACTTGCAAATATCTTCCAAGGCCGATCTTCGGAAGCGGCGGTCTTTCCGCGTCCCAATCCGTACCGCTTGGATTTTTCCCTCCCTTTCCCAATTCCTGAGGGTATTTGGGTGAACATTAATCATCATTGCCGCTTGCCTGAGGGTGAGGAGGGAGGAAATTTGGCTTGCCGTGTCTGTTTTTGTCATGCGATATGGCAGTTAATAATCTGAAAATAGCTTACTACTAAGTTAGTTAAGTAAAATCAAATAAATTCTAAAATTTTTATAAATTTTGTTGATATATTGATGATTTAAGCTATAATGATTTTGTTGTCATTCATTAACACCAATTATGAGATTACTGGTAATAGAGGATCACCCCGAACTGCAGTTAATGCTCAAGCATAATTTGGAGGATTTAGGGTTTTCCGTGGATGCTACAGATTTGGGAAAGAAGGGCTCTTTTATGGCAAGGACCACTGACTATGATGCCATAGTCCTCGACTATATTTTGCCGGATCAGCAGGGCAATGAAATATGCCGGGAGATAAGAAAGTCCGGCACAGGATCCCCTATCCTAGTGGTTTCGGCCAAGTCATCCACCCAGGACAAGTTGGAACTGTTTAACGCTGGCGCGGATGACTATATCACCAAGCCATTTTCCTTTGAGGAACTGACCGCGCGGATTCACGCCCTATTACGCAGACCCAGCCATTGGCAGGGTCAAATATTAAAAATCGATAACCTCGAACTGGATGCTAAAAAATATAAAGTTACCCGGGGAGGAAAAAATATTAACTTAACCCGCAAGGAATTTGGTTTGCTGGAATTCTTGCTTAGTAACCAAGGCTCGGTTATGCCGCGAGGAGCTATCCTAGAGCATGTGTGGGACATCAACGTAAACATATTCTCCAATACCATTGAAACCCATATTTTGAACTTAAGGAGAAAAATAGACGTTCCCGGAGAGACCAAGCTCATTCATACTTTCTCGGGACGTGGGTACAAAATTGACATAAAGAGATGATAATTAGCCAGGCTTTTGCACATTTGAAATGGATGTGGCCCGCCATTAGGGAAGAAAGGCTCCGCCTGGCGTCATACCTAATAATTGCCATTTATTTTGGTGTGATTATCTATGGTGCTGTTACCAGCCCATTGAATTTCCCAATTGTGTGGTTAAACTACTTTTTGCTGATTGTCCTGAGCGGTGCCCTAATCGGTCCCCGTTTTGGTGTTATCATGTCATGCTTTCTGAACTTGTCGTTGGCTGGACTTTCCTACTTTGAATACGGAACGGAAAGAGCATTGCCCCTCATGGCTACGGGGACAATAATTGCCGCCGTGGCCTGGATAACCAACAAGGAAATCAGAGAAGAGCGTGACCGGCTTGAAGAAAAAGTTTTGCAAAGGACCGAGGAGCTCCGCAATCTTCAAATAGTGAGGATAGCGGAATTACACCAGGCCGCGGAGAATGGCAAGATTGCAGCCGGATACTTCCATGATCTGATGAGCCCTCTGACCGCCCTTTCACTGGCAATACAAAACCTGGCCCGACAAAAAGTCATGGATACAGAGCCTCTGAACCATAGCTTATGGGAAGCGCTCGCGGTTAGTAAAAAGATGCAGGAATTTATTAATCTCATGCGAAGACAATTGGAACGACGGCAGCCAAAACTATTCTGCGCAAACCATGAAATTAAGCAAATTATTGATCTTTTGTCCTACCGCGCGAAAAGGCACGGTATCGAAATAAAATTTGAACCAAATGAAGAAATTAACTGTGAAGGAAATATTTTGCAATTCCAGCAGGTAACCAGCAATTTGGTAAATAACGCGATCGACGCGTTAGAAAACCTGCCTAAAAATAACAAAACAGTAACAATAAAACTGGAGAAAGAGGAGGGCCAACTCGTACTCCAAGTTGAAGATAATGGTAGTGGAATACCTAAGAAGATTAAAAATAAGATTTTTAAAAATTTTGTTTCCTCAAAGACTAATGGGATGGGATTAGGGTTGGCTATAACAAAAAATATCGTGGAATTTGAATGGGGCGGAGCAATCAGCTTTAATACATCAGAAACCGGTACGCAGTTTATAGTACGCGCCCACTACACTTCCAACTTCCATTTGACCCCATAGCTTGTATTATCCTTCCTCAGGCGTATAATTAACCTATTATTGGCTTAAATATACGCATATGGCAGACCAAGCGTACCACAACCAGGAATATTACCGGAACCAACTGGAAAGAGAGGGGTTTTCGGATATCCGTGTGCGTACGGACGGCCCTGACACCCACTATAAGCCTCATACCCACGACAATATAGTCGCTCACATTATCCTCGAGGGCCACATGCGGGTTGAGTGGGATAACAAAGTCCTTATCCTCCACCCGGGCGACCGCTGGGATGTCCCGGCAAGCGTAGTCCACGAAGCTGAAATCGGCGGCAATGGCTGCATGTATATGATCGGAGAAAAAGCACCGTGAGGTTAGCCCGAACCCGTTTCGCCAAAGATATAGTTGCCGAATACTACCAACCGAAAAAACCAAGTACCGAGGTAATAATAATTTGCAGTGGCATGCCCGGCATGCCGACCAGCCAAAGGCTCGTTGAATTCTACGGTAAGAAAGGTTACTGGGTCTTTTACCCGCGCTACCGCGGCAGTTGGGAAAGCGGTGGCAAATTCCTCAGACTATCACCGCACCAGGATATCCTGGACATCATTGACCAGCTCCCGCGCGGGTTTGCCGACAGTTTTACCAGAAAAAAATACAAAGTTAAGCCCTCTCAAATTTATTTGATTGGGGGCAGCTTCGGCGGTCCCGCCATGATCCTGGCCTCACTGGACAAACGGGTTACCAAAGTAGTTGCGCGGGCAGCCGTGGTGGACTGGCTTGCCCCCAGCAAGGACGAGCCGCTCGACTGGCTGGAAAAATTCGTTATCGAGGCATTTGGGCAAGCCTACCGTTTTGACCACAAGGACTGGCTAAAACTTTCCAACGGCAAGTTCTATAACCCGGCGGCGTACCAAAATAAAATAGACGGCAAAAAACTGCTACTAATCCACGCCAAAGACGACCGCATAGTGCACTACAAAGAAGTTAAGCAGTTTGCCGCCAAAACTGGCGCCAAGCTCATCACTCTTGCCAAAGGCGGCCATCTTTCCTCCGACCTGCTCATGAAGCCGCGCTACCATAAGATTGTTACCAGATTTTTGAAAGCAAAATAAAACCCGCCGGTTAGACGGGTTTTTGATTTAGTAATCGCGTAGCTTGTGGATGTCTACGTGTTCCTTGATGCGTTCCAAAGCCTTGGCTTCAATTTGACGGATGCGTTCGCGGGTAACCCCGAACTCTTCGCCCACTTCTTCCAAAGTGTGGGTCACCCCGTCTTCGAGACCAAAGCGCAGCTTCAGAATCTTTTGTTCACGGGGGTCGAGGTCTCGCAAGATGTCCTGGACATACTCTTTAAGCAACTGGCGGCCAGCCATTTCGGTCGGCTTCGGTCGGTCATCATCCTCAATGAAATCAGCCAGGTAGGAGCCTTCTTCGTCACTCTCTTCGCCTACCGGCGCGTCAATGGAAACGGTTTCCTGGGAAATCTTCTTCAAGTGATAGACCTTTTCAACATCCACGCCCATCTCAGCGGCAATTTCTTCCGGCAACGGTTCACGGCCCAAATCCTGGACGAGCTGGCGTTCCGCCTGAGCGTACTTATTCAACGTTTCAACCATGTGCACTGGAATACGGATGGTGCGGGATTGGTCAGCCAAAGCGCGGGTTATGGCCTGGCGGATCCACCAGGTCGCGTAAGTGGAAAACTTGTAGCCTTTGCGCCAATCAAATTTTTCGACGGCGCGGAACAACCCCAGGTTCCCTTCCTGAATAAGGTCGAGGAGGCCCAGGTTACGGCCCATGTACTTTTTGGCAATGGATACAACCAAACGAAGGTTGGCTTCGGTCAGCTTCTTGCGGGCAGCTTCATCGCCTTTGCCAATGCGCTTGGCCAGTTCAATTTCTTCGGCTCCGGTAATAAGGGCGACCTTACCGATTTCACGGAGGTACATCTGGATGGAGTCATCATAGATATCCTGCAGGTCAAAACCGCCCATGGTTTCTTCCTTCTTCTTCCGACCTTCGTCAGTTTCTTCGGCGGCAATGCGCCCCTGCTCCCAAACACTGGAAACTTCCTGGTCAACAATTTCAATACCGGATTTTTCAAGGTCATCCATTACGCTTTCAAGCGCATCAATATCATCTTCCAGGTGCGGGAAGGTATGCAAAATTTCGGCTTCCGTGACAAAGCCACGAGCCTTACCTTTTTTGATGAGCTCCTTTAAAGCGGCGCGGGTTTCTTCAGAATGCTCAACCGGAGCGGCCTTCTTTCTTCCCGGTCGGCCCTTGCCGGACTTGGCGGCGCGCTCGGAAGCTTTTGCCGCTATTTTTTTACGGGAACTAATTCCCGGCTTTGGAGCGGGTTTGGTTGCTTTAGCCTTAGCCTTTGGTTTAGCCGCAGGCTTGGTTTTGACAGTTTTCTTGGCCTTGGTTGGCGCCTTAGCGGCCTTTTTCGGGGCAGCTTTTTTGGCCGGTCTTCCGGCCGTTTTTTTCTTCAATTTGGTTGCCATGCGTTAAAAATTAAAGTTGGTTCTCCAACTGGATTCTTTGGTTGGTTAAAGCGGCAAACTGGCGATTCAAATCATTCAGCAGATTTGCATCACCTGAGCTTTGCGCCTTATTAATGTGTACTGTAAGGTCTTGTAGCTGACGTTTGAGGTGCGTAAGTTTTATGAGGTTAGCGCTTTTTTCGAGATCGCGCAGATAAACGTTACGGTCGTTAGCTACTTCATCTAGTCCTGATTCTACCATAAAAATGGCTTCTTTGGCTAGGGTATCGGTGGCATTATCATAGGTCATTTCCCCGGCCAAAACCTGGGCCACTAGGGGGCGCAAATCCTCCCCAAAAGCCTCGGCCGGGAGGCCCTCGGTGCGCACGGTGCCCAGAAATTCAGGAAAAGTCAGCATTCCACCCAAAATCTGCTTTTCGGTCAAAAGCTGGGGATTCGCGGGGGCGGTTATAATTGTCGCCGGGGCGGTCTTAGGAGTATCCCCCTGCTGGGGTTTGCTGGCGGCGTCTCTAACCACGCGCTCGGAAATACCAAACTTTTCGCTCAGCTTCTTTACGTAGTGATCCTGCTCCACGGGATTGGAAATATAGTAGAGCAGTGGAATTACCAGTTCATTCAAATACTGCTTCTGTTCCAGAGAGCCTGATTCAAAATTGTCCGCGGCTTGGTTGAGGTAAAAATCAACAAACCATACCGCTTCCTTCACTGCTTTCTGCCACATACCGGGTGAGCTGCGAATCAAGTCATCCGGGTCTTTTGCTTTGCCTTCGCCCCGCTCGAGTATTATTACCTTTACGGCGAATCCCATTTGCAGGGCCAGCTTGCCTGCGCGCTGGGTGGCCGCAATTCCGGCGGAGTCCGCGTCAAAGCAAAACTTCAATTGCTTGGTAAGACGGGATAGCAACCGCAAATGGTCTTCTGTCAGAGCGGTGCCCGATGTAGCCACAGTATTGGTAAACCCTGCCTGGTGGGCCTGGATGACGTCCATTTGCCCCTCAACAATAACTACTTCATTAGCCTTACGGATTGCCTCTTTGGCGAAGTTCAGGCCGAACATTACCTTGCTCTTGTTGTAGATCGCGGTTTCGGGAGAATTTACGTATTTAGCGGCGTCGGTTTCACCTCCCGGCAAGATGCGGGCGGAGAACCCCACCACGTCACCGCGGTAATTGAAGATCGGAAAGGTAATCCGGTTCCGGAAACGGTCAAAAGTTTGGCCGCGTTCGGACTTTGACGCTACCCCCGCCGCCTGCATCCGCTCAAAACTGATTTTCTTTTCCGACAACAACTTTTGCAGGAAATCAAACTGGTTAGGCGCGAAACCGATTCGCCACAACTCGATGGTCTGCTCCGACAACCCCCGGTCTTTTAGGTATTGGCGGGCGTTTTCGGCCCCTGGTTGCGTATTTAGAAAGCGGTGGTAAACTTCCGCCGCGAAGGAGTTTACACGTAATAAATCGTCTGTGACGTCAGCTTGTTTCGGTTGGTAGACGGGCAATTGCACTCCAGCGCGGTCGGCCAGCAATTCCAGGGTTTCGCGGAAATCCAAATTTTCATAGCGCATGACAAACCCGAACACATCCCCGCCTTCGCCGCAGCCAAAGCAGTGCCAGATTTGTTTCTGGGGCGACACCATCAAGCTTGCCGTGCGCTCACCATGAAAAGGGCAGACAGCCTTGTAGTTGGTGCCGCTTTTTTTCAACTCTATATAACCGCCGATAACCTCAGTGAGATTCAACCGGTCTTTAATGTCATTTATTACCTGGTCCGCCATCTCGGTAAAATTCGTGTGCTTTCTTAGTTACTTGGCTTAGCTCATCAAAAAAAGGAAGGTTGGCCGTCGAGAGAATAGACAGACGCCGCAAGTCGAATTCAATCTGCCGTTCCCACAATTTCCATAAACGAAAACCGTTGCGTTCTTCTTCAATCATGCTGTAGCGGTTAGCCAAAAGGTCTGCCCCGCTAACCGCCTTGGCCTCTTCGGGCGCGGTTTCCAAATGGTCCAAATAAGCAATCTTCTTCTGTTCGTAAGGCAAATCTGCGTTTTCAGAAACATCCTGAACCCAATCAGCGATCTGCTCTCCAAACTTCTCTTTGATATCGTCGTAACCGAATTCCGTGTCTTCTATTACATCATGGAGTATCCCTGTTGTGGCAACATCCTCGCTGTAACCGGCCTTCCACAAAATCATCCCGACCGCGGCCGGATGGGAAATGTAAGGGATATTGCTCGGTCCCTTGCGCAGCTGGTTGCGGTGGGCAATGCTGGCGAAATGCAGGGCCGAGAGTAGTTTTTCTCCCAAAAATAGCTCCATATCACTGTTATCTTAGCAAAGTTTAACTATATTAAACAAAGCGCCCCAAGTGGGGCGCAGTACAATTTTTCATGGCGGAGAAGGGGGGATTCGAACCCCCGAACCCTTTGACAGGTTACTCGCTTTCCAAGCGAGCGCACTAGACCACTATGCGACCTCTCCAAGTCGGTTTATTTTAACATTTCCGGGGATTTTTTTCCAGGCCTGAATCAGCTATAATTAGGCTAATAAACCCCAAATATGGCAAACGAAATCACCCTTCAGGTTGGCGTAAAAGCCCTTCTGAAAAACAGCCAAGGCAAGTACCTCCTCCGCCGGAACCCGGAAAAATACCCCGAAGTCGGCGCCAAGTGGGATATTGTCGGCGGCCGTATATCCCCCACTCACCCGCTAATGGACAACCTGCAAAGGGAAATCCGGGAAGAGACCGGCCTCGAGCTCACCAGCATTCCCACCCTCATCGCCGCCCAAGACATTATAAAACCGGACAAGCATGTCGTACGGCTGACTTACCTCGGTGAAATTGACGGGGAACCGGTTCTGGATGATGAGCACGTGGAGTATGGCTGGTTCACCCCGGAAGAAATCCGCGGCATGGAAAACCTCGACCGCTACCTCAACGAAGCAATTACAAACTTGGACCTTTAAAATAAAGCTGGCTGTGCCGGCTTTTTTCGTAGCTTCTCCTTTTCCTTGCTGGAATAGATTTGGATTTTGCCAAATACTCCGTCATAACCCGGTTCGATATTCACTTTGCCTTGGCGAACTCTCATAATGCTTTCCGCCAGGTTCGCTCCAACCAGATTCGCTAACTCAGGCAAGGGCAAATCGAGAAGTATGGGAAACTCAGGAACCTGGGTGACATATTTTTCATATTGTTCACTCACCTTTTTGCTGGTTACTCCTACATCTAAAGTTTCCGCAATTATTTCCTCTAGTGGGATCACGCTCTTAAAGGGGATCGCACCTGCTGGCTTGTCACCGGATTCCCTCCCTGCCAAGTCATCTACTCGGCTCAGTACCCCGCGTAATAGTTTCTTTCCGCAGACCGGGCAAATGCCACTAAAATTTCTGGTTTCTTCCGGAGTGCAACTGAAGCCATGGTCCCGGTGGCCATCCAAATGGTACTTTCCCTCTTCCGGGAAGAATTCTATGGTATACAAAAATTTTGCATTGTTGCGCTCCCTGATGGCACCAATAACCCCGTCATAGCTAAATTCTTGTTCGGACAATTCAAACACGTTAGCCTCGCGTCCAATTTTCTTGAGCGAGTGGGCGTCTGAATTGGAGATCAGGCTAATAGCATCCAAATCCCGCACCCGCCAGTTCATGGCCGGGTCGCTCGACAACCCGGTTTCCACGGCAAAGATATGCTTGACCTGGTCACCAAACGCTTCCTGTAATGAATCAAACCCGGACATGGAACCGAACACGCCAAAATGCGGCGTCCAAGCATGCGCGGGCACAAGCTCCATCCGCTCGTCCGCTTCCTTGCATAATTTCATGAGCTCAGGAGCAGGCACTCCCATAATCGGGCGGCCATCTGACTTCAAGTTGGCACCCCGAGCTTCCAGGAGGCCGACCAGTTTTTCAGCCGCCACAAAGTTGGGCGCGAATACCAAATTATGGATGCGGCGCACTTTGTCCCCTTGTTTATATATAGAAGCAAGCTCAACAGTGAGCATAAACCGGGCGGCGGCGGCCCCGTTTTTCAGTTTGTACAAACCTGGTTGGTCTTCCGTCAGTGCTTCCTTAAGATCGCGGCGCCACCCCGGATGGGTAAAATCGCCACTCCCGATAACCTGGATCCCTTTTTTATCGGCCCAGGCCGCGATATTTTCTGGCACTAAATCCCGACTGCAGGCGCGGGCATATTTGGAATGGATATGTAAATCAGCAATGACCCTCATTAGACCTCGTATATAAAGAAAGCATGCTGGGCGTAAGTGTTGATGCGTTTAACTAACTTCAGCGACTCTATCCGAAAATCCCTTGAGATAACCCTAGTCCCAGGTTTACAGCTGGATTTAATTTTTTCACCAACATTGGTCATAAGGAAAGGGTAGAGATAAGTGTAAACCACAGTAGCGTCGCTCAGGTCAGCATCAAAAAAATTTCCCCATACCACCTCGATGTTTGAGTGGGTCAAAATTTTTCTGATCCAGGCAAAAGCACAAGCCCACAATGCTACCTCGTAGCCACGTCCACGGCAGCCCACAATTTTTTCGGTGGCAAACAGGACCTGGCCGGTGCTGCACCCGAGGTCGATAAGCGTATCGTCGCTCCGGAGAAGCCCCTCTTCAGCCATCCGCCGGATATCCCGCGCCGCGGTGGGCAGCTGGGGAACCTTAGTCCGCACAAACCCAATAAAAGAAGAAACTGTAACAAACAGGATTACCAAACTGGCGATTGCGAAGAAGCCCAGGAATATTGTTAGTACAGCCATAGTGACTATAGTATAATACAATTATGGACAAAAAACTTATTACCACGGCTGTTAAGGCCGGCAAAAAAGCGAGTGAGATTTTAGCGAAAGGTTTCGGAAAAGAAGTTGCCTACATATATAAAGAGTCGGGCATCAACGGAGATGTAGTGACTAAATACGACTTAGCCGCCCAGAAAGCAATTCTTAAAATTATCACCGACGAGTTCCCTGACCATTCCCTGTTGGCTGAGGAAGGGATGAACCGGGTAACCACTTCTCCTTACCAATGGATTATTGACCCGCTTGATGGCACCGGAAACTTCAGCCGTGGTATCGCGCACTTTTCCAGCTCGATTGGTTTGGCATACAAAAACAAACTAATTTTAGGAGTTATCGCTGTTCCGGCCATGAATGAACTGTTTGTCGCCGCCAAAGGACAGGGAGCTTACCGCAACAACAAGCGCATTCATGTAAGTAAAGCGAATGACCTGCGCAAATCCATGGTAACTGTCTGCTTTATCCGTTCCGGTGAAGGTTCCCAAAAAGGGCTAAAAACCTTTACTAAACTGGTACAGGCCCCAACCAAAGTTAGGGTGACGGGAAGTGTGGCCACGGACTTAGCCCGGCTGGCCATGGGCGCCAACGACGCAGTTGTATTTAACCACATGAACCCCTGGGATATCGCCGCGGGTACGGTGTTGGTCCAGGAAGCTGGCGGCAAAGTATCAGGAATAGGTGGCAAGCCATTCTCCTTCGACAACAAACAAATGGTTGCCTCGAATAAAGGGCTGCACAATAAACTGCTGAAGCTCATATAATCAATCCAATTAAAAGAACGGTCTACCATAGGGTAAACCGTTCTTTCGTTTTGTGTTACTGAAGGACTTCAGCAACCTGTTCATAGGTAGGCATCCCGCCGTAACCGCCGAACCCCTCAATATTCCGCGCGGCGACGAACGCTCCCACTTTAAGGGATTTAGCCGTGGAATGTCCTTGCCGTAAGGCATAGACGAACCCGACCGCGAAAGCATCGCCTGCCCCGTCGTTGTCGACAGGGTCGGCTGTGAACGCTTTCTGTTCGTGGCGTTTGAGGTTTCCGCTCGAAGAGCTGAGGCGTCCGAGGTAAGCCCCGTTCTCCGCCAAGGTAATGATTACCTTTTTGGGACCGAGGGCGAGAATTTTGTGCGCCATCTTGTCCAAATCCCCGTCCACGCAGTTCGAGAGAACTTGCGCTTCATCAAAGTTGACTTGGATGATGTTGGTCAACTTGAGCATCGTTGCGATGCTCGTCTCTTCTGCCTGGCAGCAGACCGACTGGTTGGGGATGAGCATATTGTCGTTCTGGGCGGTGAACAGGCGAATCATCAGTTCGACTTCCGAACTTCTGACGCCTGTTGCCAAAACGAAGTCAAAGGTTTTCCCCCGAAGCTGTTCGATAGCGTGACGCATCGACAGGACATAAGGGGGCTTAAAGTTAAACAGCGTCGTTACACCGCTGTCTTCCACGCACGACAGCGTTATCGGCGTGCCTTTTCCTCTCGGAATTGCCAACAAGGGAATCCCCTCGTTTTTGAGGCTGTCCTCAAGCTGTTCCGAAAAGAAGTCGTTTCCGAGCGTTCCCATGATGCCGGGATTCATTCCCAGCTTCTTGAGCCCGTGAACTACGTTATACGAAGACCCCGCCGACTGGGGGAAAACTCCCTCAGACATGTCGACGAGCAAGTCGTCCGTATAATCGTCAATATGCACAACGCACTGTCTCCCATCATGATGGGGAGCAAGGTGTTGTACTTCCACTTTCCGCCCCCGAAACTTCTCGGGGATTTTACCTGCGTCAACCCGCGTCATTAAAGACGCCGCCAGCGACGATGCCGCCAGCACATCAAAATGGTTGTTTGGTGCCATACTAAAACTAAGTCCTCCTGCTAAAACTGAAAATTGCCAACTGCTCTGTAAAAAAACAAGTCCATAATGGACTTGTTATTCTACCATCTTTTTGAGGTTTTGTCCAGCCCTTTTCACCCACCCCACTAACTCATGGGCACGGGCTAAATGCTCTTTAGTATTGATCCCGAAGACTTCTTCAGGGGTAATTTCCAGGGAATAAATATCTTCTCCGGTCCGCATGGCTACCTCAATAATATCCGTCAGATAGTACTCGTGCTGGGCGTTATTGTTCGTGATCGCGGTCATGTGCTGCCACAGCCACTCGGTATTAAACATATAAATGCCGGGGTTTACTTCCCGGATTTTTTGCTCTTCAGGGAGTGCGTCTTTAAATTCGGTAATTTTTACAATATCACCGGACTCACTGCGGATAATTCGGCCGTAGTGCTGCATTGCTTCATATGGCCCTTCAAATGACGGCACTTTCGTGGTAAACATGGAGAGTTTGGCGTGGGTGGAACTGTGCAGGTCAATGAGGCGCTGAATGCTGTCCGCTTTGATCATCGGCATGTCGCCATATAACACGATAATATCAGTTCCAGTAATCGCCGGTTTAGCGCACTGCAAAGCATGAGCACTTCCCAGCTGTTCCTCCTGGATCGCATACCGGTAGTCCAACCCGGCCACCTCCCGCACCTTTTCCTGCTTGTAGCCCACTACTAAAACAGTCGGCTCCAAGCCGCGCAATTTCCTGGTCTCTTCCAACAAATAACTAATTACCGGTTTTTCGTGTAAAGGGGCTAATACCTTGGGGATTTCCATTTCGCCCATTCTAGTACCCTTGCCGGCAGCCAATATAACAATCTGGGTTTTCATACTAGAGGAATTATACTATTTCTCGCAAAAAAAGAAAGCTGGAATAAGACGGGTCTCATTCCAGCAATTCTTGGATAACGCGAGCCAAACGACCGGGGTCGTGGCGCGCAAATGAAGATTTCGGGGCAACGAGCTGCCTCGTGATAACGTGGCGCCTATTCCATACGGTCGGCAGGTCTATCTTGACCGCGCTGGAATGCTCTTCCACGTATTTCTGCTGCAATTCGGCGGGGATGCCGCGGTTGCAGACGACTATATCAACCCGCCGCCTTATCTGTTGCTCCAGCTCCTTTACGAAGTCGCTGGAGCGCCAGTAGGGCGTTTCTTTGGGGTGGGTCGTGACGTTGACCACGAACGCCAGGTTTTTACCAACCAGGGCTTCCGTCATCCCCTCCACTTGCAAGCAAGCAATGAGGGAAGTATAAAAGCTGCCCGGTCCGATAACTATCAGGTCGGCTTCCTCGATAGCCGCGCGAGCTTCCGGCAAAATCTGACAAGCGGGCTGTAGATAAACTCCGAGAAGTTTTTCTTTGTCCCAGTCCTTCACCTTTTGGGCATAGAACCATTCTTCGATATTGCCTTCACCTTCAATTATGCGCCGGTTCGTTTCGGCACAAAGATTCGCGTCGTCGAGGGACGCCGGTAGCACGCTGCCCGAACACTGGAGGTACTCCTCCATGTCGCGGACTGCGTTCAGAAAGCCGTTCCGTTTGGCTCGCGCGGTCAAAATATCGTGACCGGGAACGCTGCCGTCAGGAAAACGGTAGTATAGGAGTTTTTCGGCAAGCTCTGGCAGCGTCGAAAACGCCAGCAGGAGCTTCATAATGTCGCCCGGAGGCAACACCCCGGCTTCGTTGCGCAGAAAGCCGCTGAAACCACCGGAGTCAGCCATACCGACCACAGCGGTAACCTGGTGTCTTTTGGTGACACCAATCCGGCGTAACCCACGCGCGAGCGTGGACAACCCTGTGCCGCCACCAATAATGACTAGTTTCATAACCCTCCACGGATGAAAGAAAGACGGTCCTGCATGATCGTCTTGCCATTGTTTAGCAACAGGTAGCGGATTGCAGCCGCTAATTATCCTGTGCCCTGACTTCCTGAATGTAAGCCACCCGGTTGTTAACCATGGCGATTAAGCCTTCGTCATCGGCGGGAATTCCGACGGGGAAGATGAGACCGCAATGGGCCCACTTCTCTTCATTGGAATCCGCCTGGCAAAACCACCACCGCACGCCGTGAATGTCTTCACGTTGGGACATGAAGTGGGTGCGTTTCAGCAGAAGACAACCCGGGCATATCTGCGTCGGGGAATCTTCCACCAAAAACGTCAGCTCAATGCAGAACGTGTGGTTGCGGTAGAGGACGCGCTTCGTGAATTGGTCGAGCGATGTTGTTGGTACGCTCATGCCGCCACCTCCTGCCGAAGCGAACTCAGGAAGGCGCGGTGAATTTTTGCGAGAGCCTCAATGCGAGGGTCGTCGCTTTCCCAGTCTCCCGGGTAGCGAAAACCGCAGGCTTCGGTCTCGTTGTAAACGAAGCCGCACTCATAGTAATACAGTTGGTGCGTTTCGTTGTAGATTAATTCCACATCGCCGTCGCGGCAATATGGTCCGATGCAGCACGCCGGGCAGTCGCGAAACTTGCCTTGACGCACCTCTTTACCGATGACAGGCTTTAACGCCCCATTCTCGAATAGTTTGGGGTCAAACTGATATTCCTGCATACACTTTCTCCTCTGAAAAATTTCCCATTTCCGCGGCGGTAACAGTATTGCTACCACCGACCTTCGTGACGGCAATGCCAGCCACAAAGGATCCATATTGTGCCGCTTCCACAGCCGTATCTCCGAGGAGATATCGGACCAGGAAAGTAGCCAAGAACGCGTCACCGGCTCCTGTAGCATCTATTTCGTCACCGCTGATGCAGGCGGGTATTTCGTGGCGTTTGCCGTTTTTGTCCACAAGCAGCAAGCCTTCGCTGCCCTTGGTGACTATAACGACCCGTCCGCCGAATGCCCGGTGAAGCAGGCTGAACGCCTGTTCCGGGTCACCGCCGTCCACATAAGCTGAGAATTCCTTCTCGTTCATGCACAGGATATCGGTGTCCGCGAGGACATTCAAGAAAGCGTTTTTATCCGCTGTGAGTTCGGCTCTGGGGTTCAGAACCTTAATCCCTCTGGCGTGGCGAAATGCCGTCACCACCAAAGGAGCCTCATCCACGGTAACGCCGGTCATGACGACCGCATTAAAATTGTCGCTTTCCACCAATTCCTTAACTTTATCGTGAGGGAAAGCATTATACTTGCCCTTGCATGAGTCCAGTGTCCGGTTGTTGCCTTGCTCCGTTTCCTCAATTACCACGTGGGCAAATGAGGTTGCTTCGCGGCACTTTAATAGAACCACGCCATCGTAATCCAGTTCCGTGTTGTAAAAACGGTCCAAGATTAAGTCGCGCAGAGTCTTCGCCATAGGGTCGTCGCCGACGGTCAAAGCCAAGCGTATGTTCGCCCCAAGCTCCTTGGCCTGGAGGGCGAAGTTAACGCTTGTGCCACCGATGCCGTGAGTAACTCGTTCGAGTTGCCTTTTTTCTCGGGAAGAATCCCTCGTAAAGGCTGTGGTCTCCGGATTGCCGGAGAAGCCAATCAAAATCTTCATAACATCTCTCCTCCCGAGATTTGAATTTGAAAAGAACTATATGTATTGCTGCTGAAGGGAACGCTTCCCTTCATGGTTCCAGTGGCAATTGCTTGTCACCGGATTCATAAAGGGAATTAGATTTTGTCCCAGAGCGCCCGGAACACCGTGGTTTGGGTTTCGTATACCCCCTGGTTGTCGATGACTACCCCAACCGGTTTCCCAAAATCGTCCAAGCTAATGTGGGCGACTTTGCCGCCGTAAAGCAAGTCGTATGTCGCACGGGTCTCTTTGTTTTCGGCGGAGAGCCACTTGCGCTCATCCAATCCCGCGGTATCGCCGCCCTTGCCTAAGGCAATAGTCTGGACCTTAATGCCCAGCTTTACCCGCTTCTTTGAAAAGTCGGGCATGGCTTCATGCACATCATCCCTGAGGCTCAGGGAAGAATAAACAAAGTAGTGTTTCTCATCAGCTGCCGACATTGTGGTAAGGACGTCTTCCAAAATCTGCCGAATTCCTTTCAGTCCTTCATATAGCCGGACTTGAGGGCGCCCGCCTTCCCGTTCGAACATGCTTTTTAATTCCGGGAGATTGTCAGCAATCTCCTGCTGCAAGTACCCAAGCTCACGGCGTTTCTCGGCTAAGCCAGCAATCAGCTTTTCAGGGGACTCAGCGGTAAAATACTGATGAGTGTCGGTGTTGTAATAGCTAACCAAGCCCTGGTCCATGAGAGAACGAAGTATGTCGTAAGTGGTCCCGCGGTTTACTTTGGACTTTTGCGACAATGTGCGTACCGGGGAAGGGCCCAATTCAATTAAAGCGGTGTAGACCGCTATTTCCTTGTCACTGAGTCCGTAATTTTTCAACAAGCTTTGGATTTGCATATATTTTTGCTGGGTTATTAGCATCCGTATGATACCTTTTTTGATACCTTTTTGTCAATTTTTTTTCTACAGTTTTTGTATATAGTATAATAATCGCTTATATAAGAGGTAATTTAGTCATTTATTGTATAATAAATTTCTGCATACGAAAAAACTCCCCGGTGAAGGAGAGTTTTTCCATAAATGGGCGACTACCTACTTTTCCACCCGCATGCACGGGAGTATCATCGGCACAAGCACGTTTTACTTCTGAGTTCGGGAAGGGATCAGGTAGGACCGCGCCGTAAATGCCACCCAAATCTTACCGGGAATTACTTCCCCGCAAAATCCGGGCGACATTAAGTCACTAGGGCTTAATGTAAGCTACTAAACCGTTGCTGAGGACAAAGAATACCGCGCCAAGCGCGAGTATCGACAGAGTCACGGCAACGATTGTTACACGTCGTTTTAACATTGTACAAGAACAAATTAGTTTTAAATAAAACTAGAAAAGATAATCCTAAAAGGAAAATCAAAACTTTCGATTGATTAGTACTGCTCGGCTGAACACATTACTGTGCTTACACCTGCAGCCTATAGAATCTCGGCAAAAGTTGCTCAGAGCAAGCTCCTTGCAACAACTGCTTTGATTGAAATACGCGGTAGTCTTCCGCGAATCTTTCGGGACCGAAGTCCCAACGAAACCTAGTTTTGTGGACAGCTTCGCGCTTATATGCTTTCAGCGCTTATCTAAACTCGACCTAGCTACCCCGCCGTGCTCCTGATGGAACAACGGGTACACCAGAGGTCGATACATCTCGGTCCTCTCGTACTAGAGATGTGACCACTCAAGTTTCGTACACCCACAGCAGATAAGGACCAAACTGTCTCACGACGTTTTGAACCCAGCTCGCGTACCACTTTAATAGGCGAACAGCCTAACCCTTGGGAGCTTCTTCACCCCCAGGACGTGATGAGCCGACATCGAGGTGCCAAACCTTCTCGTCGATGTGGACTCTTGGAGAAGATCAGCCTGTTATCCCTAGAGTAACTTTTATCCGTTGGGCTTTGCGTCTTCCACTCGAACGCATCGGATCACTAACTTCTACTTTCGTACCTGCGCGAGTTGCCACTCTTGCAGTCAAGCAAGCTTATGCGTTTGCACTATCAACGCGATTTCCATCCGCGTCTAGCTTACCTTAATAAACGCCTCCGTTACCATTTAGGAGGCAACCGCCCCAGTTAAACTACCCACGAGCCACTGTCCCAGAATAGGTTAAGTCCTGGTTAGAAATCACATCACAACAGGGTGGTATTTCACATTTCGACTCCACGATCGCTAGCGCGACCGCTTCAAAGTCTCCCACCTATACTAAACAGCTGAAACATAATTTCAATGACACGCTATAGTAAAGCTTCATAGGGTCTTTCCGTCTTGCTGCGGGTAGACGGCATCTTTACCGCCATTGTAAGTTCATCGGATTGTTCGTTAAGACAGTCCTCTACTCGTTATGCCATTCGTGCGGGTCGCAACTTACGCGACAAGGAATTTCGCTACCATAGGACAGTTATAGTTACTGCCGGCGTTCATCAGGGCTTGGACGACCTGCTTGCGCAAATCGTTTTAACCTTCTGACACTGGCCAGGCATCAGCCCGTATACATCAGCTTGCGCTTTAGCACGGACCTAAGTTTTTG
>CAYQEU010000002.1:0-188905 GCA_964416765.1 uncultured Candidatus Saccharibacteria bacterium
TTGCCCAGGAAACCTTGGATATTCGGCGAAGGGGATTCTCACCCCTATATATATTACTTATTCCAACATTCTTACTTGTATGCAGTCCACGGGCCCTTACGGATCCCGCTTCAGCCCACATACAACACTCCTCTACCGCCGTAAAATAATAAATTAAATTACGACCCACGTCTTCGGCACCTAGCTTAGCCCCTATATATTGTCGGCGCAGGATCGCTTGACCAGTGAGCTGTTACGCTTTCTTTAAAGGATGGCTGCTTCTAAGCCAACCTCCTGGTTGTATGAGCAACCCCACATCCTTTTCACTATAGCTAGGATTTGGGGGCCTTAGACGGTGGTGTGGATTCTTTTCCATTTGTCTAATCGACCTTAGAGCCGATAGACTAACTGCCACGTTATTTATTCCGCAGAATTCGGAGTTTGGTTCGAACCTGACGCTTGCGCACCAGGGATCGATTCAGTGCTCTACCTCTGGGAGGAACACGTGACGCTAACCCTAAAGTTATTTCGAGGAGAACCAGCTATCACCCAGTTCGATTGGAATTTCTCCTCTACCCACAGCTCATCCCCGAATTTTGCAACATTCGTGGGTTCGGACCTCCCTTTGCTTTTACACAAAGTTCATCCTGGCCATGGGTAGCTCACTGGGTTTCGGGTCTAGCACATGCGACATTTAAGAAAATGAAGCAATGCGGACAAGCCGCAAAACTTCATAATCTTAATACGGACTATTAATCCTCGCTTTCACTTCAACTTCGCGTTTGTTAACACTTAGTTAAGCCGCATATAACTAACTCGTTGGATCATTCTTCAATAGGCACGCCGTTAGCCCGCCTGCAATAAATTGCAGACTTTGGCCTTCGACTCCTTGTAAGTATATGGTTTCAGAAACTATTTCATTCCCCTCTCGGGGTGCTTTTCACCTTTCCCTCACGGTACTTGTTCACTATCGGTCACTATGAGTATTTAGCCTTAGATCTTAGTCGACCTGACTTCCAACCAGATTTCTCGTGTCTGGTTGTACTTAAGAATAAATCCGAGACGATTAATATGTTTCGCTATACAGGACTATCACCTTCTATGGTCCGCCTTTCCAGGCGTATTCTGCTACATATAAATTCTATCCCGTGTAGTTTTACCGAACTACAACGATTCATCTTTTAACACCTAACGTGCAAGGCCGGTAAGCTTTAAATCTGCCATTCCGATAAATCGGTCAAACAGATAACACACACTAGGTTTGGGCTAATAGATAATCTATTCCTAACGTTACAGCATAGTAACGGAAGGAATAAATTTCTATGTACTTCCCTGTTCGCTCGCCACTACTGAGGGAATCTCGCCGCAGCAAAGCTGCGCATTGATTTATTTTCCACATGCTACTGAGATGTTTCACTTCGCATGGTTCCCGCATCTACATATCCCACGACATGTAGGCATGCATTCTTCAAATGCATAGGTTTCCCCATTCGGACATCCTCGGATCAAAGATTATTTGCCATCTCCCCGGGGCATTTCGCCGGCTATCGCGTCCTTCATCGGCTCATAGTACCAAGGCATCCACCATATACCCTTTTCTGTTTCAATAATCCCTAAGGATTATCTTTTCCAGTTTTCTTTACTTACAACTAACTTGTTGGATACAATGTTTACTTACATTTAACTTCTATTGCGGAAAGCAACAGAAGTTGAATCTTACAATATCTCATTCCGCTGGTTGAGTTCGGAATGAGAATACCACTATTCAATTATCAAAGTACGAGGAGGTTCACCCGGTACGACAATTACATCCACATAGCTACTGCTCACACTCGCCGGTTAAACAAGAAGCCTGTATTCCCAAGTTATATTGGAATGGCTACCGATCTGTAGAGCAGTAAGTATGTAGAAATAATTACTTGATTTTTTAAAGAGTTCGGAACAGTTCTGGGGCAACAAAAAAACCGCTTTCGCGGCTCGTCTTAGCGCATAAAAAGATCGCCTAAGTGTCGAGTCCGCTGGGGTTTGTTAAATGTAAGGAATGTAACATTTAAATTGGTGTGTGTTTTGTTGTAAAACTGTATAGGAATATTAAGATATATGGCCGTGGTTGTCAAGGGCTGCCACGTTTAACATTTAAGGGATTTTTTTGCCAAAAATAAAGGGGTTTTTAGGCCGTGAAACACAGGGTAAGAAAAAGGCCCTTTTAAAAGGCCTGGAAATGTGGAAATGTGGTGGATAGCTGGTGGAAAACTAGAGGTGTTTCTGGATCCAACTATCAAATATTGTTTCTATCTCTGCCAGATGCTTCGGATCACGAAAAGAATGCGGGGCTCCCTCTATAATATGCATCTCCTTTTCGGTCGATAATGCATCAAATAAAACCTGCTGGTGATTGGGCGGAGTGCTTTTGTCTTCACTCCCTACTAACATTAGCACTGGCATAGTTAGTTTAGATACGTTTTGTAAAAGGTCGTATTTCATTCTGTCCGCCATATGGTTCCACTTAAGCTTTCTTATTGTTCCATCTTCAGAACTTGGGCGAATCATCCATCCGGTCTTCTCCCAATCAGCTAAAACTTCTGGGGTATACGTTGGTGAAGTAACACTAATCTTTCCCGAAATGACAGTTGATATTGGCGCAAGTGCTTTAACTCGTTGTGGAAACTTTTCGGCGTATAAGGCTACGCAGATTCCGCCCAAGCTGTGCCCCATTAACCAAAAGGGTTCTTGGTACCATGATTGGCCTTTTGACCAGTTAATCACATCTTCCAAATCCTCATAATAGTTTGTAACCGTGGCGTTCTCGTAATTACCTTCGCTTTCATTAAAGGAATTAGTGGCGTCAAACCGCACCGCAGTAATACCGATCTGATTAAACACCTGGGCCGCTAATTGTAACAGTGGGCGTTCCTTGCGGCTGCCCAACCCGTGCATTATAAAAACAACACCTTTTGCATCGGCTACTTCTTTCACGACGATAGCCACCTTTAAGCCGTGACGGTTTTTGATGAATTCCTTCATACCAGTTCCTTTAAATACATTATCATTTCCTCAAAGTTACCGAGTGTGCCTGCCCACTGTCCTGGGTTATTTTTTATATCCTGTGCAATATCCTCCAAACCCATCCATTTGACCATCTGTACTTCTTCGTCTAAAAACTTTAATTTACCCATATCGTCAGTGTAATTATAAAAGTACACGTGATAAAACTCATTGTTAGGAAAATTTTTCCGCTTCTTTATATACCCAAAAGTTAAGTGATTCAGATCTATATCTAAGCCCGTTTCTTCCCTCACTTCTTCTAAGGCAGCTTGATCAATAGTTTGTCCAGATCTAACGTGGCCACCAAAGCGCGTATCCCAACAATTAGGCTTTAAGTCCTTTTTTGCAGACCTAAGATGTACTAAAATATCTAACTTATTGCCGGTTTTCTTATAAAAGTAAATGTGGACGGCTCTATGCCATAGCCCATTGGTGTGCACAATTGAGCGCAACTCGGTCTTCCCTGTGGGCTTACCATTTTCATCTACAATATCAAAATATTCGTCCATTATTTTACGAGGGTTAAAAGCCGCTTTTCGTCTATTATCTCAACCCCAAACTTCTTGGCGTTATCATACTTACTGCCCGGGTCTTCCCCAGCCACCACGTAGTCCGTGTTTTTGGATACTGAGCTGGATACCTTTCCACCGGCTTTCTTAATCATTTCCTTGGCTTCATCCCGGCTAAGGTTTGGCAGGGTTCCTGTGAGTACAAAAGTCTGGCCTTCAAGCTTGCCTGGTGCCCGCTTTTCCGGCTTTATTATAGTCACACCGTTGGCCAGGAGCTTTTCAATAAATTTCTTATTTTCTGGGTGGTCGAACCAATCATAAACGCTTTGGGAAACAATCGGCCCCACGTTCTCTATATTATTGATTTCGTCAGCCGACGCCTTCATGAGCTTTTCTAGACTCCCAAAATGGTTAGCCAAATCTTCTGATGTTTGCTCGCCCACATTATCTATTCCTAAAGCATAGATAAACCGGGCTAGTGGCTGCTTTTTATGGTCTTGGATGGACTTGATGATATTCTCGGCGCTCTTCTCCCCGAACCGTTCCAACGTATTAATGTCGCCTTCTTCCAGGGTAAATAGGTCAGCGGCGTCAGAAATCAGCCCCTCGTCCTTAAAGCGGGCAATTATTTTAGGGCCAACGGTGTATATTTCAAAAGCGTTTACAAAGTGTTCGATGCCGCGTTGGTTCTTGGCTGGGCATTTGGGGTTAGTGCAGTAGTAGGCGCTAGACTTTTCCTTCCCGGAACCAATTAGTCGCGGTTCCACTTTATGTTCGCAGACCGGGCAGAAGCGGGGCATATGAAAAGCCTTCTCGCTGCCCGCGCGAAGCTTCGGCAATACCTCTACAACTTCGGGAATTACATCACCAGCTTTCTGAATAACCACCGTATCGCCGATCTTTATTCCCAGCCGGCCGATCTGGTCCATGTTATGCAAAGTGGCTTTACTAATAGTAGAGCCGGCCACCGGGGTGGGCTCAAACACCGCAAAAGGGGTGAGTACTCCGGTACGGCCAACATTGACGCGGATATCCAAAACTTTGGTGGTGGCTTTTTCCGCGGCATATTTGTAGGCCAGCATGAAACGAGGAGCTTTTCCTACCACGCCCAGTCGTTCGTGTAAGGCTGTCTCATTTACTGATACCACCACCCCGTCGGTGCCGAATGGAAGTTTCGGCCGGACTTTCTCGATTTCATCAATGAAAGCAAATACTTCTTTCAAGTTTTTGCATACCTTTTCATGGCGGTCCACTTTGAATCCCAAGTCGCGTAAAAGTTCATGCTCTTCTGAATGCCTGGCAATCGGCTGCTGACCCTTGCTGTCCCCGTAATATGCAATGTCATAAGCGAAGAAATCGAGCTGGCGCTCGGCAGTAAGTTTGGAGTCCAGCTGGCGAAGCGAGCCAGCGGCGGCGTTCCGGGTGTTAGCGAATACGGGCTTGCCCGCCTTTTCCTGCTTTTTGTTTAACGCCGCCAAAACTTCCTTTCTCATTATGGCTTCGCCGCGAACCTCCAGTAGCGCCGGGAATGGCTTGCGTAATAGTAGAGGGATCGATTTTATAGTGCGCAGATTCTGGGTAATATCTTCCCCCATAAACCCGTCACCGCGGGTGGCGCCCTTAACAAAAATACCGTTTTCGTAAGTGAGCGATACCGCCAACCCATCCAACTTCAATTCGGCGAAATATTCCATACTCTTTTCGCGTGGAAGCAATTTGGAAATTCGGGTTTCCCACGCAGTGACTTCATCCTTACTGAAAGCGTCGTTCAAAGACAGCATCCTTTGGCGATGCTTCACTTTTTGGAACTTGGCTAAAGGCTTACCACCAATGCGGTTGGTAGGCGAGTTCTTATCAACAAGCTCGGGGAATTCCTGCTCTATCTTATGCAGTTCCCGAATCAAAGAATCGTATACATCGTCCGTGACTTTTGGGTCGTCTAGGACGTGGTAGCGGTAACGCAAATCTTCAATCTGGTCGCGCAATTTTTCAATGCGATTTTTCGCGGTTTTCTTGTCCATGAAAGTATCTATGTAAAGTAATTATACTATTTATAAGGTTATCCCCAAAGCTGTATTGAAATGCCCCATAAAGGCTGTTAATATTAGGTTATACCGATTACTTTTTATGCGACCTTCAAAAAATAAAGTTAGATTATCACCCCGCCTCCAGCTCGGAGTTGGCCGCGGGTTCTCCAAACAAAATTACCTCAAGTATAGCGGTTTCGTCTTTTTAGCACTCAGTGTCCTTCTCCTCGGAAGGACCATTTGGCTCTTCTCCACCCGCACCGATAAATCCCCCACGGCCAGTTCCGGCCAGGTCCAGGAAAAAGTCCTGGGCGCTGAAGACCAGAGCCAAAGCAACACCGGTTTTATCGAGTATAAAGTAAAAACAGGCGATACTATTTTCAATATCGCCCAATCCTACAACATCAACTGGACCACGCTGGCAACCTTAAATGGGTTGTCCAGTCCATTCACTCTAAAAGTGGGCCAGACTATTAAAATCCCTCAATAGCGCCTTCGGTTACCCCGAATCCCGCTCCCTCTTTGCCGCCAGTATCTTTCCCATCACCGGACCCCGGACCTCCCGAGGGTCCGTTATTTGTTGGCACACTAACCGTGTATTTTCTGGTTAAGCCCAAGTAGCTGGCTGTGACATCATAAGCCGCGCGGCCTATGAGCGGTAAACCGGACGACGGGGTTCCGTTGCGCGCACTGGTTATTAACACATTGGAATTATTGGGATTGTCTGTGTTAAGAACAATTTCAAACTCAGAGTTAGCGGAGTTGGAATAATTAGCAAAGTTTATAGTCCACGAGGGGTTCAAAGTAGTCAATTGCCGGTTATCAACAACACCGGTGCTCCCGTTGTCTTGGTATTGGTACAGGTCAACATTAACCGACATGCCGCTAATAGGGTTGATATAATCAATTTTTATAGTAGTGTAGGCGTTGCGGAATGGGTTAGCCGAATCAGCCAGAGAAAACTTGGTTTCTGAGTTGTAGTAAACAGCATAAGCTTGCGGGGACGGGTCAAAATTACGCTGGGCCGTGGTCAAAGTTACGTTATTAATAGAAGTGCTAAATGGGAAATTAACAATATCCCGGGTAGTGCTGTAGAAGGCTTCTTCCGTTACGCTTTGGACCGCGTAAAGGGCGGGCTCGGTACGGAGCAGATCGCCGGAAGAACGGATTTCGGTAAATACAATCGCAGCCATACTAAAGGCAATGGCGGTAATTCCGGCTAGAACCAAGACTGCCAGCATGAGGCTTACCCCGGCCTGGGATTCATTTTTGTCCTGTTTACTCTGCATGTGGGATATCATAAACGTCTGGCGAAACGGCGGTTTCGTAGTTAATTACTACCGGATTATTTACCCCTGCAACCTGCGTTATGAATTTACCCATAAGGACAACAAAAGGCTGTTCTCCGGGATATGGCGGCTGGGAGGGGTGAGGGTCGGTTGAAGGCTTTACCACGAACCGAAAAGTCTGATCGTCCAAAGTTAGGTTCGGCGGGTTTATCTGGGTAATTATGCCTTCTTTTTCAATAAACAAATCGCCCTTAAACTCGTAAAAACATTCCGGTTCACCACTGCGGTTAACGATGGCGATGGCCTTATTGTCAGTATTGTCATAGGCATACTGGCAGGAAGAGTAAGCGGTGGTATAATCAATTTTACCGTTACGAATCTCCCGAATCAAAAATTCCGCGAAATTCCTGGTGCCTTGGGCGCTTTGCCGCAGCGCGTCCACTTGCCGATTTATCTTTAGAGTGTAGTTAAACAAAACCATCATTATTGTCACAGAGGTGGCGAAAATTGTCGTGGCAACAACGATTTCCATCAAAGTAAATCCTTTTTGTCTCGAGAAATGTCTCATATCAATAATTCCTCCAGTTTGTCAGGTAAGTTTGTAGGCGAACCCGGCAAGCGGGTTTGCTTTCTTCGTAGGTGTTGGCATTAGGACACTTCTTGTCATTCCACCAGACGTCTACCGTGGCGGTCAATCTTGGACTGGTGCCATCATAGGGAGCTCGGGAATACTGATCTATAGTAACCCGACGGGAAAAATCACTAGCTTTACCGCCATTGGTGTTAGGGAAGTAAAAGCGCCCATTCCGGGCTTCGTCATCATATGATAAACTAAAATTTTTGGTTTCCCCCGTTAGTACCCAAGGCTGCGAATTATACGGTGTAAAATCTAAAGTAAACGTTTGGGTGCCGCCTGGAACCTGGAGAGAATAATATGAGGTTAGCCAGTCGGTATAGCAATTGCAGCTACCGTCAAAACTCCGGGCTTGGAGCCAGTTAGTGTCCCTCATGTTCTTGAGTGCCTCCACTCCTTCACGGGCCAGACCCATGCCCGCCACTTGCTTGTTAACCAGGGAAGTTGCGTTTAGTGAATAAATCGCTAAGCCGGCAGCGGCAGTGATCCCCATGACCAAAATAAAGACAGCGACCATGGTCTCAACTAAGGTTTGTCCTTTTTGTCTGTTTATATTTGCCACGTCACTCAGATTTAATAGTGCCTGAAAGTCCATTAATCTCACTGTACTTATAGTAGGTGGTGCCACGGGTATTATTTAGGTAGATTATCGCACGCGAATTTGCCAATCCTGCCAGTGCTACCGGATCCTTAGCGGTGTTTATGTAATCTGTTGTACAGGACGGCGAGCCAATTATATAAGTGCGGGCAAACGGCAAAGCGAAAAGCACCTGTATGCACGCGGGGTGAGTTACATTAGGAATGCCTTTACCCCGACCAATCCCCTCTATGGGCTGCTCCAAGGAGGACAGGCTCGCATTAAGAGTTACATCGCTATCCAGCGTAACCGTTTCTACTAGCGTTGGCCGGGAATTAAAATTGGTATCAACAGCAAGTATCTTGTACTGGGTAGGCTGGCTAAAATCAAACTGTAGGACATAAAACTTGGCTGGCACTCCTGGCCCGACGTTACGGGCGGACAAGGCATAACTTTGGGTTTTACGGATGTTGGTGCTCAACTCGTTGGCGGCAAGGTTTAAAGCCCGGCGGCTACGGGTGAGGTTAAACTGAACAACCATTAAAGTAGCCATAAGACCCATGATCCCAATGACCACTAGCAATTCTATTATTGTAAACCCTTTTTGTTGTTTTAGTTTCATTATATAGCGCGCTTTACTTAAGTATAGCGCATTTTAGCCGGAGTATAAACCAATCAGGGACAGGTACCAATTTAGCAGGCGTGGTCCCCAGAATACCATAAGCACGGCGGCCACAGAAAGGAATGTGCCAAACGGCAAAGCCGTTTTTAAGCCAGCCTTCTTGCTCAAAAGCAAGAATACGGAAACTGCAAGACCAAGCCAAAACGCGACCAGTAGTAAAATCCCGGTTTGGGCGTAGCCAAAAGTGAATGCCAGAAGGATAATGAACTTGGCATCCCCTTCTCCCATAAGTGAAAAATATGACAGGAGGTAAAAAATTGCTCCACCAATGGCGGCACCAATGGCACCGGAAACCAGCAAGGAATTGGTGAAAGAGCTGGCGCTCAGCATATCAACACCCCCATTTAACGCCAAGATCATGATCCCCACAACCAGCAAAACCTTGTCTAATATGAGGAAATGTTCGTAATCAATGGCGAATATGACAATTGCGGCACTAATTACTACCAAAGCCTTAATGAAGAGAATCCACTGGAGAGGATGGCCAAAATCGGGCTGGTAAACCAGCCAGGCGATAACAAAAAGCAGCCCGGTAAGCCCTTCAATTAGAGGGTAACGTACGGAAATGGGCTTGCCGCAGTTGCGGCATTTTCCATTACTGGAAACGTAACTAAGCAAAGGGAGCAGTTCAAAAGAGCGCAACTGGTGTTTACATTTCGGACACTGCGAACGGCCACCCAAACCCATGTTCTTTGGCAACCGCCAAATAACCACGTTCAGAAAACTGCCGATTAAGGTTCCGAACACCAAACTGGCAAGGACGTTAAAAATAAACTCAATACTCATTAACGTTTGGCCATGTTAATTCCGGCTGGGAACTTTTGCGTGCCCGTCGGCAGGCAGAAATGGAGCTCGTATGAAGTGTAATCAATAGTGTGGTAGCCAAAAGTGGCGTTACATACACCGCCAGTTATCTGGGCAGGCGGGAAATTGGTTAAATAAACGGACATCAGGGCATTGTTGGTAAACTCGTCCTGTGAAGGATATCGTCCCTGGTCGTCGTGAAAATAAGAAAAAGCCTGGACTATGGCTCTGGTATCAGACAACACAGTGTCACTTTTCGCCACTAAAACACCGCTGCGAGCGCCGCGGTAGAGCGTAAAAAATAAAACAACAGCCACCACAATGACAGCTGCAAGTTGTAACCAGTTAAATATTTTCATAAATAGCTTAAGAGGCCCCGTTGCCGAGGCCTCTATAAAAAGTACTATTGAATACCTGCCTGACTCAAAGTGTGAGTACCTGCGGTAAGACCGCCAGTAACGTCACCCAAACAGAAGGTCAAGCTGTAAGTGGTCGCGGTAGTGCTGCTGTACATGTAAGCGTTGTTTGCTGAAGTACAGGTACTGCCGGTTTTGTTATCAGCCGGGGTTGGAGCTGCAGGGATAGCACCGATGTAGCTGGTAGCGAGACCAGGAATGGTGATAGCCGCAGTTGCCTGCTGAGGGTAAGTGTTGTTGTCGTTGAAGTAAAGCTCCAACGCGCTTGCGATCTGGCGAACGTCAGCGACGCGCTTGGCATCACGTGACTTGGCGCGCGCTGAGTTCAACGCGAGCAAAACTACGGAAGCCAAAAGGCCGATGATAGCGATAACAACAAGCAATTCGATTAAGGTAAAACCCTTTTGTGTTTTGTTTCTCAATGTGTTCACCCCCAATCGGTTTTGGATGGGTGGCGTCTATAAGAGGTCTTTATAGATAGCCCTTATTTATCAGATCTGAATATAGTATAACAGAAAATCGGCAAAAAATCAAGGAAGTTGTCAACAACCCGCTAGGCAGCAGTGCTCGCCAGGTTGTAAATTGGAAGCAAAATTCCAGCCACTAGCAAGCCCACCGCGATACCTAAAACTATCATTATCATAGGCTCAAGCAAGGTAGACAAAGTCCCCACCCGCTGGTCCACTTCTTTCTCGTAAAATTCAGCGAGCTTTTTCAAGATAGTATCAAGCTGGGCGGTTTGTTCCCCCACGCGCACCATTTGAGTGACCAAAGGAGGGAATTCTTTGTGCTGTGACAATGATTCGCTAATGGCGCGCCCATTGGTAACGTCAGCAGCAGCCTGCAGTAAGATGTCGCGGTAAATACTGTTACCAATTATTTCACTGACAATCGTCAGCGCTTTAATAATTGGGATGCCTCCCGCCACGAGGGTAGAAAGGTTGCGGGAAAACCTGGTGTAATATACTTCACGAAAAATTCGGCCAATCAAAGGTAGTTGGATCTTCACCGCGTCCCATCGGTAGCGGCCGGTTTCAGTGCGCAGGAAAAACCTGATGCCCAAAATCAATCCCGCCAACGCCAGTAACATCACCCACCAATACACCTTAAAGAAGTCGCTCGCGGATATGATAGCCACGGTTAGCGGAGGAAGTGTCCCGCCCTGCTCTTTCAATACCGAGGTTAGGTTCGGCAAAACGAATTTAAACATCAAAAAGCCGACAATACCCAGGGCGAGGAGAACAAAGCCGGGGTAAGTCATGGCGCCCCGGACTTTATTCCGCAATTCATAATCTTTTTCCAACTGGTCGGCCAAATAATTCAGGGCGTCGGCCACCGAACCGGAACTTTCACCGGAACGGACCAATGCCACGTAGATGTTGCCAAAAGTTTCCGGAAATTTAGACAAGGCCAGGGAAAAGCTTTCCCCATTTTCAATCGATCCAATCAGTTCCCGAAGGATGTTGAGTAGCGCTTTGTTGTCCAGCTGGCCTTCCAGGATGCGCAGGGACTGCAGCAAGGGAACGCGAGCTGAAATGAGGGTAGATAGTTGGCGGGAAAAAAGCACCAAGTCCTTGTAAGAGACGCGGGGCACGAACGGGTTGTTTTTGCTGAACCAATTCTCCCTTCTCTGGGTCAGGGAAATTATAATAAAGCCGTTTTCGGTCAGCAGCTGTTCCGCTTTAGACTGGTCGGGTGCGACTACAAAACCGGTTTTGACCTGTCCTTCCTTGTTTCGGGCTTGGTAAGCGTATTGCATGAATTAGCTGAGTAAAGATAAGAAGTAATCACGGTCGAGCACAAAATTTTGGGCCACTTCGAGTTCCACAATGCCCTGCTTAACCAGGCTGGCCAAGCTCTTGTCCAACGGCAACATGCCGTCTTGGGAGGAGGTCTGGATAATGTTGCTGATTTCAAAAATCCGGTTTTCGCGAATAGTGTTGCGGATGGCGTGGTTCGCAAGCATTATTTCATAAGCCGGAATACGGCCGCCGCCGATCTTAGGGAGTAAACGCAGGGACAGGACGCCAATTAACACGCTGGCCAACTGGCCGCGGATTTGGGGCTGTTGGGCGGCGTCAAATACGTCAACAATACGGTCAATACTTTGGGCGGCGTCGTTGGTGTGCAAGGTGGCCATAATCAAGTGGCCAGTTTCGGCCAGGGTGAGGGCTGCGGACACGGAGTCCAAATCGCGCATTTCCCCAACCAGAACGTCATTAATGTCTTCACGCAAAGCCGCTTTCAAGGCGCTTGGAAAATCCGGGGTGTCGGTACCCACTTCACGCTGGGAGATAACTGATTTTTTTGGGTTATGGATGAACTCCACCGGGTCTTCAATAGTCAGGATGTGGTCGGCGCGGGTATTGTTGATTTCACTAATCATGGAGGCCAAGGCGGTAGATTTGCCGTGGCCAGTCGGGCCCACGACGAGAATTAACCCTTGGCGCTTCTCTATCATGGTGCGCAAAATCGGAGGAAGATTTAAGTCTTCAATGGTCTTAATGTGGTTGGGTACCAAACGGAAAGCAATGGAAGTCATCCCCTGCTGGCGGTAGGCGTTAACACGGAAGCGGGTATTGTCTTTAAAGGAGTAAGAAAAATCCAAGTTGGAATGCTGCTCATAATTCCGCTTTTGGTCAGGCGTGAGCATGACATCAAGCAAGTCAGAAATCGCGTCCTGGCTGAGGATCTGGTAATCTTCCAAGCGCACCAAAGAACTGTCCACGCGGATGACCGGCGGTTCGCCGACAATCAAGTGGAGGTCAGAAGCGTTTCGCTCCAAAGTTAGGGTTAGAAGTTTGTTTAATTCGAGTTCGCTTGCTTTATACATTTTGTTTTTGCCTTTGCTTAAAAATCTTGGAGCACTTGCCGCGCTGCCATTGCTACGTCCTGCGGCCGGGTTAAATTACGGTTAATATGATAGGAAACTCCTAGCTGCATAAAACGGTCAAGGTACTCTTCCGGGGTACCGTAACCCAAGGTAATGATCCTTAAGGCCGGATGATTCTTTTTGATCCCTTTCAAAATAGTAAGGCTCCGGACGGGATTCGCCCCCGGGTTAAGGATAAGTAGGTCCGGACGGGTGTTTGATAGTTGCGCGTGGATTTGGGCAAGGTCATTACAAACATTCACCACGAGGTCTGGCGCATCCAAATGACGACGGTACAAAGCCTGGCTTTCCAGTTCAGGTTCGGCTAACAATATAATTTTCGGCTGTCTTTCCGATAGCATGGTTTCTAGGTTGTAATGTTGAAAAAAAATGTAATCCATGGCGGTTACTCGCTGGTTACCCGGGCAATTTCATCGAGAGTGGTTTCGCCCCGCAGTACTTTTATAATACCATCTTGTTTCATATTTATCATGCCCAGTTTCAGACCTTCCTCGTAAATTTTGCGGGCGGGGATTTCTTTGAATACCAAATCCTGCAATTCGGGCACAGTCAGGGGAAGTCCTTCGAATATGCCCAAGCGTCCTTTATAACCGGTGTGGCCACATTGCTCACAACCATTTGCCTCATATATAAGCCATTTTTTCATATCAAAGCCTTGGATATAATCTTCGGGCACGCCTTTCAAATTTTCCTCAATCTCCTTTTTCATTAACTCCGTGAGTTCTTTAATCGGCTTTTTGCAGTTTTCACATAACTTGCGAATCAAACGCTGGGCCATGACCATATTTAAGGAAGCGGAAAGCAAAAACGGCTCAATCCCCATGTTGGTCAGACGAGGGATGGCACCGACCGCGTTGTTGGTGTGGAGGGTTGAAAACACCAAGTGACCAGTCAAAGCGGCGTGCACCGCCAGTTCCGCGGTTTCCTCATCGCGAATTTCACCAACCATAATAATATTAGGGTCCTGGCGCAATATACTGCGCAACCCCGAAGCAAAAGTCAGGCCGATGTCAGGGTTGATCTGACTCTGGTTAACGCCCTGAATAAAATATTCCACCGGATCTTCCAAAGTTACTATATTAACCGCGGTAGTATTTAAAATGCTTAAAATCGAATACAAGGTCGTGGATTTACCGCTTCCGGTAGGACCGGTAATGAGGAAAATACCATGGCTCTTCTTCAGGTTATCCTGAACCCAACTCAGGGCTTTGCCCCGTAACCCCAATTCATCCAAAGTCGGAACGGAACCGGACTTGTCCAAAATACGCATAACCACTTTTTCGCCGCCCATGATGGGCAAAGTGGAAACACGAAGGTCAACGTCACTGTTGCCAACCTGGATATGGAAACGTCCATCCTGCGGCAGGCGCTGTTCGTCAATCTTGAGGTTGGACATAATCTTAATGCGGGAAACGATGGCAGGCAAAACATTTTTCGGAAGACGCAGGGAAGTGTGCAAAATACCATCAATACGGTAACGCACCCGAACGTCATTGTCAGAGGGCTCGACGTGAATGTCAGAAGCATTTGCTTCTACGGCATTGGTTAAAATTACGTCCACAATCTTTCGGATCGGCGCATCTTCCAGAGTGTCTTCCTTGCCTGGCTGGGGCTCAATAGTCGCTGATTTCTGGACCAGGCCTTTTTCCTGGATATCTTTTAGTGCCTCACCCACCGCGCTGCCCAAATTTTGGCGGCGCTCTAATGCATAATTAATAGATGATTCCGAAGCCAGGTAAATATGAATTTGCAGGTTTTGTTTCTGGCCCAAAAACTCCAGCGCTTCCAACGCCTGGTAATTGCCGGGGTCAGACAAGGCAACTTTTAAATCAGGGCCGTTCTTTTCATAGGGCGCCATTTTGTAGAAGTTTCTGGAAGCCTCCGGAATTAAATCCAGCAATTTTGGGTCAACTTTTGCCTTGTGCAAGTCAATATAGGGCAAATCCAAAAAACCCGCCCGTGCTTTGGTAAGGTCTTCTTCATTCAGCATATGCTCCCGGAGAAGAATCTTACTCACATCGGTCGGTCCCGCCTCGCCCACTGGGGCTTTTGCTTTTAGCGCCTCAACGCGGTCAAATTGTTCCTTGTCTATAAAACCATGGTCAACCAAAAACTGTTCGAATGAAGAGGCAACCGTGGTCTTGGGTTGGTCCTGCGCCATGTTATTTAATTAAATTTGGCAAAGTAAGGTTGGTATCGCCTGAATTAACTTTAGGGTATGTGAAAAGCTGTGGTTGTGGGTTGTACTTCTGAATCGGGCCAAAATCCAAACTTCGACCCTGGGTGAAAATAGGGGCCGGCGTGCTGACTTCCCCTGTGGCAGTCAACAAATTGGTGGAAGCGCCACCATTCAATCCCCGATAAACAATGTATCCGGCTATTACCAGCGCAACCACTCCTATGAGTATTAAAATAATATTTCTTTTAGACATGTTTATTGGTCAGCTGTTTTACTGTACTTGGGGGCGTAATAATATGCCTTCAAGCGAATCTTGTACAAGACTTCCTGTTCCTGGGAAATAGTTACGGAATCAATATCCATTAAACGTGGGCTGTTCTCAATTAACTTTAACAATTGGTTAAACTGCTCCACGGGACCAGTGACCGTGATGTTCACCACACTGCTCTGGAGGGTACGGTCGGCCCCATATGGATCGTCCAAGAGCTTCTTGTCGCCGGCCACAACTCCGGATTCGGTTTCGCTATTGGTAATACTGGCCAGCTTCATACCCGAGTTGGATACCATATTGTCTATGACCAGATCCAAAGAGGTAATACGGCCGTTTAAAGGAATGGCCTGATCCAAAACTTCAATTTCATCCTGCTTGTCTTTAAGCTGTCCAACTAACGATTCCAAGGTCTTCCTGTCAGTTTCCACTGAACTGTATTGTTTTTGGGCGTTAGCCAACTCAGCAACTTTTGCGTTTGCCTGCTGGTGCTTTGGACGGACAATAAAGTAGAGGATCAGCAAAATAACCACAACAAGGACTCCTACTTCAAACAGGCTATTTCCTTTTCGGGGAGAAACGAGTTTTGACTGTATATTCAAGTCCATAATTATGGGTTAGTGGATTTTAAGAAGTCAGTGCTGAAATCAAGCTGCACTCTCATCAGATACGATATTGCGCCTCCCTCATCCGTAGATTTCACGATAGACAGGACGCGAACATTGCTGAATTGACGGTTATATTCAGGAAGGTCAAACACCTGCAGAAACTTGTCAGCGTCAGCGTAGGATGGCAGTTTTACGCTTAAAGAGAGGCTGCCGTCGGAAACCGCGTCTATGGACACATAATCGGACCGTTGTAAGCTGACCCGGGCCAACTCAGGGAGAAGGCTGGACCAGTATAAGTGAGACTTGAGTAACGGATTAAGCGCCCCGAGTTGACCCTGCCGCGTAAGCAGCTCTTTTCGGTCGCTATTGGCCGTGGCGGCGGTCTGGGCTTTCTGAGTCTTTACCCTCGTGTCATTAATCTGCTTCTGCAGATTATTTTGGCGATAGAAAAGATATCCGTAATAAGCCAGGATCAAAACCAAAACGACCACCAGTACTTTTACTAGCCATGCGTAGCTTTGTACTTTGAACCGGGGTTTGTTGTCCGAGTCGAGAAGGTTAATTTGCGCCATTAGGTTTTTGCTTTTAGTTTTCCGTTCTGAGGGCAAGTCCCAGTGCAACCGGAAGTTGTGCCTTTGCCCTTACTAATACAGGTTCTATTGATTTCGGATACGCGATCTGGGCTAGCGGGTTTCCTAAAATGACGTTGCCGCCCAAATCTTTGAAATAATCCACGGTACCGGGAAGCTGTGACCCCCCGCCAACCAACATGATGTTATTAATAGTAACATTATGTGATTTGTACACGCTCATCAACTGCTTGATTTCACTCTTTATTACATCCAATACCGGGCGGATGGTCTCGGGAAGGAAATTACTCCCGTTAACCCCAAATTCTTTCTTGAATTGTTCAGCCCGTGCGAAAGTAATATTCAAGCTTGAAGCGATGCGTTCGGTAATGGTGTCGCCGCCAACGTTTAGACTGCGCGTGAGCTGCAGCAAACCGTCTTTAACGACATTCAAACCCGTGGCTTTTGCGCCTATGTCTATTATAACATTGTTTTGGCCAGCATCAATTATAAGAGAGCGAATTAAGGCCAAAGCTTCTATTTCAATCACTTCGAGATCCAGACCAGCTTGTTTGAATACTGCCTGATAGTTGTTCTTAACCTGGTTTGGAACGGCTATGAGCATGACTTTCATGCTATTGGTTTCCGGGGCTTCCGAAATAATGGCCCAGTCTATCTTAACTTCCGCAAACGGGAGTGGAACGTACTTTTTAGCCTCAAATTGCATGGCGGAGGCCAATTCCCCTTCGGACATTTTGGGCATATCTATGACTGAAGTAAATACAGCCGAGTTTGGCAGGCTGGCCACACAGCGACGAGTACTCACGCCCGCGCGATTAAGCAAATTAACCAGGACATTGGCGGTTTCGCGAATCCCGGCTTCCTGGCTGGAGCTGATTTGACTGCTGACATTGACCACCCCGTAAGTATCCAAGACTTTGGTTTCACCATGGGTAATCTGAGCAACCTTGATATATGATGTGCCGATATCTACGCCAACAATGGATTTGGTTTTGGAAAAAAACATGGGCCAGTCAGGCAAAAATAGTTGTAAATTTGGTTTCTAAAACTGCGATAACTTGCATTTATAATACTACATTTTAGGGCTGTTGTCAAAATCAGAACAATTTGCTAAAATGTATGGGAAATAAAAATTTACGGGCGTATAGCTCAGATGGTTAGAGCGCGTCACTGATAATGACGAGGTCCTTGGTTCAATTCCAAGTACGCCCACCACTTACAAATGATCATTTTAAGAATCCTCGGTTCCCTTGTTGTACTCGCTATCGGTGTTGTGATTATAAAATACAGCGTGAAGATTACGGAAAATACCGGCCGCATTGAATTCGCGGAAAAGTACTTTAAAGCTCCACTGGCCGGAACATACACCTGGTGGAAATTAGTCGGTTTGGGAATAATGATACTTGGAGTACTCTGGCTGTTCGGGATGGTAGATTTTCTCCCTGGATCTTAGAAAAAATAGTTTTAATAAGGGCCCTTAGCTCATTTGGTAGAGCACCGCCTTTGCAAGGCGGGGGTGACCGGTTCGAGCCCGGTAGGGTCCACCATCATAAAAAATAAACCGCCCTTTTGGGCGGTTTTTTATTTAACTTCAAACTCCACTTTATTGCTGTCTTTGCCCCAAGCTGAGACATAAACCATATATTTTCCCGGGCTTACAACCAGCTCCTTTGGGCAACGTGAGCCGCTATATGAAACGTCTTGCTGACATAGAGGTGAATCGAGTTTTACTGTCATCTTTTTTGAATCATTGTCCCGGGTAGCCGCCAAATAACCTTTTTCGCCCTTCTGATTTTCAATCCAGGCCACCTTGTCCCCTTCAAACCCCAAAAAGTTACAGCCGCTAATGTTTACTTTTGTCCCTAGATTGCCCACGCGCGGAGTCATAGCCGTTATTACAGGCGCTGCCTCGGTTACGTCCTGGCAACCCGAAGGAAATTCTGCAACGCTATTTTTGTTGGAGTTGACCGGTGGCTCATTTGAATACTGGTCAAAAGGAACAACTAAAGCACTATTGTTATTCTGGTTTTGCGGCGCGCGACTGCAACTGACCGCCAATAAGGAAATTGTGAACAACAGGATAATTTTTTTCATACCTAAATCTTAATTTTTGCCATCTGCTTTCCGCTTATATGCGCTATCGCGGCAGTCAGCATCTTTACTTTATTGTACTCCCAGTAGGCAACCATCCCAAATAGCAGCAACATGGCTGATAACAACGCGAACAGCATCCCGTTGTTTTGCGGCGCTTGAGTAACTGCCGCGACGGGCGGGGTGGCTAGTTCAAAGTAATCGCTCGAAGTTACTATGGCATTCTTGCTTGATACCGATACCACCACCGTATATCTTCCCTCAGCTAATTGCGGCGAGGTACTAAAGGATTTTAAGTAGCTTATGTTGCCTGGCACTGCCAGAGTTTCCGCGCTTTGTATGACATCCTGGCCATTAGCATCCTGTACTTGGTATTGGACCACTACAACGGCTGAGTGGTCTGATTGACCAATGCCGGAAAGTTTGATGGTTGCCGCGACTTCGTTTCCGGGTCGCAGCTGCTTAAACTTTTCAGGAATAGTAACGTCAACACTATACAAATTTTTAGTGCTGCTAATGCTTGGGTTGAGATTGGCAGGTTGCTGTATTGCCTGGCCCGGCGGCAGCTCAACGGCAAAATAAAATTGCGTAGAAGCAAAAAATTCTGGTACCTGGGTGTCTCCCACTGAAACGGTTAAAATGTGATGTCCCACGGAAACCGGTTGTGGTACCTTCCAATACCAATCCTCGCCAACCGGTTTAACTGAGGCTTTTATGTGGTAGCTGCTGGCAATATCCAGACCGACCACGGCATTTTTGATGTTAGTTTGTCCATGAAAGGACGGGAACTGGGTATTTATGACATATTCAGTAACCTGTTGGCCATCAACAAAGATGGTGCGCGAAGTAGCGTTAGTAAGGATGATATCTGCGCTGACCCAAGGAGCCTGTAAAGACCCCGGGGGAACAGGTGTTGGGTTATTGCCAGGCGTAACCGCTGGTGATCCCCCTCCTCCTCCACCCACTATGACTTCCGGCCCTTCATCTATGCCTAAAACATGCGCGCCCACTCCGGAATTTAAACTAGTATCAGCTTTTGCTATACCAAGCGCTGTGCCCAATATCCATGAGGTAATTAAGACAAACGCCAAAGCCAAGAAGAACCCAGAAGTATGTACCGCGCGGTCGGTATGATGCGTTGTCCATTGCTCGGGAGCCACCCGTATTCTTTTGTGTTTTTGTCTTTTCATCAGCACTGCGATTTTAGTGAAATGGTTTAGGTTGAAGGCACAATGCTATTGTCTGTAGAGTCTGTGCTTTCAACGGCTGAAGTTTGGGCTGGGTCACTGGAATTGGTTGGATTAGAATCGTTTTGTTCCGACCCAGACGATTCAGACGAAGCGCTGGCGCTTGAAGTATTTCCAGCAGTCGGAATGGACCGGAATATTTTAGGGTTCTTTACCGCAAAAGCAGTCCAGCTAAACTCTAAGTTTTCCGGGGCGGGCTTGTTTAAGACAATAGCAAACCCTTTGGCGGTTCTCTTGATTACTGCATACTGCAGTCCTTGGTCAAACAATGATTGGACCAAAGCTTCCTGCGCACTGTCAGCATTGCTGTCATTCAATTTGCCGCCTAAGCTAAGGGTTGCGTTTACAATTGGGTTATCTAGATATTCCTTATCGAAAGTAATAGTTACCTCTTTATCTCCCTGGCTGATCTGGGCAAACCCGGCGGTGTCGGAGTTAAAGTAAGGTCGGCCAATGAACTCAACATCACTAATTAATTGGACAGAGGCCCCTAATGAGCTGATTCTATCTATCTTCAATCCTCTGCCTGAAATATTGGGAGCTACCATTTCCAAACCAGCCACCACCCGGTCGCTAGAAATTTGCATAATGGTACTTTGGGAAGAAATTTCTTCAGCCCCATTAAACCAAGCCGCCAAGTCTTCCGAATTATACTGTCTTAAAGCTTCACCGTTAACTCCAAAGTCCAACTGTGGTAACTGGGAAAGTTCTACCTCAGAACCGTCCTGAGACAAACTTAAACCATCTTGCGCGTCATCCTGCCACGAACGGTAGAAGTCAATGTCCAACTGTGAATTAGTAGCGCTGCCGCCGGTGCGTTCCTGCCACATCAGCTCCGGGGCGAGGTTGCTCCCGTAAATATTAGTACTGCTTCCCGAACCACATTCCGTGAAGTTAATACCATCAGAAGCGTTGTTGTCGATCCAGAAGCGTACGCTAGTGCTGGAACGGACTTCTACCATTAACAAGGCGTATTGAGATGTCGATACCGTTTGTCCGGTACAAACCACTGTGGTGGAGGTGCTTGCACTTCTCGTAATACCTACCCATGTGGTTCCCAAAGTACCAGCGTTATCATTGGAAAAACCAATAAAGTTTGCGGGAGCAGTAACTTGTCCGTCGGTTTCCGTTGCCATACCAGCGTAGATAGCACTATTCGTGTCAGCCTGGCCCGGCTTAACTTTGATTAAAATTACAGGGCGGTTCGATACGTTATACAAAAGTTTTGGGTTGTTTATAGCTTCATCAACCATCATTAAACAACCGCTGGCCACACCGCTGGCCGCCATACGAGTAATACCATTTATCGAGTCAGCCAAACTGGAAAAAGTACAGTTAGGCGTAGTACCACCTTCATATACGCCCCAACCGCCGCCGTTTCCAAACCCAGCGTTTTGGGCGCCAGTAGTATCCGCGGTAGCGGAAGTACGTTGGCGGTTAAATTCTTCACGAATGGTACTGGTAGTGTCAATAAAGGCACCTGCAATTACCGAGGCCCCGAAGTTAGTACTTAGGTCGCGAATTTCCACCAATTTATTCGGCGTTGTGCCGCCATTCGTACATGAGGAAGAACAGTTGTCATAAAAACCCAATGCCGCCGTATCATCTGTAGCTCCGAGGCGGATTGCGGGAGTCGTATCATCAAACTGCAAACCATAGTCATACCCGGTCCCAACACGGTAGCCAATTTCTGTACCTGCGCCGCCCGTTACGTTGGCGGCGAAGAAGGCGTTTATCGTTGAGGTAGAACCGGCTGTCGCAGTTTCAACCTTGATTCCATTTTCGGTTACTGCGGCGGCGGCGGTAGCGCCGGTCACAATACGCAATCCGCTCCATATACCCGCTGCTGTACCCCCAGGAGTAAGATCAACGCGCATGGCCGCAGCTTCCACGGCGGCCGAACCACCAGTATAATTGATGGACAGCGCGTTGACTCCGCCGGTAGTTACCGCTTGGCCGCTGTTGGTAATGTTTACCATGTCTTGGGTCGGAGCGCCGCTGGCGGCCACAGACAATCCAGTGACCGCGCCAGAAGTTGCGATAGAAAGCCCAGTGTCCCATCCCGTACCAATCTTAAGACCAGTACCGGTGAAGCCCGTGCCATCGGTCACATTAGCAATGTTGATTCCATTAACAGTACAGGTTCCCGCCGGACAACTAGTAAAGGAAGGGTTAACGGAAATACCATTAACGGTTCTTGTAGCCGCGCCCCCCAACATAGTAATAGTGGGTGAAACCAACAATCCATTAGTAGTGCTGGTTACTGCATTCGAAGTGCTTTCAGAAAAAGTAATTTCGGCCAAACTTCCTGTTTCAGTTCCTGTATGGTTATAAGTTCCACTAATATCTAGTCCGCCTCCCGTAGTCATTGCGTTACCACCAACAATGCTTAAACCCGTACCCGTGGTTAAAGCAGTTCCCGATACTCTAGCAACCGTTCCAGCAGTAGTTGAGTTGGCTATCGCAGCCAGTACCCCTCCAGCCCCGCTATAGTTGGCAGAAGCGACAAATTGGGCAATCCCATTAGTCACGGCCCCTGCGGTAGCTGAGGTAACCTTAAAGACTGACCCTGAAGTAAGACCGGTCCCACTAGAAGTTACGCTTAAGGCGTCAGTAGTGGTAATTGCACCCCAATCTAAAGTCTGAGCCGTAGTCCCCATGGCGATGGAACCATTACCTGATGGGTCACCAATAACATCAAAAGCCGTCGCCCCGCCCGCTCCGCAAGATCCCCACGTCGGGGCAACCCCGGCGCTGGCGGTTTGCAGACACTGAGCTCCGGTGGAAGCGGCTGTTGCGGAAAGAGTACCATCTGTCGCGGAAACATACAGTACGGTATTTGCTGTAGTGAACTTGCCTAACTTGATTGCAGGAGTACTGGACCCGCCGATTATGATGTTGCCGGCGTTCGTGGTGCCGATGTTGATAGCCCCGACGGAAGAACCGGTCCCCGCGTTGATGGATACGTCCCCTCCCGCGCCGGACACACCGGTACCGCCAAGAATGGTCAGGCCGCCTCCGGCTCCGGTTGTCGTGGCAGAGCCGCCCTTAAGATTCAACGCTCCCCCCGCTCCAGTGGAGCTAGGCGCGGAAGGCTGAATAGTCAAAGCATTGGCCGCTGCAGCCGTAACAGTGGTGATATCGGCGGTCTGAGCTCCAGCCAAGGAAAGGACACCGCCGCTGGAGACAGTAAACTTGCTGGCGGTGTTATTCTTGAAATCGACAAAGCTGCCGCTGAATGTTCCCGAAATATTGGCAAAGTCAAGCTTAAGGCCTGTGCCGGTGAAAGTTGAGGTATTCTGGGTCAGATTAATATAAGTGTTGGAGGTTATGGCGGAACTGCTTGACGATATGAGCGTTTGGGACACGGCTACAGTTGCATTAATCAAATTGGTTGACGAACCAGTGGTGCCAAGTCCGACGCCAGCAAACTGCGGCGTAGCGCTCGTGTTGATGTTTTGGATCGTATTTAATGCATTAGAGGAGTTCTGTAGGTTAGTGGAGTTAAAGTTAATGAACCCGGCGTTAATAGCAGTACCGTTCCAGGTACCAGTGGTAATTACACCTGTATTGGCAGTAACTACCAAACCGTTGTACGAAGCCGCGCCGGTTACCGCGCCGGTTAGGGCGAGGGTAGTAAAAGACCCGCCAGCAGTACAGGCAAAAGCACCGGTGGAGTTAGTGACGGTACAACCGGTTGAGGCAGAGCCCCCGCCAAGGAGGATGTCACCTGTGGAGCCGCTGGCTGTGCCAATGGTGATAGTGCCGCTGCCTTTGGCATCAATGGTCAGGTTTTCATTGGTACCGGAAGATATGGCGGACAGAGCAACTCCGCCTCCCGCGGCTGCGGAAGTAACTTTGAGTCCGGTGGCAGCAGAAACAGTTGAGGTATCCACCTGAAGGGCATAGTTTCCGGCGCTGCGGGCCACTGCCAAAGCGGTAGCCGACCCGCTAGTATTGGTTGTGTTAATGTCGCCGTCACCGGCCACACTGTTGGCTACGAGCGCGTAAGCCGCGGCTGTAATTTGCTGTCTGGGTGACATTTCACCGTCATAACCGGAACCGGAGTTAAAGTTTACGGTCAAATATACTGAACCTCCCGTAAAACTTGGCAGGGCTACATAAGTGCCCAAGGCCACGCTAAACATCCCATTTACAAAAGCCACCTGACTGGTGCCGCCATCCCATGTTTCTGTCCATAGGAGGGTCCCGGCGCTTGCGGCATCGTACATCTTAAACTGCATTGAATAGTTGCCGTCAGCAATGTTGGTTCCGTTGCTGCGAACGCTAATTTTACCCTGGTAATAAAGCAGTTTCGGAGTGGTGGCCTGAACGGTATCAACGGGGACTATCAAAGAAGCAAAAACAGTTGCAAAAGCCACGACAAGCAAAATAAAAGCCGGCACGAAAACAACGCGCGGCGCATAGACACAAAATCGCATCAAAAGATGCTTTAAGATTGGCAGTAACCTGTCATCCATTAGTATTCACAATAGGTTTTGTTTTTGTTTCGAAATGGTTCTGAACTTACGCTATTTTGGCGCAAACTCAGCAAGATTTCTAATACAATTATAGCACATCTGAAGAAAAATTGCAAGCTAAAAAGCCGCTCTTTTTGAGAGCGGCCTCAGAAGAGGAACTTTTATTTTTTTTGGGTTCGGGGTTTGCGTGTTGGCTTGTTCTGTTCCAATAGTTTTGCCATGAACCAGCGATTATATCGCCTGATCCCGTAGGTCAACGCGAATATTACCAAGAAGAGTCCTAGAGCTATAAGCCCCACTAATTTATATGGAATAACCCAAAAACTAGTTTCAGCCCGAACGACCTGGCCCGAATCGCCATAGACCAATTCCACAGAGGCGGTATAACGGCCAAAAGCAAACTTGTCGGTCCAGGAACTTTCAAAAAGCCTTTCGCTATTCGGCAAAACATTGCTACCATTCGGGTTCACCAGCGTGGTCCCAACCTTTTTCCCAAACATGTTCTTTATGGTAATGCTGCCCCGGGGCTTAACGTGAACGTTACCGGTGTTATGGAAGCGGGTGCGCAAGGTAACGGGTGCGCTTTCATAAACAGAGTGGGCCGGACGGAAGCTATTAATATTCCCTTCTTCGTTCGTTTTGCCCAGCTTGACCAGGATAATAGCGGCAATCTTCTGGGATACTTCCACCGCGCTCCCCTCAACTTTAGGGGCAGTAAAGGCAAACTGGATAGAGCCATAATGGCCTCCATCCTCAGCATCGGCAGGGGCGGTAATAGTAAAGTCTATTTGGGTTTTTTCGTGAGGCTTTAAACTTAACTTAGGGTTGTTTTGAACTTTAAGCCACTTGGATAGGGCATAAGTCTGGTCCCCTTCACCTGGTTCGTAAAAAATTTGCTGACCGTTATCACCGCCAGCAGTAAAATCCTTAATGGAAATATCAACCGGCAAAGTACGGTCCGTAGTGTTGGTCACCTCGATTGTATCCTTAAGGGTTTGTCCCCGTTCCATCTGCCGTTCCAAAATAAAGGGCGAAACGGAAAGTCCCTGGACGGGCCGGCCCGCGGCGTCGGTCTGAGCCAATGCTGAATTGGCAGACACAAACAACATACCCAATGAAGCGCAGAGAGCCAAAGCAATGGCGACTACCCGTTTCAAATTATGGAGGTGAATTTTCATCTAATTAAAAAGTAACTTAATTATACCATTAATATAGAGCGGAGGTGACATAACTGATGACATTTTGGTAGTCACCCGGTGGCTGCAAACCTTCCACCTCAACTTTAAATACTAAACTCGTCGATTCATTTGTAACTGGTCCGGTATTGCACGCAATTTCAGTTGGAGTTGTGGTGAGGGCGGCAAAAGTATCATTTATGGAAAACCGATTAGTGGTGCCCGTGCATAAAAGTGAGTCGGTAGTGTGATAGCCAAAACGCCCATCGGTTATGGAAAGCGGCCAGGCTGCTGGGGATGCATTGGTGGCTGAAACAGCGGGAATGGTAGTACCGTTGGTTTTGCGCAACGCACCGTCCTGGGTAATTGTAGTAGTGTAACCGGTAACAGCGTTTGTGCTGACGGTCACGGTTTGCGCCCCAATCTTAATACTGCCCACGGACAACTGGCCGAACGGTACCGTGGTGGCCGTCGTCGTCACATTGGTCGTGGTACCGGCCACGCTGGTTCCTGAAGATACCCCGGCGACCGTCATAGTCAAACTTGGGTTGCTGGTTGTGGCGCTGGCAATATTGGAATAGCCCGACTCGTTGTTCGGCCCTAAGCGCGCTTTCACCTTTATTTTATAGGTAGTGTTGGGGGACAGGCCAATCAAGCGCTCCCCACTGCCGCTGCCCCAGCCGGCGTAGTCCTGCCAGACTTCAGTGGCGCTGGTAATGGTATCATCCGCTTTAACAAATGTGGTGGTGGTAAAATTATCCGATGAAATCGCGATGGCAAACTGCGTATCGGAGGCGTTGCCGCCCGTGGCAATAACAAAATCCAAATTAGCGTAGAGCGTACTCCCGGTGTTGGTAAGCGTGGGCACACCGGGCACACCCGGGAAAATGGGCGGGATGGCTCCGCTCTGGACCTGGTAGTTAGTAGAGTTCGAGGTTCCCGATGCGGTACCGGTGGCATCTTGTGCCCGGTAGGTCGCGGAGTTTCGGTTACCGCCGCCAGTGGAAAACGACGGGTTTTCAATTTGGTAATTGCCGCTCTGTAGCACCAACGCAAAGACGACCTGCGGGTTTAGAATTATGGTTGCCAATATTACCAGAGCGGTATATAAGGTTGTGTACTTTTCGGTTTTGTTTCTCATTCGCGAATAGGCAAAATGCGCATTAATACTACCATAAACTAATGATATAATAAACATTATGAGGGCCACGAAAAAAGAAACAAAAACCAAAAAACCTAACGTCACAGCTTTTGACCCAAACCTGTCACTGTACTGGTCGCGGCGCAGGTTAGTGATCACAATCATGGTGTGCGTGGCGCTGAGCCTGTTCGCGGTATTCACTTTTCTCGTTATCGCCCAGTACCGCAAGATTGAGGACGCGACGGAAACGAGCGGACCGGAAAAAATCGCCGCACCCGAATTTAAGCATTATGCCAACCAGTACTGGGGTGTTGAATTCGACTATCCGGGCAAATGGACCCAGCCAATCGGCTCATACCAAGACGGGGAGTATTATTTTTCATCCGAACCCATCAACTTCATCAATGAATTAGAGGCCGGGGAGGCTATAATAGCCCTTAAGACCTATAATAACTGGAAAGGTCTCTCCTTTGGCGATTGGTTCGGGGAAAACCGCTACCTGTTCTTGCCATCGGGTGAGCTTAGCGCTCCGCGAGCTGAAACCGTAGCCGGCGTACCAGCCCAGAGGTACACGCTTCGCCTAAGCAAGCCCCAAAATAATACCGCAGTGTGGGATATCCTATTGGTTTCCCGCAACCAGGCCACAAAGTATTTCTTTGCTCTGGAAGCTGACAACGATGACAATTTAAAGAAATACCAGCCTGTGTTTGATACGCTCCTTACTTCCCTGGCTTTTACCAAAGTCGGCAACAATCCCAACGGACAATAATAATTTACAAATCACCCGTTTTATGCTATACTTAATGGGTAATAATTACTTTTCCCACAAGGGAAATCCAGAAATAAACAAAAAATTAATAAATATAGATGAAAATCTCCCTTCGAAGCCCGTTTAAGTTCGTTTCCGCGGTTTTAGTGGTCTTTTTGTTGGCCATGATCGCGCAAAAAGTCGCCCAAACCAATGCGGTCGGGAACATGACGCTATCAAAAGACACGCTTTCCAATTCCCGCCCCAGCGTTAGCACCACACTCGGTGCTGGCGTAACGGCTGGCGATACCGCCATTACCTTGGCTTCTTCCACGGGGATTTTGGCTGGGGATGTAATTACCCTTGCCGGTGGTACCCCGGAAAACCTAACCGTAGCCACAGTCACGGACGCAACCCACGTTGCCACTACTACCGCAGCAGCTAATGCCCACTCTAACGCCACAGCCGTCTATGACAAACAAACCTCGGTACATACCTTTAGCTTTACTACCCGCTCCGCTGTTGCCAGCGGCAGCTTCCTTATAACTTTCCCGGTAGCCGGCTCCAACCAAAACGATGGTGTGCCAGATGCCGTGCACCAGTATGACTTTAACTCATTAGCTGGTACCGACGTTTCCGTTACTGGCTTTACCGCTGGAACCAAAACCATTACCGCTTCGGCCGGTACCGTAAGTATTGCCTTTTCCAGCTCTATTGCCGCTTCCACGGCAATTACTATTACCGTTGGTAGCACCAACAAACTATTAAACCCGCAGAAGAGCGCTTCTGCCGGTACTGCTGATATCGACGCCATCCGCGTGGACGAAAAGGATGCCAATGGCGTGGTAGATACTTCCAGCGTTGATGTAGGAATTATCGAATCACAGGTTATTACCGTAAGTGTGTCCCCGACTTTGAGCTTCACCATTGCCGGCGTCGCTTCCGGCCAGACCGCTTTCGGCGCGACAAATACCAACGTAACTACTACAGCTACAACGGTACCATTCGGCTCTATTAGCACCGCCACTCCATATTACGCGGCACAAGACCTTACAGTTAGCACCAACGCTGTGAGCGGATATAACGTAACGGGATTCGAAGACGGCGCCCTGCGCAAAACCAACGGTACTACCATAACTGATTTCTCTACTACTCCTGGTGACAACAACGGTAACGATGGATTCGGCTACTCCGGACGTTCTACTTCCGGGACTGACTGTTCGGTGGTATACAATACTTCAGGCTCATTCTACTCCCGCGGCTTCGGTACTTCCGGTACTCCTGGCGGAGTTATGACTAACGCTGGCCCTGTTTCCGGTTCTGTCTGCCGCGTTATCTACCGCGTGAGAGTCCCCGCCACCCAGGCTCCTGGAGACTACCAGAACGTAGTCACCTACATCGCCACGCCGAGCTACTAATGGCGCTCCTCCAAACCTTCGATACCGCCCCACCTTCCGTGGGGCGGTTTTTTATTTCTTCTCTTCCCTCGCGGTTGCTATACTTAACTTATGGAAACCAAAGACAACGCCCATTTCTATATAGTCGCCGCCAAAGGCTGGATTGAGAAAGACGGGAAGTTCCTGCTGGCCCGCCGTGGTCCCGAAGAACTCCATATGCCGGGTGTCTGGTCACTGCCCGGGGGCAAAGTAGAAACCACGACTGAAGAGGCTCATGTAATAGAAAAAACGCTCCAGAATGAAATAAAAGAGGAAGTTGGCATAGATGTGTCACTAGACATGAAACTCATCTATAATAACTCGTTTTTGCGCTCTGACGGCAACCTAGTGGTAGGGTTAACTTTCATTTGCCAGTATATTGGCGGCAACCCGCAACCCCTGGAGGACACAACCGAACTGGCTTGGTATACTCTGGATGAATTGAAACAACTATCGGGCATAGAAGAATTTCTGGTGCGAGAAATCCAGATTCTGTCCGACGCGCTGAAAGACAAATAGTATATAACATAGAAAAAGCCCGGCTACAAACCGGGCTTTTATAATGAAGAATTGATATTGAATGGTGGCCGAAACTTTAACCTGCCATCCATAGCAGACACGCTAGCATGACCACGAAGGAGCTGTTAGCAATCATGCCCAGGTGCTGTATCTTGTAGTGCACCCCAATGGACACGGCCAGGAAAGTCATGAGTGCCACGATGCTGATGAGATAGAAGTTAAACTGGAAAGTATTGGTATTAACCGTGTGTCCAAAGAAGTTCACGGAAGCACCCTTAACTGAAGGGGCAGAAAAGCTGGCTTCCAGAGTTGGAGCTATGCTGGCCAAGCGCGCGGTAACAGTCTTGCCATTTATGTCGTAGGCAGTCAGGGTAACCGGTCCCGCAACCGGGGCGTATGAAGGCAGCACCATTTTCCAATTCCCATCGCCCGTTGGATTCATCATGTAGGAATTTAAGCCGTAGGTGGCTATTACTTTTACCGCCCCTTGGCCCGCCGAAGTGGTAATGGTCAGCCCGGAATTTGTGGGCAAAATAATTGAATTGCTCAGAGCCAGGGACGAATTAACTGCAGGGGCTGCAGTACTCGCGGCTGCTGCCGGTTGTTGCGCTGACTTGGCGGCAGGTAGCGCAGGCTGCTGGGCTTGGGCTACCGGGGCAGTTGCCGGAGCCACTTGGGTAGGCTCAGCCAGGGTCTTAACCTGAGGAGTGGAAGGTGTACCAAACATTTGGACTACAAAAATAGTATCGGCTCCCTCAAAGGTGCCTTCACTAATACCAATACCAATTTCCTCAAAATTGCGGTTTAAAATATTGGCGCGGTGGCCGGGAGAATTCATCCAGGCGTCCTCAACGGTTTCCGCTTGGGTAAAATGTACAGCCAAGTTTTCACCGGCAGCCAGATAGGTGTAACCCGTGCCTTTGATCCAGTACCAGGGGTTATGGCCATCGGGGCTGTTGTGGGCAAAGTACTGCTTTTTTAACATATCATCCGCCTTGGCCTGCGCGGCCTTGGCGAGTTTAGCGTTATAGGTGAGGTCTTTGAGCCCATATTCCTGGCGGGATTGGTTAGTTAAGGCAATAACAGTATCTGAGGTAATAGCCGATGCATCAGCTATTTGGGGGCTAAGAGTAAGCACTGGCAGGGCGATTGCGGCCACTTTGACGCTGATAAGCAGCAATGAAAAAAGGCCCAACACCCGGTGCCCTAAGACATGTGGGCGAAAGTCGTTGCCGGGGTGCGGAACTAAGTGGTCGTGAATAGAACGACCCAGTCGCGCGAACGTCGGAAACAACTCCCCTGTTGGTGAGCCTACAGATATAGCTAATTGACCTAACGCGTATTCCATTGTGTTTTTGTTTCGGACAGAGAACTAAGGCTTAATTTTGAGCCTTTTGTTCAGGGGATAAATTGTCTTTTGGTTTCAAAAAAGCAGAACGATTTTGGTTCTACTTTCATGACTTATTACATATATATTATAGCACATCTAAAAAATAAAATCAAGGACCCAAAGCGGTGTCCGAGAAACTATTTCTGCGAGGTGCTGTTGGTATTCTTGGCAGGAGCCTGTCTCATGACATGCTGCGCGGACAAGAAGGCAGTATCGGCGCTGTCCTGGGTATTGGTGACCAGGATGTAACTGACCAGTGATACCCCGCTGACTATGAGGATTACCACGGTCCAGATAAACCAGCGTGGATCGTATGTTTTTGTTTCCAGTCTTTTTACGGCTTGCATATTAAGCGTTTTATTAACACGGGTATTATACCATAAAAAACACCCCTTGAATAAGGGGTGTTTTAATCTTGTGGATTAACTAAACAATTATTCCTGGCGAGGAGCGCGAGGAGTCATTGGCTTAGCTTCGCTAACAACCAAGTTGCGGCCATTGTAATCCTTGTTGTTAAACATGGAGATGGCGGAGTTGGCTTCGTCTTGGTTGTCGAATTCTACGAATCCGAAACCGCGGCTGCGGCCGGTCATCTTGTCGAAGATGACGTTAGCGGAGGTCACGTTGCCAGCTTGGGCAAACAAGGCCTGGAGGTCGTCGTTGGTAGTTGCCCAAGGCAAACCGCCGACAAATAACTTAGTAGCCATTATATATAGGCTTTCTAGCGCGGCCCATCTTCAACCTACGCTTATATTTCTAAAGGAGTTAAATGTACTGACTTTGGAACTTAGCTCTTTTGAAAAGAAAGCCTAATTCTACTAGCTGACACATTAACTGTAAGATGGTAGCACCATTATACATCAAAACGCCCCAGAACGCAAGGGCTCTGGGGCAATAAAAGGCTTAAAACAGGCTATTTATTGGAGTTTGTGGCCGGTTTGTTGGCGTTGCCACTTCCCGCGGCGTTGGAATTGGCGTTGGCGGGCTTTTTGGTGTTGGTATCGCCCGAGGGGCTGCTGCCTGTGTCTCCAAGGTTAACCGGAGCAACTTCCTTTATCTTATTAAGCCTCTCGCTGAACAAAATGGCTTTCTTTGCTTGGGTGTAAATGAGGACCTTGTCGCCCACTTCCGCGGTGGCAAAGAAGGGCTGGTCCTTTAACGCTTCCAGGTCAGATACCGTGGCTATGGTCGGGGTTTCATCCGGCAGTACAATCAACTTGCCGACCTTGTCGAGCAACTCCTTGGTTTGGTCTTCGGTGGCTTTTTGCGGATTGGCCTTTAAGTCATTTAATTGCTGGCTCAAGGTTTGCACCCGGCGGTACTGCATGGCAAAGAAAATCGCAGCGGCCAACACTACCAGGATTACCAAGATCCAGGGGAGCATTCGCACGCCGCTCGCGCGTTGGACGTTGTCACCCGCATCGGACATTGCTTCATTTTTTTCTGTTTTTGGCATTTGTTTCTTTTAGGACTAATTACCTAATAATGGTAACAAAATATTCGGTCACTTTCAACCATTTTACCTATCCTAACTTGTAATAGCGCGTCTCGTTAGAATGGAATTACGGGCTGGCGCTGCCGCCACCGCCACTGCCGCCACCGCCACCTGAAACGCCGCCGAAAGTTACTGTGGGCGCTGAGGTGTAATTCATCCCGCCATTAGTAACATTTATCGCGGTAATCACATCGCCGGTCAGTACCGCCACAGCAGCTGCGCCCGTCCCTCCCCCATCGATAAAGTTTACTACGGGGGCAATACCATAACTACTTCCTCCACATACCATGGTAACGGAAGTCACATGGTCCCCGGTGAGTATTGCTATTGCTATGGCGCTATTGCCACAGATGCCACCATTGCCGTCTGAACTGCCCCCGCCGGAGGAATTGCCGCTGCTGCCGCTGCCGCCTCCAGTGGGACCCCCGCCGCCGCCGTAAGAAACAAAGCCCCAACAGCTGCCATTATTTCCAATATTCACCAAGGTACCGTCATTGGTTATTGTAAATACTCCGCTGCAGCCGCTATCTTGCACGGAAAGATAAGAAAAGGATGCAGTACCTGAAAGATCCATTAACCATTGCTGGCCCGGCGTATCTGAGCTTAAGGCTATAGGTCTTCCGGAAGTTCCCGTGACGGTTATACTATTTGCAAATGTGTAAGTCTTTCCGGCTTTAAATGTAAGAATTGAATTATCCGTAGTATCCGCGAAGTCATAAAAAGTTGTATCTGAGCTACCACCAACACTAGCCACTCCTGTGGTACTGTTCGGTATTATAGTCACGCTACCATTGTTATGCGTAAACGTGCCGCTATTGCTAAGGTTCCCGGTAACAGTTAGGTTTGCCGGCGCAACAAATGTCCCGTTTGATATAGTTAATTCTCCGCCAAGGGTCGTTACTCCGGTTAAGGTGAGGGTACCGCTGCCAAGTTTGGTAAGACCAGCTGCTGAGCCAACCGTTCCGGCGAAGCTTACATCATTCCCATTGGTATCAATTATGGCTGTTTGGGTTAGCGTTACGGCTCTGTTAACAGGGGAAGTGATGTTGCCGGATGCCTGCAAGGTTCCGCCATTAAAAATCAAAGTGTTGTTAACACCCCCGCTGCCCAGAGCAGCAGTCGCGTTTGCGACAATTGTGCCACCGCTGAGAGTTAGACTTCCTGTGAACGTATTGGCCCCAGAAAGCGTAAGAGTACCAGCACCGTCCTTAGTTAAGGTGCCGCTCGTAGTAGCAATGGCCCCGGTAATGGTGGTATCGCCCGCACCGCCAACAATTAGACTGCGCGCGTTGCCCGAAACTGAGGGGATAGTGAGTGACCCGCTGTCCGAATTTACACGAACCCCGGAAGAACCAAGCGTTAGGGTTGCTTGAATAGCATTAGTATCACTAATGTTCCGTATCGCGCCAACATTATTTACTCCAGTACCGTTAGCAGTTATCAATTTGGTGCTTGGCAGGGTAATATTGCCCTGCAACTCCATTACCGCGCCTGATGTAATTGTTGTGGTAAGCGTGGTGCCGGACGCTCCCAACGCGTTGCTATTCTGCAGGTTGAGGTAGCCAGCGCTTAAAGCAATAGAAGTGCTCGTAAATGTATTGTCAGCGGATAAAGTAACCCTGCCCCCGGTGGTTTTGGAAATTCCTGCGGCAACTGAACCTCCCAGTCGGGCGCTGACTAGGCCGCTTTGCAGGGCCGCGGTACCTGTTGTGGTCAAAACCGCGGTTGTTCCACCGGAATCTATTATTTGCCCGTCAGTTTGGAGGGTTATTATGCCGACGCTGTCGGAAATATTATTTAAGTCCAGAACTCCATTTACAACTGTTACGGCTCCGGTAGAAAGCATATTGGCTACGCCATACTGCAAGGTTCCACCGCTAACAGTGGTTAACCCAGTGTGCCCCTGAGCGGAGGTGAACACAAGCGTGCCTGGGCCTGACTTGGTAATTGGCGCCGTTGTTACGGTTCCCGCTCCGCCCCAAGTGAGAACGGTACCCGGATTGGTAATGTCAAAGGTTGCGGCGATAGCGTTGGTGGTGGTGTAGGAGCGGTCAGTTGAAGCAGAACCGCCAGTATATTGCAGCGTTCCTACGGCTGTGTTAAATACGATATTGCCCGCTGCATTACTGGCTTGGCCAAGGTTGCCGGCCACGCCTCCGTTTCCAATAGTGCTGACACTTAAAGTTCCACCACTGATTGTGGTTATCCCGCTGTAAGTGTTAGTTCCGGCCAAAGTTACGGTCCCAGTAGTCGTCTTGGTCAAGTTTACAGCCCCTGCCAGGTTTGCGGTAATAGTGCCACTGGCCACTGCGTAAGAGCTTCCGGTAAAGGTTCCAGAACCGATGATGAATCCGCTGGTTAACGTTAATGTACCCAGCGTATCAGTGTAGGACTGAATATCCAGGGTGCCTCCCGCCACTGTTACCGCCGCCGAATCATTTATGATATTACTTGCCAAATATTGAACTGTGCCGGCATTAATAGTCAGCGTGCCCGTATTAGCAAATGTTTTGCTCAAAGTCAGTGAATCACCAGTACTCTTAGTCATGGCGATTGCCGTGCCGCCCAACACCCCGCTAATACCACCGCCATAAAAAGTGTAGGCCGTGCCAGTAAGGACTCCCGGTGTACCGTTGCTGTCAGTAATCGTGCCGCCGTTTTGTATCGTTATGGCACCCACACTGTCAGTGTTACCATTGATATCAAGTATGCCACCGGCCACAGTGACAGCACCGGTGTTAATTGCGTTGGAGGTGCCATATTGTAAAGTCCCGCCGTTAATACGTGTTAAGCCGGTAGTGGTAGATGATCCGCTTAAAATTAAAGTGCCCGAGTCCCATTTAGTTAAAGTTGCTGAGGTCGCTGACGCCCCAAAAGACCCGGATATTGTAGTGGGACCACTGCCTCCCACTCCTAAGTTAATGGCGTTGGCTATCGTAACTGTACCAGTGATATTGATTGTCCCGCTGCCGTTGTTTGTAATGAGCGAGTTCGTGCTAACGGTCATGGCGCCGAAGTTATTATCGCTTCCGGCCGAACTGATTAAGGCCCCTCCATTTGCGATTCCTGTACCATTCAATGTTAGGGGTTCCCAAGTAGAGGCTCCGCCCACGACATAATTACTTAGATCGAGTACAGCTCCGGCAGACACAGTTACACCGCCCGCTATGGTACCAAGTGGCGTATTAGTAGCTCCGCCATTTGCTCCAACCTGAAGCACACCGGTGCTAACGGTCATGGCGCCGGTCATAGAGTTTTGCCCGGCGAGTACCAGCGTTCCAGACCCTTCTTTCACCAATGTCCCCGTACCTGACCAAACGCTGGCGGAAGATTGGGCAATATCACCCATGGTTACGGTGGTTAACGCAAAGTTTCCCGAAATGGCACCGGCCAAAGTAAGAACACCACTGCCATAATTGGCTATGCGTGAAGCGGCACCAAGAGTAATAGCACCGTTATACGATGTTGCGCTGCTTGAATTATTGATCAAGCTTCCTGTGCTTGCTATACCTGTTCCGTTTACTGTTAAGCTTTCAGTGGTGCTAAGGGTGTAGCCATTTAAATCGAGCATTGCGCCACTAGTAATAGTGGTAGCTCCACCTGTCGTTCCAAGTGGAGTGTTGGTACCGTCGCCTGCTGCTCCCAAGCGGAGGGTGCCCGCGCTTATTGTAGTCAGGCCGGTATATGAGCCAGAGCCGGATATTGTCCAGGTGCCAAGACCATTTTTAGTCAAGGTTCCAGTTGTGGTATTCAAATTGCTCGCCAATGTCCCATTTCCGGCGCCGCCGATTGTCAGTGCAAAAGTGTTCCCGGTTATATTTCCAGTGTTGGTAATATTAATATCCCCATAGTTCGAAATTATAGTGCTGGCAGCGCCCAAAGTAATAAGGCCGCTGTAGCTTGCAGCCACACTTGAATTATTCTGCAACGCACCCGTGGCCAAAGCGCCGCTCAAAGTGAGCGCTTCCGATGTAGCCAGCGTATATCCATTCAAATCAAGCGCGGATGAAGCACCAGAAATAGTGGTTCCGGCGGCCGTTGTTCCAAGCGGGGTGTTGGTACTGTCGCCCGTAGCCCCCAGTCTCAATGTTCCGGCACTCACCGTAGTCAAGCCTGTGTAAGTATTGTTGCCCGATAGCTCTAAAACCCCGGCGCCCGTGGATTTAGTCAGCGCGAAACTCCCACTAATGACAGCCGAAATTATCACGTCATTATCCATAAGACCATCACCAATATTAAAAGTACCACCAGCGCCCAGCGCCAGTTTACCAGTAATTAGGGTACTGACATTATTGTTGGCAATAGTGGTAAGCGCTCCCGTGGAAGTTGTTAGTGTACCAGCACCAGTTGTGATGGCACCAGCATTTACAGTTAGCGCGCCGACTGTATCGGAATTGCCGGCTAAGTTATAGGTGCCGCCTACTATTGTTACACCTCCGCTTGAGATTGCATTATTAACACCATAAGTCAGGGTCGCATTATTAACATAAGTGGTTCCGGTGTAGAGATTGGCCGCGCTAAGAGTAATGTTTCCCGGGCCATTCAGTGATAGTGACCCAGTTGTAGCGGTTCCAATTACAGCAGAGATAGTGGAACTGGCTGTGGCCAGGACATCCAGTTCAAAAGTTGTGATTCCCAAGGTAGTATTTGCACCGGCAATATTATTGGCAGAGTTGATCAATACATTACCTGACAAAGAAGCGGAGGCTACAGGAAGAGTGACTCCACTCCCAGGGTTAGTGATATTAAAACCATTTAAGATAAGTGAATTGGTATTTGTCGCTACTGCGGTGCGGTCCGCTGTTAATTTTACGTTGGCATTTGATGTAGCTAGATCGCCCGCATACTCGCCGGAAAACCCAGCGCCATTTAGCAAACGAAGCCCGTTGGTGTTGCCCACGTTGTAGGTGACCATATCACTTCCGGTACCCGTTAGGGAATTGTCCCCAAAAGCACCTTTGATAACACTAATGGTTTTTGAATTTGCTGATCCGCCGGCCCCAGTTAAGGTTGGAGTGGTGGAGAATATAAGCGAAGAAACGCCAGCCGCCGGGGTAGAGCCGAAATTAAGCCCACGGAACAGTACTGTAGCCCCGGCTGTACGGTTAAACCCTGGGTTATTGGCTACAGTCAAAGTCGTTCCGCTACCGCCGCTGCCGGCTTTTGGGTCTATGGTCACTATGTTATGTCCCGAAGCAAATGCCAATTGGCCAATTGTTTCAGTTACAGTGGTTGAATCTTTACCAATGAAGTTAAAGTTGCCGCCGTTCATGGTCAAAACCAATGCATTGCCCAAACGGTCAGCAACATTAGTGGTACTGTTATCAAGGGTCAACGTTGCGCCCAGGTTAATGGTGATGGTAGTAGATACAGCAGTACCGTTGCCGCTTAGCACTAAAGTTCCCCCGTTAATTGCAGTCGTACTGCTAATAGTATTAGCCCCTGTTAAAGTAACCGTGTTATTGGTGTTTTTTGCTACCGCGACCGCTCCTGCCAAAACCGCGCTAATGGTTCCGCTCTCCAGAGTATATCCAGTCGAGGTAAGAGTCCCGTTTTGAATGGTACCTCCCACAAGTGTAACCGTACCAACTGTGTCCGCCACTCCTCCCATGTCCCATGTCCCTCCTAAGATTGTCACCGGTGTGGCAGCCAATAGGCCACTGGCGCCATAAGCAAAAGTACCGGAATAAACTCTGGTGGCTCCGGTATACGTGGCGGAACTATTGTTGGTTACTGTTCCGGCACCGTCCTTGCTGAATGTACCAGCCCCCATAGCCAATACACCGGTACTAAAGGTGGTATCGCCACCGCCTCCCACGTACAGCGAGAAAGCTCCGGTAACTCCACCGGTCAGCGTTAAAAGCCCAGATCCGGAATTTGTTATGCGCGAATCAGTTGCCTGAGTAATGGCTCCGCTATAACCGGTTGCGCTACTGGAATTGTTAATCAAAGCTCCGCCGCCATTTATTCCACGACCATTAAGCGTCAATGGTTCGGCTGCGGTCAGCGTAAATCCATTTAAATCTAATACCGCGCCGCTAAGCACAGAGGTGGCCCCTGACACGACGCCCAATGGCGTATTTGTACCTGAGCCTGCCGAGCCGATTATTAATGTTCCTACATTAACGCTAGTGGCACCCGTAAATGTGCTTGCGCCGGAAAGGGTCCAAGAACCGGTCCCAATCTTAGTAACCGTCCCGGTAGTGGTACCAATAATGCTGGATAGTGTACCGTTGCCTGTGCCACCAAGAGTTAAAGCCAATGCAGCCCCCGTTATGGTGCCGGAATTTGTTAAATTAATATCACCAAAATCCGCTTTAATGGTTGATGCCGAGCCAAGGGTAATTAGGCCGCTATATGTAACCGCAGAAGCGGAACTGTTCATAAGAACGCCGCTGGCAAAATCACCCAGACCATACCCGACACCGTTAATAGTGAGCGGTTCTGCCGCTGCTAGTGTATATCCATTTAAATCAAACCGAGCGCCGGCGGCAATTGTAGTAATACCGGCTACAGTACCGAGTGGGCTATTTGTGGCATCACCGGTACCTCCAAGTTTTAAGGTTCCGGCACTAATAGTGGTGGTACCCGTGTAAGAGTTACTGTTTGATGGAGTATAAGTACCGAACCCGTCTTTAGTAACCGTGGTAATAGTAGAAATAACCCCGGTTATATCAATATCACTAAACCCACCAACTGTAAGGGCAAAAGCACCGGAAATCCCCCCGCCTATGGTTATCTTGCCAAAATTAGCGCCAATACGACCAGTGTTATTTAACACTATATCGCCGTTCCAAGCCGCGGGAGTATTGGAAGTGTTGATCAGGGCGCCGCGTCCGCCAACCCCTGTTCCTCTCATTGTCAACGATTGGGCAGGATTGAGTGTAAAACCATTCATATCGAGCGTGGCACCATTGGCAATAGTGACACCACCAGCCGTTGTTCCAAGGGGACCATATGTTCCATCACCGGCCGCGCCCAGTTGAAGAATTCCGCTGGTTACAGTTGTGGCACCTGTGTATACATTGTTCCTAGTCAGTATTACGGTGGCTTCTAGATTGGTGTTGGTGTTTATTTTTGTCACAGTTCCTGATCCGCCGATAATAGCGCTGATAGTGCCATCTCGAAGGCTATAAGATGTTCCGGTTAACACCCCGGTCCCACCGGTAATAGTGCCGCCTTGAAGTGTTACAGCTCCAACGGCATTGTCGAAATTCCCAATATCCAAAGTTGAGCTATCTACAGTGACGGCACTGGTGGACGGAATAGCATTGCTTACGCCAATGGTTAATTTCCCTCTATTGATTCTTGTCGCGCCAGTGTAACTCTTCGCGCTGGAAAAAGTCATGTTGCCCGCGCCGCTCTTTGTAAGACCGCCGCTAGTTGTAATATTTGCAGAAACATCAATGTCACCAACCATGCGCATGATAAACTCACTTGTCCCACCAGCTAAGGTCGTGTTGGCTCCGGCGATAACCGCGCCAGATGCGTGATTGATAATATTACCTGAAACAAAAGTTATTGTTTGCGGAGACCCCGGGTCCGTTATGCTTGCCCCGGTATCAAGGATTAAGGAATTAATTTGTGTGGTTGTTGCGGGTATAGAAGAAGAAAGCCGGACATTAGCATTGGTCACGGACATATCTGTTGTATATTCGTTGCTAAAGCCTGCGTGGTTCAATAAACGCAGTCCATTATTGTTGGCTCCGGATTCGTAAGTAACCATGTCGGTTCCGTCGCCAGAAGTGTCATTGTCGCCAAATACTCCTTGAAGAATACTTACGGTTGGAGTCCCCGGATTGCCATTATCACCCACCAAAGTCGGAGCCGTTTTAAACATTAGGGTCGATACGCCGGCACCAGGTGTAGAACCAAGGTTTGCCCCCCTAACCAACAACGACGCGCCTGCTGTGCGGGCAATTGACGCAAATCTTAGAACCGTAGACCCGCCTGAACCGGGATAAAAATTAATCTTGTTTTGTCCGGCACTAACAGTTAAGGCGCCTACTATGGACATAACACTGCCAGTAGAACTTCCATAAAGATTGAAGTCACCGCCCGCCAGAGTTAGCGCCAGGGAATCTGACAAGCGATCCAGCTGTCCCGTTGTATTATCAATGTTAATGGCGCCGTCTGTGTTAATTTGCATAACCGTAGACTGGATTATGGAACCATTGCCGCTAAGAGTCAGCACCCCGTGGTTAACCGTCGTTGAACCCGTATAGGGATTAAAAGTATTTAGAGTCAAGGTTCCCGGTCCATTTTTTGTCAAAGTCCCAGCGCCAATGGCAATCGGACCGGTATCAAAGATTGTGTCTCCATCACCATCAACCGTCAAACCAAAAGCCCCTGTAACTCCTCCGTTAGAGATAGTCAGGGTAGCGCCCGCATCTGATTCAATAGTTGATGCCGCGGTCTGGGTGATTAGTCCCGTAATGGTATTGTTACCGTTTTGATTTTCAATTGCCCCGGCATTAATGAGCCCGGTGCCAGAGATAGATATGAATTCCGGGATCGACATTCCGTTGCCGTCAATAACCAAAGTAGCACCTGAGGTTACGGTTGTAACTCCGTCCACAGTACCCAGCGCTAAACTATTTTGAATACTCAAGATGCCGGCCGAAACAGAAACTGCCCCGGTGAATAAATTAGCCCGGGTCAACGTAACCGTTCCGGTGCTAGATTTAGTCAGGGTGCCGCCGGGACCGCCAAGTACAGCACTTATATTTCCGGCATAGACGGTGAAGGCGGCGCTGCTCAAAACTCCGGATGTCCCGGTAATTGTTCCGGATTGCCCGTCTAACGTGCCGAGCGTTACTGTACCAACCATGTCTGAATAGGAGGAAATATTCAAAGTCCCCGCAGTTACCGTAACAGCCCCCGAAAGGATCGCGTTATGGGTACCGTAAAGTAAGGTGCCCGCATTTACTGTTGTTAAGCCAGTGTAAGTATTGGGAAAATTATAAGTTAAGGTCCCACTTCCATTTTTTGTAACCGTCCCCGCGGCAGTACCAATAGGGGTAGTGGAATATGTGATATTACCGGCACCGTCAATCAGCAAGGGAAAAGCCCCGGCCATACCGCCGGTTATGGTCAGCGTTCCGGCATCCGAATATATCTCTGCTCCGCCGGCAATCATGGTAATCAAGCCGCCGAAAGTATTGCTGTCGCTAACATTACGCAGAGCGCCTCCGCCGGCAACTCCATACCCTCTCAAAGCCAAAGGTTCATAACCAATATTTACACCTCCCTGTAGCTCCAAAGCGGAACCTCCGACTACTTCAGTACCAAGGGCGATACTGCCCAATGCTGTAGCGTTTTGGGCGTTTAGGGTACCCACATTAATTTTGGTTACGCCGCCATAAGTGTTAGCGCCAGAAAGCACCAGTTTACCCGTTCCCTCTTTGTTAATACCGCCAACGCCGCCAATTCTGCCGCTGATAGTTAAAACTTCGGAAGTATTTGTTACAAAAATATCCCTGGTCACATCAAGGCGCATATCCAAACTAATTGTATTGCCCCCAGAGGAAGCACTGTCGGTAATTCCAGCCAGTCCCTGGCCGAGAATAAGTGGATTGCCGGAAAGATTATATCCGCTGCCGGAAAGAGTTATGGAATTGAAGATGGTATTTTCCGTAAGGTCGTTTACGCTAGAAAGATTTGAGGCCCCGGCAGGAAACACCAAATCATCGCCGGTGGCGGGGGCAGTGCCTCCCCAGTTGCTGGCATCTGACCATGAGCTGCTTGTAGTACCGGTCCATGTTCTAACTGCAGCTTGGGCCCGGTTAACATTTCCGAAAAAAACAAAACCAGCCAGAAAGAACACCCCCACATAAAGCAGTGGTCTTATATAAGCAAAGGAAAATATTTTTTGTGCTCTGTTTCCCATTGGGTTGATGTGCAATTTAAGGGGTAGGGCCTGCACCTTCGGTTGCGGCAGATAAATCATCTTCCTGAGCGGTTGTGTTGTCTTCCGGAACGGTCGTGCTATCTCCGGCTACAGTGCCGGTATCTTCAGTAGGCGGCTCCTGGGCTGCTTGGGGTAATGAGTAAGTTACAATCGTGTAATTACCCGATGATTGGGTTATTACGGAAAGCTGATTATGGCTAAAAGTGTTGTAGCCCTCTTCTTTTGCTATTACCAAATAGTGGACAATTGCCGGATTAGGCGTACCGTCTACGCCAAATGACTTGATAATAAACCCGGCGTAATTGCCGTTCTGGTCTTTTTTCCATGAGGCAATCTGGACGAATACTGGACCATCACCCTCCGGAGTAAGCTGAACGACAGGTTTTCCGCTGCTAAGGTTGTGGCTGAATGTAATTTCAGCAGTCCCATCCGTTTCCGTGGCGATTGAGCCGGCGAAGGTATCGTCTTGCATACTAATTAGGTTTTTGACGGCAACGACGCCCTGGGCATCAACGCTAAACAATTTACTATTGTCGGCGCTGACCACGAACAACGTTTCAGAGGGGCTGTTGGGGCTGACATTGATTTCAGTAGCGCCATTATTGCGGACCAGCATGCGGCTAGTTTGCTGGTTTTGGACATTCAGAATATCCCCGCTTCCGTTTTGGTTTATCAAATAGGCCGCGGCATTGGTGGTGCTGGCAATCAGCTGAGTAGCCATTGTGCCGCGCTGTACATTTACGGAATTGTTAAACAGGTCAACCGTCTGGGTGGGATCATAATATATCGGGTTAACAAACACCAAAACCGTATTTCCGCTTAAACCGTTAAAGGAAGCTAAGGCTTGGCCGATCACCTTGCCGGGAGCTGTAGCTTTCATGGCATACCCGGGAATGGTAGCCGAACTGGTTAAGTAATCTCCGGGCTGGATAGTGCCATTTTCGATGGTTGCTTTAACCCGGACACGGCCAACCAATGCTACCGGTTGAGGATTGTCAGTAGGGTTAATGTTGTGGCCAATGCTGTTAAAGTCCCCGGCGTCTTCAATATTGGAAACCACTCCCACGAGATTGCTTTGGTAAGCGGAAGTTGTCTTAACCACTTTTACCAACCGGTCTCCCTGGGTGGTGGTTACATAGTTTGTTCCTGAGCTCACTACGTCAGCGGTTTGTATGTTGGGTTCAGCCGGATAAAATTCCATGTAGTCAGCGCCCGGTCCCGGGTTACAATCTTTAATAGCATCTAATCCCGTACCGTTTGTGTCATGGCACAAGGTAAAGTTGCCCGTGGACGAAGCAAGGTTGACGCTGGTGTTTCCGCTGTTGTCCACTTTAAACTTCGTGGTTCCTCCCGACTTGGCATTGATGAAGTTACCCGAGGCAAAAGTGCCGGAGTTGTTAGCAACATCAAACAATAATAAATTGCCGGTGTAGGCGCTAGATTCCTGGTAAATATCCACCATATCCGCGCTGGTCGCGTCATTGGTATAAGCACGGATGGCATTGCCGCGGGTTTTCGTGGTAGAATTCGCGCCGTTGTCCAAGTCCGCATATATGGCAGCTGGCTGAACTATGGAAGCTGCCTGGGACGTAGTGGTAGCCTGAAGGCCGAAAGTATAACCATAGCTGGCAATGCCAGTATTAACCCCGTTTACATTGGAGCCGCTGTAGGCCTGGACTTCCAATCCCCGGACCACCTGCCCGGTGCCAAGCGAAGAATTATCAATCATTCTAATAAACTGGCCGTCGTAAGTTCCCGCCTGGCTGCCGCTGCTGGGAATTGTTGAAATGAACCGATTACCAAACTCAAAACCGGAAGCGGTCGCATTGCTCAGCGTATAATCTCCGAATATGCCTGCAATCGCGCTGCTGCCGCTGCTTGTAATGCTGTTAGTCAAAGTCAGGAGACCCTGTGACTGGATGCCGCCCGAACCCACACTAAGGTAAGTGCCCACGTTCAAGGCGCCGCCCGTTGTCACATCGCCGCCGGAGAAGTTAAAACCGGCGGAACTTCCAGTAGCCGTAAAGGTGGTTAGTCCGGCTGATGAAACACCTAAAGTAAGCAGGTTGGAACCGTCGTAAGCAAGTGTAGCCTGGGGTACTGTTGTGTTGGTAAGGTAAATTATGCCATTGCCCTGGAGACTGTTGGCTATCATGGCCGCCGGAACCGCGCCCAGTGTTCTGCGAGGGGACATTTCCCCATCCCAGGACGGGGAACCGGTGCCGCCAATGTTGACTCCCAAATAAAGCGTCTGGTTAAAGTCCACGCCGCTTAATGAAGTGACTTCGCCCAGCATAACGCTGAATACCCCATTTGTTATCTGCACCTTGTTAGCACCCGTGCGGGTTTCTGTCCAAAGCGCGGCTCCCCCGGTGGATACGTTGTACAATTTGAATTCTATGTTGTACTGTCCATCAGCAACCGCAACGTTGCTTAGGTTAGTAAGTTTGGCCTGGTAACTAATTTGGTTATTAATCCCTGTGGCCTGTGCCGTGCTTCCAGGCAAGGAAAGACCGAGAAGAATGAACAGTGCCACCGCGCAAAGCATGCCCATGGCAAAAGTAGATATGACAAGGGGGTGTTGACGGGTGGGCATGGCAGTAACCAGGCGCCAATTAAAAGCTGGGCGGTTCATACAACCACCTCCTTCTTTGCGGACCTTAAGTGCTTATGCTGCTGTTTGGTCAGATACGACAAAACCCACTCACGGGTGGTTAACCAGTTGCGGGCAATTTTTATGGCTCTTAAATGTCCGGTGCGGGCGCGGAAGCTTAGATATTCCGAGGAATAAGGGGTAAGGCTAGCAGCCTCGGAAATTGAGATCAAATCGCTCAAATCACCAGAAATCACATAGGATTTGTGATCCTTTTGTAACATTTTATGTAATTTTGTTTTTGTTTCTTTGATTTATGGCTAATTTTGGCCAAAAACCATATTCGCTATCCGATACTTTTCTAACCTAAGTATACCAGAAAATAGACAAATTGTCAATATTTAAGCCTGTATTTAAAGGAGAAGGGTCAGCAAAATACAGACAGCAAGCAATAAACTACTTAAAACTGCCGTAATTATGAGGAAATTGTGGTAATTGCCAGTTTTTTCTACGGCATTAGCGCCTATTTCCAAGGCTGGCACCAGCCTTTTTCTGATTTCAAATTGTCCGGACACTGTTTGAATGAGCTTTTTGGAATCGTCAAACAGATTAATTGCGTATGTGTACGTTCCGGGTGGAAAATTCGGCAGCGTTACCTCAAAAGTTTGGTTGCTCTTATTAACTGAAAACAGGTACATATATTCGGGTCCGGACAATTCCCTGCTTTTAACAGCAATAATTATGCTTGAAGTTGCTTGGGGCACGCTTGTTATGGGAATCGAAATCGTCAGATTGGATAATTCCGGTACCACAGCGCTAAAAGGATCCAAGGAATGTATGCCATGGTCATAGGTAAAGATGAAGTTTTTGAGTTCGACCGGCAAAGCAGGCTTGGTTGCGGCGGGAATAAATTTAGTATCAACCACGGGGGCCCTCACTTGCCCGCTATTCTCGCTGTACCAAAGGATTATGGCGGTTACAAGAGACCCAGAAGAATAATTGCCGGCATGGTCGCGGGAAAACACCGTGTAGTAATATAGCACGCCTGGGTTGGCGGTATTGTCTTCTATGGCAAGATGATTGCCCTCATAAATCACCTGACCGTTAAGGGGGTCCAGAGGGAAAAATCTGTCAGAACGGACCACCCGGACAGCCTCAAAATCTTTCTCGGGCGGGGCAGTCCATGACAAACTAATCCGATCGTTTAATGCTGTGGCCACCAAGTTTGAAACATTCGAGGGGGGCGTGGTATCCGGCGCCAACGTTGTAGTAAACTTTTCCGAATAGAATACAGACCGGCCATAGGGGTCTGTGGCAACTATTTGGTAATAGTAATTGGTGCCCGGTTTTAAGTCCGGGATAAAAGCGGAGTCTTCTTTTGTAAACTGCTCGGTGCTAACCTGGCCGTCCGAATATTCAGTGTTTCTGCCCCATAGGACGCGAACCAGACTGACAATGCTGGTATGCCAGGAAACAATCGCGCTGTCTGATTTGGCCTCCACAGAGACATTGTATATTTGATTAGGCTCTGTACCTGTCCCACCCCCGCCGCCGTTGTTATTGGGAGGAGCATTCCCAAGAATAGGCTGAGTAACATTTAGGCTGCCCGTGGCGGCGAGTGTAATTAAAGGCAGACAGAGAGCACTTAAAACAAAAAAACCCAGCACCAGGGTTTTGGCCAAACGACTTCCCATAATTATAAAGGCAAGGCCGTTACTATTACCGTGGTTGTGTAAGACCCTCCGGGCTGAAGATGGTTATTGCCGGATTCGGCTTTCATTTTAACGGTAGTGGTGGTTCCAGTCGGGTGGTTACCGCTGGTCCGCTGGGCGATAGGCTGGTCGGAAGTTGAAAGAGCGCCCCAGCATTGGTCTACCGAGTCCAATACGCCTGCGTTGCATGAACTCCCATTATCCCTGAACTTCTGTATTATATCTGGTCCTTCCGGGGTAAAACCAAATTCGCTGTCGGAAGAATTGACCGTCCAGGTGTAATCGGGGTCGCTGCCGGCCGGGGTGTAATCGGCGAAGCTACTGGTTCCACTTTTCAGGGCCGGGGAAGTGGTGGCGCGTACATTAAGGGTATAGCCGGCAGGGTTGTCGGTTATTACAGTCCAGCTGGTGCTACCGGTACCGGACCCCCCTGAAACACCACTGATAGAAGGACTTAAAGCCACATCCGATGCCTGGGTAATAGAAAGGTAAACATTTTGCACAGCCAAAAACCCGGAATTGATTTTATAACTTGAACTGGCAGCGTCACCAGTACCAACTTCGCCTATACTATCGACGGCTTGGTAAGAAGCGGAATTGGAAAGCCCTCCCCCAACATCAACAGAATCGACGGGAATTTTATAACTGCCGCTGCTCATTTGAGCCATGCCAGTATGGCCGGAAACCAAAAAAAGCAGCAACGCTATGACAACTGCCAAACTGAACCTATTGCCAAGCATAAACTACTTTCTCCGTCTTATTTCAAAAGACCGTAATATGATGCGGAGAAGCAATGCCACAAGAAGGATTGCAATGACTATAGCGACCAAGATTTTCCATGGCAGGATCCAAAATACTATAGTTTTGGAGTCAACTACATCCGGCGAACTCTTGTACCCACGATTTAAATTTATAGTGGCGGTATAGCGGCCAAACGCAAATCCGGAATCATCCCAGGAAATCTGCGCCGCGCGGAGAGAATCGGGCAAACTAAAGAAGGGGGTTACATCCAGTTCAGCCACTTTCTTGCCGATAATATTTTTAATAATAACCTTACCGCTTGGGGTTAAATGGACGCTACTGTTATTTTCAAAAAGCGCCTCAAAATTATAGGGTCCTTTTTCATAAACCGATTTTCCGTCTTCCATTCGGAAGTCGGCCAAATGGGCGTCTTCCTTTACGCTTCCAGCCACCCTGACGAAATATAAAGCTCCAAGCCGCGAAACCGTTTTGGCATCCGTAAGATCCTGTCCCCCTGTACCTTCTGAAGAAGAGGATACCAGGACTGAGCCGTATAATCCGCCTGGTTCGGCATCCAGCGGGATGGAAAATTGAATATTGATATTGGCCCGTTGTTTAGATTTAAGCTTAAACGTTTTTACTTCGGGCTTTATGAAATCCTTTAAGGAATAAGGCCCTTTATCCGAGCCTAACAATACCACTACCTGTTTGGGATCCTGAGAACCCTTAAAGTCTTCGACATCAATGCTAAATAGTTTTTCACTATCAGTACGATTAACTATGGAGAGAGTTTTGGTAATTTTGTCTCCGGGCTTAACGGAAATTTCGGTTTTTGCCGGTTCGAGAACAAAATCATTCCTCACCTCAACCGTCGCGTCCTTTATCTCCAAAGCCTTAGCGGGATGAGAATATAAAAGCAAACCCGACACTGAGAGTGCCAGGATAATAAATTTGGGGTATGAGCGGAAAGGTCTTGCCATGTCTCTACTGAGCTGTTGCTGTAGCGGTTATGGTAGCGCTATAAGTTCCCGCCGCGGCAAAGATACCGTTTTGTTCGGTGGCCACGCATATATTGGTAGCTGTTCCGGAAGTCCCCGTTGGTGAACTGCTGCTGGAAATCTGATCTGCAGAACCAGTAAGGTCGAAGTCTCGCCATTTCAATGTTGTACTGGGAACATTTGCGCCGGCAACACAATCTGAGTCTGTACCCCAGGTACCCGTAGGGGTGTGGGTTCCAAATGCTGAGTAGCCAAATTCAGCCGCACTGGAAACACTCCAGGTTTCTGGAGTTTCTGATACTGCTGGGGTGTAGTCAGCGATGTTGCCGCCGCCGCCAGAACGGGAAAGGGCTGGGGCGGTAGATGCATACACCGTAAGATTATATCCGCCAGCGGAGTTTGTGGTAACAGTCCAAGCTGCTGTACCTACGGAAGTATTTTGGGAGGTGGACAGGGCAGTCATGGTAATATCAGACGGGCTGGAAATAGTAATCCCGGTGGTAACACTCTGAGTGACGTCAATGCTGTCGGATGCTGATTGCGCGTAAGTATCGGAAGGTTCAATCAAGGAAAATACCAGCCCTACAATGAAGACTGCTGAGATTAGAATGGCGGCTGCGGGAATGACCTTTTTCATGGATTTAGGGAAGATTTATTTTAATTTCTCTTATAGTTATGGGGGTTACCCTTGAAAATATTATAGCATAAAAAACAAAAAATTCCCCATACAGGGCAAACAAAAGAGACGCGGAAGTTATGGCTTCGCGCGCCTCTCGAGTGTAAAATCCAGTGTTTGTTAAGTCCAGTCGCATTGGTCATAGGGTATCTCCATCAGTCCTTCGGCACCCGTTACGGACGCCCAAATACCATGGCAGCCCCAGTATGCCCGAACGACAGCGTGTTTGCCCGCGAACCGGTTGGCTTGCCGGGCGTAGTTATTGTCCGGCTTTTCTGCCTTCAGGATACGGAAAGTCCGTCCCAACGGCGGCTTTTTGCTGCTGTTGTACATGAGCTTCTCGCTTCCGGGAGGCTCAGTGAACGGAAAATTCGGCATAGTCCTCCCTTCATACGGTTTCCAGGAAACCCACCTGGGTTAGATGGGAAACGAAGTCGTGTATAGCTTTCCCGCTCCGGGATGCCTTGAAGTGGTCCAGAACCTGCTTGCCGGTAAACGACCCGCGGCTCTCGATAAATTCAAACCACGGCAGGCACTCCACCGGAAACTCCAGTTTGACCCGCTTGGTTTTTACCCGGCATTGCCCGTCGCCCGCAACCTGCGCTTTGAGGCGCTTGGTCGTGACTAAACGGAAACGCTGGTCCAACGCAAAATCCTGACCCGTGAATGCCGCCAGCGACACCTTGGACAACCGGTTGTCTAGACCGAACTTGCCCAACTGCTTAACTCCCACGGTAAGGTGGAAGGAATGCAGGTTTTCGGTCGCTTGTGCCTGGTGCCAGAAGAACCTTGGGATATACAGCACCTGACCTCCCTTCAGGACAAAGTCCATGAGAAGTTCATCGGGCGATCGTCCATATACCCACCACCGTTTTTCGCCCTCGACCTGCACAATGAAGACATCGTGCGAATCTTTGTGCTTGCTAAAGGTAGTGGAATTCTGGAGTCCCCAGTAACCGTTGACGTGCACGGGGAGCTGCATTTCCCGCTCCAAATGGTACGCCATCTCGCCTAAGCGGGAGTGATGCGCTTCCAGGTTTCGGGCAATTAAGCCGTAACCATCTTTTAACAGCTCGGGAACAATCCTTTCGTTGAGTACGAAAAAGCTATTCCCTTCGCGCCGCTTGTGCTTGTGGTCGAAGATATAGAACATATCTTCCGGCCGCACATAACGGTTATTTTTTACCAACTCCAGCTGGCTGGGAAGGAGCTGCGAGTGCCTAATAACATTCGACAGCTCGGACGAGGAAAACAAGTTTGCCACATACGCCGGGTTGGCGTTGAACAAACACGGCTGTTTCTCAAACACTTGCCTGAGAAATTTAAGGGGAGAAGACGGGTAAACCAACTTGCTCAACACTTTCATATTATCCGCTCCTGTTCGGGTTGTAGAATTCGATCGTAAAATAAAAACCCTCAGCGAGGGCTTCTGTTTGACAGCAAGATAGCGAAAAGAAAGTGTAATACAATTACGTCGTTTCAGTATTGTGCATCTATATAGATAGATGACGACCACGGAATGTCCTAGTTCGGATTCGAAAATCAACGAACATCAGAAATTATATTCCTTAGAAAGGAGGTGATCCATCGACAGCTTCCGCTACCGATGCCTTGTTACGACTTAGCCCCAGTTACGAGCTTCGGATTGGAACGCATAAATGCGCGCTTCATCCGCTTCCCGCTTCCATGGCTTGACGGGCGGTGTGTACAAAACCCGAGAACGTATTCACCGTGGCGAGGCTGATCCACGGTTACTAGTGATTCCAACTTCATGGGGGCGAGTTGCAGCCCCCAATCCGAACTGAGGGAAGGTTTCTAGGATTTGCTCCGGATTGCTCCTTGGCGTCCCTTTGTGACTTCCCATTGTAGCACGCGTGTCGCCCTAGGCGTAAGAGCCACGCTGATTTGACGTCATCCCCGCCTTCCTCCGGCTTAAACGCCGGCAGTTTCATAAGACACTTGTAACTTATGATAGGGGTTGCGCTCGTTTTCACACTTAAGTGAACACCTCACGGCACGAGCTGACGACAACCGTGCAGCACCTGTGTACCACCCTCGAAGGCTACATCATTTCTGATGTATGCAGGTACATGTCAAGCCTAGGTAAGGTTCCTCGCTTATCATCGAATTAAACCGCATGCTCCACCACTTGTGCGGGTCCCCGTCAATTCCTTTGAGTTTTAGCCTTGCGGCCGTACTCCCCAGGCGGCACATTTAACGCGTTAGCTTTGGTACTAAAGAGGGTCGATACTCCCTAGCACCTAATGTGCATCGTTTACAGCGTGGACTACTGGGGTATCTAATCCCATTCGCTCCCCACGCTTTCGTCCTAGCAGTGTCAGGTGGCACCCAGAAGCCTGCCTTCGCTATTGGTGTTCCGAACGATATCAACGCATTTCACTACTACACCGTTCGTTCCAGCTTCCTCTTTGCCCCTCTAGTTTAGAAGTTTCAAATGACAGTCCCAAGGTTGAGCCTTGGAATTTCACATCTGACTTTCTAAACCACCTGTCGGTACGCTTTACGCCCAATGATTCCGGATAACGCTTGAGGTCTCTGTATTACCGCTGCTGCTGGCACAGAGTTAGCAACCTCTTATTCGCTAGGTACCGTCAAAAATTCTTCCCTAACAAAAGGACTTTACAACCCGAAGGCCTTCATCGTCCACGCGGCGTCGCTGGATCAGGCTTTCGCCCATTGTCCAAAATTCCAAACTGCTGCCTCCCGTAGGAGTCTGGACCGTGTCGCAGTTCCAGTGTGGAGGTTTCCCCTCTCGGGGCCCCTAACCGTCATAGCCTTGGTAAGCCATTACCTTACCAACAAGCTGATGGTGCCCAGGCCTTTTCTTTAGCGTCTTGCGACTTTAGCATTGCTGCCACATTGAGAATTATCCCACCTTTCGATGGGTTATGCTCAACTAAAGGGAAGTTCCTAGGTATTACTCACCCGTTCGCCGTGGGCCTAAACCCACTCGACTTGCATGTCTTAGGCACGCCGCCAGCGTTCATCCTGAGCCAGGATCAAACTCTTATAAAGAGATCTTTAAAAAAGATTTCAAGAGGTTGTTCCACACGCTACACACCATAGTGTTGCGTGCTTATGATTATCGTTTAAAAACGACTCATTATGAACTGGCCATGTTTGATTTTTATAAACGTTCAAACATGAAAACGTTTGTCTGCTTTTATTACAGACGGAGTCATTGAACTCTAAGAATTGACGTAATTTGTTGTCTACAATAGTTCCTCTATAAATAGAGTTTGTTTTGTACGAATTAGCCTCAGGCCGAAGCCTTTAGCCAAATTACATTTCTTTTCGCTATTTTGCTGTCAAAGTACGATTCAGTTTTGGGGATTTTGGGGCTATAAAAAACACACAAAGTTTCCCTTGTCGTGTTCGATTCTCCGAGTTGCTCGGACCTTCTGCAATCTCGGCTCTGCGAGAGAGCGATACACAGAAGTAGAATTTACGATCTGTTTATGCCTTTTTTAATCTCCTAATGGATTACTGAATTAAATCCTCAACAATAATAAAGGTTTTGGCGGGTCTTGTCAAGGGCTGGCCCCAGAAAAATTTACTATTTTTGCTCCAGGCTAATCCAGAGGTATCGAGAGGCCACGGTGCGATGGGGAGCCCATTTTTTAGCGATTTTCTCCATCTGTTTTGGGGTGGGCGGTTGCTTCAGTCCATATATTTTTTGGATGGCATTGCGCAGCCCCAGGTCGCCCACCGAAAACACGTCGGGTCTGCCGAGACTGAACATCAAAAACATTTCCGCTGTCCAGCGCCCAACGCCTTTGATCTTTACAAGCTGTTCTATAATTTCCTCGTCTGTTTGGCGGTGAAACTTGCGCGGCGTCACTTGTTTATCCCGAAACGCTTTGGCTATCTCTTTAATGTACTTTATTTTGGAATATGAAAGCCCGGCGGCGCGCATCTCGGCATCCGATACAGTCAGCACCGCTTCCGGTTGGGGCAAAACTTTGTCGGGGAACAGTTCCAAGAACCGTCCTCGTATTGTCCGGGCGGCTTTAGTGGAAAGTTGCTGCGAAATAACCGAACTGACCAGCGACATAAAATAATTACGACGAGGTTTAACATCTAACTTCGGCGAAACCGAAACGACCCGGTGCAGGACCGGGTCGACTTTTTTGAAATGATTTATGGCGGCAGCCGTGTTAAGCTTCGTCTTCATAGACATAGGTTAGTTCACTCGGTTGTTTGTCCATGCGCCGCTGCAATTTTGGCGGGATCTTATGCATAGTTCGGTTCAAAGTTTTATTAAAATGCTCAGCGGGGAAGTGGAGCTGGGCCGCCTGCAGGAAGTCCCATAAGATTTTTGCGTCGTCCAAAGCCCGGTGACGGTTCTTGATGGAAAAACCAAACCGGTCGATGATGGCATCAAGGTTGTGCCGCTTGTGCTCCGGAAACAACGCTCGGGACAACCGCACGGTGCACAGGCTATCCATGGAAAAACCCCAGCCGCAACGCGCAAATTCACCCGCCAAGAAACCGTAATCAAAGCCCGAATTATGAGCCACCAGGATACTGCCTTCCAGATGCCCGGCCAATTCCTCAATAATGTCCTCAAAAGCCGGAGCGCCAATCAAATCAACATCACGGATGCCGGTAATCTGGGTGATGAATTCGGGGATTTCAACCCCTGGGTTTACCAGAGTAGAATATTCACGGACCACTTCGCCTTTTTCTACCCTCAACAACCCAACCTCAATAACCCGGCTGTAAGCTGGGCTTCCGCCTGTGGTTTCAACGTCTAAAATGGAAAAAGTCTTATCGTACACTTTTTGTTTGATCTATTGTTCTTGTTATTCAACAAAAGGTTTCTTTCAAGCGATTCGGTGCATCCGCTAAGCGAGAAAGAAACCTTTTATTAATCTATTGGATAATCTTATCGATAATTCCGTACTTCTTGGCTTCGTCCGCGGTCATGAAGTAATCACGGTCGGAGTCAGCTTCAATTTTCTTAATCGGCTGACCGGTATGTTTGGACAAGATTTGGTTAATCTGGTTCTTAATCCGGAGCATTTCGCGGGCCTGGATTTCTACGTCCTTCTGCTGTCCTTCAACGCCTCCCATAACCTGGTGGATCATGATGCGAGCATTTGGCAGTGAGTAGCGCTTTCCTTTGGCGCCGCAGGCAAGAAGCACAGCGGCGGCGGAAGCAGCCTGGCCGAGACAGATGGTCGCTACCGGCGCTTTAACGTGCTGCATAGTGTCGTACAAAGCGAGAGCGGAAGTTACGGAACCACCCGGGGAGTTTACGTAAATTTTAATGTCTTCCTTGCTGTTTTCGGCGTCTAGGAAAAGCAACTGGGCAATGATGATGTTGGCGACATTGTCGTCAATCGGCTCGCCCAGGAAGATAATGCGCTCTTTGAGCAAACGGCTATATATATCGTACGCGCGTTCGCCCATCGGACTCTTTTCAATAACTACAGGGATCAATGGCATAGATTTTCGCCAATTATTTTTTCGTCACCTAGGGCTCACTTACGGTTCCGAAAAAACAATTGCCTTTCATTTCTTAATGCTTAAGCAAAGTTCTCTTTATCAATTTCTTCGTTTTCGTCGTCAGCGCGTTCAACCCCCTCGCGGGCGGTTTCAACTTCCGCCGACTGTTCTTCATCATAATCACCCACGATAGTAGGGGCTAGTTCGGTTTCATCAGAAGAGGAATCGTCTACCTGAACAACACCGGTGGATTCAAGGTCATCCACGATGGCTGGGGTTTCTGTTTCGGCATCTTCAGCGGCTTCTGCGCTGGAACCGCCAATGTTTTCGCCTTCAATATCAATCTTCCAACCGGTTAAGCGGGCGGCCAAGCGAACGTTTTGGCCGGCCTTACCGATGGCCAAGGAGAGCTGGTCTTCTAAGACGCCGATTTTGGCTTCCTTTTCTTCATCATTTAGCTGGACGTTCAAAATTTTAGCCGGAGATAGAGCGTTGGCAATAAATTTCACGGGGTCTTCGCTCCATTCAATAATGTCGATTTTTTCACCCCCTAGTTCAGACATTACGGTCTGCACGCGGGTACCCTTTTGTCCCACGCAGGAACCAATCGGGTCAATCCCTTCCTGGGTGGAGAATACGGCGATCTTGGAACGGGAGCCGGCTTCGCGGGCCACAGCTTTAATTTCAACGCTGCCATTGTAAATTTCCGGCACTTCCAATTCGAACATCTTGCGGACCATATCGGGGTGGCTGCGAGAAAGGGTAATTTTAGGGCCACGGGTGGCTGGTTCAACGTGCAAAATCAACACTTTGAGGCGCTGGCCGATTGAGTATTTTTCGCCCCGAATTTGTTCAGACGGAAAAAGCACGCCGGTGGCGCGTCCCAAATCAACTAAGATGGTATCGCCTTCAATGCGCTGGACGGTTCCATTTACCAAAGTGCGTTCCTTGGCTTTGAAGTCAGAGAACTGGACATTGCGTTCCGCTTCGCGTAGCTTTTGCACAATAACCTGCTTCGCGGTTTGCGCGGCAATACGTCCATAGTTCATCCCGTCTTTCGGGGTAATTTCAGTACGGATAACGTCACCGACTTTGGCGCCCTTCTGCAACTCCTGGGCCTGTTCTTCGGTAACTTCTTTTTGCGGGTCTTCCACTTCCGCCACAACTGTCTTTACGTCAAAAACTTTGGCGGACAAGGTATCGGGCTGAAACTCAACTTCCACGTTCTGGTCTTTTTCACCAAAATCCTTGCGGAAAGCTGCCGCTAAACTAGCCTCGATCATTTCAATAATCTCGTCGCGGCTAATTCCTTTTTCTTCTGCTATCTGGGCTAATGCTTGCTCTAATTGTTCGTTCATTATTAAGTTGTTTCTTACTTATTAAATTGTTGCTGCTGCAAACTTGGAACAAAAAAGATGAGCGGGGCTCATCTAGTACAAGTCTTCAACGGCGTTTGATAATATTCTAACATAATTTGCTGTTTTGTCAAGTATTACCACGCACACGTCAATCCGAAGGCGGCAATCAATAAACTCGGGGTGATTGACGAGAAACCATCTAATAACCTTTAAAAGCTTCCTTTTCTTAGACAGCCCGACAGATTCTAGAGCCGACTGGTAAGCTCCCGCCCGGGCGACCCGGCATTTTACTTCAACAAAGGTTATGAGCTGGCCGCAGCGGGCGACAAAATCCAATTCGCCTCGGCGCTTTCCGACTTTATTGTAAAAGTTGGCAGTAACAATAGAAAAGCCCGACTTAACATAATGTTGCCGGGCAATTCGCTCTCCTAGGTTTCCCGTGTCCCCCCTTAACACGGCTAGTGTTTCAAGTATTTAAGTTTGACCTGCTGCTTTTCCCATTTGTCCTTCTCGGCGCGGTACTGCCTTAAAGCATAGACCAGCGCGGTCACAAACCAAATCAGGGTGATCAACCCGATCAACCAAGCAGCAAAGTGGGAACCGAATAACTTAACGTTTTCGAAACGGAGCCCATACCAAATTACTTCGAGAATGCCGCCGGTACCTAAAGGGGCTGCTAGCTTGTGCCACATATTCTTGGTAACAGGGTTCTTTGACCACAGGCTAAAAATTTCGAAAATCGCGGCAAAGATAACGGACACCAGTCCGGCAATCATGTACAACCGGTCACCGGAGCTAAAGGGCATAAAGCTGAAATCGAAAATATAACTGAGGCTGAATACGTGAGTAATTGTTTCTTTGAAGTTCATATTATTTTACAAAAATAGAGGCGTAATGGTAACTATCGGCCGGGACTTCGGCTTCATGGCGTATGCCAATCTTGGTGAATTCTTCCGTTAACTCTTCCGGTGAAATTCGGCGCGACATGTCGGGTCCAAACGGCGTTGGGACTTTTTTCCACTCCACCGCAAGGATCTTGCCGCCGGTTTTAAGTAAGCGGTAAGCATTTTTGAGCAGTTCATCGCGCAGTTCCACTTCGTGGAGAATACTGGCCATTATAACAGCGTCGCACATGGCATCCGGAATATCCAGGAAGGGGCGGTCCAGATCAGCCTTCATGGTAATGATGTTGTTCAAGCTGTATTGCTTGGCGGCGGACTGGGTGGCGGCAAGCTTGCTGTCTTGCACATCCAGCGCGTACACAACCCCACCGCTTCCAACCGCTTTGGCGGCTGCTACCGAGAAAAAGCCGGCGCCACAGCCCATGTCGGCAACTACAGACCCTCGGGACAGAGCCAGGTGACCTACTACCACTCCAGGATTTACGAATTTTACCATTTTATTTTAGTGTTATTGTTTGGCGGACAGGCTCAATACTGGTTGCCAATCCATGCTCCACGGTAATAAGCACTGCGTTAACTACCATGGGGCCGTCTTCTTCCACTTCCATCCGGAACTTGCCTTTTTCCAGGAATAGGTTGAAGGCAATTTCCTTTTGGGCGCCGATTACCGAATCTTGCGGTCCGGTCATACCGGCATCGGTGACGTAGCCGGTGCCATTGGGCAAAATCCGGTAGTCTGCGGTGGGAACATGCGTATGGGTCCCGATTAGAGCGGCGACTCGGCCGTCCGCGTAAAGGCCCAAGGCGTTCTTTTCGCTGGTTGCTTCGGCATGGAAATCTACTAGTATTATATCATTTTTCTGGGCATTTTTAAGGGCTTCGTCGAGAGCGAAAAACGGATTGTTTATGACACCGCCATATTGCCCTTCAAAGAAAACTTTTCCGCCAAGGTTAATGACGAAAAAATTAGCGCCGTTCTTTTCAATACGGCACCAGCCGCGGCCGGGCAAGGATTCATCGTAGTTAAAGGGGCGAATAAGGTTGGGGTACTCCTGGAAGCTTTCACTGGCTCCCGGCTCCTTATCAAATACGTGGTTACCGGAAGTAAATACTTCTACACCCAAATCCTCCAGTTCCTTCAAGGTATTCAAGGTGACCCCTTTGCCATGCGCCAGATTTTCCACGTTGGCAACGACCAGGTCGGGCTTATGCTGTTCGCGCAAAGACGGCAAAACCTGGGCAAGCGTCCGTCGCCCAGGTTTTCCAATAATATCTCCGAAAAAAAGTATCTTTGCCATTATGTGAAGTTCCCCAAGCTAAATCCCGACAAAACTAATATGAATAATCCAACGATTGTTACTAATGAAATCGCTATTACTAAGAGTGCTATAAGGACGTTCTTTAATTGGAACTTTGGATTATCGCTATTGTTAGTAGTTACTGAGTTATTCTTTGCAGATCGCTTTATCAAGTAGAGTGCAGCCATTAAAATGACCTGTATTACTAATACCCATGGAGTAACCGAAAATACCAGTAACCCGACTGCTAGGACTAAAACAATTGGTAGGATCCCGATAAAGCTTATCTTCATTATCTCGCGTACTCAATTATGCGATAATCGCGGATTACATGTACGCGGATTTCACCAGGGTAGCGCAATTCATTTTCCAACCGGTTGGCAATGTCGCGGGCGAGCTTTTGGCAGGCTAGATCATCAATCTTTTCCGGACGAACGAACACGCGAATCTCACGGCCACCCTGGATGGCGTAAGTCTTGTCCACGCCTTCGTAAGAGTTGGCAATATTTTCCAGGTCAGTAAGGCGCTTAACATAGTTTTCGTAAGAGTCCTTGCGGGCGCCAGGGCGGGATCCGGAGATGGCGTCACAAGCATCAACAATCATTGCTTCCACGGAGAGAGGGCCCTGGTGCTGCTGGGAGCTTTCCGATACGTCGGTGTCGTGGTGATGGCTCTCAATAGCGTTCACAACGCGCTTGTCGAGGTTAAACTTCTCAGCGATGCGCATTCCAATATCAACGTGAGTTCCTTCCATATCCTGGTCCAACGCTTTTCCAATGTCATGGAGCAAACAGCCTTGTTTTACAATGCCTACGTCCGCCCCCACCTCTTGGGCAATCAAAGCGCCAATCTTGGCCATTTCGGTGGAGTGACGGAGAACGTTCTGGCCGTAGGAGGTACGGAACATAAGTCGCCCCACTAAGTGAACTAGCTTCGGCGGGAAGTTGGTAATACCGAGGTCGTATACGGTCTGTTCACCAGCATGCTTTATCTGTTCGTTGATTTCAGCTTTGCTGCGTTCATAAGCCTCTTCAATGCGGGCCGGGTGGATACGCCCGTCAGACAAAAGCTTTTCCAAGGTAAGCTTGGCAATGTGGCGACGGATGGAATTAAAGCCGGAGATAACCACGGTGTCGGGGGAATCATCAATGAGAATTTCCACGCCCATAAGCTGTTCAAACGCGCGGATGTTGCGACCTTCCTTGCCGATAATGCGGCCTTTCATCTCTTCATTTGGAATGGTAATAGTAGTGGTCGTGGTTTCAGCGGTAACTTCGCTGGCGACGCGCTCAATAGCCTGGCCAATGATAATACGGGCATCACGGTCCGCATCCTCATGGGCCTGGTTGAGGAGTTTGCGGTGGAGACCGATCATTTCTTCCTTAATGGTCTTCTCCGCGTTATTAAGGAGGACTTTACCGGCTTCCTCACGGGTCATTTGGGCGATCTTTTCCAGGTTCTCGAGCTGTTTAGCACGCAGTTCCTTAATTTCTTCCTGGGCGGTTTTTAACTTTTCTTTTTCCTGCTCCAGAACCTCACCTTTTTGTTCTAACTGCTGGGATTTTTGGTCCAGGTCCTTTTCTTTGCGGTCAATACGCTCTTCAAAACGAACTATCTGGTTGCGGAAGTCCTGTTCGGTTTTCTTAGCCTGCTCGGTTATTTCCAAAGCACCGGCCTTGGCTTCCAAAAGGATTTCCTTCTCGCGGTTCCGGGCCTCATCAACGATTTTTTGGGCCCGGGCTTCCGCGCTTCCAACTTTCTTGGAAGAGGAGATGTGTCGGATCGCATACCCGACTGCTCCGCCGACCACTAAGGCGGCTAAAGCGATTACAAATTGCATAAAATTCCTTAACTTTCGCAAAAGTAAGGAATAAGAAAAAACTGCTAATTTTTAGAATTAGATACGCGGACTAGCTATGGGTTTTGGTTGAAAAAAGCTAGAGAGAGAACGCATTATAGTCTAAAAGAATCAGGTTATTCTTACTTTTGCGGATTAACTGGTGAAATCTAAATTAACTGCCTATAAAGTACCACAAATCAGGGTTCCGGTCAATTAAGCGGTATTTTGGCAAAAAATAAAAGCCTCCTATTTGGAGGCTTTCTTAGCGGCTGGTTTAGCCGTAGCTTTTCGATAACGCGGAGCATTATCACGAAGCTTACGGACATAGTAAAGCTTGGACTTTCTGGAATCGCCGTCTTTGACGATTTCAAGCTTAACGATATTTGGCGAATGCAGAGGGTAAATACGTTCTACGCCTACACCGCTGGCGATCTTGCGGACCATGAAAGTGGCATTGGCGCCGGTGCCGCCCTTGCGGGCAATAACTACACCTTCGAAAATTTGGATACGCTCCTTGCCGCCTTCCTTAATGCGTTGGTGTACCTTAACCACATAGCCGGTTTTGAATTCGGGAAGTTCTTGTAATTTAGTAGATGAGAGGTTCTTTACGATTGCCATAATTATTGTTTAGATTGCGGTAATTTTCTTGCTGCCGAGTTTAGTGAGAACGTCACGTAAATCTGCGGGCAGCGGGCTTTCGGCTTCTATCCAAGTCCCATCCGGGAGCTGGACTTCAATCCTTCTGGCATGAAGGAATTGGCGTTGAAGACCCAATTCTTTAGCCTGTTTTTGGGCGGGCTTTGTGCTGTAGAGGGCGTCACCAACTAGCGGAAACCCTTTAGACAAAAAGTGAACGCGAATCTGGTGCGTTCTACCTGTGTGTAATCTTACACGAATTAGGGTGTAATCGTCAAGGTATTCCACTACCCAATATTCCGTCAAGGAAGGTTTAGCCATAATCATGTTCTTCGAAGTGTACTTGCGAAAGTCCGTTTTGCTCTTGCCGATAGGCAAATCTATGGTCCCATGCTGGTCCGGGACCCGGCCATGGACCAGAGCCAGGTATTCTTTTTTGACCCGGCGTTCCGCGAAGGCGTCTTTGAGATATTCGTATACCGGCTGGGTTAGGGCAATGAGGATAACCCCGGAGGTATCTTTATCCAAACGGTGCACGATGCCGGAACGACCCTCTTCCCCCACCAAGCGAATATCCTTGAATTTATACAAAAGCATGTCCGCTAACGAGTCGCCCTTAACACCAGCGCCAGCATGCACGGAAAGCCCCGCAGGCTTGTCTATGATTAACAGGCCGTGGTTGTTATACAGCGTTTTTAACGCTATCGGTTTGGGCACCCGTTTTTCTTCAGGCAATTTTTTATACTCAACCTTGTCATCCAGGCGCACCACAAACTTCGGACTGTCCTGCAACTTCCCATTCACAGACACGCACCCGGCCTCAATGTCGCGCTGCAGCTGCGAACGGGAAACGTCCGTGATCTGTTCGGCCAGGAACTTGTCCAGCCGGGACTTTAATTCTTCTACTTTAAAGATATGCTTGATCATTTGAGTAGGTCGGGGCGGCGCTTGGCTGTGCGTTTACGCGCTTCTCCCGCGCGCCATTGGTTGATGTTGGCATGGTGGCCTGTTAACAGAACTTTGGGGACGCGGTATTTTTTTCCATTCACTGCTAAGATCTCCGGCTTGGTGTATTGGGGGTATTCAAGCATGGCTTCACTAAAACTTTCCGCGTCAGCAGACTCGTCTTTACCTAACACTCCCGGGACTAGCCGGAGAACTGCTTCAGCAATTGCCAATGCCGGGAGCTCTCCCCCCATCAGGATAAAATCACCGAGGGAAATCTCTTCATCCACAAATTTACTGACGCGCTCATCAAACCCTTCATAGCGGCCACTCACCAGCAACAAGTCTTCGTATTTCACCAAGCGCTTTGCGTCAGCCTGTTTAAACGGCTTGCCCTGGGGTGTCATGAGAATTACGCGGCCTTTGGGTTTTTTCTTGCGCCAGGTGGAAATTGCCTTATGCAAAACATCAGCGCGGAGAACCATACCAACGCCACCGCCATATGGGCGGTCATCCACCGTACCCCGACGGTCCGGGCCAAATTTACGGAGATACAAAGCGTCAAACTTCAGGATCCCGTTCTTTATGGCCCGCTGGACAATACCAAATTTGGCGTAGTCCGCGATGAACTCCGGAAACAAAGTAAGTACGGTTATGCCTTTCTTAAGCCGTTTAGTGGTCTTTTTCATACAGATAAATAGTAACACAAAACCCGCGTCATTATGGCGCGGGTTTTAAAATGTTTGGGATTAGAGCTTGAAGTCGTCGTCATCGTCCATTCCACTGTCGGTTGGGGTGGACATTTCTGCCTGGCCTTCGGACATGTTGTTGTCAGACATATGATTGTCGGACATGTGGTTGTCAGAGTGATGACTCTGGCCGCCGTGATGGCCACGATGGGAACCTTCCGGTTCGTTGATCTTCAGGTTAACGCGAGCTTTGTGCTTAGCGCCAACAACGCGGAGCAGAGTGCGGACAGCCTTGGCAGTCTGACCCATGCGACCGATGACCTGGCCCATATCAGCCGGGTTGATGAAAAGGGTAATTAATACTCCCATTTCATCGACGGTTCTCTCGGTCCTAACGTCTTGTGGGTTGTCGACTAACGCTTTGACAATGTACTCTACAAATTCTTGATCTTGTTCCATTATCTTTCGATTCTTGCTTGGTAAGCTTTCTTCGACCTTTCTGTAATTTATCTAACTGAAATGATTATACGGAAGCGGCGTGTTGCTGTCAATTATGGCGCGATTTCCTGGCGATCCGGATTGCCGGATACGTCGGTAAACAGATAGGCCGGAGTAATTACGCGCTTATTGGGGAAGTTGCTCGGTTTAATATCTCCGATGTTTTGGAATCGGTAGATTGAGCCTGAGGCCGGCTTGGTAACGGTCGCGGTAAAGGAAATACTGCAAGTGGAGCTTGGCGCAACATCACCCACGGTGATGTTAATCGCGCCACCCTTGGCTATGGTTGCCGAACCGCTGGCACACCCCGAATAGGTGAAGTTGCCCGGGTTAGACAAGTTAGACAAGGTATCCGTGACTTGGACGGCAGTGGCTGCCCGGTCTCCAGTGTTACAAATATTGATGCGGAAGGTCACAATGTCGTTAACCTTGAATGACTTGCCGCCCTGCAAAGTTACCGGGTCGGAAACCGCGTTACAAGGTATGACAGTGGAGGTAATGTTATTCGGGCTGGCCGCGGTGATATCCTTGTCGGAAGTAGACAGGTCAACCACACAGGCCCTGACGTTAGCCGGACCGGCACTTGCTTTAGCCGATTCAGCCGCTCCATTCAAGGCAGTTACCGCGTAGTAGTAGTTTCCTATCGGCGGATGATCAACGTAGGAGAAAGTTGAAGGATCTAACGGCGAGCCGGTAATTCGCTGCCAGGTTGAACCATCAGTAGAACGGTAAACATAGTACCCTGTAACGGTCTGGAGACCACGCGGGCGCTGCCAGGTTATGGTCGCCTGTTCACAAACAGAAACGTCTATATTCACTCGCTGTGGCGGGTTGGGAGCCACCACATTATTAACTACCACAGTTACTATTGCTGAAGCGGAGGTTGGGGTGGTGTTGGGGTTTTCACAGTAGCCCAGGAAGCGATAACTGCCTGCCGCGTTAAATGGCCCGTAGGAAATGTCGCCATTTACAGTGTTAGCCCCATTGATGGGTACCCATTCTCCAGTATCAAAGCCGTCTTCCCAATACACTTGGCAAGTGGCGGCGTTGGTGGAACCCCAAACCAGATTGGTATTTTGTCCTACATTAACCGGGGATGTTCGGGTTAACCACGCATCCAAAGGAAGCGCGGCCTGTACCTGGATGGTAATTATGGTATTTACTTGGGTCGGGGTAGTATTGGTGGCGTTGGCCTGGCAAAGGTACCGGGTAGTGGAAGTCAAAAGCGCCGATTGAACACTACCGCTATTGCCCGTAGCTCCCGAAATCGGAACCCAATCTCCCGCGTTAAGGGTCTGCTCACGGTAGATTTGGGTAGTCTGTGAGTTTGGCGCGGACCAGGTTAGTGTTGTGCTGGTGTTGTATGGAATTGGCGAAGCTGGATTTGCGGTAAGGGAACAATCCAGCGGCGACGGGGCAGCCACATGGGTTACCGAAGTCGCGGTTCGCTGGGTTGGAGAAGCGTTAGAGTTGGTACACTGGTTGTAAAAAGTGTAGTCTCCCGGCCCTGGTAATGGATTGGTCACGAATGAGCTGTGGAGGGAAGTACCAATTTGAACGGTCTGACTGGAAGGAGTCACATACCACTGTTGGCAGGTAGTACCAGGAGCTGGGTTTGGTGAATCCCAACTAACATTAGCTGTTCCCAAGTTATTTATGTTCGCTGGGGAAGTTATGGTCGCGTCCAAGTTAACTGAATTGGATATAACAGTGGCTACAGCGTCTCGTTGGGGAGGAGTGGCAGTAGCACTGACACATTGGTTCAGGAAACTGTACGTCCCTATTTGGGCAATCGAGTAATCGGAGGCACCGCTAGTGCTGCCATACGGAGCGCCAGTCAATTCGGTATAGCTCGGCGCGCCCGGAGCCTGGACAAACTGCCTACATGAATCAGCATTAGTTGAGCCCCACACTAAGTGGGTGGACTGCCCCGCTGAAACAGGAGAAGTGGCGGTCATGGTTGCATCCAGAGGGATGGGCTGTCCCTGAACGTTAACCGGGATGTTGCCTGGCTGGCCGAACACGGTATGACTCTGCAAATCTACTAATTTAAATTGAAGGGTGTAAGTTCCGCCGGTGCTGGGAGTAGTAATGTTAACGGGCGCAAACTGCCCCTGTTGGCCAAAATGGACGCTCGAATAGGGCGGGGTGTAGTTGGCAACTATTATGGTCGTAGTAACATAGTGACATGTATCGCCTGGATCTATAGGACGGGCTTGGGCCGTTGGAACAAGGAAATTTAGAATTGACCCAGCAATCTTTTGCAAAGCGCCGGTATTGTTCACGACGGGTGGTTGATATGGTCCACCCCCAGGATTCTCACCGCCGCCAGGTTCACAAATTTCTTCTGTATATGTTTCTTCGTGAAAAGCTACATTCTGACGGATAAAGAATGGGATAGTGTTGTCGGGTGTGGCGCTGGCGGGACTGGTATTTTCCGGAATAGTAGTAGCTGGTCCAGAATAAACATAGCTTGACCCATTGTAAGTCACATCGTTACTGTTGGAACGAAGCTGTTGGGAACGTACCTGGACACCAGAGCTTCCCACGTTACCCAGACGAATTAAGCGGTAACGATCGGAAGATAAAATTTGGTAGTCATTACAGGTTGCACCGGTAGAATAATCAAATGGACCGCCTTCATCCTGGCTAACACAGTGGCCGTCCAAAGGCCGGACGGTCTTGTCAGCGTTCCACTGCACACCGCGGTTTTCAAAAACAATGTTGTAGTTGTTGTTATAAGCGGTGGAAGTAGCGAGTTGGGCTGTGGGGATTGTGGTACTGATGTAGTTAGCATCGGGTGGAATATTAACAGAACCTACCTGCAAGTAAGCGCCGAAGCAACCGGGGTCGTTATCGCGCTGGGCCCCATAAGCCCAACCGGAAGGACTAGCCGAGTTGGCTGGACTCAAGGCAACACCGGATGAAGAGCCGCAACCGTTATAATCCCGCTGGTAGGCCAATGCCACACCGGCACTGACTCCGCTAAAAGTAGTCCCAGCCGGAAGCCCGCTATCAGTGACTGGCCTGGTGTTAACCTGAACGGACATGGTACCCGCTAAGTTGCCACCATGGTTGCCGGAAATAGTTCCGTTAATAGAAGCCGGGTAGCCTTGGCTTTCGCTGGCCCAGCGGCTGCAGCTTTGCTGGCCGTTGTACCATAAACAAAACTGGAAATCCTGGGTGTAAGTATCCGGGTTGGCAATTCGGACCCGGAGACAGTCAGGGTCATTGCCGTCAGTAGTTGAAGTTCCTTCGCCTGCAACTTGGTGGTAACAGTCACCTGGCAAACTCGGGCCGGTATTGCGGCCGTCACCATACTGGATGTAAATGACGGGCGCGGTTTGGTCCGCTGCGGCCTGTTGTACCTTCCATAAGTTACCGAAAGAAAATGCCAAGGCCAGGGCCACGCCCGCGAATGCCAGCACTTTCATCCGTGAAGTAAAAATTTTGCGGATTTGTTTCATGAATTTGCTGATGACTGATTTAGAGGAAACTACTTGGCGAGTTCAGTGAAGATAATCGCCACTGTCTTGGCTTTGGCAACCGGGTCATCCCCAATAGTTACCTGCACCTGCATGTTAGATTTGGTAGCCAACATAGTCTTGCTGGTGGAACCCTTTACTGCCGGAGCGGCGGTTACGGTCCAACCGGCTTTCTGGAAGTAGGACTGGAACGCGGAATAGTTTTCGTCCACTGACTTCTTGGTCACGTATACTCGGGTACCAAGCTTGCGTCCGTCAGGAGTAGTAGTGTTGTAGTTCTTTACTACTTCGGCGCCGGCTTCTGAAGGAAGATCAGCCGGGAAGTAGTCTGGGCTCTTGCCTGAGTCAACCTGGGTGACTACGGGCTGGGCTGGGGCACTATTGGCGTTAGCCTGGTCATTGCCAGGATTCCCCATATTGCCAGGCTGCCTTGAGCTAACTAAGGCAACGATAGAGATAGTAAAAATGGCAAGAGCGCCAACTGCGACAAATAGCCATACTATTTTGCGTCCATGGTGATTTGGATCCATATATTTTATTATTTATTACTTTTTGTTTCGAACAAAATTTATCTTATCTTTATTTTAGCACATTTATCAGAAAAAATCAAAAAGCCCGCACTATTTTGCGCGGGCTTTGTCGTATCATGGTGGTTTATTCTGCTGGAGTTTCTTCCGGGGTTTCAGTTTTGGGCTCTTCTGCGGAGGTTTCTGGGGCGGCTTCTTCAGTTGTTTCAGCAGCTTCTTCCTCAGTAGGAGCTTCAGACTGGGCAGTTTCAGCTTCGGCTGCAGCGGCAGCTTGGGCTTCGGCCTCTGCCTTGGCTTTGGCTTCTTCCTCGGCGCGTTTTGCCTTTACCTTAGTCGGCACATTAAAAGCTCTTAATTTAGAGGAATTTAGCAAATTCTTGCTAATCAGAAGGTTGTTTAAAGTCGGGGAAATCGCTACATGCTGTTCCACCCAGTACTTTAAGCGGGCTTCATCCTTGATGGAGAAAGCTTTGGTGCGAGGGTTGTAGTTACCGAGGATTTCTACGAATTTCTTGTTGGCGGCAGCTTCACGTTGCGCCAAAACAATACGGAATTCTGGCTTGTTCTTGCTTCCTGCGCGTTGTAAACGGAGAGTTAACATCTAAAACTTAGAAAATATGAATAATTAGCTTTGATATTCTAGCATTTACGGCCTTTTTGGTCAAGGATAGCCTAAAATTAGGCCTTTTTTGATGATGACCGGTGCCGGAAATGGCGAATTACCCAGAAAATAGCACCCAAAACTATCAAAGCAACAAGGGCGTAGTCCAAACCATGAAACCGTTCCCGCAAGCTAATCCATTCCGGGCCGAGCTTCATCCCAAGGTAAGCCAGGGCATAGCTCCAGATAACCGAGCCGAGGAATGAGTATAAAATAAATTTTCCGAAGTTTACTTTCGCGATTCCGGCCGGGATAGAAATAAAAGTTCGGACGACCGGCAACATGCGGCCGATGAAAGACGACAACATGCCAAACCGGGCAAAGAAACGGTCGGACAACTCGAGGTCGTGCTCTGAAATCAAAACATACTTTCCGTAGCGCTCTACCAAAGGGCGGCCGCCCCATCTACCGATGGCGTAAGTCACCGCGGCACCAGCGGCTGAACCTAACCCACCCGCCAGAGAAACGCCTATCAAACTAAAACGTCCTTCGCTAACCAGGAAGCCAGCGAACGGCATAATAATTTCCGACGGCAAAGGAATCGCGGCGGACTCAATGGCCATGAGCAAGCCGACGCCGAAGTATCCGCCGGTGGAAATAACCTGGATAATAAAATTTGTGAGAACGGAGATTATATGTGCAAGCATTATTTCGCAAAGGCTGTTGCCTGGTCAAACTTAATTGATAGAAGTTTTGATACGCCGTCATCTCCCATGGTCACTCCGTAAAGCATGGCGGACTGCGCCATGGTTTCACGGTTATGGGTGATGGTAATGAACTGGGTTTGGTGTGACAGTGTGCCTAGGATTTGGCCAAAACGGATTGTGTTCGCTTCGTCGAGCGCGGCATCGACTTCATCCAAAACTACAAACGGTGATGGGAAGCACGCGAGCAAAGAACAAAGCAACGCAATGGAAGTCAATGCCCTTTCCCCGCCGGACAATGCCTGGATGGTGGCAAGTTTTTTCCCTGGAGGCGTGGCTTTTATTTCAACCCCGGAAACATTCATGGTGCCCTTTTCGTATTTAGCGACAAGTTTTTCTTCCGGACGCATGGTGTCGTTTGCCGTGTCGGCGTTATCTTCCGCTTCCTCCTCAGCTTCTTCCGCTTCAGTTTTTTCCTCGCCACTGCGCACCAAAGAAAGGTAAGCGCGGCCGCCGTTAAACAAAGTTCGGAAATATTGTTCGAACTTGTCCTGCACTCCCTTAAACGCTTCGTTGAACGCGGTTTTGATATGGACATCAAGCTCGTCCATAACGGCTTTCAAATCCTCAATGGCTTTTTTAAGGTCATTAACCTGCCCGGTCAGGGAAGTGTAGCGTTCTTCAGTTTCGCGGTATTCCTGCATGGTTAATTCATCAATGCCGCCGATCAATTCCAACTGATGCTTCAACTTTTCAATTTTTTCGTGCAAGCCCGGTTCAACTTGGGTAATAGGGTGCTGAGCGACTTCGCGCAGACCTTCTTCACCCAACGCCTGGCGCAGTTCCGTGCTAATAACCTCTAAAGCAGCTTCTTTTTTGGCTTTTTGGATCTGGATGCCGCCTTCTTTGTCGCGGACCGAATTGACTTTGGAACTGGCAGAGCGGAAAGCCTGGTCCTGATCGGCCAGGAAAACTTTAAATTTATTCTCGGCTTCGTACAATCCTGACAGGGTTTTCTGGACATTCTCAATACGGCTAGTGACGTCATCAACTTTGGCCTGGATGGATTTTTCTTCCGCGACCATCTTTTCCAAAAAATCCCCAGAAGAGGTACTGCCAGCTTGTTTCAATTCCAGTTCCAAACGAAGTTTTTCTTGTTCTAGCCCTTTAAGTTGCTGGGCGAGGAAATCGGTGGTAACCCCGGCCTTGGACTGTTCCACGGACAACTGGTTTAGGCTGGCGGTTAAGGTTTCCTTTTGCGTGGTCAGCTGCTGCAAAGTTGATTGCAGCTCTGCGCCGCGCCGGCTGGTGTCGCCAATCGCTTTCGCGGTGTTGAAAAACTTCCGCCACTGGTGGCGCAGACTTTCGCTGGCGGACATAACCGTGGAAACATCGGACATGGATGGCAAGCGGTCCCAGAACTCGCTCATCTTTTGGTCGAGTAAAGAAAGTTCAAGCTGAAGCGAGTCCAAGCCCTGGCCAGTGGGGGCGCTTAGTTCACGATAGGTCTTTTCAATTGAGGCGTTCATCTCTTCCACCTGGCGGCGCTGTTGCTGCAAACGCTCGGACAGATTAGCTTGGTTTTCTTTTTCTGATTTCAATTGTTTTTCGAGCTCAGCAATTTTCTGGGTTATGGTATGCTCTTCCACGCGCAAAGTGTCGGTGTCCCCAACACCGCTTTTTTGGCTTTGCATCTTTCCCCGAACCAAACTCAGGTTCTCAAGCAAGGCATTTTTTTCGCCCTGTAATTTTTGCAGTTCAGCTTGTTCGTTCTGGTACTTCTTTAACTCCTCGGTCCGGTCTTTTTCCAGCTGCTCCATGTTACTCAAATAACCGGCGATTTCGGCTTCCAACGCGGTGCGATCATTGAGGTTCTGTTCCAGTTCCTTATTAACCACGTCGAGCTCATGCTTCACCTGCCAGTAGCTGTGGCCAAGAAATTGTTTTTGGTACGAGCGCAGTTCCACCTGGATTGTTTCGCGCGCTTCCATCCGTTTGGCCTGACGGCGAAGCGACTTAACCCGTGGTTCCAATTCGGCAATGAGGTCTTCGGCGCGCATCAGGTTTTGCGCGGTCTGCTCCAACCGCCGCAGGGTGCGCTCCCGCTTAATGTAGTATGATTTTACACCGCTTGCTTCATCAATCAGATTCTTTACTTCAGCGGGGCCGGCTAAAATCATTTGGTCTATGGTACCCTGGCCGATAACAGTGTAGCGGGAAGTTCCGATATTAGATTTTAATACCAAATCAACAATGTCTAATAATCGAACCTTGGCCCCGTTTATCAGATACTCACTGTCCCCGTTGCGGTAAATGCGGCGACCAATGCTGACTTCAGCGGCGTCTAGGGGAATTTTGTGGTCATGGTTGTCGAAAGTAGTAAAAACTTCGGCAAAGTTCATTCGGGTGCGTTTGTCGGAACCGGCGAAGATTACATCCTCACTCTTTTTCCCGCGCATGAGCTTGCTGCTCTGCTCCCCCAAAACCCAACGAAGACAGTCGGCAATATTACTTTTGCCGCTGCCGTTAGGGCCGACTATGGAAGTTACGCCGGGCTGGAACTCTAATGTAGTTTTTTTCGCGAATGATTTAAACCCTTGTATTTCTAAACGTTTGAGGTACATGTGTTAGTTTTGTTTTGGTTCGGTTTGGTTGAAGCGGTCAAGTGCGTTTTGCGCGGCCACAATTTCTGCTTCCTGTTTTGACGGGCCTTCACCTCGGCCAATTTCAGTGGTGTCCATAAATGCCGCGACTACGAATACTTTATTATGGTCAGGGCCGCTTTCTGAAACAACGCCATAAGTCGGGGTGACACCCCTCTTCTCCTGGACCAGTTCCTGCAGTTTGCTTTTGGGATCGAGGTAAGTACCACCTTCAATGATTTGCGGAAGTTCCACCAGAATTTCCTTTTCGACAAACTTCTGCGTGGCTTCGTATCCGGCGTCCAGATACAGCGCGCCAATAACCGCCTCAATGCAGTTGGCCAAAATCACCTGACGGGCGCGTCCGGTATCCCTGGCCTCACCTTTGGACATTAACAAGAACTGTTCCAAGCCCAGACGGCTGGCAATTGAGGAAAGCATTTTGTAATTAACCAGCGCGCTGCGGAAGTTAGTAAGTTCGCCTTCCGAGTGTTCGTAATTCTTGTACAAGTACTCGGTGGCGATGATTTCCAAAACCGCGTCACCCAAAAATTCCAACCGTTCGTTATGCGGCAAATGAAAAGTCCGGTTCTCATTGAGATAAGACCGGTGGGTAAAAGCGGAAATATATAAATCCGGGTTGTTGATTTTGGTGCCGAGGATACCCTCTAGGGTTTCTTGGTTTATAGCCATTGGCTTTGGTTAACGGAGTTCGGCCATAATCCTTTTCGGCAAAGCGCGCAATGTTACGAAGTCCCATTGCAAGTTTTGCCAAAGAGGCATATGGCGGCTGGTGGACGATAGTGGATTCGGACCACTGACCTTTCCCACGTCAAGGGAACGCTCTAACCAACTGAGCTAATCGTCCTAAAAGCTAGGAAATCCTCAATATTCTACTATATTTAGGCGGTTTTGTCTACCGAAACTTTTAGCAACAAACTCTCGGTTACCCCCTTTTCCGGCACGAGTTTAGTAGGTTTTACAAAGTGATGGAAAAATAGGAACAATCCCACATTAAAGACTGCGTTCAGGAAGCCCAACCAGACCAGGAACAAGACGCCAATCACATCGGGCTGGGAAGCATAGCCGTGCCAGACGTTCAAGGAGTCGAATTGCGGACCCACGTGAGTGAAAACCGCGCGAGCGGCATTGGCCACTTCAAGTCCCGCTACCACTCCCGCGGTGTAAATTGCCAAGAGCAGTACACAAGTCACAAAGAGTTGCTTTAGGTGCTGGCGAATTAGCCGACTGGCTGTCGTCAAAGCATCATGGAAACGCTGTTGATACAAGACGGCATAGGCCGCTCCAAAAAAATTCAACAGGGAAAACAATAGCATAAACAAAATAAACAGTCCCGTACCCAGCACCACCATGGCGGGAATTGGCGCGATGTACCTCTGCCATAATAATGGCCCTGATAATACCGAGCTCACTATCCCCTGGGACAAGGCGACGAAAATACTGACTCCCAGTACAGTCGGCAATGACCTTCTGCCGAAGCGGAACAATTTCTTCTGCTGCCGCCAGATAGTTAGTTCCTGGTCGTCGAGCTTTTTTCCCAAGCGTTGCACGTTCAGCAAGTCGGCTACGTTATAGATAAAGACAATTTTTACCCAATTGAGAATTACCCACCCAATAATAATAGCGATCACGAAAACTACCCACTGCCAAATGAATCTGTCTGGGTCAGACAGCGAGCCCCGCCAAAACTGCATAGCCCACCGGCCCGTATGCGAAAAGCCGGAGTGGGATAAAAACAGCCAGTTGAAATTAAAACCTCCCGCCAAAAAAATTCCAAAAAACCACAGCAACGGGTTATTAATGGTAACCCGAATTGCTGTGGCTGCAATTTTGGAATAGTCGATCAAGTTTTTTGTTTTAGGTCAGTTGCCTTAGTCGGCTACCGTTTCTTCGTCGAGAACCGGCGCGAAATCCTGCTTCTTTTTTTCGTCGGGAAGAATATCTTTAACAATTTCCGCGAATTGGTCCTGTTCCAAGGTTTCTTCCTTGATCAGGCGCTGGGCAATGGTATCCAGGTAATTACGATGCTTGGTTAAAATTTCGGTGGCGCGCTGATAACCTTCGGTCATGATGCGTTTAACTTCGGCGTCGATGGACTTGGCCACTTCTTCGCTATAGTTGCGCTGTTCACCCAGGTCTTTGCCCAGGAACACCATTTCATGCGATTCGCCTAATGTAACCGGGCCGAGCGCGTCGCTCATGCCATACGCGGTAACCAAGCGGCGGGCCAGGTTAGTGGCAACCTTAATGTCGTTGCTGGCACCGGTAGTGAGTTCATTAAAGACCAGGCGTTCGGCGGCATATCCGCCCAATAAAGCGGCTATTTCATCAAGGAAACTGGATTTTGTGTTCATATGCTTGTCTTCAACCGGGAGCTTCATGGTGTAACCAGCGGCACGGCCGCGGGAAAGAATAGTGACCTTGTGGACCGGGTCAGAGAAAGGCAATACGGAACCAACCAAGGCATGTCCCCCTTCGTGGTAAGCCGTAACTTCCTTCTCCTTGGCGGAAAGGATATGGCTCTTGCGCTGTGGACCCAGCATGACTTTTTCAATCGCTTCACGTAGTTCTTCGTTCCCAATTTCTTTCCTGTTGGCGCGGGCAGCCAGAATAGCGCCTTCGTTAATCAAGTTGGCCAAATCAGCACCGGAGAAGCCAGGAGTGCGCTCGGCAATCTTATGCAGGTCCACGTCTTTGGCTAGCGGCTTGCGGCGAACGTGGACTTTCAAAATCGCTTCACGGTCTTTGATGTCAGGGAGGTCCAAAACCACCTGTCGGTCAAAACGGCCGGGGCGAAGCAGAGCCGGATCCAGTACGTCAGGACGGTTAGTGGCTGCAATAACGATAATGTTAGTGTCGGTTTCAAACCCATCCATCTCAACCAAAATTTGGTTCAGGGTTTGCTCGCGTTCGTCATGCCCTCCGCCAAGACCCGTACCGCGCTGGCGGCCGACTGCATCAATTTCATCTATGAAAACAATACAAGGGGCGTTCTTCTTGGCGCGCTTAAATAAGTCGCGGACACGGCTGGCACCAACACCAACGAACATTTCCACGAACTCAGAACCGGAAATATGGAAGAACGGCACGTTCGCTTCACCGGCGACGGCGCGGGAAAGCAACGTCTTACCAACACCAGGACTGCCCAGCAATAAAACGCCTTTCGGAATTTTGGCGCCTAAGGCCAAGAACTTTTGTGGATACTTTAGGAAGTCTACTATTTCGCTCAATTCTTCCTTAGCTTCGGCACTGCCGGCAACGTCAGCAAAGCGAACCTGGTTTTTTCGTTCATCATTCAAACGGGCGGAACTTTGGCCGAAGGTCAACGCGCGGTTGTTGGTGCCTTGCACCTGGCGCATAAGGAAATATATAAACAAGCCGATCACAATCAAAGGAAGGATGAAAGGCAAGATTTGTCCCGCAATGGCGCCCGCGGTGCTGCTGTTCTTAAATTCAATATTGACCTTGGAAATTTTTTCCTGGCTAATGCCATTGTCCTTGAAAAACTGCGGGATCTGGGTGTTAGCCCCAATGGTAGCCTGGAGTTTTTCCTTGGTGTCTCTGCGTTCAGCAATAATGTCATTCGGTTCAACGGTAATGGAGCTGATTTTTTCCTGGTCAACCAAGTCGCGGACTTCAGACAACGAGGTGGATTTTACATCGCCTTTGCTGGTTAGCGCGGCATAAATTCCGAACAGAACGAGAAAACCAATGAGCACGAATATTATTTGTCTAACAATTTTTCCCATGAATATGCGGTCTTAATAATGTATCTAGTGGTGCCGAAGGTGGGACTTGAACCCACAAGCCGTTGCCGGCGCTAGCTCCTAAGGCTAGTGCGTATGCCAATTCCGCCACTTCGGCAAAGTAAGATCAATTTTAACACAAAACAAAAAACCGGACTAGGCCGGTTTTGTCTTGTTTTGGCTAGATATTGGAGGTTAACTGCTTAGTCAAAGCGGAAACTATCACGTAAGAAAGTATGACTATCGCAACGCCAATCAAGGCATATACGAGAGTTTGCCGTCCTTTGGTGGCCTGTTCCTCGTTGCCGCGGGCTGTAATGTAATAGTAGCCACCGATGATAACAAATACCACCGCGATTATGCCGGCAAAGTAGAGCATGTACTTAACTATCATGGCTATGAGGCCGGTGGCTGTAGTTTGGCCGACCAGGGAATTATTCCCGCCATTAATGGGATTTTTTGGCAAACAAAGAGGGCCAGCCTGTTCAAATTCACCGCAATCCCCTGAAGACGTAGTGCCGCCATTGTTGTCTGGCGGATCAGCATGAACCAGGGCGGGGGCAAGGCTAGCCGCGCTCATCAGCATCAAAAAGCTTACCACTATGGCACTATATATATTTTGAAGCGAGAAATTCTTTTTCATATGTTTTTAAATACAAGGAGGTTGTCCTACGCCACCGCAAGCAGTGCCGTTTCCATTATTGCTGTTGCCACCGCTGTTATTACCGCCGCCATTGTTGGTGTTAACAGTGCCATTTCCACCTCCGCCTGTTCCGTTGGCACCGTTGCGGACGAAAGTAAGAACAGCGTTAACTATGACAAACGACAACAACACAATAACCAAACCAATTAAAGCATAAATCAAAGTTTGCCGGCCGGCTGTGGCTTTTTCCTCATTGCCCGCGGAAGTGATGTACTGGTAACCACCGTAGATGACCATAATAACCGCGACGGCGAAAGCAATACCAAGGGCAATATTAATAATCTGGCCAAAAATTTCTGCTGGCGTTTTGCCAGAGAAAACAGTGTTGGGATAAGAATTGCCGGTAGAGTTTTTTAACTGGTTTAGCCCGTCACCCACGCCGTCAGCATGGCTCAAAGCTGGAGCAACGAGCAAAACAGAAAAGCTGGCCATAAGGGCAGCGATGAACAAGATGGCTTTGCGGAAAGTTTTTTGTGTAGTCATGGGTTTCAATCCCAGCGGGCCAAATGTTTGGCCAGCCGAGACTGACCCGCACAGAGTGCGGGACAGGGCTAGGTGTTGTTTGCCACGAAGCGGTAAACAGCACTGACAATTACGAAAGATAATACAATAACCACTATACCAATAAGGGAGTAAACAATAGCATTCTTCCCTTTTTCAGCAGACTCCTCGTTACCAGCGGATGTAATGTACAGGAAGCCGCCGTAGATCAAATAAATAACAGCAACGAAGAACGCGATACCCAGGGCATAGTTGATGATAGTCTTAAAGAGACTAGGCAAATCAACGTTTTGGTCACAACGAACCCCGGTACCCTGACACTGGTTGGTAAAGTTGTTGATGTAAGGGGTCTGAGCTGTAGCGTGGCCGCTAAAAGCGAATGGAGCAAGGGCGATAACCATTACTACCACCATCTGAGCTACTACTAACCAATTTGTCTTTTTTAGAAGTTGTTTCAATTGTTTCACCCCCTTCCGGGATTACATAAGCCTGCGGGTATAGGCTTATGAAGGATGGCTAGTTCAAAAATCACTGATAAAATCGTACCATATTTCCCGCGATTTTCAAAACGCTTTGCCGTTAACAAACAGATTGATAACAATATTTACCAATGCCGCGGCCATCATGGCTACCGCAAGTCCAATCACCGCGTAGAGCACGGTTTGCTTTCCGGCGTCAGCCTGTTCCTGGTTACCAGCCGAAGTAATGTAGCGGTAACCGCCAACAATAATCATAATCATGGTTCCACCACCGATCAGAAGGAAAATGATGTTTAGGATGTAGCGGATCAGACCAACTGCGGTACAGTATTGGGGGAGGGTGTCGGTGACATTCGAAAACTCTCCGCCGTACTTATCAAACGTGCCCTTCAGCTTGTCACAGCCTCCTGAGGCAGCTAAAGCCGGAAGTGGCAAGAAGCTTGTCGAAAGTAAAGTGAAGACTAACACCAAAAAAGTAGTAATGAGAAGTTTTGCTTGCATTACTTTGAAAGTAAGTTTTGGACAACGGACACCAGGCTGTATGCCATTAGTGCAACTATCAAACCGGCAATCGCCCAGATTATGGTCTGCTTACCCTTAGTGATAGACTCCTGATTGCCCTGAGAGAAGACCAAGCGAACACCGCCGATGACTATAACCAACAACGCCATCAAGCCAATTAGAAAAAAGAATCCTCGCAGTACCCACACCACCAACTCCGGAAATGTGTCTATATTGATTGGATTATTGAGCGAACCCACATTTTTGTCGAAATCCGAATTGCTCACATTACCGCAACCTTCACCGGTACAGCCATTGCCAGGAGCATTGTTAGCCGGGGTGTTGTTAATAGGTGGGGTACCCGCTTTCTCTACCGTGGCTGTTTCTCCCTTATGCAGAATAACGGAAGGATTGTCGGAACTTATTACTTCCGGATGCATGATTATTCTGCCGCCTACTTGAAAATGATTAAAAGGATAAGTTACGCTTTTGACTATGTAATATACTTTGGACTTTGTGTCATATGTCCATTTGTTTCCTGGCGCGCTCATCTCGAGATAATGAGTATTTACGCTACCCGAGTCTATGATCACGTACCATTGCAGCTTGGATAATTCCGCTTCGGCTGCCGCTCCCTTGGTACAATTTTTTGCTGCTAAGCTGTAGCTATATTCAACAGGAGTGGTTTCTTCCTCAGCTACCGCGGGAATGATATTAAGCCCTATTACCAGATCGCCTGGGCCGGTACAAGCTTGGGCCGCATGGGGACGTGTGGCAAAGTAAGACCCGCTAAACACTATAAGTGCTACTAACCCCAAAAGTAAACTCTGTTTATATTTTTTTATCATATTAATTGAGTTTATTAATTTCTAACGCCGGACAAGGGTGCTGGCTTGGTTTTCTGCCTGTCCCAAAGCCTCATCAACGGATTTATTATTCAAGATAACAGCATCAATCATCTTGTTGAGAATATCATTCATCTTGGCTTCATCGGGCTTGTAGAAAGATTTGGCTGTTAAGTTGGCGTTGGCAAAAACCCCGATTTCCAAATCCGGTATCTGTAGGGCAATTAAATCACGGCGGGATGAAGGAACTTTGGACTTGGCGTAGTATTTATCCAGCGCATCTTTAGTGGTGGCAAAATGCAGGAAATCCCAAGCGGTATCCGCGTTAGGACTCTGTTTGCTCACCACTTCGCCGAAGTAATTGGCAAAATTAACCGAGTTACCGTCTAAATTGTACTGTGGCACCGGTGCAACATCAAAATTCAGGTTTGGTGATTTGGCGATAATCTGTTGTCGGGCGTAAGTGTAACTGTAAAGGAAAGCAGTGCGCCCATTCGCAAAGGCATCAATGGAATAGTCACTGCGCAGGTTCCAGGAGTAGTTATCGTTTGAGGGAGTAGCAAATGATGTATAAAACCTTAAGGCAGTCCGGCCCTCTGGGCTATTAAACTTTGGACTTAGGCCATCCGCCGACCAAGGGATCGAACCCGCCTGAAGCATAAACAACGCCACAATATCCTGTGCGCGGTTAATATTAGAGCTGGTTCCCAGGGCCACGCCACTGCGTGAAAAGTAACCAGTTTGGTCCTGACGCGCAATTTTCCTGACATCGCCCTGCAGCTCCGCCCATGTTTTGGGTGGGGCAACAATTCCGACCGTACCCAAAATGTCCTTATTATAGTAGAGGGCCAGGGAATCAACTGAAAGCGCGGTCCCGTAAACTTTTTGGTCCTTACTGAAATCCTTTACCACAACATCAACAAAATTATCGTGGAATTCCTTGTAGGAGAATTGGGTATCCTTCGCAGCGGTGATCTTATCTATATATTTAGGCAGCCAGGTATTGTTGATGGAAAAAATATCGGGACCGTTACCGGCAGCCAAAGCATTCAGCAAATCGCTTTCGTAATTGTTGATGTCCGGCGACTTATATTCAAAAGACACGTTAGGGTGAAGCTTGGTGTATTCATCCGTCAAGACGTGCATGTATTCTTCTGATACAAAGGGCTTCCAAATAGTCAGTTTAACTTCCTTTGAAGTCGGGCCAATTTTAGTACCGCAACCCACGCCAACCACAGCGACCAACGCAAGCATGGCGGCGAGACGAGTAAACGATTTTGCAAAACTTATTTTTTTCATTGTTGTTTATTTTGGTTTAAGTTTCAGGTTAAAGTGGTAGCTGTTTTAAGTAATCGGAAAAGTCTTTATTTAGCTCGTTGTGCTTCAAACCGAATTCCACTACCGCTTTCAAGTATTCCAATTTGTTACCGCAGTCATAGTATTGGCCGTTCTTAATTTCGGTAGCGTAACATGTCTTTCCCTGCTGCAGCATGATTTCCACCGCATTGAAGTAACCATTCTCTCCAGTCAGCGCGCCGCTTTTTAACTTCGCCATAGCTTCTTCAATTGCCGGGAATACATCCGGTTCATACAACGCGCCCGAAAGTGCATAATGGTTTCGGTCTAAGGGCTTTCCTGGCTTTTCAACAATCTCATCAATTTTAATAGTGCCGTCCTTAACTTCTTCGCCCGCAACATAGCCATAACGGCCGTAGTCCTCGGGATTGAACGCCTTGATTCCCGCCAGCACCGCGCTACCACCGAATTCTTCGTAAGTACTAATGAGTTGCTCACAGCGTGAAGGACTGGCTTCAAAGAAATCATCACCCCACAAAACCAGGAAGGGCTCGTCGCCAATTATATGCCTAGCGTTCCAAATTGGGGTGGCGTTGCCCATAGGCCCTTTTTGGCGAAGGAAGTAAAAATTAGCCATGTTGGAGATCCGGCGGATCTCATCCAGTTCCTTTTGCTTTCCGGCCGCTTCCAAACGCTGTTCCAACTCAAAAGGATAGTCAAAATGGTCCTCAATATTGCGCTTATGCCAGCCACTGACGATGATAATGTCCTGGATGCCTGCCTTAACTGCGTCTTCTACTACGTATTGGATGATAGGCTTATCAACCACGGGCAGCATTTCTTTGGGCTGGGCCTTGGTGGCGGGGAGAAACCGCGTGCCGAACCCGGCTGCCGGGATAATTGCCTTACGGACTTTTTTATTCATGACACTATTATACAATACTTTCTTTTACTCTCCCAACCGAAAATAAAGGGCTTCGGCGACATGCTCGGCGCCAATTACCTCGCTGCCCGCCAGATCCGCAATAGTGCGGGCGACCTTATGGGTCCTCATTACGGCACGCGCGGACAATAAATACTTTTCCGCCGCTTTTCGCATTAGGTTGCTCCCCGCCTGGTCTAATTTGACAAAGCAATTGATATCATCGTTGCTCATGCGAGAATTTAATTTGCCAATTCCGTACCTTCCCCTTTGCAGCTGCCGGGATTTTACCACACGTTTCCGCACTGTTTCACTGAAATCTCCCGTTGCTGTCTCCCCACCCATGCTAATTTCCTGAAACTCGACCCTGTTAATTTTTACCCTCAAATCTATCCGGTCCAACAACGGCCCCGATATTTTTTTCTGGTATCGTACTATTTCACGGGCCGCGCATTGGCACCTCGGGCTTCCATCACCATGGTATCCGCATGGACATGGGTTATACGCCGCAACCAGCAAAAATTCGCTGGGGAATTTCACGGTATAGTGTGAGCGCGTTAAATTAACGAACCCTTCTTCAATGGGTTGCCGCATGGATTCCAATACGGTTCTCGAATATTCCGTAAGTTCATCAAGGAACAAAACACCTCTGTGCGCCAATGTAATTTCTCCCGGTTTTAGAACGGTACCACCGCCCACCATGGTGCTAAACGAAGCCGTATGGTGCGGAGCGCGGAAAGGACGCGCGGTACATAGACCGTTCCACTCCCCGGCGACGGACTTGATATTGGTAACCTCCAAAGCTTCGTCCGCGGAAAGCGACGGCATAATCTTTGCGAGACTTCGTGCCAGCATGGTTTTTCCCGCTCCCGGCGGCCCAGAGAAAATTATATTATGGTTACCAGCGGCAGCAATTTCCAGCGCGCGTTTCGCAACCAACTGTCCGCCAATATTTTTAAAGTCGATTTCCGCCTCATTGTTGGCTCGCTGCTTATAAATAGAGGTGGGCGCTGGCGGACTCTCGAACTCAGAATCAAAATTACTAAAAAGTTGTTTTAAGTGGCTCAGCGGAATTACCTTTATGTTCCTTACCAGAAGAGCTTCCTCGTAGTTGCCCCATGGAACAAATAATTCTTTAAAACCCGCCTGGGCCGCTGCCAATGCCGTGGCAATTACACCGCTAACTTCCTTCACCGCGCCACTCAACGAAAGTTCCCCAATCAATAAAGGCCGCCGCACACCTTTCAGCGCCAGTTGTTTTGTCGCCACTAAAATACCCACGGCAATAGGCAAATCATAACGGGTGCCCAGTTTAGGCAAGTGGGCCGGCGCCAGGTTAATTGATATTCTGCTCACCGGATAGCGCATTCCGCTATTCTTTATGGCGGCTTTTACCCGCTCCCTGCTTTCCTGGACTGAGGTACCGGCCAGCCCCACTATAATAGTGGCGGGTAGACCGTTGGAAGTATCAACTTCCACCTCTATAATCCTCGCTTCCAAACCCAAAACTGCCGCACTAAAAAAATTAGCCACCATAGAGTTAATCTACAGTGGCCTGGATCATACAAAAATAATTATTTTCTAAATCTTTCCTGAAGGCCGGGAAAGAGTTCGCCGGACAGCAACAGCATGATCCCAATAATTATCATAAAGTCAGCGGCGTTTAAAATTCCGCCGAACAAGTAAATATAATCGCGGACATAGCCGAGCGCTATTCTCTCCCCCACGTTGGATAGCGCGCCCGCTAAAACCAAGCTCCACGCAAATCGCTGCAAGTTATCCAACCGAGAATTTTGTCTTGCGATAAAAATAACAACCGCCGCGAGTACTAAAAAATAAATTGTATAAATCAGCGGCAACGTCAAGCTGATGCTAAACGCAAAATCATAATTGCGAAATGGGTTCTGTACCAAAAATTTTATTATTTGGTCGAACGCAACCCCAAGCGCGACGAAACCAAAATAAAAACCGAAAAGCGTTTTGTTCTTTTCGGTTAGTTTTAAATCCATAAATTAAATTGCTTTGTCAGCCCAAGGGATGGCGCGCAAACGAGCTTCGGAAATTTCTTTGCCGTCGTCGTCAGTTCCGTAAGTACCATCGGCAATCTTGGCCAAAGCGGCTTCCACTTTTTCCAAATCTTTTCGCAATACAGCCATGACATCCTGATTTACTTCATCGAGCTGAACTTCCTGCGCGTTCTCTTCGTAATCCTCGCCAAGTTCAGTATGGCTCTTCAACCCGGAAAGTTCGCGGGTTAATTCTTCTTTCTTGGCTTCTAAAGCCTGCTTCATTTCATCGATAAATTCCTGTGATAACATATTCGTCGGTTTAATTCCTATACGTCAATTATAACTGCCGCCCAAAAATTTTACAAAAAAAATAAGCGGCCATTAAGGCCCGTATTAAATATTGTTTAAAGAGGCTAATGGCCGCTCTAGAGCTCGATGCTTGAGCTACCTAACGCCTCACCTGCAGGGCCTTAACCTTTAAGACCCTAAACGTGGGGCATTAGACAACATTTTCATCACATCGTGCTTTTCCCGGCCAAGATGGCACAGGGAGCGTCTGAACTTCAATCAGTTTCAAACTGAACTCAAAACTTCCCTTATGGTCCGAAGACCTAAAAACTTTGTTCTTTTTGTTTTGTTTTTGTTTTTGCAATTTTTGTGCCTTTTGAGGAGGCAAGAACCTACATTTGTTTTTGTTTTTCAGGCAGCCTGGATTGAAACAGGCTATGACGGAAAGTTAAGAGGAAAAATATACCCAAAACTCGAAGGGTAAAATTGGTTTTCGGTACAGATTTCCTCGGTCCAGTTTTTTTTATTTTGATTTCAAGGTGCGAATCACTTAACTAAGATTATATTACCAGAAATTTGGCCTAATGTCAATTATATGGCGTTGCGGTTTTAATTTTACTTGTAAATAAAACACTTTTCGAAGTTGCGGAATTTTTTTGTGAAAAATTTAATTAATTTTCCCAATAAATCCGCGTGTGGATAACTTGTTGAAAAGGTACTAACTTTGTGGATTAATGGTAACAAAAGGTAATTTTTGTAAAGTTTCATACAAGTACCGGTCAGTGTCGTTATGAGGTGCGGCAACATATATCGTTTTGAGTCCTTCATGCAAACAAGTTTTGAGCATTCGCATGAGTAAGTACGCGTTTAGCACCGCTCCAATGTTGGGGAAACGCGGTTCCCAGTATTCCCGCAGGGCTTTAACGTAAGGATGGTTTAGATTTTCTTTAGGAAAACCTGTTATGACCATAGTTTTTGGCCGCAGACGTTTGCTTTCCTGGTTAAGCAGCAGCTGACCGGTCCCAAGCAAGATACTTTCGGGTTTGATTCCAAAATTACGCAGGATTTTATTGCTACCGCCGGAGTACCCCTGGGCGTAAATGGTTGCGTACTGCTTTAGAGTGTCATATGTCTTGTTATAAAAGTCTTTGATTTCCTGGGTAGATCCCATGACTACTGCCGCGGGCAGATTCTCCGCACTCAATATATCAACTAAATTATTTTTATTTAGGTCGAGCGTCTGGAATTGAATGGAAAGTGCTGTTGTTTTACCTTTGTTTTCGCGTTTAAAGCCATCTAAACCTAAGCGCGCCAATAAATAGCTCAGTACGGGCTCGCTGAAATCTTCGCTGGCTGACACGCCGACAAACTTATCCATAATCTTTTGGCTCTCCCCCAAGACGTGCAGAGGTTGGTTATAGAAGGCGCAATTTGTCGGGGTGGTCTCTATCCACTTAATATGGTCGGGGTCTATCTCAAAGAAAGATTTAAGTTTTTCCAGAGGGCGGCGCAATTCCGGAACATCATAGCCGAAAAACAGGTTGGTAATCTTATTTACGTAATTGTCAGCCGCTTCCCTGATATGGCGATCGGCCCGCGCGTTAAGCGCCAGGTCATTTAAACCCACATAGTTATACTGGGCAAAATTTCTCTGTACCGTTAAGTTTACCAAACCGAAAAACAAATCAGTCGCAGTGATGGCCTGGTTTATTATTTCCATGGGAATACTAAGCTCGTTGGTTTCATTCCACTCCATGCTTCGGATGATATGCAAAAATCTTTGCCAACTTATGCGCCGTTCTTTTCCGGTAGACAAGTCCCGCTCGAACTCATGCACGCTTGAAAGAATAAGTTGGCGATCGGACAGTTGCGCGTTTTGTGACAGGTATGGCAATGACGGGAAATCCGTGGCGAGAACTGAGTGATTGTATTCGGGCTGTAGAGGACCCGGGGAAATATAATTTCGGAACTGCCCGCCAAAAAAAGTATGGTTTAAATCCAAAATAGTTTCATGCTGCCAGTTGGTATATTTCCATACCAAAATTTTTAGCGCGAAACGGATTTCATCCTGTGTTAAGTTCTCGCGCGCAAGGAAACGCTGAAACTTCTCTTCGTTGAACAAATCAGGCGGGGAGAAAATACCGTGAGCTTTACCCTGGCGCCATAATTCTAAAACTTTATTTTTGTCGGCCACTGCCAAAAGCGTTTTGCTATTATCATGACCAACCGGAACTTTAAGTGGCGCAGTACCATAAGAAGCTAACGAAACAGTGTGGTCAGGAAAATCAGACTCGCTGGCCTCCACAAAATTAGAAAAATGTTTTTCTTCCTCAGTTTTTGTTATAGTTGGTTTGGTGTCCCCATTGAATAAGGGGGCCCATTCAAATCCCGCTGGCGCAACAAGTTTATTAAACTTTTCTTTTAACTCCTGGGGAAAGGTGTTGAAAGAAGCGATGAATTGCTCCAAAACTTTCACCACGGCAATGCTATCAGCCAAAGCTCGGTGCGCGTCAGGGTGAGGAATCTGGAAATAGTGCATCAGGTTTTCCAGATTATAGCTATGGTGCGTTGGGAGCATAAACTGCACCAAGTCCAGAGTATCTATAGTGCGGCCGGACAATTTAATTCCGAACGCTTCAAGAAAAGTGGCGTCTACTGTTATGTTGTGGCCCACTAATATTACATCACGGAGTTTTTCCTGCAGAAATTCACGAAAGTCGTTGAAGGAGGGTGAAGCGTCTAGCTCCGCCTGGGTTAGTCCCGTTAAGCCCAGGATTTTTGGGTGGACCAAAGAAGTGGGACGGAAAGTTTGGGTCCACTGCTCGGTTATCTCCAGCCCGGTAGCCGTAGGCTCGAAAATAACAAAACCCACTTCTAAAATGCTGTCCCGAGTGGGGTCGAAGCCGGTAAGTTCCAGATCTAAACTGCAGTAAAGGGTTTTAGCCATTTCGGTGGGTTTTATAATAGTTCCGCCTGCCAATTAACATGAGCACAAACACTCCGTTGGTAAGGATAAGGGAAGCGGGAAAAAGCCAGGTTGCCAGGCTGTAGGAGCGCAGGGCAAACAGGGAAAAGACATATTTAATCGCGCTGAAGCTATACAGGCTGATGTTCTCTTCGTTGGGTTTCCGGTATCCTTTACGGTACGTGGGAATGAAACCAATTGCGTCTATTATAGTGACCACAACAACTGAAAAGGTGGGGTCATTGGTAAACTTCCACACTATAATAGACAAAAACGCGGCGAGGAGCGTAAACCAGTCAAAACGGTCAAAATGACGAGTACCTTTTTTGAGGGCCAATATGAACACCACTAAACAGAGCAAAGCGCTGGACCCGACCACCCACGCGCCGATGCCACCGTGCTCAACCAAAGCCGCGGCAAAAGCGGTGCCCGTCAGGAAAGTCCAAACCAGCCAGGAAAACGCGTGCGGCTTGGTTTCATTTTTCAAGATACTGCGCAAATACGGAACGTAGCTTCCCAGGGAAATCACTATTCCAATAATTCCTAAAACACTTTTGTAGTCCATGATTATTTTGAAAAAATAAAAACCGCCCTTTGTGGTGGCGATTATTATCCTGAATCCCCGCTTTGCGTGTCGCAATTTACGGATCAACTTGACGCAATCATCATAACATCAGAGTGTGGTTACGTCAAGGTGTGGTGGACCTAAGGGGAATCGAACCCCTGGGGATTCAGTGTCAAGTTGATCCTCGCGACCGCGCTAGGCCCCCACGTCCTTACCGTAGCACAGGCATGCTCAAGAAAATCTAAAACAAAAGCGCCCCGCTTATGCGGAGCGCTGTGAATTTTTGAATTAATCCTGGTCTTCTTCGCCGTCGTCTTCAGCGAGCTTGTTCGGAACCTTTTCGCCACTGGAAATCTTTTCGCGAAGCGCTGTATCAACCTGCTTGGCGATTTCCGGATTGCCGCGCAGGAAACCTTTCGCGGTTTCGCGGCCAACACCGAACTTCGTTCCCTCAAACGAATATGAGTTGCCGCTCTTATCAATAACCCCAAGGGCAAGCCCGGTATCAAGCAAGTCTCCAGCAGCCGAAATTCCTTCGTTGTACATTATGTCGAACTCGGCGACTTTAAACGGCGGAGCGACTTTGTTCTTAACAATCTTAGCCCGGGTGCGGTTGCCGATAATTTTATCGCCGTCCTTGATTTGGGCAATGCGGCGCACTTCAACGCGCACGGAAGCGTAGAACTTCAATGCGTTACCGCCCGTGGTGGTTTCCGGATTGCCGAACATCACGCCAATCTTCATGCGAATCTGGTTGATGAATATAACGGTGGTGTTGCTCTTGGAAATAATACCAGTGAGTTTGCGCAAAGCCTGGCTCATCAAACGGGCCTGGAGTCCCATGTGGGAAGCGCCCATTTCACCTTCGATTTCCGCACGCGGAGTTAAAGCAGCCACGGAATCGATAACAATCAAATCCAACGCGTTACTGCGTACCAAAGTTTCCGCGATATCCAGGGCTTGTTCACCGCTATCCGGCTGGGAAATCAGTAAATCTTCTAGTTTCACGCCAATTTTACGGGCATAATCCGGGTCTAATGCGTGCTCGGCATCAATAAAGGCCGCCATGCCACCGCGCTTTTGCGCTTCAGCAATCATGTGCAGGGTAAGGGTGGTTTTGCCGGAACTTTCCGGTCCGTAGATTTCAACGATACGTCCTTTGGGAATCCCGCCAACACCAAGAGCCAAGTCCAAACTGATGCTCCCGGTTGGGATGCTTTCGACGTTCATGGTATTCACGTCCGAAATTTTCATAATGCTACCGTCACCGAACTTGTCGCGGATCTGGTCCATGGCGCTTTCGATTGCGCCCAATTTTCCGCTGCCAGCCGGTGCCGCAGCTTTAGCTTTTGCTTTCGCCATTTGTTTCCTTTCTTATCTTACTTACTGTTCGACAGGAGTAACGAATCTTTGGTGAACGGAATGTTCAACCGCTCGCCGGAACGGCCGAGCTTCCCTAAGTTCTGGCCATTAAGCACTGCGCTTACACTGCCGGCATCATTAGTCTGCAGATTGATGCTGGACTTTGCCGAAACTTCTTCAGTGGAATTCTTTTTCATGGTCTTCTGGTCAGGGGTGCCGCTGTCAGAAATAATGGTGCGAACCGTGTCTTTGGCGTACTTCAAGTGCAGTTGGAGGTCGCTGGAGTTGTTTCCAGATGTATCGCCAGATGAAGCGGTATTGTTTCCCGATTGGCCAGATGCAGAGGGGTCAGGATTTGCGGCCGAGCCAGTGTCAGTGGCCAAACTTTGCGGCGGCTGTACTACCACCAAAATTTGCCTGCTGGTCTGGCGGTCAAACTTGTTAGTGGCTTTGATGTCTAAAACTTTTTGGCCGGCCACCGCGCCCAAGGTAACGTTGAATTTGCCTTCGCCATCCACAAACACTTCCTGGTCGTTAATGAGCACTGCTGTTCCCGGGTCAGTTTTGCCGGAGACCTTGATAGACCCGTCATTTATAACACTACCACTAGTAGGCTCAAGAATTGTTAAAGTCGGGTCGCGGTCAATCGCGGCAACGGAAGCGGACAAATATATAACAATAGCCAAAACTCCAGTAACCCCTACAACGAGGGAGAGAAGTTTTGGCGTAATTATCATGCGAGAAAAGTACGCACGAAAGCCTTTGCTATTTTCTACTTCAGTTTTGGTGGCTTGCTCTAAAATTCCCCGCTCTTTCTGGTACTGAGCAACTACCTGATCGCAGGAGATATTATATAGAGCGGATAATTTGTTTAAAAACCCGATAATATAGACATCGGGGGGCAATTTATGAAAATCGCCTGATTCTAACTGCTGTAAAAATTTTTCACCAATTCCAGTGGTGCGGGAAACTTCTTTGATAGATAAGCCAAGATGTGTCCTGACTTCATGTAAGTATTCGCTTAGGGTCTCAATTGCAAGCTTTTTTGTTTGAAATACCATAATTTATCTAATGTTTCTCTCTGTTTTCTCCAATATTTAATGTACCAGACTGGATGTAAGCGGGCAAGCGGGCTTATGGCCGCATATCCGGAACATCGTCATCATCTGATTCTATGCCGTATTCCGCTTTTTCGTCGTCCGGCACTACGCCATAAACTTCACGGGGTTTGGCACCTTCGCCAGGGCCAATAATCCCGTTGTCTTCAAGGAGGTCGAGCAGGCGGGCGGCGCGGGCGTAACCAACACGCAGGCGGCGCTGGAGCAATGAAGCGGAAGCTTTGCCGGCGCGCATGACTTCGGCCTTGGCGTCTTCGTACAAGTCATCGTCCACGTCCTCTCCCCCGAGACCCGGAACACCGGAGTTGCGCTTGGGCTTCTCGGTAATCTCTTCGTCGTAAATAACAGCGCCAGTCTGTCCCTTAAAGAATTCAACAACGCGCTTCACTTCTTTCTCGCCAATGTAAGCGCCTTGCACGCGGCGCGGTTTGGTGAACTCGGCGGAGACAAACAACATGTCACCATTGCCCAAAAGTTTTTCCGCGCCGGAAGAATCCAAAATAGTGCGACTGTCAATTTGGCTGGCAACGGCAAACGCGACACGGGTGGTGATGTTGGCTTTAATCAAACCGGTGATGATTTCAACAGAAGGACGCTGGGTGGCCAAGACGAGGTGAATACCAACGGCGCGCGCCATTTGCGCGAGACGGACAATAGCCGCTTCAACTTCCTGCTGGGCTACGGCCATAAGGTCCGCCAACTCATCTACCAACACTACAATGTAAGGAAGCTTCAATTCATTGTCTTCGTTATATTCAGAAATGTTGCGCTTGCCAGCTTCGCTCAAAAGTTTGTAGCGGCGGTCCATTTCCGCCACGGCCCACTTAAGTGCGTTAATCGCTTTGTCGCTTTCCGTAATAACCGGAGTGAGCAAGTGAGGAATACCGTTGTACAAATTCAATTCCACGCGCTTCGGGTCGACCACAATGAACTTCACATCCTGCGGGGTGTTGCGGTAAAGCAAAGAGATAAACAAAGAGTTAATGGCCACGGACTTACCGGTACCGGTAGCACCGGCAATGAGTAAGTGGGGCATCTTGGCAAGATCGGCAATCATGGGCCGGCCGGCAACGTCACGACCAAGGCCCAGAGCCAGCTTACCCTTAAAGTTAACAAAATCAGTGGTTTGCATAACTTCACGAAGGCGCACAATAGCCGTGGATTTATTGGGGATTTCAATGCCTACCAAAGCCTTTCCTGGGATCGGCAATTCCATGCGAATCGAGTGTGCGGACAAAGCCAAAGCCAAGTCATTTTGCAAAGCGGCAATCTGGGAAAGTTTGACGCCCATGGCCGGGCGCAAAGTGTACTGGGTTACTGTCGGGCCGACATTCACTTCCCCCATTTCCACGTCGATGCCAAAGTCACGCAAAGTTTGGTGGATGAGAGTGACGTTATTTTCAATGTTGCCGCTGTCGACTTCGGTCTTGTTATCATCAAGCAAATCAAATGGCGGCAGTTTCCAGTCCCGGCGGTCCTTCAGCTGAATCGCTTCCAGCTTAATGCTGTCGCTAACGGGAGCCTGGACTTTAATTGGAGTCGGTCTTTGCATTCGCTCGGCAACTTCTTCTGCCTTGTCATTCTTGTCTACCACTTCTTCTTCCACAAACTCCCCGTCGCTGTCTTCCTCATCCTCTTCATCGTTCATGGAGTTGATGGTAACCTTGTCGGTTTTTTCACGACGGACTAACTTAAGCAAATGCGCTGGCGCGATGTTGAAAGTAACAAGAACGCCGATGACAATTAAACCGAGCAGTACCAACAAGCCACCCCATAGTCCCAGCAACGCGTGCAGTGGTCCGGCCAAAAGAGCACCAAGATAACCGCCGCCGCGTCCCTGCCCAGCAAGGCCAAACGCGTCAGTAGTTTCACTCAACAAAAGCATGTGAACGAACCCCGCAATACTGGCAACCAAAAGCAAAGCGCCTAAGTAAGTGCGGGCGTACTCGTATTCACCGGTTTCTTCGTCCTGGTCCATGCGGAACAATGCCCAGGCAATGGACACAAACACAACCGGGGTCAGGAATTCCATGAAGCCGAACAGTTTGCCGAACAAGGAAGCCAGCGCGGTGCCCAAGGTACCGGCTAGACCAAGCAGGCTCAACCCGGTAATGCCGGCGAGTATGACGAAGATTATGATGGCGATTCCCCGTTTGGTTTCGGGGGCTAGGTTTAGTTTAGGTTTCGGGAGGGAGTCAAAACGGCCGTTTCCGTCTTTTTTACGGGAGTCTCTTTGTTTTTTAGCCATGTATCTATATAAATCGAAAAATCAATAAAAATGGTAGTAAAATCAGATAAATTATACCACCTATTTAAGTTTATATATAGATATGCCGTTCTGGCTGTAAGCAGGCTTAAGGCCGCTCGCGGCCAGTTGGCCCTCTAGGGCCGGATACTGCATGTTTAAGAGGTTATCAACCACCAGAAAGTCTGCTGGAACCCCATCTAGAGCTTCTTTTTTGCCGGTTTTAAAGAAATCCTGGACTTTCATGAGCCGGTCATTGTAGTCGATCCCATGGGTATAGAGCCAGGTAATATAGCCAACCGTAGCCGTCCGGCCCGCCCCAATGGTCACCCCGTTTAATAAAGACTCTTCGCTCACGTTAACCGCGGCAGCCGAGAGTACCACCGCGTCATCGCTGCTGTTAGCACGCAGCCAATTGCTGGCTGCCCTCTGCTCCGGGGTAAATTCAGTAACAGTGTTTTTTACGTTAATTATTATGCCGCGCAGTTTCATAATGGGAATAGGAAGTGACGCCAGCATTATCAAAAACAAAATAGCGAAGCCGGCTTTCTTGGCCCACCCAATCCATGTGTTAATGGCGAACACCGCGGCAATTCCCGAAAACAACACGGCGTAAACAAAAAGTTTGTTAGTGTCGAAGTCCCAGGTTTGCAGCTGGACCAGGTTAGGAATGAGCCAAAGCGCGAGTCCCCCGAACATAAAGATATAGTAAGCGTCACCAGCGCGTCGCCTAATACCGGACAAGGAAAGCAATGGCAGCAAAAGTAACGCGCCGAAATTGGCAATCATGAAAACAATCCAGGGGTAAAACTTAGACGCGCCCGGGAACGGCAGATTCAATCTCCCCACTTCAGTGGAGGAAGTCATCCAACCGAAACGCAGCAAAGGCACGCCGCCCAAATTGTACTGCGGCGCGATGAACATGATGATGAGCGGGACAATGGCGGTGAATGTTCCGTAGAACACGACGCCCCGAATGAAGTCGAATGCCATGGGGTTGCGACGAAGAATATAGTAGACCAGCACAACGGCATAGAAAATTCCACCGGCAAAGAAACTGTGGCTATGGGCGAGGGGCAACAGCCCAAACAAGAACCCGGCCCACTTCCAGGCAGTTAGGTTTTCTTCCCGCACGCCACGAACAAATGCGAGCAAAGAAAATAGCAACAACGGCAAACCTAGAACAAACGCGCGCTGTACCGTAAGGAAGCTGGCGACTAGTCCGGCGTAGTTAATGTGCTGTTGGGGAAAAGTAATAGAGAGAGCGTCCGCGTTAAAGTTGTAATGGTAAATGTACGCCAGACCGCCGCCGAACAAAACCAGGACGGCAACTAAAACCGATTGCCAACGCGTGAGCCCCAACGCCCGGCAAAGGGCAAGCAGGCCGTAAAGCAGGGCGAAAATAAGGAGAATAATAGGGAGATGGTAGGAAGCAGTAAGTACTGAGCCAAACTTCAGCATGACTCCCGAAAACTGATTGATAAGGTACGGATAACGAATGAATTCCCCAGCGAAGTTCGGCTCTTCAAAATGCCAATTCGGACTTTGGGCCACGCGTTCCACTTGGGACAAGTGGTACACTACGTCCACGGAAGCATTGCGGGGAATATGGGTTTCGATATTGCCGGTTAAAGTGCGGGACTGGAGGAAACACAAGAATAATCCCAGTACCACAACCACCCCGGCTATCCAGTACAATTCTTTGCCAAAGCCGTTCCAGAGTTTTATGCCCCTGCCGCCGCGCATCCAAAGCACCGCCGCAACCAAAATCATAATTCCCAAACTTACTCCCGCAGCCGCTCCAGTAGGCAAGACAAAAGAAAAAGCAGAGGTGAGCAAACTGCTTACGACAATTCCGAACGGGACGCTGACAACCAAAGCCTCACGGCCTGACTTAAACACAGTCGAACCAAGTCGTCGGATAATGAAGAAGCTGGCAGCTATGGTTAAAACTAAATAGATGATCCCAAACATGGTTAAAGTTTAACATAAAAGCCCCTCACTTGAGGGGCTCTAAACTTATAATCCTTTGACCTTAACTTTCTTGGTCTTGGCTTTGGCAGCCTTTGGAATGATGATGGTCAGGATGCCGTCCTTGTAGTCAGCTTCAATGCTTTCGCTGTCGATGTCGACCGGGACAATCACACTGCGGGAGAACCCGCCCCAGTAGCATTCCTGGTAGAAATAGTCGTCCTGGGCAATCTTTTCTTCTTTGACGCGTTCACCCTTGATGGTGACCATATCGTTAGCCACGGTAATGTCGATGTCTTCGGGACGTACACCGGCAATTGTAGACTTGATGATGACATTGTCCTTGGTTTGGTACATGTCGATGTTCAAGGCGCCTTCATAATCGCTCATCCAGTCTTCTTCCCGCTGGTCACCCTGGGGAGCTGGCTCGATTTCAGCGTCGTCTTCTTCCTCTTCTTCTTCGTCAGCTTCGGCATCATCGCCCTCTTCCGGGTCACCCTCTTCGGCCTGGCCTTCATCTTCCTCATCATCTACGTACTCTTCTTCATCCACCTCCACGAGCTCTTCGGAGTCATCTAACTCGTCGTCCATCTCACCCGGAGTCTCAATTAGGTCTTCGTCGGGGTCTGAGGCAACGTCTCCTCCCATAATCTTTCCAAAAAATGATTTTTCTTTCTTAGGCATGGTAAAACGTTAATCTATATCCATAGTAGGGTATATAAACGCCGCCGTCAAACCTGTGAAACCTTATTTTAAAAGGGTGTTTATGGCGGAAATTACCGCTTGTCCAAGCCTGTTTTCCTGGGTTATATCTTGCCAGGCAGAGTTGGCCTGGAGCGACTCTCTAAAATCGTGGGTGGTTATTTCGGCATGTGTCCATTCAGCCAACTCAGAAGGTTTCACACCGGTAGAAACGGGCATTATAAGCCCTTTTTCCATAAGGTAGTTATAGTTGTGCTCTTCCTGCCCTGGAAGCCAGTGGGTAATTAGCAAGGGCAGCTGCCACTGTAGGCTCTCTGCTACAGAAAGTCCCCCGGGCTTGGTTACAAAGATATCGGCAATAGCATAGAGCTTGGCCATGGGTTTAAAGTAGCCGAACACTATGGCCTGGGTGCCGGAGAGGGCAGTTTCGAGTTCATGGCGCAGGGATTCATTTTTGCCGCAGACTATGACCACCCGGGCAGTGGGCGATTTGGCTTTGAGAGCATCCACAAACTCCCGGTAGTAGGAGACTGCCACACCGGTGCCAAGGGAACCGGAAGCCATGAGGACTACCGGAGCCTTAGGGGAGATACCCAGCTGGTCCAATACTTCAGCAGTATCTACAGTAGCGCGGGGCTTTAAAGTAATGCCGCAGACCGCAATTTTCTTTTCCCCTATCCCCTGCTCCCTCATAGAAATTTTTTGTTCAGGGATATTGGCTAGGTAAAAGTCGGCGTTGTCATAAACCCAATACGGGTGGAAGTGGTAATCGCTAAACGCAATGGCAAACTTTCCCTGGTAGTCACCGGCTTTTTTTAAGTGGCTGACAATTGCGGATGCCGTTGTTTGAGTGGTTATGACCAGGTCAGGTTCAAAGTCGGCAATAAGCTGGGCGGCCCGGTCGGAGTTGCCGGCAGCAAGAGGAACCCTCAAAGGAAGAGACAGTTTTGTGAACAGTTTGTTGTTATACAAAAACTTCCATACGAATGGAAGATGTTTGTTGACGAACTGGTGGAGGGAGGTTCCGAGTTTGACGAGTGGGCCAGATTGGACTTCGAGGATGTCTTCCAAACGCACGTCATAACCGGCATGGCTTAAATGCCAGCCGATGTTTTCAGCGATGATCTTGTGGCCAAGGCCGACAGAGGTGTAGAAGATGAGGATGCGTTTCATACGAGTCTATTTTAAAAGTGTTCGTATAGCGCTTTTTGTCTCTTCTTGAGGTATCAATTCAAAATTATAATGAGAAAATACTTCTAGACCTTTAGAAGGTTGCGATGATTTAGTCATCCTTTGGAAAACTAATTGCTTATACTTAGTATCCAAATTCTCTGCGAGTTGCTCACCTTTGCTTTCTAATATATATATCAATTCTAGCTGATCGTTTTCATTAGTTTTTGCGATAATGAAATCTGGGTATATTTTATTCTTTCGCCAAGCCTGTATTTTATAAAATCCTGGAGCAACTTTGTTTCTCATCCACCATAATACTTTATCTTGATTTTTCAATTCTTCTACTATTTCTTTTTCGAGAGAATTCATTGTGACGTAGTCTACAGCTAGATGTAGCGATTTAGAGTCGCGAATGATTGGTACTAAGACTTTTTCATCACTCTCATCTCTTTTAGCTGGGGCAAAATATGTTTCGGGAACGTTATAACCTCCTTCTTTCGAAATCGCTAAAAAAACGGTCCCTTGATTAACTAATTCATCAAATACCGATTCTTCATTCTTATGACACTCTTTTCTTACAAAGCTGGAAAGCTCATGGGCAATGTAGCCAAAATCTGTTTCAATGACTTCTCGAGAAAACTTTTCTTCAAGCTTATAAATTATTCTACTTACAAACTCATATGCTACAAAAGGGTTACTAATATATTCTGATAAAATTTGAGAAATAATATACTCATCTCCGCCCTCAATATTCTCTTTCTCGTAATTTTTGCCTTCTCCCTTATAATTACCTCCCAAAAAATACTGCAGATCTTTACCGCGTATTTTTTGCCTTCCTATGCTTTGTTCAAGCTTTTCTATTATGGGACTTACATCAATTTTTAACCAATCAATTCTTTGTTGGATATCACTACTGTAAGACAAAACTCGAATTCCTTTAGAATCTCTTATGTGCCAGACAGGTAATTTTAAAGATTGTGGAAATTTATTTTTTATTTGTTCTTGAATCGGGAAACCATAGTATAACAAGCTTTCCCCACTAGCACCTGAGCTACCTTTAACCGTGTCGATTACATCTTCTAGACCATCAGCTTCGAGTGACTTTTTTATACCCTTAAGTAATTCTTCACTATCAGCATGATTAAAATATGTATAACATTCATCAAGCTCAGGAATACCAGTTCTCTTGGTATAAGGCTGACGTAAAACACGCCCCACTAATTGAGTTAATGAGGTAACACTTCGTGAAGTTGGTATCACGCCCAAAACATAAGCAAAAGGGCAGTCCCATCCCTCCATCAAAGCTTGTTTCGTTATAATATATCTTATATCACAATCTTGAGATAAAAGTACTTCATTTTTTAAATCATCCACATAGGCAGTTTTTACCGCTATTTGAGATACAGGAACTCCCATCTCTACCAAATATTCTTTGACATCATCAGCATGAACATGGATTCCATCACGTTTCTCTTTACCTGTCCGCTCAGCTTGTAAAAGAGCTATGGGACGAATATAGTATCCCTTGTGTTCTTTATAGTTCTTAGCAATAATTTCTAATTCATCTCTTTTTTCTCTAACATCGTGAATCATCTCTCTCCAATTGTCATTGGTTTCAGGCCTCACATTTATTGGCAATTTAATCATTTCATCACGATATAAATCCATTCCCTTTATCTTTATAAGAACGTTCATACCATTTCTAGGAGTAGCAGATAGGCCTATTATGCATCGTGGGTTTAAAGAATCCAAAACCCTCCGTTGAGATTCAGTATAGATTTTGTGAAATTCATCAATAATAAAAAGAGGATTGCATACTCTTATAATATTTCCAAGACTTGTCTTAATAGCTTTTTTAGCAAAAATAGTATCCTCCAAATATTCAAGCATCGGAAACTCTTCTGTCAAAGCGTTTACCTTCGGTTGATCTTGCTCATCAGGAAAAAAATCCAAAAAGGAACCATTGTCTTTAAATATTTTAAGATTTTCTTTTGTTTCTTGATTCGCTGACTGTATCATCAGTATCAAAACGATAAGGTTATCATTTACATCTTGAAATCTCAAAGCGTCACTTTTTTGAACCACCAAAGTTCTATCTCCGCTAATCTGATCAAGAATTTGTCTGTATGGACTAGTCTTATCTTTTAATTTCTCTAACGTTTGTTTATATATTGATTCGCTATGAACAATCCAAACTACTAGACCTGTTTTTCTTTCTAAGAAATTCTCCTGAAAAACTCTTATGGTTTCAATACCCAGCAAAGTTTTGCCTCCCCCTGTTGGTACTTGCAAGCAGAGTCGAGGATATAACATTCCATTTGCTTCGGGGAAATCAGAAAATGCCGCATATTCAAGAACTGTTTCCTGCATTTTTTTTACAGGATCCACTATATCCTTTATCATTTCCTGCATCCCATTCGCTTTCAACTTTTCTATTTTTTGTTCATAGGAAGAAAGTTCATTTTTCCAATGAAGAAAATACGTCTCTAATGCCAGCACGCTTTTTTGTTGCGAACTTTTTAAAACCATATATCAGCTTCTAGCAAATAGACTAAAGGGTAGCTGAACAAACGAAATATTATATTCATCTAATATTTCTTTGTCTAGAAAGCAGGCGGGAGCGTATACTATTTTCCTTCCACTTTTATCCTTCACAAGTTCTAGCCAATCTCTCGTAATTGCTAGCTCCTTTAGGTCTTCGATTGAATTTGCGTATATCAAATATACCCCAGTTCTTTTGGCTGCAGATAATATTTCCCAGGTCTCATCAGGCTTTTCTACCTGATCAATTGGATTACCGGTAGCGAGATAATGTACATATTTAGCAAAGTTACTCCAGGTCGGCAAATCTTTCCCGGCCAAAATTTTTCTTCCTTCAATAGAAGGTCCGAGTTTATAATACGTAAATCCGTCTTTGAGCTTATCCCTTTCAATAACTTTTTTTACACGATCACGCGTTATCTCATGTACGTAATTATACCCGGCTGCTTTTGCTTGAGTTTTCTCCGCTAAGGTTTCGGGTAGCTGTACCAGAATATATTTCATATTTAATTCTTTTTCTTGATTTAATTCCAATACAGCTTGTGCAGTTGTCCCTGATCCGGCAAATGAATCTAATATTATAGAGCCCTCTTCGGCGACTACACCGATTATGCGTTTTATTAATTCAGGAGGCTTTGGATTATCAAAAACTTTTTTGCCAAAGAGTTCAGCCATAGAATCAGCAGCATCTTTATTGGTAGTACTATCAATAAAAAGCATGTCTTCGATAGCCAAAATCGATCTCATAACTTTTCCCGTTGGCTGTCTCACTTTATGCAATACTGTCCAACCCCCATTTTTATTCTTTTCGAATTTTATATCTCCCGAGGCAAGCTTCGCGTGAAAAGTCTTCTCAGAAACTTGCCATGTACCTTTTTTAATAACTTCACCATCCGGAAGCTTAACATCGTATATAATTGGATTATTTAGACCTGGCCTTGATAAAGTGTCCCAATAAAATTTACTTATTTTATCCTCTTCCTTGTACCTTTTTAAATATTGCTCTGTGTAGGAAACTCTCCACTTATCATGAGAGTTTTTCTCATTGGTATATACCAACACATACTCGTGATCCACTGCAAAAAACTGTGAGTCATTACCACCTCCATTTCTTTTTTTCCATACTAGATTGGCAATGTGATTTTCTAATCCAAAAATTTCATTCATTAAACTTATTAGGTTGTGTACCTCGTTTTCATCTATAGATATAAATATCACACCATCCTCTGCAAGGAGTTCTCTCAAAAGTTTTAATCTTGGTGTCATCATGCACAACCATTTGTCATGCCGGGTTAGATCCTCGCCTTCTTTACCGACTGTTTTACCAATCCATTCTTTTATAATAGGATTGGCAACATTATCATTGTAAGACCAGCCTTCCTCTCCGGTATTGTAAGGGGGATCAATATAAATACATTTAATGTTGCCTCGGTATTTAGGTAATAAAGCTTTTAAGGCCAATAAGTTATCGCCTTCTATTATTAAATTTTCTTTATCGTTTAAACCAGGAATAGAGTTCGGAACATCTTTATCTAACGTATGATAAGGCACGGAAAGATGATGATTCCATACCGCCGCTTTCCCTTTAAAATTTAATGAAGCCATAGATTATTTAACTAGGGAATTATACAAAAACTTACCCAGATCGGTCTTTTCTATTCTGAATTCTTTACCTATTTTATAAGCCTTTAGCTTTTTGGCTTTTATCTTACGGTATATAGTAATTTTATTTAGTTTCAGCATTTTCGCTACCTCGTATGGAGTGTAGTAAAATTTTGATTCTTTGATCATATAGTCAGTATACTTTTGTATACACTCTTGTGCAAGCTAATAAAAGTTGGTTTAGATTTCCATAACTAAAAACCGCCAAGAAAGGCGGTTAAATTATACTGGCGGAGAGGGAGGGATTCGAACCCTCGAGCCCCTTTCGGAGCAACCGGTTTTCGAGACCAGCGCACTAGACCACTATGCGACCTCTCCGAAAGTTCCGTTATTTATTCTTATCTATATTATACCTAAACCTACCCTAAGCTACCATAAGTTTCACAAAAGGTTTTACGGTGTATGTCGCTAAGGCCATGGGTAGCCAAAGCCTCCCTGTGTTTCCTGGTAGCGTACCCTTTATGCACCTCAAACCCATATTTTGGGAACTTCTTGGCTAGCCTCATCATTAATCGGTCTCTGTAAGTCTTGGCAAGAATGGAAGCCGCGCTAACTGATAACGCAATCGCATCTGCTTTCACCACAGCTTCCTGCGCGTGACTAATTCCGGGAACAGTAAACCTTCCATCGACAATTACAAAACTTGTTACGCTTTCCAGTGTTCCATGTGAAAACATTTTGTGCGCATTCCTTACCGCGCGCTTCATTGCCAGTAAGTTTGCGTGGTGGATGTTCACCTTATCAATCATCTCTGCATGTGCCATACCAATTCCGAAAGCTAATGCTTCCTTTCTCAATATTCTTTCCAGCATGAAACGTTTCTCAGCCGTCAGTTTCTTGCTGTCATTTAGTTCTTTGTACCAGCCTCTGCGCTTTTGTGCAGCAATGGGGTCCAGGATTACAGCTGCTGCCACTACAGGCCCTGCCAAACAACCACGCCCAGCTTCATCACACCCAATAACCGCGGCGTAACCTTCAGCAAGCTTTTGTTTTTCCAGTTTAAAGTGTGGGTATTTCATACGCGTGAAACGGTAGAGATGTTTCAGGCGCCCATACAGGCGCCTTCTTTTCTAACAATGTTGGATATTTAGCTACCATTCTTGGTCGGCAGAGCATTCGCTCTGCACTCCCGCTATGTAATTCGGCTTACTAGCCGAATTACGGCGTGTTGGTCGGGATGCCGGGAATCGAACCCGGTCTACACGCACCCGAAGCGTGTGTACTACCGGTATACTACATCCCGCTACGTGCTACATTATATCATCACGGCTTTCGAATGGCGAACTCGGGTCTGAGCTGGCTGCCGGGGAGGTCACATCCAGCAAAATGAAGTGTTTGGTTTCAGGGTTATAGAACAAATTGGGGTATAGGTCGTAGTGCAGGCCGTGGGTTTTGAGCACTTCCTTTATGGCGTTCAGGCGAAACACCTGGTCGGCAAACACCTCCTGGCCGCGCATTCCTTCGGGCAGGACCACCGGGTCACCATAGTCGTTAAACGGCAGGCCCCGCCAGTATGAAACGGAGTTGTATCCGGCCGCTTCAATATCTTTCCACTTGGAAACGTGCCAGCTCTCCTTGCCTTTCTGGTAGCCTAGCTGGGATTCAATTACGGTAACAAAATCAAACTGCTTCAGGAGCTGGGCGGCCTTATGGGTGTTGTGAAACTCTGAGAAACCAGGGTTTATGGTAGATTCGCTCTTTTTAATGAAGTACTCTTCGTCGCCGTGCTTCACGCGGAAGTACTCGGTCCGGTCCACCCATTTGCCCCGGGACTTGGAAGTCAGGATCCGGTTGGTCTTCCCCAGCATGGTCAATTCCAAATTTTGCTTTTCATCCACCAAGGGCTTGCTCGGGCGCAAAAAGGCGTTCCGGCCATACTCATAGGTTTCCGGGTAGTCCAGTTCCTCGCCCAGCATCTTGATTATCTCCCAGCGTTCTTCATCATTGTTCCACTGGAATTCCATGCCCCCAAAGGTCATGTTCTCCGGAGCATACTCTTGCTCCGCCTGGCTGACCAGGTTTTTGGTGGCTTTAACAATCTCCGGATTCTGGCGGATCATCTCCCGGAAGTCATTCTCGTAGGCGAGCTTGCGGTGCTCGGTTTCGAAAGAACTAAACTGTGAACCTGTTTCCCTAGGCATCAGCTAAAAATGGTTTAATGGCATCCTCAAAATCTTCTCCCTGGTCGCGGGCGGTGGTAACAGCTTTAACAACTTCAGCCAGTTTGACGCGGCGGTCCCCCACCCTTACTATTGTCCCGTCCCCATCATCCTCCCGGGAGAGGTCATGGAGCAAGTCATCGTAGTTGTCGTTCGACTCCAGCATGTAAGTAATGTTGGTCAACTCATCATCGGGGAATTCCCCGTCAGCAATGTAAGACATGTTAGGCAGGGTTAGCTTTTAAGTGGCGCTTGGACTTAAACCAGAACCAGCCGATCACGGTAATGGTGGCAGCCGGGGAAACCCACTCCGGAATGTGCGCGCCGAACGCGTGCAGTACCATGATGGACCCAAGCACCAGCACCGAGTACATAGCACCGTTTTTTAAATAGATATATTTTTTCACGCGCTCAATGTTGCTCACGGTAATGCGCCGCACTAGCAAAGCGCCAATCCCGTTGCCGGCAATGATGAGCGGAACGGAAAGCGTGAACGCGAACGCACCAAGCACGCCGTCAATGGAAAAAGTCGTATCGATAATTTCCAGGTACAGCAGTTTGCTTATGTCTGACATGCCGGTGTTTTTGGACAGCTCGCTTTCGGTGGCTTCGGCGTTTTCCTTAAACCCGTGGGTGATGAAAAATGCGGTCGAGCCAACCACAATGCCGAGTGCCATAACCGGGTGCACTTTTATGGCCGCCCACACCAGCACGGTTAGCAAAATGGAAACCACCGCGTAGAACCAAACTCCCTGCTTCCGGATGAATCTCTCACCGGGCAAGCCAAAGTGCTTGTCTTCCAAAAAGATCCAGTGGAAGAACAGGAAGATAAGGAACGTGCCGCCGCCGGACAGCAAGATCGGTTCAGCCGCGTGGAGCGATTCGAGCACCCTCAGGTCACTGCTAAATGTGGCGGTCAAAGCGCCAATCGGCCCCAGGCTCGGAACCGACAACCACACTATTACCCAAGGCAGGACTCCCCTAACAATGAATACGGCAAACAGGATGCCCCAGAACAGGAACCACTTCTTGGCCCGCGGGCTCATGGTGCCAAGAACTTCGGCGTTGATGACCGCGTTATCTATACTGCTGACGGTTTCAAACGCCGCCAGCCCAACTATGGTGAAAATCCAGGAAAATAGATGCATTATTTTTTCTGTCTTTCGTTGATGTAACGCTGAATGTCCACAAAGTGGTTAGCTGCTGTTTCAGCGGATTTTTGCCCCTGCCCTGGTTCCAATATTTTGTAAGTCGAATTTTGTTCCATTTCCAGTTTGCCATCGTGGTCTACCAATTCGTAGGTAGCCCCATAGGCCGCGTTATCAGGGTTATCAAAGTAAGTAACCAAGCCGGTATTAACGTCTACGCCGGTTTCCCGCTGCGGCCGGTCATTTTCACCGCCGGTCAAAAAGATTCCTTCTTTAGCCACGAACAGTTCTTCACCATTCTCCTTCTTTACCACCTGGTAGATATAGTCAGATATATAGTAGAAGGAATCGCCTACTTTGCGTTCTTTGCGCAGCTGCTGGATAACCGGGCTGTCATCCTCTACTAATATAGAGCCATCTTCAAGCATGGTTGCCTGGTAATCGTCCGTGTAAGCACCGTACATGCTTTCCGGATATTTAGCCCGGCGCTTGCTGTCTATTAAATCAACGGTTTTAACATTGTGTTCCTTAACGTATTCCTGGAACTCATGGAAAGTTTTAACCATTTGGTCCATTTTTGTCTTCTCCAAACGCTCGGCATTAGGATGTTCTTTAGAAAACTGCTGGAGCTGCTCCCCCGACCATTGCTTTGCCTTTTCCACGCAGGCCGAAACGGACATTGCAACAGCCAAAGCCATGGCTAATATTTTTTCTTTGCTGTAGTTTTTTCTTTCTTCTTGGGCATCCTGGACTGGCTCCGTCATGCCCTGCTCAAATCTATTTTCCATATGTGAAATATTAATGTCTGATATTTGGATTTTATCATAAAACCGCCCATGAGGGCGGCTTTTATTTTCTTCTGGTGGACCCATGGAGAATCGAACTCCAAACTCATCCATGCCATGGACGCGTATTACCATTATACTATGGGCCCGGAACTGGAATATGCTACGAAATTCTACCTTATTCTTTGACTTGTGGCAACTGTCCTTGTTGCGCGTTGGTCAAAGCGTTCTGCCACTGGTCCGCTTTAGTTTTCAACGCGGGAATAATTCCAATTACATTCAAGACCCAACCGATTATTAACAACGCGAGGAACGCGCCAAGCACTGAACCAAATCCACCAATCATGCCGCGGAATAACGCCCACCAATTCCCGCCAAGCTTGTCGGAAACTTCCTTAATCTCATGCTGAATGCCTTGTAATTGGTGCTTTAAATCTGGTTCCATAGTGTTTTGTTTAGATTTTGGTCCCCTTGGAGGGAATCGAACCCCCATCTCTCCCTTAGGACGGGATAGCTCTATCCATTGAGCTACAAAGGGCCGATAAAGTTAATATTTCGTAAGCAAATTATACCATACTATAGTAAGATAGCGTATAATATGAAGGGAAGTTAAAACATTCAAAAAATCCCATGAAATTAACAGATAATTTGCCTAGTTACGACCGAATTGTTTCACGTGAAACATTAATGATTATTTTGGGTTCATTATTCCTTTTTACCCTGTTTTTCCCTATTCGCTACGTTTTTTATACTAATTCAGCCTATGCGACTGGCGCATACTCGGACTTTACCTCATTTTCCCTCTATTTGAGCGATATTATCATCGCTATTTTCTTCATATTTAACTGGCGCCGCTTCTACGATAACAATATTGTTTATTTTTTTGCCATTGTTGGTTTATGGCTAGTACTTACAATTCTGCGGTCTACCGGATATCTGCCCCTTGAACTTTACTTTTTCTTTAAGTTCTGTGAAATGTTCATTGTTTTCCTCTTTTTCTCGGATATTAAGCACTTGAGGAAGGGTGGCCAAATTATGCTTTGGACTTTCCTGGGACTGCTATTTCTTCAAAGTTTAATAGGAATTTACCAATTTTGGGCACAAAAATCGCTTGGTTTGAGCTTTTTCGGAGAGTCTTTTATAGGAGCCCTGGTCCCTGGGGTGGCTAAAATTGTTTCTCATGAAACGACATTTGTGCGGATTTATGGCACTTTACCTCATCCAAACATCCTGTCCGCCTTTTTGGTTGTTGGATTAGGCCTTATTGCCTGGCAAATTTTGGATGCGATTAACCGAAAATACCTATTATTCTTGTACATTTCGCTTTTTGGAGTACTAACCTCGCTAGTTCTAACCTTCTCGAGGGCTGGTTATCTGGCCGCGGCAGTGGTTGTTGGGGGAGTTATGCTGGGATATATGGTTAAGTATGGGTTCAGCAACCGGATGAGAAACTTCGTAGTTGGCTTAATTCTGTTTATTGGCTTAAATATGGTGCTTTTTAGTCCATTTTTACAGACTAGGGCTACTATTTCGGATGATGCTACCAAAGAACGCATCTTCTACAACCAGATCGGTTTCAAAATGATCCATGATAACCCCATAACAGGACAGGGAGTAGGCTCAACCGTGTTGCACATGGAACAATATTCGCCAGTAAAGCTCCAGCCATGGGAGATCCAACCGATTCATAACTACTATATCCTGGCTTTGGCTGAAATCGGCATCGTGGGTTTCTGTCTGTTAATTGGGTTTTTTGTCTTCTTACTTATAAAGATAGTTAAAAAAACAACCGGACGGTCATCCGATCCGGCTGTCTACATGCGAAGGGTGTTTCTGACTAGCGTGTTTCTGGGAGTATTGGTACTCATGATGTTTGACCACTACTTCTACACTATCCAGTCCACGCAAATGTTGTTGTGGGCAATTCTCGGTTTGATCTTTGCTGACATCAAACGCAGGGACGAAAAGTATCTATAATTACTTATGGTATTCCTTACCATTCATAATGGTAATGGCACGGTAAATTTGTTCTTCGAGCAAAACTCTGGCGAAGTTGTGCGTAAAGGTTAGGGGACTAAGCGAGATTTCGTAGTTAGCATACTCTTTCAAGGAATCGTGCAGACCCGCGCCGCTGCCGATTACAAAAACCATTTCGGTGCCGATCCCGCCAACGCGTTCCATAAACTGGGCAAACTCCTTTGAGTCACGGAGTTGCCCATTTTCTTTTAGTAGAATTACAATTCCGCCTTCGGGAATAGCCTTTATTATAGAGTTGGCTTCTTTTTGTCTGGCGGATTCCATCTGGATTGATGTTTTATATGAAACATCTGGCAGCTCTATAACTGTGACTTTGGCAAAAGGGGATAGGCGTTTGAGGTATTCTTTCTCCAATTCAGCGAATGCCTTCTCTTTAAATTTTCCTAGAGTAATAATTCGAATTTTTAGCATGGAATTAGTTTAGCATAAATGCTAAAATGTTTGAGTTAAATTTACTCTATATATTAGGGCCCATAGTAAAGTGGTATTACGCGGCATTCGCATTGCTGAGGCGGGAGTTCGATTCTCCCTGGGTCCACCATCATAAAAGCGCCACCTCGTGTGGTGCTTTTATGATTTAGCGGTGCAACGCATGCCGGAACGGTTAGTGACGGCGGGGTCCACCATAATAGAAGAAAATAAAAACCGCCCTGCATGGGCGGTTTTAAATTTGTACTTACTTTACGAAGTGTGAGAACCAACGTTCCAGGTACTGGGAGTTTTGGTTAGTGTAGTAAATAACCAAAATTGCGGCGAGGAAAAATACATTCAGGCCAAGGACTTTCCACAAGTCGTGGCGGATAACCCGGTACTCTTCCCGGTGGGCGGAGTCACCGCTAACGGGAGTGGAGTGGTGACTGTGGACCGCTGCCGGAGCCGCGGAAACTGTAGCCGAAGGGCTGGCGGAATGCTGTTGATATTTGCGTTTATTCTTTTTAGACATAGGACAATTATACCAATTTTTTTGATTTGAAAGCAACCGGAACAAATGCTAATATACGAATACCATGAATGCCACCATACTGCTAATTATCACTTTAATTCTTGCTCTCATCACCGCGGGAATGGCAGTATACAACTTCATCTGGATCAGACGTCTGCATGACTTGCGCACGGAATTTTCCCTGGACAACCAGCCGGAAAACCTGGAAGAAATAGTCAGCAGCATTGTCAAAAAAATAAAATCTTTAGAACAAAAAACCAGCCAGCAGGATGAAGACTTGCTCAGCCTCGACGATAACTTAAGCCGCGCTGTACAAAAGGTAGGGGTGCATCGCTTTAATGCTTTAGCCGACGAGGGGGGAGCGTTAAGTTTTTCGCTTGCCTTGCTGGACCGCAACCACACCGGTTTGGTCATCACTAGCATACATGGCCGCCAACAAAACCGCGTGTACAGCAAAGCCGTGGAACAAGGCACTGGACTTGTGCAGTTAAGCGAAGAAGAACAAAAAGCAATACAAAACGCCAGTACCTTTAGCAACAATTAATTTAAATATATGGAACAAAACATCGAAGACATGAACACGCCCGCAGAAACCGTAGTAGGCCCTTCCGTCAAAATCCAGGGTGACTTAAATTCTGAAGGCAACATCCGCATCCAGGGACAGGTAACCGGTAAAGTGCACACCAGCCAGAGCGTCCACGTTAGCGAAGGCGCCAAAATCACCGCCGACGTTATTGCCGGCAATGCCGTTATTTCCGGCGAAGTCCAGGGCAACCTGAAAATCGACAGCAACCTTATTTTACAGTCCACCGCACGCGTAAACGGCGACATTTCCTGCAAAGTATTGCGGGTTGAAGATGGTGCGTTATACAGCGGCAAATGCAACATGAAGGGTTCCGGCGAAGCCGCTCCCGCTCCAACCGCTACCGACAAGAAATCCAAAGCAGCAGCCGAACCAGAACCAGAGGAAGAATAAATAGCCGCTAATATATAGTAGGGGAATACCTCGAGGCTATTTATGTATTACTATATTTTAGATCCGCGAAATATAGGTGAAAAAACATTTGAAGAACGCCAGATTGCCCTGCAAGGGTACCTGGCGGAATTTAAGATAAACGGAGAAATGGGCCGGGTCACTCCACTGCGTTCCATTGAAAGCTTAGTGGAAACAGCGAGCGAGCGCGGAGTCAAAACTTTGGTTGCATGCGGAACCGATGAAACTTTTAACATTATGTTGTCGCACCTGCAGGGTCGCGACTTCACTATTGGTTTTATTCCACTCAACGATGATTCGTACCTGGCAAAAATTTTAGGTTTAAAAAACCTTTACGAGTCAGTAAAAATTCTGGCCGCGCGTCGCGTGGTAAAAATTGACCTTGCTACTGTCGCTCACAGTTACTTCGTTTCGTACTTGGAGTTTGGCCTGGCAAGTTCAAAAATTAAAGACTTAAGCTGGTGGAGCAGTATTAAGGCGCTATCCGCTCCAGCGCAGGAGTTATCCGTGCGCATTGATAATTCCTACGTCATGAACCTCAAATGTCTCGGCGGTATTGTGGCCAACACGCGCTCGACCAGTTCTGAATCGGAAAGCATAGCCAACCCGACCGATGGCTTCCTGGATTTGTTGGTCGTGGAACATTTGACCAAGGCACAGGTTGTGCGATACAAGGAAGCAATCCTTACCGGACAGCTGGAAAAGATTCCGGGCACTAGCGTAATCAAATGCCGCAAGATTGAATTCCTCGAACCGAATGGTTTTCCTTTAACTATTTCCGGGAGAGTACTCACGAAGCTTCCGGCGACGGTGGAAATAATTCCCCAACGGCTCCGAATAATAGTAGGGAAGAACAGAACTTTTTAAATAACAAACCCGCCGGTATGGCGGGTTTTTTGTTGACAAAACCCATATATACCAGCATATTTGTATAACTGAGATTGCATAAGGAGGATGCAAAATGTTATCTAAACTAAGAAGTACTGCCAGATATTTAACAATGGCAGCCAAGTTCGGGGCGCCGTATGCCCTTGCGTACTCTCGTTCAAACACTGACCGGGAGCTGGACCCAGAAGAAAACTGGGAGTTTTGGACGAGGGACAGGGGTTCGTTCGTCGAGATGAGCATGAGAATGTTCCCCGCGCAAAGGCTGCGGGAAGCACTAATCATGGAGCAACTAAAGGCTAACCACGCCGATGGGATTGAATATCATTACGATGTATCGAATGATTTCTACCGCTTGTTCCTTGATAAGGACTACATGTTCTACACCTGCGCTAACTTCCGTTCCGACCACGAAACGCTGGAACAAGCGCAGAAAAACAAGGCTGACTGCCTGCTCGGACTGCTCGAGCCGGAAGCCGGGCACCTAATTCTGGACCTCGGCTGCGGCTGGGGCGGAATGTTGAAGTGCATCGAGGGACATACCGGAACGCGGGAAGGACTGACCGGCTATACGTTATCCAAAGAACAGTTCTCTTACGTATCGAATATGGGCTACAATGTTGCGCTTCAGGACTTCATCGGAAGCACTTACCCGAGCGAATCACTCGACAGAGTCATATCGGTCGGCTCGCTGGAACACGTGCATCCGGAGGAACTGCCGCGGTTGTACGAAAAAGTCTTCAACGCGCTTCGCCCGGGCGGAAGAATGGTAAACCAATTCTTCTCGCTCGACCACGAACCTCTTCCCTACTCGATGCTATTGTCGCAGCTATTCTTCCCGGGGTCGCTGCTGGCGATGCATGACGTACATTGTCAGGCGGCGGAACAAGCCGGCTTCGAAATTCAAGCGGACTTGCACGATTGCTACAAGCAGACGCTGTGGTCGTGGTACGACAATCTGGTAGCTAACCGAGCGGAAGCCATCGCTACAAGCGGAATCCAGACTTACAACTGGTTCTTAACTTTTTTCCCGATCGCTTGGAAATTCTTCGACGACGGAGAAGCAACGCTTCACCGAATGTTGCTGGTTAAACCATAGTGATTGAGAATGATAACTTTTCCGGGGACGGCGCACGATTCAATCGGGTGCCGTTTCTTTTTAAAGAAAACACTTGATTTTATTGAAGTTTTGCAGTATAATCAAACAGTTATGAATTTGTCGAGCCTATCTTCCCAGCTGAATATTTCCATCCAAGAACTTCGCGCGAAAGCTTCCGCGAAGGGTTTTGTTATTTCTCCGCGCGCCAACAAGATCGACAATTACCTTGCCAAGCAGATTATTGAGAGCCTGGTTGAAAAGGAAAAGCCGTCTCCGACAAACCAGGGACCGAAAAAAGTTGCTTTGCCTGCTTACATCAAAGTCCGTGACTTTGCCGAGCTCCTCAAGCTTCCCGCGGTTGATGTAATCAAAGTCCTCATCAAAAACGGCGTCATGGCCACCATCAATGAAGAAGTGGATTATGACACCGCCGCCATTATCGCCCAGGACTTGGGTTTTGAAGTTTCATCTGAACAATCTTCCGAAACCGAAGAATACGGTTTGGCTTTCCTGCAGAAGACATTGGCTGAAGAAGACCCTAAAAATTTAGTTGCCCGACCTCCAATTGTTGCTGTCATGGGACACGTTGACCATGGTAAGACAACTTTACTTGACGCCATTCGTCAAACAGACGTGGTTGCGGGGGAGTCCGGCGGCATTACCCAGCACATTGGTGCTTACCAGGTTAAAAAAGGTGACAAGAAGATTACTTTCCTTGATACACCTGGCCATGAAGCTTTCGTTGAGATGCGCGCCCGCGGTGCCAACGTTACCGACTTGATTGTATTGGTTGTTGCGGCTGATGACAGCGTTCGTCCTCAGACTATCGAAGTTATTAACCGCGCCAAGTTTACCAACACACCTTTAATTGTTGCCATCAACAAAGTAGATAAAGAGAACGCGAACGTCATCAAAGTAAAACAGGAACTGGCTGAACACGGCGTGCTCACTGAAGAGTGGGGCGGCAAGACCATCGCGGTTGAAGTATCGGCTAAGCAGAAAATGGGAATTGATAACCTGTTGGAAATGATTTTGCTTCAGGCTGAGGTGGAAGATTACAAGGCTAACCCGGAAGGGAAAACCCTTGGTACTGTTATTGAATCGCACACTTTGCTCGGTAAAGGTTCCGTGGCAACCGTGATTGTTCAAAACGGCACTCTCCGTGTTGGCGACATCGTGATTGCCGGCGGGGCTCATGGCCGCGTGAAAACTTTGGAAGACGAACACGGCAAGAAACTGAAATCCGCCGGTCCTTCCATGCCAGCGCAAATCTCCGGTTTCTCGGACTTGCCGGAAGCGGGCGATATTTTACAGACCACGGAAAATTTGGAAGAAGCGCGCGAGATTGCTTTGCAAGTCCAGAAGAAAAACCGCAGCCACCGCTTGTCCAGCCGTCCAACCCTGCAGGGCGATACTGAGAACAAGACTTTGAACCTGATTTTGAAAGCCGACGTTGCCGGCTCGCTTGAAGCCATCAAACAATCTTTTGATAAACTGAAAAATGACGAAGTCACCATCAACATTTTAAGCGAAGGTATTGGTGAAATTAATGAAACCGACGTCCTGCAGGCTGAAACTTCCAAAGCTACTATTTTGGCGTTCCGCGTGAAGACCAACCCGAAAGCCATTAACCTGGCCAAGCAAAAAAATGTCGCAGTTGACAGCTACGAAGTTATTTATGAATTATTGGAAGACGTGACCAGCGCCGTTATCAAAATGTTCACTCCGGAAATGGAAAAGGTATCCTTTGGCCGCGGTGCCGTTTTGGGAATTTTCCGTACCGAAAAAGGTCAGATGATTATCGGCGGGCGCGTTAATGAAGGTGAGATCCGCAAGAACAAGCCCGTCGCCATTTGGCGCAAGGGTGAAGACGGCGAAGAAGTGGAATTGGGCCGCGGCGAAATCCTGGACCTGCAACAGAACAAGACCGCCACAAAAGAAGTATCCAAAGGTAATGAGTACGGCATGAAGATTAAAACCAACGTTAAGATTGCCGAAGGCGATATCCTGGAGAGTTTTGAAGAAAGCCTCAAACAAAAGACCCTGTAAGCGACTTGTAAAATTGTGCCCCTCCTTATGGAGGGGCTTTTATTTGGCTTAGTCTTGATTAAAATGGGCATTTTAGCTATACTTATTGGTATTTTGATACAATACAACCAATGGCTCAACCACTACAAAAACCATCACACCGCATAGAGAAAGTTAACGCCCTGCTTCAGCAATTGGTAGGGGAGATTTTGCTTACCGAGGTCCAATTGGTCCGGGGCATGGTCACGGTTACCCGCGTGGAAGCCAGCCGTGACCTGAAATGGGCAAAAGTATTTGTTTCCATTGTGGGAGCTGACGACGATAAATCCAGCGACAACAAAATTTTGGAGCTAATCCATAAGCACATGTATGACATCCAGGGAGAAGTTAACCGTAGGATGGAAATGAAAATTGTCCCACGCCTGCAATTCTTCCTCGACACCACGCCGCGGTACGCCGAACACATCAACGAGTTGATCAAGCAAATCCACGAAGAGGAGAAAGAAGAGAACGACGATAATGCCTAACTCCGTCATGTTCCAGGCAGCCAAAGAGATCCTGGAAAGCTCTCAGCGAATTTTACTGACCACGCACGAACGAACCGATGGTGACGACCTCGGTTCTGTTTTGGCTTTGGCCGATCATCTCAGAAGCGCGGGAAAAGATATTGCTATTTCCATCGTCGGTGGCGTGCCGGAGCAACTCACTTATTTGCCGGGAAGCGACTCGGTGGTTGAAGATACGGACCGGACAGACTTTGACTTGTTGGTGATTTCCGGCTGCTCAAATATCCAACGGTCCGGCAACCCGAAAATAATTAACATGCAAGTGCCGATACTTAACGTCGACCACCACCCTGACAACGCAAACTACGGCACGGTTAATTTAGTGGACGCGACCAAGTCCGCGGTGGCTGAACTAGTATTTGATTTCTTTAAATTCTGCGAATGGGAAATTACCCCGGCCGCCGCAACAGCACTCCTGACCGGAATCTTTACCGACACCGGTTCGTTCATGCACAGCAACACACAGGACACTACTTTGAAAGCTGCCTCAGAGTTGATGAGCAAAGGCGCGCGCACCAGCACTGTCGCCAAGCATACCTACAAAGGGAAGGGGATTGATGCCTTACGCGCGTGGGGCAAAGCCCTTGATAACGCTTTTTATGATGAAAAAAACCGCATAATAATTTCCATAGTCAGCCAAAAAGAATTGGATGAATTGGGCAACCCTCCCATGGAATATTTTGAGGGTTTGGTGGAAACTTTGAACAAAGTCCCGGAAGCCAAGTTTGCCTTGTTCCTAAAGCAAGATGGAAACGTGGTAAAGGGGAGCCTGCGCAGTGACCCGCACAAGGGAACGGATGTTAAGGAAATTGCCCACATGTTTGGGGGCGGTGGACATAAGTGGGCCTCGGGCTTCTCCGTCTATGGCCAAGTGGCAAAAGGCGCTGATGGCAAGTGGTCGGTAGTGAAATAAACACTTCATATAAACAAAAACCCTTTCTTCAATCCGATCGCTAGCGCCAGGGATTTCAGAAAGGGTTTTTGTATTATTTACGAAGAGATTTCATTACCGATCCGGCATCTCCCAGGGCTTCGATCATGGATTTGAACTGTTTTTCATAGATTGACTGGAGGAGCTGGCCGTTATCATCAAATACTTCCTGGACTTTGCGAACCATCACGTTTTCCTTGATATCATATAACGCGTAAGCTCCGCAAACAGCGCGCACCTGCTCTATTACGCGGGCGCCGCCCACTGACCCATTGGAAACGCCAACCAAAGCCACGGGCTTGTGGTGAAACTCCCGGTATAGCCAGTCAATTGCGTTTTTAAACACGCCGCTGTAACCATGGTTATATTCTGGAATGGCAAAAATGAACGCGTCAGCTTTGCTGGCAATCTTGCTCCACTGCATAACTTCTTCGTATGGATAATTCCCTTTTAAATCTCCAGGAGAAACCGGGGTATCAACAAACGGCAGGGGAGATTTTACAAAATCAACCACCTCCGCGTTGTGCCCGGCTTCTTTCACTAACTCCGCCGCGTAGTTGGCGGCAAAAATACTTTTTCGGTCTTCGCGGACTGATCCGCAAACAATAACAATGTTTAAACTCATACTGGGAGTATAGGCGACGGCCCGCGATACGGCAAGCGTTGACTTAGGCGGGCAAAAGCTGTACAATGATATATTCCATAACGGGATAAATACATTTCCTGGCGAGGAAAAACGCAAGGAGGGTTTTTATGAAACTCTTTTATAGAACGCTCATGACATTGGTCGTGGCGGCATTCTTTGCACTTGGCGCGTTTACCGCCGGGTGTTCGCTATTCGGCAGTAACCATTCTGCCGCGTCAACTCCGTCCCCACAGGCAACGAGGCTAAAGAGCATTGGCATCCAACTTGCTAACGCCCGCAACGAGCTTTCGTTCCACCGGGGAGAAAGCCCGGAGGTCGCCGCTTACTGGGTCGGCTACGTTCAGTTCTTGTGGACGCAGTATTCCTGCCAGCTTTCCACGCTGAGTCCTCGCGAGCTGGACAACTACATGGAAAAGCCGATGCTCTTGGCAGGGGAGCAGAGTTATTCCAGTCTGGAATCCTATAAGCGGGCGGGCGATATTTTTTACAATGGTCTCGACGCGGAGTACGAAGGTCTCGACGCCGGGTCCGCTGCCTCCTATAAAGCCCAGGCAGCCGACGCCGCTCGGCAAACGGACTTCCTGTGCCAAAAATAGCTACTTCCACAAAGAGAAAAGCATTAAGACGGACATCCCCACCGGTGCCCGTCTTTTTGTTTTGGCGCTTGCTTAGCACTTTGGCCAAATGGGATAAAACCCGGTATAATACAGGAAAATTAACGAGAAATTCATGACAAATTGGAACAAAAAAACTCTCTGGTTCGCCGTACTGTTTATTATTTTGGGGTTCATCGCTCTGCAAATTCCAGCCACACAACTAGCCGGATCCGGAGCAAAGTTCACTTTATTTGATGCGTTCGCCCCAATTGCCGGGGGATTCCTGGGCAGCATACCCGGCGCCATCTCGGTTTTACTGATGCAATTGGCCAACCTGGCCGTTCATGGCTTCCATGCCGTGGATCAGGGTACTATTATCCGCCTGTTCCCAGTCATGTTTGCCGCCATTTACTTTGGGCGCAAAAACGTTTTCAACATCATTGTCCCAATCCTGGCCATGGTCTCTTTTAACCTCAATCCGGTTGGCCGCGAAGTCTGGTATTACTCCCTGTTCTGGCTCATCCCTGTTGCGTCTTACTTCTACCAAGAACGCAGTTTAATAGTAAAGGCCCTCGGTGCCACTTTTGCCGCTCATGCCGTTGGCGGCGCGATCTGGATTTGGGCTTTCCATTTACCGAAAGCAGTTTGGGTTAGCCTTATCCCAATTGTCGCCATGGAACGTCTCATGTTTGCCGCGGGCATTGTGGTTTCTTACCTGGTTATGAACAACGTCCTTAACTGGATCAATTCTAAAAACATAGTTAGCTACAAGTTTCCGGTTAACAACCGTTACGTATGGAATTCATAAAAGTTAAGACCCGTAAGTTTCTTACTCCGAAAGACAATATCTACGAGTTAATTGATGAACATCTCCCGCCGCTTAAGGAGGGGGATGTTCTGTGTATCACCTCCAAAATTTTGGGGATTCACCAGGGACGTACCGTCTTAATAGATGAGTCCAACCCTAAGCAACGCGACCAACTCGCTAAACAGGAAGCGGAGTGGTACATTGACCGCAAACACGTCCCACACGGATTTCTGCTTACCATCAAAGACTATACTTTAATTGCTTCTGCTGGGATTGATAAAAGCAACAGCAACGGTTACCTCGTCCTCTGGCCAAAGAATGTTAACAAGCTCCTCAAAGAAATAGTTGCTTACCTCAAGAAGAAACATAAGATAAAAAAACTGGCCGCTATTTCAACCGACAGCCACGTCATGCCGCTGCGCGCCGGGGTCATTGGCATCTCCACCGGTTTTTACGGGATGGAGCCAATCCGTGACATGCGCGGTACTCCCGACATCTTTGGACGCAAACTGAAAGTTACCCGCATAAATATAGTGGATGCCCTGGCCACCATGGCCGTGCTCATGATGGGAGAAGGCAAAGAGCAAACCCCAATGGTCATTATCAGAAAAGCGGACATGGTCCAATTTACCGACAAGAGCACATACCGGAAACTGGCCATCCACCCCGAAGTCGACATTTACAAACCCATACTCAAAACTTTCAAGAAAGTAAAAAGGAATGCCAAAAAGAACAGCCGTTAGATTGGTTAAGCCAGTACCCCGCTATGTAGCATTAGCCGCCGTCACCGTAGACGGTAAGATTGCCAAGAACCCCCAACACTTCAGCAATTGGACCAGTCCCGAGGACAAAGTATTTTTGCGCCGTGAACTTAGTAAAAGCGATGTCATTATTGTCGGACGCAACACATACGAAACCGCCAAAAAACCATTGTCCAAGCGCAACTGCATTGTCCTGACAAGCAAAGTCCGCACCATTAGCGTGGAAGCCGAAAATTTAGTTTTAGTAAACCCCAAAACCGTTAACCTGAAAACGTTGATCCGGAAATTGGGATATGTTGAAGTAGCAGTCCTCGGCGGCGCCCAAACTTACCAATATTGTTTGGACCGCGGCTTGCTCGATGAAATTTATTTAACAATTGAGCCGCTCACTTTCTCAAGCGGCATCAACTTATTTTCCTCAGATAAGCCCAAAGTTCGCCAGTGGAACCTCGTGTCAGTAAAAAAACTGAACCACTTGGGGACAATTCTCTTGCACTACCGCAGGGCGGGTGTATGATTTGAGTGAGAGCCCGGCTCTCTATCTTAAACCAGGAGGACGCATGCCATGGACATGCAAAGTGTGTTGGACCAAAAGTTCAGCGCCGCAGTTATCGAACCGAATTTTACCAGCATGTATGCCCTCCTGCAACGAGGGTATAGACGTTACAGTCACGATTTTACATACGAAAACTACCCGCCCCTTCCTGCATGGGGAGGAACCGTCAGCAAAAGCGGAATTCCGAACCGGCGCCTGCTCAAATTCCTGCCACCTACCGCGCGGAACGATAATTTCCGCGAAGCCTACCATTACGCCGAACGTCACCAGACTTACGGCGCCACTCTTCATGATGGGATGCAATTTGTCGAAAGACATAGTCCCTACCTCCACCGTGGTGAAATCGTAATTATCTTTCCCGGACTGCTCCGGACTAACTGCACGGAACAATACGTTCCTCTGCTCATAGTTTCGGACAAGGAAAAGGCTTGGGACGAAGCTCCCATAAGCGTAGGTTTGGAACCTCACTGGTGGATTGGAGCCATTCTCCACTGATACCATCCGACACACGCAAACTAAAAGGCCACTCTCACGAGCGGTCTTTTTGTTTAAACAAGGCGTTTGAAAGTGCTGGCTCGGCGGCGCTCTAATCCACCGTAAGCAAAGCCAGTAAGATAGCCGCCGTAATAGTTAAAATAAAGCCAAGCTGTTGGTGGAGTTTCAACTTTTCCTTATTAAACTTCATGCCAAGCAAAGCGGCCAAAACAATATAGCTTTCGCTAATACTGGTCACAATAGCCAGGGGCACGTAAAGCGCTGCGTAAATATAAGCTACCCAAGCGAGGTTATCCAAGAAGCTCACGCTTACCGCCAATCGCGGATTGCTTTTAAGGTCTTTAATAATATCCTTAGTCCGCCCTTCCATCCACAAGAATGCCAGCGAAATTATTGCTATTACCAGCGAAGTAAACCAGTTGACCAGCAAAGGGTTGGTGAGCCGCCCGCCGTCGGTGTACATAAAATCCGTTACTCCCATGGCGATGGTTCCCACTATGGCCAAGACCAAGCCTTTCTCCCAGGTAATGTTTTTGAAATGATGCAGGGACCGCGCCGAAACCAAAAATATGCCCACCATAATAGCCAGCACGAGCACCAGTTGTACGGGGTTTAAGTATTCATGAAAAAAGACCGCAGATAATATTCCGACAATTGCGATCTCAAACGCAAAGATGGGCTCAATGACGGAAATCTTTCCAACCCGCAGCGCTTCAAAATTAAAGTACGCGGCCAAAGTCATAATCACCCCTGCCGCCAACAAAATTAAAAATGCATGCTGGTTTAACAGCAGAGGCCCGAGATCTTTGTACACGAAAGGGAAGAGTACGATACTGCCAAACGCCGTAATGAAAAATAGAGCGACCCAGTCACCAAACTGGCGAGCGCTGCGTTGGATCAAAAAATCGCCGATGCCCCAGGAGAAAAGCGCGAGTAAGGTAAAAAGTATTCCCATGCATATATGATATCAAATAGACAGGCGTTTACCCATAAGCCCCCCATTCAGGCAAAAGAAAAAGCCCCGACCTTAGTCGGGGACTTTTCTTTGGAGCGGCTAAGGGCGCCTGGCCGCTTCGCTAGGCATCCTCTAATCGCCCAAACAAAAAACCCGAGCGAGTCGGGTTCTTTGTTTGGAGCGGCTAAGGGGAATCGAACCCCTATCCCTTCCATGGCAAGGAAGAGTTCTACCATTGAACCATAGCCGCCTAATTTTCAAGTTTCACTGGTGCCCCGGGTCAGAATTGAACTGACGACACGTCGCTCTTCAGGCGACTGCTCTACCACTGAGCTACCGAGGCACGGGTTAGTAGTATTCTGGTGGGCGATAGAGGATTCGAACCTCTGGCATCTTCGGTGTAAACGAAGCGCTCTGACCAGCTGAGCTAATCGCCCTCGGAATTTCCCCAAAAAGCTTCGAGGAGCTTCTTATAGAGGGTGGTCGTGGTGCCCAGGAGAGGACTCGAACCTCCATGGGATTGCTCCCACTACCACCTCAAGGTAGCGCGTATACCAGTTCCGCCACCTGGGCTGAAATTTTTATCAATTTGCTTAGCAAATCCATCAAATTATATACTGTTTCGGTAAAAAAATCCAGTGGCTAAGCACTTCGGGTCGCCAAAAAGCATTAAACTTGGCCTAGCTACCGCCCAACTTCATAATCTCCAATAGAATAGCGCTTAAAATAATATGACATAACTAAGCCATATTTGTCCCGATTTCGCCCTTGCCCAAGCCAAAGAATATGTTTATTGGCTTATATAAGCCCTAAATTGGCAAAAATGCGTTGACTAAAGGGCCAAAATCTGCTAAAATATGTATGTAAGGTGCTTATTCGGCACTCTTTTTTATTTTAAAACTTGATAAAAAAGGGTGAGAAATTGGGCCTTTCCTATAGCTCACCGGGCTTTGGGGAAGCGAAGAAGTACCCTTACGGTCTTTTACAAACCAATCATATTGGCATAAGAAAGGAGTTTGATTTCTACATAAAATGAAAGCTTCTTATCCTGCTTTGGAGTCTGCCATAGAGAAGGTAGCGGTAATTATCGCCCTTTTCTCGACCCTGTTCCTGGTTTATCCGGAAACTACGGTCCTAGCCTCTGGCTTACAGACCCAAAACGGTGAAACGGCTCAAGTTTTTGAACTCAACTCAAAACAAAATACAGAATTAGTTACAATTCAGGCTGTCCCTAAATCAATTACGATTGGCGACATTGTCACTACTAATGACCTGCTCGCTCCTTCTTTGAAGCAGTACTTGCAGTCTAAAGGTTCCCCGATTGCGGCTTTCGCCGATGAAATTCCGGCAAAGTACAACAACTACAAGCGTGTAATTGCTATTTCCTTCGTGGAAAGCAATATGTGTAAGCGCACTCCTAAGATCCGCACCAAGCATGGTTCCGTTGAGACCCATAACTGTAGCGGTATCGGTGGGGGAAGCCGCGTATACGGCAGTTACGAAGAATGGTTTGCTGACATGAACAACTTGATGAACAAGCCAAACTACGCCAACCGCCCGCTTGAAAAGTTCTTGGGTTACTACGTTGTTCCAGGAAGCAAAAACTGGTTGAACGGTGTTAAGAAAGTCGAAGGTGACATTGCTTACCTCGAAAACAACGCCGCCCAGCAGTTGGCTTCAATGAAGAATAATCCTTCTTTGAGCATTGCTACCGCCGGCACCCCTGAATTAGTAAATAAATAAGATTCTTAAAACCCCCTCGCAAGAGGGGGTTTTGTTTTATGCTAAATATTTTTCCATCTGGGTTTGGAAACCCGGGTAGTCCTTATACAGCTCGGCGGAGAAGCCGAACTCTTTTGCCGAATCCACGTTCTCTTGTTTGTCGTCCCAAACCAATACCGTATCTTTTTCCAGATTACCTAGCTGGTTGTGAATTGATTCCCAGAATTTAATATCCGGTTTTGCATACCCCAGATACGGGGAGGCAAACATGCCATCGAAATACTCTTTTAAGTCTACTACTTCCCACAAATATTCCGCGCGGTATTTTTCATTGCGAGTCTGCAGGTAACACTTGATTCCTCTGTCGCGCAGTCCCAGCACGTAAGACAAAAACTCTTCATGCTTGGTGCTTTCATATTCAAACCACATCCGCATATATTCTTCTGGCGACTGGGTTGCGCCCCATTCCGGCAGCTTTTTGGCCAGCTCGGTTTTTAAGTCAGCCTTGCCCGTTAAACAAAGCTGGAATTCATTCTTGAAAAACGGTTCCATCTTTTGCGGATCAAGGCCATTTTTTTCCGCGAAATAAACGCTGAAAAGTTTAGGCTTCACAACCGCCAGGCCATCAAGATCGAAAAGAATGGTTTTAATCATGGAGTGGGTATTACTGGACTAGTTACTCTCCGTTTGCACGGAAAAATAAATATCTACGAGCGTAAAGAAAACGCACATAGCGAGCGGGCCGAGCAGGAACCCTAACGGTCCGAACAAAGCCAGTCCGCCCATTACGGAGAGGAAGGCAGCCAAGGGGTGCATGTTCATCCCACTGCCGACAATTTTTGGTCCAAGAAAATTATCAATGAGCCCCACAAAAGTGGCTCCCCATATCGCAAGGCCGATTCCGTTTGCGGTGTTATCGGTCAGGAACAAGAAAGCCACTGCCGGTGTTATGACTAAAGCGGTGCCGATGCCGGGGATGAGAGCCGCAATGGCAGCCGCGCCGCCCCATAACGCCGCGTTCGGAACGCCAAAAATGGCAAAGCCAATTCCGGAAAGAGTTCCCTGGATAAGCCCCACGAGCAAATTGCCTTTGGTAACTGAAGATACGGCCAAACCGAGACGCGAAAGTATCAATCTGTTATCTTTCTCCGCCAATGGGCTTAACGCGTCAAGACGGCTAACCAATTTGCCGCCATCTTTCAACAGGAAATAAAAAGCGATTAGAAAAACGAGCGCCTTAAGGATAAGCTGGGCAATGCTGGAAAATATACTGCCAAGGTTTGAAGTGAGAATACCCAGTCCTTCCTTCGCGTACTGGCTCAGGTCAAATTCAAAATCCTGTGGAAGTGGGAGCACAGACCGGAACCGGTCAAAGATATCTTTCGCGGTCTGGATAAAATGCCCGTGGTCTTCCGCGAGCGCTTGGTATAGTCCTGAAGCTTCGCGTAAAATGAGCAGTCCCAGCAGGGTGACCGGGATGAGCACAATAACAATCGCGATCAACTCGGTTAAGAATGCTGAAATGTGAGCACGGTTTTTTGTGTAGGCCAAAATTTTAGTTTGCACCGGCTGGAACAGGTAAGCAAACATGGCGGCCAAAACCAGTGGAGCAAGGAATGGCCGGACAACAAAAAACACAACAACCAGTGAAGCGATAAGACAGAAAAGCAGGAAATAAACAGAGTTGTTGTGTTTCATATGTAATTAGGGAAGTTAGTGGTGCCCGGGGAGGGAATCGAACCCTCAATCCCTTGCGGGCGGGGGATTTTAAGTCCCCAGCGTATACCAGTTCCGCCACCCGGGCTTGGAGGTGCGAGCGGGAATCGAACCCGCGCATAGAGGTTTTGCAGACCCCGGCGTTACCACTTCGCCATCGCACCAGAGGGCCGCGCGAGTTTGCGCGGCCAGTTCAATTGTATCACCTATTCCGCTTTTTCAGCAGTTTCAGTGGTCTCGGTAGTTTCCGAGCTTGCGGTTTCTTCAGCAGCTTCGGAAGCAGCGTCAGCCTCGGGGGATTTGCCTGCTTCATCTGTGGCTTCAGCTTTGGCTTCTGCCTTGGCCGGAGCTTCGGTTAACTGCTTGATGGACAAGCCGAGGCGGTGTTCCGCCGGCTCAATGGAAATAATCTTGAATTCCAATTCCTGTCCCGGCTTTACCACTTCTTCAGCGGCCTTTACCGGTTCGTGGGACAATTCCATTAAGTGGGCGAGGCCCTGGATGTCTTTGTCTAATTCCACGAAGACGCCAAACGGCATAATCTTGGACACAGTTCCTTTAACCACCTGGCCGATTTGGTATTTCTTTACCGCTTCCTGCCATGGGTCAGTCTGGAGCTGTTTAATGGACAATGACACGCGTCCTTTTTCAATCGCGATAATCTTAGCCTGGACGGAATCGCCGACATGGAACAAGTCCTTCGGGTTGTCGATGCGCTGCCAGGCCAGTTCAGAGATATGAACCAAACCTTCCAGGTCACCAAACTTAACGAATACACCGAAGTCAACAACTCCAGTGATGGTACCGGTAACGATGTCGCCGATTTTCAGTTTGGCGAGTTTGTCTTCGGTTTCCTTTTCGAATACAGCCTTTTCGGAAACAATCAGCTTTTCTTCATTCGGGTCAGCAGTAATAACCTGAACGTTAAAGTTGGTGCCAACGTAGGTGTTGAGCACGGACAAGATGCGGGACTTGTCGCCTTCTTCAACGCGAGGGTAGTGTTCCAAGGAGAGCTGGGACACCGGCAAGAAACCAACAACGTTATTGATTTCAACCATAAGACCGCCTTTGTTCGCAGCCAAAATTTTGGTGCTAACAATTTCCTTGCTTTCGAGCTGGTCGCGCAATTTCTGCCAAACACGCTCGTGGCCGGCCTGACGCATGGACAATTCAACATTGCCTTCTTTGTTTTCCACTTCCACAACGGAAGCGGTAACAGTATCGCCGGGCTTCAGGGAAGCAAGGGTAGCCTGGTCATCATAGAGTTCGCGGCCGCGAACAACACCGATGCCGTAACCTTTAAGTTCAACATACACTTCGTTTTTGCCGACGGAGATCAAAGTTCCTTCGATCATGTCGCCAGGCTTGAGCACGCGGATTTCCGCGCCAGAGCCGAGCAGGTCGGCCATGTTTTCAGCTTTCGGGTCTCCGCCGGTGGAGATAAGGTTGGCAGGGGTCTGCGCCTGTTCCACGTCGGTTGTGGCAACCGGGGCTATTGCTTGATTTTCTTCCATATTAATCTTTCCTAATATACGAACGCTCTACTAGAAATAAAAAACAACGCGCTACATTATACCGTAAGGTAAAGCCCGTCGTTGAGTTCAAATGTAAAAACGCTATTCATATATTAATTATTAAACGCGCCATTACATAGACTTACCGGGGGTTAATGGTTTTTAGGCGCGTGCGCCGATAAGTAAAGATATTCTACTATATTTAAGCCCTTTTGACAAGGCTGAAATAGGGGGTTTGACCACCCCTAAAAACCGGTTTTTTGTTTGTCCAAACACCGAAAAAATGCTATAATTATTGGGCTTTTGAGTATTTATCGGCCTTATAGGGCCACCTATCAATTCTTCATGCAAATCCACTATTTTGGCCTGTCGAGTTTTAAGATCGTTACTAAGGAAGCCACTGTAATTACTGACCCATTCGACAAGAAATCCGGCCTCACCCCGCCGCGGGGCGCAGCCGATATTTTAATTTTGTCCGAAAAAGAGAACCCCATGTATTCGGCCATTAGCGGCATTTCCGGTGAACCCTTCATGGTTAATGATCCGGGCGAATACGACACTAAGGGAGTCACCGTTACCGGACTGCCCATCAAGCAGGCTAACGGCTACGTTTCCATCTTTTTAATAGAAAGCGAAGACATTAAGATTTTGGACCTGTCCCACATCAAAGACTTTGCGATTAAGGCCGATGAACTGGAAGCACTGGGACAAATCGACATCTTAATAATTCCAGTTGGCGGAGGGGAAGTGCTCGACGCCAGCACCGCCAGCAAAATAGTAAATGACATCCAGCCTAAAATTGTCATTCCCTCCCACTACCAGAAACCCGAAGCATTTGTAAAAGAAATGGGAGGCAAAGCCGAACCCATGGACAAACTTCTCATCAAGAAAAAAGACCTTAATGAAGAGGGGACCAAAGTAGTAATATTAACGCCGCTGCGCTAATGGGAATTATTGAGAACATCCGCAACAAGCCGCAAGAAACCCGTGTGAGAATAATTTGGGTTACCTGCGCCGTGGTAGTAGTGATTCTCTTGGTGGCGTGGGTACTGGTCGGGCGCATAGACATGAATTCCAACGAATCATTCATTGGCCAGGTACTACACCGAATCGGACACCCGTCCCAAACTTTCCCCGGATTATTTAACCGCTAACAACAAGCTTTACTAATTTATAGACCATGCCAAAAGACGCAAGCCAAGAATTGACCCACGACCTAATCGGCAAAGTTACCTCCCGCAGTATTGAGAATGAAATGCAGGAGTCTTATTTGGATTACGCGATGAGCGTAATTGTTTCCCGCGCGTTGCCGGATGTCCGCGACGGACTCAAGCCGGTACACCGCCGCATCCTGCACTCCATGAATGAGCAGGGTCTGCGCGCCAACGCCAAGTTCCGCAAGTCCGCTTCAGTTGTAGGTGACGTGCTGGCAAAATACCACCCGCATGGCGACTCAGCCGTTTACGACTCCATGGTACATATGGCGCAAGACTTTGCCATGCGTTACCCGCTAGTTACCGGACAGGGAAACTTTGGTTCCATGGACGGCGACCGCGCCGCTGCCTACCGTTATACTGAGGCAAAAATGAGCGCTTTAGCCGAGGTTTTATTGGAAGATATCGATAAAGATACTGTTGATTTCCGCGATAACTTTGACGCCTCCCACAGGGAACCCAGCGTTTTGCCGGGCAAACTTCCGAACCTTCTCCTAAACGGAACCCTCGGTATTGCCGTTGGTATGGCCACCGACATCCCTCCCCATAACCTCAACGAAGTTGCTGACGCGATTGTGGAACTGATTGAAAACCCCGACAGCACCGTGGAAGACCTGGCCGAAATCATCAAAGGCCCCGACTTCCCAACCGGAGGTATCATTTACGACAAAGCCGCCATCAAAGCCGCTTATGCCGCCGGTAAGGGCAGTATAGTTATGCGCGCGCGTACTGAAATTGAAGAAACCAAGTCATCGGCCATGCGCATCCTGATTACCGAGATTCCTTACCGCGTTAACAAGGCAACTTTGCTTGAACGCATTGCCGATCTGGTCCGCGACAAAAAGATTGAGGGGATTAAGGACGTCCGCGACGAAAGCGACAAGGACGGCGTGCGCGTGGTAGTGGATCTGAAAAAAGAAGCACTGGCCAATAAAATTTTGAACCAGCTGTTTTCATACACCCAACTCCAGGAAACTTTTCACATGAACACGCTGGCGCTGGTAGACGGGATTGAACCGCATGTACTGAACCTGAAAACCATTTTGGAAAAGTACCTGGAGCACCGCCAGGTGGTCGTGCGCCGTCGCACTGAATACGAATTGAAGAAAGCGAAAGAGCGCGCCCACATTTTGGAAGGACTAAAGAAAGCCCTCGACCATATCGACGAAGTTATTGCCACCATCAAGAAGAGTCCGACCAAAGAAGAAGCATTCAATAACTTAATTAAAAAGTTTAAGCTTTCAGAAATCCAAGCCCACGCAATTTTGGAAATGCGTTTGCAAACCCTTGCCGGTTTGGAGCGCAAGAAAATTGAAGATGAATTGGCCGAGAAGTTGAAGCTCATCGCTGAATTGGAAAGTATCCTAGGCTCCCAAAAGAAAATCCTGGGTATTGTGAAGAAAGAAGTATTGGAAGTTAAGGAAAAGTTCGGGGACGAACGCCGCACCCAGATTGTGGCAGCCCCGCTCGGCAGCTTTAACGCAGAAGACCTAATTCCAGAAAACACCATCATTATTACCGTTACCAAATCCGGTTACATAAAACGAATGACCCCTGACGCCTACAAACAGCAAAGCCGCGGCGGCAAGGGTGTGATTGGCCAAAGCCTAAAAGAAGAGGATGTTGTCGACACTATTCTTACCGCTACTACCCACGACGATATCATGTTTTTCACCAATAAAGGCCGGGTTTTTGTGACTAAAGCTTATGAACTGCCCGAAGGGTCCCGCACCAGCAAAGGGCAGGCCCTGGTTAACTTCCTGCAGTTGGGCAACGGGGAATATTCTACCGCCGTACTGGCTATGTCCAAAAAATCAACCGCCAAGTTCCTGGTTATGGCTACCCGCAACGGGTTGGTCAAAAAAGTTTCCCGGGATGATTTCCTAAAAGTGCGCCGCAGCGGCATCATCGCTATTGGTCTTAAAGGCGACGACGAATTGAAGTGGGCCAAGACAAGTGGTGGAAATGATGAAATCATGCTGTCCACCGAAGATGGCCAGGCCATTCGTTTCTCCGAAAATGACATCCGCGCCATGGGCCGGGCCGCAGCTGGCGTTACCGGTATTCGTCTGCGCAAAGGCGACCACGTAATTTCCATGGACGTGATAAACAAAGAGATGGAAAGCCGCAATCTGGAAGTACTCGTGATCACGGAAAAGGGACTCGGCAAGAAGACTGAACTTTCCAATTACAAAATCCAAAAGCGCGCCGGCAGCGGAATAAAGACCGTGAAGATAACCGATAAGACCGGTAAAATAGTTGCCATGGCGATCCTCGACGGGTCCATGGAACAAGACCTGGTTATCCTTTCCAAAAAAGGGCAGGCCATTCGCACTTCCATAAAATCTATCGCGACTTTGTCCCGCGCGACTCAAGGGGTAAAAGTAATGCGGCTGGACGACGGTGACCAGGTCGGCAGCGCCACTATCGTAGACGCGGCATGATAAAAACTATAGCGTTTGACTTTGGCGATGTCTTAATGAAAGACACCGTCAAGGCTATTGAATGTAAATACTGGAATAACAAAGTTTCCCAGGCAAACAAGAATAAATTCCTTGCGGCTTTGCATAAGACCGACACGGGAAAAGCAAGTGAAACCGCGCTAATCATAGCCATCAGACAGACTCTGGCCCCGAACCTCTCGGAACAACAGATCCGCAAGCAGATATTCAAAAGCAAAACCTTGCCGCCCTGGAAACTATTGCTCCGGGTAGCGAAAGACTATCCGGTCGCGATTTTGACCAATAACTCACGCCGCGGTCCTGAAACTTTTGCCAAACTATTAAAGATGGACTTGCGTCCGTATAAGATAATCAACTCCTCGCATATCGGGGTTCGTAAGCCTCACCAGCAGTTTTACCTTAAGGCCCTGAAAAAGTTAAAACTCAAGCCCGCTGAACTTATCTTCATAGATGACGTAAAAGCCAACGTAGTTGCCGCAAAAAAAGTGGGCATCAAAGCAGTACAATACCGCGGAAACATGCAGGAAATCCGCTCATTTATGAAAAAGCAGGGTATTAAAGTATAATAGTCTAGTATTGGCGCGTGTAGCTCAGTTGGTTAGAGCAGACGTCTTATACACGTCCGGTCCCTGGTTCGAGTCCAGGCACGCGCACCAGCAATTCTATGAAAAACAGAAAGCAAGCAATCAAAAATTCCATCTGGAAGGTTTACACGGTAATACAGTTCTCTATTCGTCCGTTTCATCCTGTACTCCGAGTAATACTATTTAAACTTCGTATTGTTCGCCACGGGACACGCCAGCCGTATTTGATTGGCCATCTAAAAAACGAAGTCACCGTAAGCGAATTTAAATCTTACTTGCTAAGCAAAGGTTTTGAAACACCTTTCGCCATGTGGCTGGACGAGGGAGAAGTTTTAAGCATCAGATACAGGCCAGTGTTTGAATTTCAATACCACATCCGTGTCTATGAGAACAAAGAAGTACGGTGCCATTACGAAATAACACCCGAGGAAGCGCCGCTAGACCATTTAACGGACCGGTTCACGGAACCACGGCGGGAAGAATTTATGGAATGGCTGGAAGGCTGGATTATCCCAACCACTCATTCCGACGATTTTATATTAGAAAAAACTATGTCCCACAACGCACTCGCTGCATCACGCACTGGACCGGAAAACGGGTAGGCATGTAGGTCAACGTAAGGCAAAGCATTGCACTCAATTACTCCGCATGGAAGCTGTTCCTGCCACGGCAGAGTAATATCGCGAATAATAAAATCAATTCCCACCAACGGATCGTTGACAACGGATCCGATTTTTTTAAATAGTTTCATGTTTTCCGGGTGGACCTCATCGGTGACGTCAACGTTTACGGCGCCGTTGCCCCGGCTGACTTTTGGATTCAACACAGCAATGGTCCCAACGGGCAGAACGGCTCCCCAGTCCAATCCCTGCCCCGCCAAATAATTGGTGGCGTTATCGTCAGTGGGCAGTTCATGGAAAATTGGGCCGTGGCGAGTTGGGTTTTTATTTTCCTCTTCCGCCAATTCTCTTATTGTCCGATTGCCATCGCCGGTCACGTAAGCAGGTTCGCGTCTCATGACCGCGACTACTTCATCTCCTACCCACAGAACGCGATGCACGAACCCCGGCAATTCTTCCTGCACCATGACCCATTGGGAAATCTCCTGGGCAACGTGAAAAGCGCGGGCCATTTGCTCCTCGTTGGTAATCCCCACGGTAGTATGGCGACTGCGGGAACCATAAGTTGGCTTTACAATGGCCGCTGAGCGCAATTGCCTGAAAGCCGCCAAAGATTGTTCTTCTGTACTGCATTCAAAACTCCGTGGAACGGGAATTCCCGCTTGGTTAAGCTCTTTTTGCATCATAGCCTTGTTGTCCATCCAGAACATAGCGTTCGAAGGCGCGCCTTTGGGACGGGGGAGGCTCATGTATACCCGGCGGCTACCCTGATATTCCGCTATGGATATTTCCGTCTTTTGTCCAAGCAAACTAACACGAGTAACTTTTATTCCCTTGCGCCGGGCCGCTTCCCACAATACCAATGTCCGGGAATTATCATCAGGCAGCAGTTCATCATGGAAAGTAACCAACCTGACCAAACGAGCCCCATGCAAAGCAGCGAGCCCAATTCCATTCCAGGGCAGCGCGGAAAGGATAGGCTGTACCCCTCGCCGGAAATACTCGAGCGGACGGGAGTAACGGTGGGACCAGTGTTCAAACCAGTTTGACCACCATTCGGAGCGATGGTCAACGGGAGCGGAACCGCATTCTATGCAAACTATTTCATTCATGTCCTTAATTCTACAGGTTTTTCCCCGGCTTGCCGAGCCTAGCGCAATCTCTTATCATGTATATACCATGCTTTACGTTATCGCCACTCCACTAGGCAACCTTGATGATATTACTTTTCGCGCGGTCAATACCCTTCGCGACGTCGGATTTATAATCGCGGAGAATCCTAGTCACAGCCAAAAACTTTTATCACACTTCGGCATCAGCGGCAAAAAGGTTTCCCAGTTCGCCGACCATAACGAAACCAGGGTGCTGCCAAATTTGATCACAAAGCTAAAAACTGAAGACGGCTGCCTTATTACTGATGCGGGAACCCCTGCGATTTCTGATCCCGGTTTCCGTCTCGTAAGGGCATGTTGGGAAAATGGAATTACTGTCACTCCCATACCCGGACCGAATGCCGCTATCGCGTTGCTGTCGGCCGGCGGCCTGCCAACTGACAAGTTTATTTTTGTCGGCTTCCTTCCCAAGACTGAACCAAAATTGCGGCAGGCAGTTGAAGAAGCCAAGGCCGCACACGCCACGCTGGCTGCTTATGAATCCCCTCAGCGCATCAACAAAACTTTACAGCTGCTGGAAAAGATTGCTCCCGAGGCTAACATAGCTGTTGGCAGGGAACTTACTAAGATGCATGAAGAAATTTTTCGGGGAACGATTAAGGAAGCAGCGGAAAATTTCCGCCAGCGCTCCAGCGTAAAGGGCGAAATATCAATAATCATATCTTTTAAATAATGTCAGGACATTCTAAATGGGCAACCACTAAACGCGCCAAAGGAGCGGCCGACGCCAAGCGAGGCCTGCTGTTTTCCAAACTAAGCAAGCGTATTTCCATAGCGGTTCGCGAAGGCGGCGGAGGGGATATTGAAACTAACTTCAAACTCCGGCTTGCGGTTGAAAAGGCCCGCGAGGCCAGTATGCCCAATGATAATATAGACAGGGCCATTAAAAAGGGGCTCGGCGAAGGGGGCGGGCAGGCTATTGAAGAAGTGGTTTACGAAGGTTATGGCCCATTTGGCACTGCTTTTATCATCGAAGCGGCCACGGACAACAAAAACCGGACTGTGAGCAGTATTAAACATTTGCTATCCAAACATGGTGGCAATTTGGGCGCCGCTGGAAGTGTTTCCTGGCAATTCACCACGAAAGGGCAGATTCTGGTGGAACGGACAGAGAACTTGGATGAACTGGAGCTGGCCGCAATTGACGCGGGAGCCGAAGACGTAGTTGAGTCGGAAGAAGGGCTGGCGGTATACACCAAACCCGACCAACTCGACGCGGTAAAAAAGTCACTGGCCACGGCGGGAGCCACCATTGTGGAAGCGGAAGTGATCCAGGAAAGCACCCAACCAATGGAACTTTCCGATGAAGAAAAAATAAAGGTAGAAACGCTTTACTCGGATTTGGAATCTGATGAAGACGTAATTGGCGTGCACACTAACGCGACACTCTAATGATTATATTAGGAATCGACCCCGGTACCGCCACGACCGGTTTTGGGTTCATAAAAAAGACTAAAGTTGGGAACAAGCAGAGCGGCTTTGAAGTTATGGACTATGGCATTGTCAGCACCCCCAAAACGGACACCGAAGCAATGCGGTTGGCGACAATTGCTGACGATTTGAAATCGTTGATAAAAAAATACAAGCCTGAACGGGTCGGTATTGAAAAGCTCTACTTCCAAAATAACCAGAAGACCGCCATGGAAGTTTCGCAAGCACGCGGTGTGGTCTTATTGGTGTGCCAACAAGCGGGGTTAAAAATTTTTGAGTTTACCCCCTTACAAGTTAAGAACTATATCTGCGGCAACGGTCGGGCTGATAAACGCCAAATCCAATTCATGGTTAAAAAAACTTTTGGGCTCGAGCAAATTCCCAAACCCGACGACGCGGCGGACGCGCTGGCCATATCACTCTGTGCGGCTCTGGCCCCAGATAATTCTTGACAGCTGACCCGGATAGTGTTAAAATTCTATTACAGTTCAGCCAAGTCGCAGAACTGTATTGTTTTACTACTAATTATTCCTTCTGGCTAAATTCATTTAGACGGAGAGAATAGGGAGAACAGAAAATGTTCTTACAAGACGAAGGCACTCAGATGCCTGCCGACGACACTATGCAAGCTGCTGGTGGCGACGACATGAACACTGGCAACGACCAGGCTGCTGAAGGCGGCATGGAAAACGCTGGTGGCGAACAGGGCGGCGACCAACAGTAATCGCCCTAAAGACCCTCTCCGGAGGGTCTTTTATTTTAAGAAACCCTATATCAAAAATCCCCTTATTTCGGGGGATTTTTTACTTTACAATATTTACCAATTTTCGTTTTCCTACCTGGATGAGCGTGGGAATTTTTCGCGGTTCTATTATTACGTCCGCGGAAACTTGCTGGTCAACTTTCACTCCATTTTGTGAAATCAACCGGCGCGCCTCGCTCTTGCTTATTGCCATACCCAGATCAACGAGTAAGGTAGAAAGCTGTGTGGCCCCTTTGATCTTCTTTGTAGGAATGTCGCTGGGCAGTTCCTTTTTGGAGAAACGGGCAATAAAATCATCTTGGGCTTTCTTGGCTTGAGACTTCCCATGGTACAGCTCGGTGATGGTGAAAGCCAGATGAAGTTTGCGGTCGCGCGGGTGCGAAACGGTTTTCATCAACTGCTTGATTTCTTTTTCCGGCACCGGAGTGGCGAGCAAAAAATATTTTTCCACGAGCGTGTCATCAAGCGACATGGTTTTGCCAAACATGTCTTCCGGGGAATCCGTGAGATTTATGGTGTTGCCCCATGAGGAAGACATCTTGCGCCCGTCCAGACCTTCGAGCAGCGGGGTAGTGAGTATAGCCTGCGGTTTCTGTCCGTACGCCGGCTGGAGAGTGCGGCCGGCAAGCAGATTAAACCTCTGGTCGGTACCGCCCAGTTCCACATCGGCTTTGATGGCAATGCTGTCATAACCCTGCATGAGAGGGTAGAGCACTTCACGGAGCCCGATGCGCTTCCCGCCATCAAGACGGCGTTTAATATTTTCCCTGGCGATGAACTCGTGCAAACTAAACTGGTCAGCCATCCGCCCTATTTCCAAAAAGCCAAGTTTCTTCAGCCATTTGGAATTATAGTGGGTTTCAGTTTTTTTTGGATCGAGAATCTTGAACGCCTGCTTAAAGTAAGTCGCGGAATTCTTTTTGACTTCAGCGGGGGAGAGCATGGGCCGTTCCGCGTCTTTGTCGGAAGTGTCGCCAATCAAACCGGTAAAGTCCCCAACAATCAGTACCACGGTATGCCCCAAATCCTGAAAGGCCCGTAATTTCCACAAAACCACGCTCCGCCCAATGTGGAGCGAGGGTGAGGTGGGGTCAATTCCCAATTTTACCCGCAACTTTTTCTTTCCATTTAGCATTTCCCTCAAGTTGGCCTCGGGAATAATCTCTTCCACCCCGCGGGTAAGCAGGGAGTTAATCTGTTCGTTTTTATTCATAAATATAGTATAGCAAAGCGGCTACTCTCCTGGAACTATTTTCTATCCTGTCTCGTTATATTAGAGTATACTACTTATATATGCGTATCTATTCTTACCAAAACCAAGGGCAGAAATCTGACCTGCCCTCACACACGCCGAAAGGCAAAAAGAGATTTTCCCTCAAAAATATTAAGAGTACCTGGAAGAATGCCAGCTGGAAACAGATAGGCACGTGGGCTTTCCGCGCCGCGGCGGCCGGCTTTTTGTTATTAGCACTCCTGTTTATTTATGTTAGTTTCAGCCTGCCTAACCCAAACCGCCTGCTCGGCCGTGATGTCCCGCAATCGACTAAGATTTTTGACCGCAATAATAACTTGCTCTACGAAGTGCACGGCGAATTCAAGAGAACGCTGGTAAACCTGGATCAGGTTTCGCCCTACGTGCAGAAGGCTACGATAGCCACGGAAGACAAGGACTTCTATAACCACCGTGGCATTTCTATTACTGGTATTTTGCGTTCTATTATCGTGGACATTTTCGCCGGAAAGAAAAAGGAAGGTGGCAGCACCATTACCCAACAGTTCGTTAAGAACGCGGTTTTAACCAATGAAAAATCTCTCTGGCGCAAAGTCAAAGAAATAATTTTGTCTCTGGAAATAGAAAGCCGTTTTTCCAAGGATGACATCCTTAAGCTTTACCTGAATGAAATCCCTTACGGCCGTAACGCGTACGGGGTCGAAGCCGCCTCGCAAACTTACTTTGGCAAATCGGCCAAAGACTTAACCATTGCCGAGAGCGCCTACCTGGCCGCCCTGCCACAAGCCCCGAGCTATTACAACCCAACCGGTGTCCACCGTGATGCTTTGGAAGCCCGCAAGAACTACGTGCTGTCCCAAATGAAAGACCAGGGTTACATAACCGGCGACCAGTATGACGAGGCCACAAAGGAACAGGTGGAATTTAAGGCGGCGACGAACAGCATCAATGCCCCTTACTTTGTTTTCTACATTGAAGACTATTTAGCCGACAAGTATGGCGAACAAACCCTGCAAGAAGGCGGCTTAAAAGTCTACACCACTCTAGATGCGGACCTGCAGCAAAAAGCTGAGCAGGCAGTCAAAGACGGCGCGGCAAAGATTAAAGCCCGCGGCGCTAACAACGCGGCTTTGGTTGCTGTTGACCCGAAAACGGGGCAAATCTTGGCCATGGTTGGAGGGAAAGACTACTTCGGCGAACCGGAACCAAAGGGCTGTACTCCTGGAAAGAACTGTGTGTTTGAACCTAACGTTAACGTGGCGACCTCACCTCGGCAACCTGGATCATCCTTTAAACCATATGTTTACCTGACCGCCTTTGGCCGTGACTACAAGTACAGCCCGGCATCCATGCTTATGGATGTGGTAACTAACTTTGGGACTTTCGGCGGCAAGTCTTACCAGCCGCAAAACTACAATGGCCATAGCTATGGGCCAGTTTCCATGCGCCAGGCGCTCGCCGGTAGTTTGAATGTTCCTGCCGTAAAAACCCTAGACTTAGTCGGCGTTGATAAAGCGGTGGAAACCGCCCACAACCTCGGCATTACCTCGTCGCTCCAGAACTGCGGACTCTCCCTGGTATTGGGAGGGTGCGAAGTCAAATTGCTTGACCACGTTACTGCTTACGCGGCCATCGCCAACGAAGGCAACCGCAACAAGTCTACCGGTATCCTTAAAGTTGTCGACCAAGGCGGAAAAACCCTGGAGGAATACAAACAGCAAAGCCAGCAGGTCGTAGACCCTCAGGCTGCTTATGAACTGATTAGCATCATGACTGACAACCAGGCCCGTTCCTACATTTTCGGATCCAACGCCCCCCTCACTCTTCCTGACCGGCCATTGGCTTGCAAAACTGGTACCACGCAAAACTGGCACGATGGCTGGACCATGTGCTTTACCCCGAGCCTCGCGGCTGGGGTATGGGCCGGAAACAATGACGGCACCCTGCTCAAAGCCGGCTCCGACGGTGTCCTGGTCGCCGCTCCTATCTTAAACGCTTTCCTCAAAGCGGCCACTAAGGGCAGTCCGGTAGAAGAATTTAAGGTTCCGCCTGGAATCACCAAGGTTACCGTGGACTCTGTATCCGGTAAACTACCAACGGACGCTTCACCTTCCACCAAGAGTGAAACTTTCGCGGATTACTCCGTGCCAACTGAACGCGACCCGGTTCACGTTGCCGTAAAGATTGACACTACCACCGGACAAAAAGCCAATGACTTAACCCCTCCGGAAAATATTGAAACCAAAATTTACAGCGTGTTCCATAGCGAGCGCCCCGACAATCCAAACTGGGAAAACCCGGTACGGGCGTGGGCCCTAGCCAACGGGTATGACTACCCACCAGGGGATGGGGGCGGTACGGTTAATGACGCTGACCGTCCGCAAGTCAGCATAACTTCCCCAACCGACGGCGCCGCGATTTCCGGCAGTCCATTCCAGATAACTGTTTCGGCCAATTCAGCGAAAGGAATCGCCAAGGTTCAAATCTCAGTGGACGGCGATGTTGTTGGAACGCCAACATCCTCACCATACACCGTAACCGTGACCCAGAAGTATAATCAAGGTGTTCACGTCATTACGGCACGGGCAACGGACAAGGACGGCATTAGCAATGACACTAGCAGTTCCTTCACTATTGGTAGTGAAGCCAATACCCTATCCATAACTGATCCCCAGAATAACGAAAACGTGACCTTCCCGCTCAGTCTCAGCGCCGCAAGCGACACGTTGTACAAAGGAGTAACCTTTTACTACCAACTCGGGGGAGGAGCGGCAAAACCAATTGGCGTAGCCGCGGTGGACAACGCGTTTAGCGCGCCCTACGATTACAATCTGACATGGAACAGTAAACCCGCAGCGGGAAATTACAAGATTTACGCCAAGAGTGACACCGGGGTAACGAGCCCAAAAATCAACATCGTAATTCCCTAACCAATTACAAAATAACCGCTCCAGGTGAGCGGTTATTTTTTTAAACTGATAATTATTCTTCGGTACGGGTCACGGCCTTCACTGCCGCTTATCACATCCGGGTAAGTTTCCTGAATAAAGGAATGGACCAATCGGCGTTCGTAATTGGGCATCGGCTCCATTTGGACCGGTTTGCCTAGACGCTTCAGTTGGGCCACGGCTTCCCTGGCCATTTCCTTCAGATGCCATTCGCGCTTACGGCGGTAATCATCAACATCCAAGGTAAACCGGAACGGCTCGCCGGGCATAGTTCTTGATACTAAAGTATGGCAAAGGATTTCCAGCGCGTGCAGAGTTGCCCCCTGGTGACCAATAAGCAAACGGGACTCGCGGGTAGAGATGTTGAAAACCAGCCCCTTAACGATGCTGTCTTCATACTCAACCCTGGCGTTGATTCCCATGCGGGACAACAAGTCGGTTATGAGTTCCTTTACTTGTTCGGCTTTATCGTAATCGGTCATTAGTTTATAACTTGAACCTTTTCCGCGTCATGAATGCGGTTAATGTAATACTGCTGGCCAATGGCAAACAGGGTAGTGATGATCCAGTAGAGTGGAAGACCAGCCGGGAGTTTTAATGCGATTATAAAGGAAATCGCCGGCAAGACATAGGTAGTCTGCACGCTCATGGCTTTCATGGTGGCGTCGGTCGAAGGCTGGGAAGGCATCATCATGCGGGACTGCCAGAATTGGGTAATACCGGCAAGCAGGGCGAAAATCCAGTTGGGCTGGGACAAATCAATGAAGTGCAAAAACTTTGGGTTCAACACGCCCGGGTTTTGCACGAAGTGATATAACCCTTCCAAATTGCCGCGCAAAGCTTTTACAAACACTTGGTAAAGGGCGATCAGGATCGGCAACTGTACCAACAACGGCAAGCAGGAACTTAACGGATTAATCTTGTGTTCACGGTAAAGTTCCATCATCGCGCGGGTTTCCGCTTCTTTGTCACCTTTATGCTTCTCACGCAGGTCATTTAGTTTTGGCTGGAGCGCGTTCATGGCCTTTTGTCCCTTCAGGGACTTGTGGAATAATGGGGCCAACAGCAACCGAATGATGATAGTGACTAAAATGATAACCAAACCGACATCATGGCCGGGGATATGGTTGTACAGCGCGACAAGAAGGTTAAGTATCGGACGATATATTCCTTCGTGGTAGATGGAAAATAAAAAGTTCATGTTAGTGATTTAATTCAATTTGAGGATGGGTAAAGGGGTTGCAGCGGATAATGCGCCAGACTGTCTGTAGGCTTCCGCGTAGGACCCCATGCTTTGTTATGGCGATCTTTGCGTACTCGCTGCACGAAGGATAAAAGCGGCAAAAGCCATATGGATAGCGCCCGCGGAGCAGACCATGGTCGGGGGAAAGGGTTTTCTGGTAAACCACAATCATCGCGACGGCAATTTGGCAGGGAATTAATCTTAATCGTTTCATTTCAGCAACTTTAATGTGGTTAAGAAATTTAACAGCCCGGAGCGTGCCACCTCTTCTTCTGACTTGGCCGCCTTTGGTCTTACGATAATAACATAATCGCCCTTTTTTAGCTTGCCTATATTCAGGCGAATAGTCTCCCTGACCAGGCGCTTCAAACGGTTTCGCTCCACGGCTTTCTTGGACACATAATTAGACACCACTACCGCTACGCGCGGTTCCAATTCGGCTTCCGGGCGAAACTTGACCACAAAATTTGGCGAAAAAAAACTCCGCCCGCGCTCGGACGTATTTTTAATATCCTTAGCTTTGTTCAGGCGGTATTTTTTTTGTAGCATCTAAAATCTATTGTTTTCTAGACAGCCAGTCTCTTGCGGCCTTTCTGGCGGCGGCGGGCGATAACGTTCTGGCCCGACTTAGTCTGCATTCTGGCGCGGAAACCGTGCACTTTTTGGCGGCGGCGGGCTTTCGGTTGGTAAGTTCTTTTCATCTGAATTAGTTAAATCTTCCAAAATTATAATGAAATAAGGGAAAAACGTCAATAGTCAGAATTGTTTTCCACACCCAATTTGACAAATTTATAGCTAAAAATAGGGTCTTTAAAGGGATATTTTTTTATACACACATATTGTCCACACCATATCAACACTACTGACCTTATACCGCTTATATAAGCCAAAAAGGGGTGGTGTTTACATGTTGATAACTGGTTGGTATGATGAACAGACCACCTACTTTTACACAAATAAACACACTACTTCATAGAAATGAACAATCAGCAACTTTGGCAGGCAATATTAGGCAATTTAGAGGTTTCCCTCAGCCGCGCAAACTTCAATACATGGTTTAAAAACACCACTATTGTCGAGCGAGGAGAGTCTCACATTGTCGTAGGGGTGCCTACCGCGTTTACCCAGGATTGGATTTCCAAAAAGTATCACCAGGACCTCCTTAAGGCATTAAAAAACATTGCCCCCGAGATCAGGGAAATCAAATACCAGGTAGGACAGCAGCCCAAGGAAGGGTCGGCAACACCACCCAGCATGGAACGACCACCGGTTAAAGCACCAGCAGCGTCCAGCGTCAGCCAACACCCGGCCAACGTTCACGCCGCTACCGCTATTTCCGGCAACCTCAATCCCAAATACACTTTTGAAACTTTTGTTATCGGGAAGAATAACGAATTAGCCCATGCGGCCAGCGTCGCCGTGGCGAAGAACCCGGGCAGCCAGTACAACCCGCTATTTATTTACGGTGGTGTGGGATTAGGCAAAACTCACCTGATGCATGCCGTGGGCTGCAAACTTCTTCACGACAACCCCGGGGCAAAAGTTTTGTACGTTACCAGCGAGAAATTCACCAACGGTTACATTAGCGCCATCCAAAACAAGCGCATGGAAGCGTTCAAACACCAGTACCGTACCGTGGACATGCTGCTTATCGACGATATTCAGTTCCTATCCAACAAGGAGGGGACCCAGGAAGAATTCTTCCATACCTTTAATGAGTTGCGTGACCGGGGAAAGCAAATCATTCTGACTTCCGACCGTTTGCCAAAAGAAATTCCCGCCATCGAACAACGTTTAGTTTCCCGGTTTGAGTGGGGGATGGTCGCTGATATTCAGCCGCCGGATTTGGAAACCCGTCTGGCCATTTTACGAAAAAAACTGGCGAAGCTTGGGTTTGAACTGAACGAAGATGTTTTGTACTACATTGCCGAGAATGTAATTAGTAACATCCGCGAACTGGAAGGGGTACTAAACGGACTAGTCGTCTATAAACAGATGGGCCGCCCCATAACCACTGAGCAGGCGGAAAAGATAATAGCGGGAATGGTTAACTCGAAGAAGAAAATCCTGAGCCTAAAAAAGATTGCCCAGTCAGTTGCGGAATTCTACCATATCAGCGAAGATGACCTACTAAAGCAATCGCGCCGCAAAGAGTTCGTTAATCCTAGGCAAATAGCCATGTATTTGGCCCGGAAAGAAATGAAATCCTCCTTCCCGGCAATCGGCGAGTTCTTTGGGGGGAGAGACCACACCACGGTAATGCACGGGGTAGAGAAGGTAGAAAAGATGGTTGGAAGCATCCCAAACATGAAACAGGAAGTTAATCTGATTATGGATAAGCTGTATACAACTTAAGGATAACTAGTGGGATAAGTAAGGGATAAGAACCAGGGGAAAGTGGAGAAGTAAGGCGGTAAATTTTCCGCGGTAAAGTTATGAAATGTTTTCCTATAAGCTATCCACACCGTCTTAGAGCCATAACTCGTTTAATAAAGACAAGTTATCGTAGCTGTACACAAACCCACAACACTTATTACCACTAATTCTTTATTTAATTAAAAACTAATGAGAGTAATCTGTACTCAGGAAAATTTAAAGGCAGCCCTCCAGACAGCGTCTAGGATAATCTCGTCTTCCTCGACCCTACCCGTACTGAACAACGTTCTCCTGAAAACAGAGAATGGACAGCTTAAGGTATCCGCCACGAATTTAGAAATCGGCATCAATACCTATACTCGCTGCAAGATTGAAAGCCAGGGTGAAGTATGTTTACACGCAAAAACCTTGCTTGAAGTTGTAAACAACCTGCCTAACCAAAACATCACCATAGCGACAGAAGAAAATGGCATCCTTCTGAGCACAGAAAACTACAGCACTAAACTAAAAGACTTTCCCAGTGAAGAGTTTCCTGCTATCCCGGAGATAGATTTGCCGGCCACTCTCAAACTTTCAGCTTCCAGCTTCAAATCAGGAATTGATTCCATAATATTCGCGGCTTCGACTTCCGAGACCCAGCCTGAGATCTCTGGTTTGTACTTCCATCTTGAAGAAAATTGTCTAACCATGACCGCAACTGACCGTTACCGGCTGGCGGAATTAAAAATACCGGGGAAGTTCCCGGCACAAAAACCAATCATCATTCCCCACCGCGCAGCTTTGGAGATTTCCCGTGTTTTGACTTCTAGGACTGGTGATACTGAAATATTCCTTAGCGCTAACCAGGCAGCGGTAAGGATTGATGACACCGAGGTTGTGACGCGCCTGATTGATGGTCAATACCCCGAATATACCCACATTATCCCAACCCAATTCAACACCAACATCAGCGTACACAGGGGCGAGTTGGTTAACGCCGTTAAGACCGCGGGCATTTTTTCCCAGAGCACCGGCAGTATTATCATGGAATACAGCTCAGAATCACAGGAGTTGAAGATATCGGCGGCTTCCCATGACTTAGGCGAGAGCGTCGCTCGCCTGTCGGGAGCGGTTGAAGGTGAACCCGGAACGGTATATCTGAATTATCGCTATATCCTTGACTGTCTTAACGGGATGGTCGCGGAACACGTGAACGTAAGGGTTGTCGACGACAGTGCCCCGGTAATCATCCAGGAAGTGGACAAGCAGAATTATATTTATTTGATAATGCCAATTAAGAGCTAAACCCATGCGCGTAAAGAATATTGAGATTAAGAACTTCCGTAATTACCCAGACCTGGATCTTAAGATTACCAGCGACATGGTAATCCTTTCCGGCCCCAATGCAGTGGGTAAAACCAACCTGTTGGAGTCCGTGTATTTTGCCTCGTTATTTAAGTCGTTCCGTGATGACGCGGAATTTATATTCCTGAAAGGGACGGATAGCGCTGAGATTAGAATGGCCGTGGAAAGGAAAGGCGAGGAGCATGTTATTGAAATATTCCTCCAGAAAGGAGATAAGATATTCGCCAATTTTAAAATTGACGGCGTGAAGAAAAAACGCAAAGAGGCCCAGGGTTATTTGCGTGTTGTAATTTTCGAACCTTCTGATGTTGATATATTTACCAAGAGTCCTGACGCGCGTCGCAAGTACCTGAATATGGTATTAGCGCAAAAGAACCCCTTGTACCTGGAGAACCTGACCCAGTACAAGAAGGTACTGACCCAAAAAAACAAATTACTGCAAAGTGGTAATGACCAGGGCGGCAAAGGACTCGACTCGTGGAACGAACAGCTGGTGGATTTTGGAAGCAAAATAATTTTTGAACGCCGAAATTTCTTCAATTTTATAAATCATAATATCACGGAAGTTTACGCGGCGATCTCCAAGTTCCAGCGTCCGGTCGAAGCCGTTTATGAATCTACCGCCGGTGAGACAGTTGAAGAGATCGCGGAAAATTTTAGAGCCCGCCTGGAGCAGGTGGCGCAAAAGGAAAAGATGGTCGCCATGTCCTTGGTGGGACCACACCGCGACGATTTCTATTTGCAAAGCGACGGTTTATTCCTGGCACCCTTCTCCTCCCGCGGCGAACAGCGCAGTCAAATTCTGGCGTTAAAAATAATGGAGCTGGAATATCTGATCGACGAAGGAGATAAGCCGATCCTGCTCCTCGACGACGTTCTTTCCGAGCTGGACGAAACCCGCCGCACATTTTTCCTGAAGTACTTGCAGGGCAAATTCCAGGCCTTCATAACCACCACCCACCCTTTGGAAATGGTGGGACAACACGTAACCTTGACCCCAACAAGCCAGGCTGAATAGCCCGGCTTGTTTAATTTTGGACTTCAAGGTGGTATAATTAAGCCAAGAAAGAATATAGGTCCTGGTCGATACCTATCAGTATAATTTTAGAAAGAAACCTTAAAATGACTAAGAATATCTTGTACGTTTTGGGTGCTGTCTTTATTATCATTGGGATCCTGGGATTCTTTAACAATCCAATTCTTGGTATCTTCCAAGTTAATTTAGTACACAACCTGATTCACTTAGCTTCTGGTGTGTTGGCTTTCATCTTTGCTGGTCGCAGCGAATCCGAAGCCCGCACTTTCTCGTTGGTCTTGGGTGTAGTTTACCTTTTGGTAACCGTTCTCGGTTTCATCCAGGGCAGCGGCAACCTGCTTGGAATTGTGGCAATCAACACTGCTGACAATTTCTTGCACTTGGTTTTGGCCATAGTTTTCTTGGCACTCGGTTTAATGAAACCGGCTACCAGCATGGCTTCTACCAGCCAGATGTAAAATAAAAAAACAAACATATTAAAAAGGATCCCGGGCTTCATAGTTTAGGATCCTTTTTAATATGTTTGTTTATAGGTATTGTTCCAGGTCGGGATTGTTTTCCAGTTGCGCGATAATTTCTTTGACTTCCTCGGCGCTGTCTTTATCGGCCACCAGTACTGCTTCATCAGTAACTACTACTATTAGATTTTTGGTTTTTACGGCTGCTAACAAGATTTGGTCAGAAAAGTTGTAGAACAAACCGTTTTCATTTTCATGGTGAAGGGTTTTTCCTTTACTAAGGTTCTCTCCGTGCTCCGATAGAACATCTTTGATGATTTTCCATGAACCAATATCAGCCCATTCAAAATCTCCCTCCAGGGCGAGGACGTTGCCGGTCAGTTTTTCAAGCAATCCCTGTTCAATGTCGAGCTTCGGCATTTTAGGATACCATTCGTTGATGGCGTCTTGTTGTTTGTCGGTGTCGAGATGCGGTTTGATCTGCATCAGGATTTCATAAATCTCCGGTAAGTGTTCCTGGTAAAGATTGAGGAGAGTTGAGGCTTTCCAGACAAAATAGCCGCTGTTCCACAAGTACTTGCCGCTGTTGAGGAACTGCTGTGCTGTTTCGCGGTTTGGCTTTTCCTTGAAACTGGCCAGGTCGAACAGGGGGAGTCCCTCGCTATTTTCTTTAGGATTGCCCTTTTCAATGTAGCCAAGGCCAGTATGGGGTTCCGTGGGCTTTACTCCCACGGTTATGGTAAATTCAGGGTTGTCCTGCAGGAACTGCTCCAGCTGGCTCATAAGGCGCTCAAAGTAGCCTGGGGCGCTTTTAATTGAGTGGTCACTCCACATGCACATGAACATGGCCTCAGGGTCGTGGTGGTGCATAATAAGGGCGGCCAGCCCGATGGCTGGAGCGCGGCCACGCAGTACCGGTTCAATGGAGTAGTTCTCTTTGGGGATTTCGGGAAGCTGGGCCTTGATCGCTTCTTCATAGCTGCTTCCGGTGCCAACATAGACATTTTCCGGCTTTGTCCATTGGCGGCAGCGTTCAAAGGTGTTCTGCAGCAAAGTTTTATCGCCGACCATCTTAAGTAGTTGTTTCGGTTTGGATTTGCGGCTGGCTGGCCAGAGCCTGGTGCCGGTACCGCCCGCCATAATCAAGATATTCATGTTATGGTTCCTGTTTAATTAGTCCGGGTTCGTGGCTGGCGCGTTCGTACAGCTCCAGGATTAATTTGGTGATTTCGCCCGGGTTGGGGACATTTTCAAAATCAAAACGCTCGCGGGCGCCGGCGGTCTGGATGTAAACGTTGCCGTAATCAAAAATGTGACCCAAGAACCCTTTGACTTCGCTGGTTACGTCTTCAATTTTTTCCATGTTCAGTTCGGAAACAGTGTGGTTAAAAAGCCCTTGCTGGTCCACATCCACAATTCGTTCATTAGTGACAATATACATGTTCAAATAATAGAGCACCCAGATGATAAACAGGCTGGTAATCAGGAAGAGCAAGTACAACTGGATTAAGACATCAATAACTTTTCCGCCAATGCCATCCAGGATATCAGGGCCCAACTGCGGAAGGAAATTTTGCGCGATCATAAACAGGACAACCAAAACCAACCAGATCAAAACCCTCTTCGCTAAAATTACCCAGTGCTGGCGCACAACCAGGTAAATTGATTCATTGGACTGTTGTCCGGGGAATAAGTACCTTCGCATAGTATTAGATTGAATGCAGCAAGGTCAATGCCCGGCCGCTGATGGTTAAGAACATAAAAGCAAACAGGACGCTGGCGATTACGGCGATAATCGGGCTTCTGCCATAGCGGATAAATATGTATGCCGTGAAAGCCCCCAGAAAGGCCAGCACTGCCGATACAAGGTAGAAGATCGCGGATGCCGCGTAAGCGATGACTTGGTTTGTCTCCATATGGTTATTAAAAAATTGTTGCTTGGTGGTTATCTTTTGGTTCCGCTCCCAAATGCTTGTAAGCGTGCTCAGTCAATTGACGCCCCTTGGGGGTTCGCATGAGCAAGCCGGAACGGATCAGAAATGGTTCGTACACGTCAGCAATAGTGTCTTGCTCTTCTCCCGTAGCGGCGGCCAGAGTGTTTAATCCCACGGGGTTGCCGCTGAATTTGTGCAAAAGGATTTCCAGGATCTTCCGGTCATTCTTATCCAGGCCGAGTTCGTCAATTTCCAAAAGTTTGAGAGCATTATGGACGGTTTGAAGCGAGATGCTTTCTTCTTCATTTACCTGCGCGAAATCGCGGACGCGCTTGAGCAGGCGGTTGGCGATTCGGGGAGTAAAGCGGCTGCGGCGCGCCAATTCCAGGCTGGCTTCCTCATCAATTCCGCTCTTAATAATCTTAGCAGAACGGCGGATAATTTTTTCCAGTTCTTCCGCCTCGTAGTAATCGAGATGATAAATTAACCCGAACCGGTCGCGCAGGGGAGCGGAGAGCATGCCGATTCTGGTAGTAGCCCCAATTAAAGTAAACTTGGGGAGTTCCATGCGCACACTGCGGGCACCCGGCCCCTTGCCCAGCATGATATCAAGCACGCCATCTTCCATGGCTGGGTACAAAATTTCTTCCACGGTTTTATTCAACCGGTGAATTTCATCTATAAATAGAATATCGTTTTCTTCCAGGTTCGTGAGCAGGGAAGCGAGGTCGCCGGCGCGTTCAATGGCCGGCCCGGAAGTAGTTTTGATATTGCCGGACATTTCCCGCGCTAAAATAAACGCCAAGGTGGTTTTGCCCAACCCTGGCGGGCCATAGAGAAGGATATGTTCCAGGGGTTCCTGGCGTTGTTTGGCAGCCTGCATCACGATAGACATATTGTCTTTCAGTGATTGCTGGCCAATAAAGTCGCTTAGTAGTTGGGGCCGAAGAGTCTGTTCAAAATTGATTTCCTCCGGGGTTTCGTCTTCAGCGACCGGCGAGGTAAGCGGAGCGGATGAATTTATCATTATTGTACTGATGTGTTGGAGTTAGACGGGGTGTTGGAAGGGGTATTAGCCGGAGGCGCCGGTGAAGTAGTGGTCGTCGGCGGGATGGTTTCGGGCGGCTTGTCGTCGGGAGAAGCTGGTTTCGGAAAGGTTTCAGTTTTATGGTACAAAGCCGGAGACTTATAAATGGAGTGGAAAGTTTGTGTTACGCTCTTTCCGTTTTTGGTAACGGTGCGGGACCAGTCGGCTTTCATGGAGCCATCGGACTTCTTGTCATATTGGACCGCCGTGCCGATATTAATCTGCCGGTCATCCCTGGTACCGTAAAAATCAAACACCAAGGTGTTTGCGTCCGGCATGTACGGCCAGATCAAAATGCTGCCGGGAGTATCATTAACAAACTTTAGGTCAACTACTCCAGGATAAATTGTGGCATCGGTTCCTTGCGGGGCGTAGTAGGAAACGGCGTAGGCATGGTTGCGACGTTCGGTAATAGGTAGGCCGGCATCCATGGCCGCGCGGAAAGTGGTGGAAGAAACCTGGCACAGACCGCCGCCCAGTTCGGGAATTGTTCCTTCAGCCTTAATAACAAGCTCTGGCAAAAAGCCTTGGTCAGCCTCCACCGGACCGAGATATTTGTTAAAACTGAATTCGCCGCCTTTAGGTACGATTACGCCTTTCATTTTCTGTACGCCAACAGCGATGTTAACCCGGCGGTTATGAGGGCTGCTGTTAAAGTGGGAAACGCCGTGGCCGATGAGTTCCTTAATGCCAAGTTTGGATGTGTCAGCCAGCGGACCAGGCTCTACTGTTTCAACCGACAGTTCCGCGGTAGACTCACCCTTTTCCAGGTTATCTAAAATGTTTTTGGTGCTGGCATAAAGGTTGAGGTCGCGCCCCGGTGTGGGTGGGACAAAATCGGTGGCGCGGTTGTTTTCCACTGTAAGTTTGCCCTCACGAAGAGGGCTGTCAATTTGCGCGCTAAACTGGTTCACCCATTCATATACCGCGGTCGGGTTGTGGGAGTAGGTCTTATAGCCTGAATCTTCGACGGAGGTTTGGCCCAAAGATTCAGCGATAAGCACGCCCGGGTCCTGGGCATAGTGGAACTGGGATACTTGCTGGAGGCGGAAAGTTCCGGACCATTGCTCCTGGAGGTCTTTTGGCACCGCCACGGTAAATTTGTCACCGTCCTGGGTGAGGGCATTGGCAGCCCATGCGGTCCGCGCGGCGAAAAAGCCAAGCCCTACTATTATTAGGGCGGCGGAGCCGAGGTATTTAAATTTGTACTGCTGCTGAATCATTTGGTTCAAAATATATATAAGTTGTGTTCGGGGGGAGGAGTTTTTCTATTTTATCCGCCCATTCTATCACGACAATGTTGTCTTTTTGGTTCCAGATCTGGTTTAGCCCCAACGCGTCAATGTCCTTATTGGAATTAAGCCGGTAGACGTCCAGGTGGTAAAAATAGCCTTTTTTAGGCGTTCTATTATATAAGGAAACCGGGTACTCCTGCATAATTACGAACGTTGGCGAAGTAATGTTATTGCGGATCCCCAGGGCCTTGCCTAGGAATTTGGTAAAAGTGGTCTTGCCGCTGCCAAGTTCTCCTATCAGGGCAAATACTTCGCCTCCCTTGATGGTGGAAGCCATCTTTTTTGCCAGACTCTCCGCGTCAGCGACTTTCGTTCGGATCTTCCTCATATACCTATATTTTAGCCCGATTGACCTTATTAGTAAAATGCCGTATAATTTTAAATCACGCTTATTTCCCATGGAATTATCAATCGAACAACAAATTTTAGAATATTGGAATAAGGCCAAAAAGGTCTTGATTGTACTGCCGGAAAACCCGGGCATTGACCGGACCTGTTCGGCCGTGGCTTTGCAGTTAATGTTCCAGAAAATGCAGAAGCAGGCTGACATTGTTTGCCCAACCGGAATGGAAACCGCTAACCTGGATTTCATTCCGGCTACTCCGGCTGTTATGGAGAAACCAGGGGACCAGAACATCCTGACCATAAGCCTTGATACTTCCCGGTCCAAGCTGGATGAGCTAAGCTACCAGGCCGAAGAAACCGCGGTAAAAATCTTCCTAAAGCCAAAAAACGGCCAGTTTAGTCCCAATGACATCGGTGTTAGCGTGGGCGGTTCCGCTTACGACCTTATTATCTGCGTTGGCGCGCAAAACCTGGAAGCCTTTGGCAAAGCTTACCAGGAAAGTCCTCAGCTCTTTTTCAACACTCCCAAAATTAATATTGATACCAACCCGGCTAACGAGTATTACGGCACAATTAATTTAGTTGATGTGACCGCGAGCTCCATTTCAGAAGTTGTTACGCGCTTGATTGACGCCAATGAACCGGGAGTGATTGACGAAAACATTGCCACCGTTCTGATGGGAGGCATTATTGCCCATACCCATTCATTCCAGGAAGGTTCAACCACTCCGCAGACTTTATCCATGGCTTCTAAATTGATTACGCAAGGGGCCCGGCAGCAGGACATTATTAAAACTTTGTACAAGACGAAAGACTTCGCGTTGTTAAAGTTGTGGGGTCGCGCGCTGGCCCGCATTAAAACCGCCAAGGAAGGGTCGTTCTTATATTCTTTCCTTCTGGAATCTGATTTTGACAAGACTGGTTTATCGATTGACTCCCTGCCTCAAGTCATGTCGGAACTAATAGACAATGTGGCGGGATTCCAGGCAGTCGCCCTCATGGGTGAACAGCAGGGGAAAGTGGCTATTATAGTTTCCGGGCTTCCGCACGCCGGCGTAGATAAGATTGCCCGCGCGCTAGACCAGCGGGCCAAGCCGATTTCGTTGCCAGCTGGATCACACCTGTACAAATCCATGCAGGTAGAACTTACTGGAGTACTCGAAGAAGCCGAGAACAAACTGCTTTCCGCTGTGTTATAATTAGGGGACTTGGATCCCCTTTTTTTGAAACAAAAATATGGCTCACAATTTTTTGAACCCGAGCCAGCAAGACCTGGTTAGGGCGCTGCGCGAACAAAATTTAAACCTACAGGAACGGGAAGTGCAAGGCAAAGCTACCTCGCTGGGTTTGCCATATATGAATCTTCATGGCTTTCCCATGGATTTAAACGTGGTGGGGTTGTTTACCGAAGAAGAAGCCCGGAACTCCTACAGCGTCCCTTTTTTCCGAGAGGGCCGCGACCTCCGCATTGGAACCACTGACCCAAAGAACGCGCTGCTGAAAACCAAAATCGAAGAACTAGGCAAGAAATTCAAGATTACCCTGTATTTTATTTCCCCGAGCAGCCTGAACGCTACCTTAAAGCTTTTCGCTAAGATCGCCCACCCGGCAGCCCGTGTTGCCGCCAAAGTTGAGGTTGACCCACAAATTGACTATGTTGCCCGCGTGCGCGATTTAATTCCCGCGCCAGAGAAAGTTTATCCGGCAGCCACCGACATTATCGCCGACCTCATGGGGGCGGCGCTCGCGCTCGATGCTTCTGATATCCACTTGGAACCGGAAGAGCATATGTTCAAAGTCCGTTACCGCATTGACGGAATTTTGCAGGATATGGTTCACATTGACCCCGCGCAGCAGAACGCCATTCTTTCCCGCATCAAGATCATCTCCAAACTTAAATTAAACGTCACCAATGTTCCGCAGGACGGCCGGTTTACTTTCTATTCCGGCAAGGGCGCGGAGGTTAAGCCAGTGGACGTGCGTGTTTCTTTTCTGCCTTCCGCGTTTGGCGAAGCGGTGGTTATGCGTCTGCTCGGTACGTCGGCCACCAATCTGAAGTTGGACCAGCTTGGCCTCCGGGGGAAAGCCTACAAAGTTATTGAGCACCAGTTGAGCAAACCGAACGGGATGATAATTACAACCGGCCCGACCGGAAGCGGAAAAACCACCACCCTGTACGCGTTCCTGAACCAGTTAAATGAACCGGGCGTGAAGATCATCACTTTGGAAGACCCGGTTGAATATAAGCTGGAAGGAATCCAGCAAACTCCGATTGACCATAACGTTGATTTCAATTTTGCCAAAGGTCTGCGCGCAATATTGCGCCAGGATCCTGACATAGTGATGGTTGGTGAAATCCGTGATGGCGAAACCGCGGAGACAGCGCTCCAAGCCGCGCTCACGGGCCACATTGTTTTGTCCACTTTGCACACTAACGACGCTTCCGGCGCCATTCCCCGTTTGATTGTTATGGGAAGCAAGCCTTTTATTATCGCGCCCGCCATGAACGCTATTATCGCCCAGCGTCTCGTGCGCAAGATTTGTCAGCAGTGCAAACAGCCGGCGGAAGTTAGCGAAGAGAACATGGGTTACGTGAAGGATATACTGTCGGCTATCCCGGAATCGTCGGGGACCGAAGTTCCCAAGGAGCTGAAATTCTACCACTCACCCGGATGCAGTGCCTGTCATAATTTAGGCTACCAGGGGCGCATTGGTATTTACGAAGTCATGGAAGTTGATGACGAAGTCAAAGAGTTAATTAACAAAGAAGCTTCAGCTGTTGAATTGAAACAGCACGCCGTAAAGGCCGGAATGATTACCATGGTGCAGGATGGTTTACTCAAAGCGCTTGATGGCATTACTGACGTTGAAGAAGTATTCCGCGTGGCCGGGGACTGGTAGTCTTCAATTGTGAAACTTTTGCCTAAAACTCCCGTAAATAAGGGAGTTTTATTGTTTGCCAAGGTTTCTGAATTAAGGCAATTTAAGGTAAAATTACTATAGCTATGGCAAAGAAACCCCAATACAAATACATGTTAATAGATGGGAACGCACTGGTGCATCGTGGGTACCACGCGATTCCCGGACTGACTACAAAAACGGGCGAGCCTACCGGCGCGGTGTACGGCTTTGTTTCTATTTTGCTGCGCGCGATTAAGGATTTAAAACCCACGCATATTGCCTGCGCGTTCGACCTGGCCGGGCCAACTTTCCGCCACGAGGAATATAAAGAGTACAAGGGTACCCGCGTAAAAGCGGCGGATGATTTGTACGCGCAAATTCCCCGCGTCCACGAAGTTGTTGAAGCCCTGAATATTCCCATCTACACCCGGGCGGGGTTCGAAGCGGATGACGTGCTCGGCACTTTAGCCACGCACATTTGCCAGGAGCAAAATGGCGACGCCGAAGTAATGATTGTTACCGGGGATTTGGACACGCTCCAGTTGGTAAACGATTGTATCAAGATTTACACTTTGCGCAAGGGGATAGCAGACACGGCCGTGTATGACAAAGCAGCCATTAAGGAACGGTATGGTTTGAAGCCAGCCCAGATGTTGGATTACAAGGCGCTGCGCGGTGACCCCTCCGACAACATCAAGGGAGTTAAAGGAATTGGTGAAAAGGGAGCCATGGAGTTGATTAAGGATTTTGGCAGTATTGAAAATTTGTATAAGGAGATTCACGCGGACTCGAAGAAGAGCAAAGATATTAAACCCCGCAGTTTACAGCTCCTCAAGGATGGGGAAGAAGACGCCCGAAAGGCGCACTACCTGTCGACCATAGTCTGCGACTTGCCTTTGGATATTAAACTACCCGCGTATGAATTCACCCGCAGCAACCTAACGGAAGTTACCGCGCTTTTCCAACAGCTGGAATTCAAAAGCCTCATGGACAAGCTTCCCAAGAATTACCTGCCCAACGGGGCCAAGCTGGCGCAAATTGAAATTGATACCGTTGATGATGTTGTCCGCCCGGTTGAGCAAGCTCAGCGCGGCGGCGAAAAATACATACTGGTAGATACTCCGGCTAAACTGGTGCCTCTACTGAAGAAGCTTCAAACGAAAAAGGAAATCGCCATTGACACCGAAACTAACAGCATTAACGCTATCGTGGCAGAACTGGTTGGCGTGTCTTTAAGCTTCGCCGAAAAGGAAGCTTACTATATTACGGCGGAAGTGGTGCGGGGGAGCAAGGAACTGCAGGAGCTGATTGCCAGCGACAAACTCAAAAAAATAGGGCAAAACATTAAATATGATTATTTGGTGTTTGAAAACGCTGGAATAAAAATGGGTGGTTTAGACTTTGACACCATGGTGGCTTCCTATTTGTTGAATTCCGGCACTCGCCAGTACAGCCTCGATACCCTGGCGTTTAACGAGTTAGGTTACCAAATGCAGCCTATTAGTGAGCTTATAGGCACCGGTAAAAACCAAATCACTATGGACCAGGTCGACCCGGAGAAAGTCAGCTGGTACGCGGGCGAAGACGCGGATATTACTCTCCGCCTGTCCAAGATTTTTCGTCCGGAGTTAAAGCAGGAGAAACTAGTTAAAATTTTTGATGAAATTGAAATGCCGCTTATTCCTGTTTTGGCGGCGATGGAGCGCAACGGCGTGATTTTGGATATCGAACTCATGGCCAAATTGTCCAAGGAAGCGCAAAAACAAATCGCTTCATTGGAGAAGGAAATTTACCGGTTGGCTGGCGAAGAGTTTAATATCAAGTCGCCCCAGCAGTTAAAAGTGGTGTTGTTTGAGAAGTTAGGACTGGAAACCGTGGGGAACAAAAAAACGAAAACCGGAATCTCTACCGCGGCCGGTGAACTGGAAAAGATGCTGGGCCAGCATCCAATTATTGAAAAGATAATGCAGTACCGTGAAGTGACAAAACTCGAGTCAACTTACCTGTCCGCCTTGCCGGGCTTGGTTAACCCCGCCACCGGTCGCATTCATACCAATTACAACCAAACTATCGCGGCGACCGGGCGGCTCTCCTCTACTGACCCGAACCTGCAAAATATTCCGGTGCGAGGCACGGGGTTGGGCGCGGAAATTCGCAAGGCTTTCGTGGCAGCGCCTGGGTACAAGCTGGTGTCGCTTGATTACTCGCAGATTGAGTTGCGTATCGTAGCGCATATTTCCAAGGATAAAGCCATGCTCGAAACTTTCAAAAGCAATGGGGACATTCACTTAACAACGGCGCTGGCCGTGTTTGGCCTGCCCGAAAAGGAAATCACCCCCGACATGCGGCGCGATGCCAAGACTATTAATTTCGGTATTTTGTACGGTCTTTCCAGTTTTGGTTTGACCAGCCGTATCTCCGAGGTTTCCCATGCTGACGCCAAGACTTTTATTGAAAAGTACTTCGAAACTTATCCAGGAGTGCGCAAGTACATGGATGACATTAAGGACGAGGTGAATACTCTTGGACTGGTAAAAAATGAATTGGGCCGCACTCGCAAATTTCCGGAAATCCGTTCCAATCAATTCTTTATTCGCGCCGCAGCGGAGCGCGCCGCCATTAATTTCCCGATTCAGAGCCTGCAGGCCGATATCATCAAAATGGCTATGATTAACATAGACAAGGAAATCGCCGGTAAATCTGAGGAAGTCAAAATGCTGCTTCAGGTGCATGACGAACTGGTATTTGAAATCCGGGAAGATAAGGTCGAAGCGTGGGTGAAGAAGCTGCGTCCGCTCATGGAGAATTCTTACAAACTGTCCCTGCCGATTATAGTAGACGCCAAAGCGGGTGACAGCTGGGGCGATATGGAAAAGATCAAATAAAAAAGCTCCCTTGCGGGAGCTTTTAAATTATTTAGCGCTGAGCTTGTTGATGGACTTGGCCATGCGGGATTTCTTGCGAGAAGCGGTGTTCTTGTGGATCACACCTTTCTTTACGGCTTTGTCGAGGGCGGCCATCGCGTCCTTCAGGGCGGCGGCGGCGTCGTTGGCGCTGGAACCGGCAACAAACTTCTTCACTTTCTTAACCGCGGATTTAACTTTATCCTTGGTCTTGATGTTGTTGGCGCGGCGGCGGTTAGCCTGCCGCATTGCCTTAGCGGCAGATTTAGTATTTGGCATTCAATATTATTAGTTCTAACTTGCGCTTCCGCCCTTCTGCCTGACACGGTAGGAAAGCTCGAAAGCCATAAGATTCTAGCAAAAACAGGGGGTTTTGTAAATAGCTTACTTCCTCAGCTTCATCACTTTCTTTATTTCAGCCAGCTTGTCCCGGATGCTGGCCGCCAATTCAAACTCCAGGTTTTGTGAGGCCATGTCCATTTGTTCTTCCAACTCGCGGATGTAGTACTTCAGTTCCTGCTTGTCCATTTTGCTCGGGTCGGCATCGGCATCAGTATCAATTCCCGGCAGGCTTTCTTTCATGCCGCCTAAACGGGACTCGTCGATTTTCTTTTGGACCGTGGTTGGGGTGATGCCGTGCTGTTTGTTGTATTCTTCCTGGATTTTGCGGCGGCGCGTGGTTTCGGAAATGGCGCGCTGCATGGAACCGGTCATGTTATCGGCGTACATTATGACGTGGCCATTAACGTGGCGCGCGGCGCGTCCCATGATTTGCATGAACGCCGTTTCACTGCGCAGGAATCCTTCCTTGTCCGCGTCCAGGATGGCGACCAATGAAACTTCAGGAAGGTCGAGCCCTTCGCGGAGCAGGTTAATCCCAATGACCACGTCGTACACCCCCAGACGCAAGTCGCGCAAGATTTCCAGCCGTTCAAAAGTTTCGACTTCGGAATGGAGGTACTGCGATTTAATACCCGCTTCCTTGATGTATTCAGACAACTCTTCCGCCATGCGCTTTGAAAGCGTGGTTACCAATACTCTCTCGTGTCTGGCAATCCGCATGTGGATTTGTTCGAGCAGGTTATCAACCTGGTTCTTGATGGGCTGAATCTCGATGGTCGGGTCGAGCAACCCAGTCGGACGGTTAATTTGTTCGACAATTGTGGTTTTGCTTAGGTCACCGGTAATGGGGGATTTTTTCTTGTCAGTCACCAGGTAGTTTTCCTGCAGGCTTTTTCTTATCTCGTAAGGGGCGGGAGTGGCTGATACGTAAACCGCCTGGTGGACTTTAGCGTCAAATTCATCAAATTTTAACGGCCGGTTATCCAAGGCGGAGGGCAGGCGGAAGCCATAATCAATTAAAGTGGATTTGCGGGAACGATCACCTTCGTACATGGCCCCGATTTGTGGGATGGTTTGGTGTGATTCATCAATGAACAGCAGAAAGTCATCTGGGAAGTAGTCGATTAGCGTGGAAGGCGGTTCGCCGGGCGCGCGGCCGTCCATATGACGGGAGTAATTTTCAATTCCGGAAACAAAACCGGTATTAGTAAGCATCTCCAGGTCAAAATTGGTGCGCTGTTCTATGCGCGCCGCTTCCAGGACTTTGCCTTCGGTTTTAAATTTGGCGACTTGTTCCAGGAGTTCCTTACGGATGTTTTCCGCTGCTTCTTGGATTTTGTCCTCCGGGGTTACGAAATGCTTGGCTGGGAAGATCTTAACCGAATTCAGTTCTTCCAAAGTCTCGCCGGAAATGATATGCCGCCGTTCTATTTTTTCAATCTCATCGCCAAAAAGTTGCAGCCTTATAATAGTGTCTTCGGAAGCCAGCACTATTTCCACGGTATCTCCCTGCGCGCGGTAAGTGCCGCGATGCAGGTCCATGTCATTGCGCTGGAACTGCAAATCAGTCAGGCGGCGGAGCAGGCGGTCGCGTTTCAGGGTTTGGCCGCGTTTAATCTCCAGCGACAATTCCAGGTAATCAGCCGGATTTCCCAAACCGTAAATGCAGGAAACCGACGCCACTATTAATACATCGGACCTGGTGAGCAAGCTTTGGGTGGCCGCGTTGCGCAAGCGGTCGATTTCCTCGTTAATCTGGGTTTCTTTTTCAATGTAGGTGTCACTGCGGGGGATGTAAGCCTCCGGCTGGTAGTAGTCATAGTAGGACACAAAATAATGCACCGCGTTGTCGGGGAAAAACTGCTGGAACTCCGAGGCAAGCTGGGCGGCCAAAGTTTTATTGTGGCAAATAACCAAAGTGGGCTTTTGGATTTGCGCCACTATGTTGGCCATGGTAAAAGTTTTCCCAGACCCGGTCACGCCGAGCAGGGTCTGGTGGCGGTAGCCTTCTTTTAAGGACTTAACCAACCCTTCAATTGCTCTGGGTTGGTCGCCAGCGGGGGAGTATTTAGTTTCGAGTTGGAATTTCATATCAACTTATAGCATAACAGAAATTGTTAGCACAATCCATCCATTGGCTCATTAAACGCTAATCGCGGAATCATTCTCCAATGGATGGATTGTGCTATAATCCCACCATGGAAAACGTGATTGAAGTAAAAGATTTAAGGAAAACTTACCAATTGCCGCGCGCCGACCGGACCGCCGACCGGACCGAATTCGAAGCCGTTAAGGGCACCAGTTTTTCGGTGTCCAAAGGAGAAATCTTTGGGATTCTGGGACCAAACGGTGCTGGGAAGACAACCACCCTGGAAATTCTGGAAGGCCTCAAGACCCAAACCGCCGGTTCAGTATCGGTGCTGGGAATTGATAACCGGAAAGACCCGCTGGGGATCAAGCGCCGCATTGGAGTACAGCTCCAATCCAGCGAATATTTTAACCTGCTCAACCTTACCGAATTACTGGAATTGTTTGGCTCATTATATGGCCAAAAGCCTGATACCCAGGAACTGCTTGGGTTTGTGGGCCTGAAGGACAAAGCCCATGAGCTGGTAACTAATCTATCGGGCGGGCAAAAGCAGCGTTTCACTTTAGCCAGTAGTCTGGTAAATAATCCCGAGATCTTGTTCTTGGATGAACCTACCACCGGGTTAGACCCGCGCGCGCGCCGGGACGTGTGGCACTTGGTACGGGACATAAATAAAAAAGGGATTACCGTAGTCATAACTACCCACTACATGGAAGAAGCGGAGTACTTATGCGACCGTGTCGCGATAATGGCGGAAGGGAAGATTCTAACCATGAACGAACCACAGTCCCTTATTGAAGACTTGTCCCACACCACCCAAATTTCTTTTTTTGTCGAAGACGAGCTGCCAGCAGAATGGGCCAAAGATATTCCTGAAATTGAAAAGGTTTATAGCAACTACCCGAAAGTAATTTTGGAAATTAAATCGCTCGATTCCATATCCCATATTCTTAACACTTTAAAACAGCAGCAAATTCGTTTCAGTGGCTTCACCGTAAAGACAGCTACCCTGGAAGATGTTTACCTGGACTTAACCGGCCAGGAATTTGGGGAGGACACGCCATGAGATTGATAAGTTTCAAGCAATTATTCTTGGCCAACCTGCGTCTCATCTACCGCAATTACGGCGGGGTGTTTTGGACGCTGGTAATGCCGGCGGGGATTTACGTGGCGTTGTCTGTTCTGCCGATTGGCAAGATCGCCGGTGGCACCTTAAGTTATTCCAATTACGTTTTGCCCGGGATAATCGCCATGGTAATCATGCAAGGCGGAATTTACGGGTTGGCTTACTGGATGATTGACCTGAAGTCCAAAGGTGTTATCAAGCGGTTATTGGTAACTCCCATAAACCGTATGGAATTATTGTTGTCGCTTTTGGCCTCGCGCGTTTTAGTGATTTTGGTGCAGGTGCTCATGCTAACCTTGGTGGGAGTAATTTTCTTCCATGCCACTTTCGCGGGAAACTATTTGTCAGTAGTTATGTTTTCCTTGTTAGGTGGTTTTATTTTCCTGATGATGGGACTGTTCATAGCTTCATTTGCCAACAGCTATGAAGCGGCGGCGCCAATCACCACCGCTATCGGTTTGCCAATGACGTTCCTTGGAAACCTGTTTTACCCTGTAGACTCACTACCCAAAATTCTACAGAATGTTGCCAAGCTCTTGCCGGTAACTTATTTGGCTGACGGCATGCGTAAGGTCTATTTGGCGCCATTTAGCTGGCATGACATAGGCAAGGACCTAATTGCCTTGTTAATTTGGATAGTTATAGCGCTTGTCATAGTGCTATGGCGGTTCCGGCTGGAAGCCGAATAAACTCAGGAATAGCCTAAAATAAAGGGGTCTGGCTCTTGCCAGATCCCTTTATTTGTGGTATAATGCGCCAGTTCACGGATCGCATTTCAGATATAAAGAGGGATTTAGATATGAACGGATTTGGAAAATCGCTGGGCAAACAGTGCCTGGGTTTGGTGACGCTTAATTGCCTCACCGCTGGATGGGAGATGACGTATGCTCCCTTGGTAGCCGGCGTGGTAGCGGCGGCAATTCAGTTTCTCTATTTGGAGAACTGCTACTCCGAGGTCAAAAACGGCTTCGGACACGAAACACAACTTCGCAACTCGCTGTGGCTTCTCGTCGCGGTCGGGTTCGCGTACTTCGTCGCTCGGCACACCGGTTCGAGCATGGCTACCCCAGCCATTCTGCTCGGGCTGTGGGTTATCGGGGCAATTTTTCTTATCGCCCTCAAATTCCGGTTTACACGCTACCTTCACCACGGCGTGTCCGGCTTCCTCAGCCGCTATTCTGTCGGTTGAGCAAAGTCGCCGAATTTTCCTATCGCGGTTTAACGAAAAGCGTTGGTCTCTCTGATCAACGCTTTTCTTTTTTTGCTATTGTGATGTTTGGCTCGCCGCCGTAATGCACTTCCAGTTTTTTGCCCCCTTTCACGTGCCACAGTTTTGCCAAGTCATCCGGAATTTTTTCTTTGATGATCGCGGTGACCGGTATTTCCAGAGCGAACCCCAAAGCTTGGGCCAACGCGATGCCAACGCGGATGCCGGTAAAAGAACCGGGCCCGGAGCAAACTATAATTTTTTCTAATTTTTTGGGATTGGCTTTGCTGGACTTAATGAATTTCTGGAGGAGTTCAAGAGTTTTATAATTTTCGTTGAAAGCGAATTGCTTGCTGAATACCTTTGCCTTGCCCGAATGGGTGACTAACGCGAACCGCAAGCCGTTGTGGTCGCTGGTGTCTATGAAAAGGAGCATTAGAAAGTTAGTTTGGTTAATTCTTCGCGGGTTACCGTGCGATCATCCCAGTCCACCATTTGCCCGCCAGCCAAAACCATCTTTTGTTCTGAACCTTTTCCGGTGATGAGAACAAGGTCGTTTGGATTAGCTTTGGCCAACGCCGCGGCTATGGCCTGGCGACGGTCGAGAACAATAAAGAGGTTTTGTCCTAAAATTTTACCCGCGCTCTCCGCACCCTTTTGCATAATGGCAGCAAGGTAGGCAGGGTCATCGTCGTATGGATCGTCGGTCGTTACATATACAAAGTCAGCGTTTTTCCCGGCTAAAAGGCCTAGAGTCGTCTTGTTCGACATGTCCCGGCCTCCGCCAGTCGGGCCCAAAACCTGGATTACTTTGCCGTGCTCCCAGTTGCTAACAGTATCATAAAGTTGTTGCATTCCGGTGGGTTCGTGGGCGTAATCCACCACTACGGTAAAGGGCTGGGTGGCAATGACTTCCACGCGGCCCGGTACAACCGAAACACGGGCTAACGCTTCGCTGCAAGTTTCCAGGTCAATGCCGAGTGATAGCGCGGTGCATACCGCCGCCAAAGAGTTGTAGACATCAAACTTGCCCTTGAGCGCGAGCGTGAATCTTTGGTCATGGATTTTGAATTTTATACCGTCGAATGAGTACTCAATGTTAGTGGCGCGTACGTTAGCGGTTTCGTTGCTGACCCCATAACTAATATGCCGCTGGGCTTTGAAGTTCAAATAATATTGGCCATAGATGCTGTCCAAGTTGGCCACGATAGTCTTTTCCAGTTTCGGGTTAATGTGCAATTGTTGCTCGGTAATTTCGTGTTCGCTCAGCGAGCTGAACAACAAGCCTTTGGCGCGCTGATAATTATCAAAACTGCCATGAGCGTCCAGGTGTTCCGGCGTGAGGTTAGTAAACACGGCAACATCAAAGAAAATATTTTTATGGCGGTTTTGGGCCAATCCTTCGCTGGTCATTTCGAGCACCGCGTATTTGCAGCCTTGCCTGACCATATGCGCCATCCACTTTTGGAGGTTCCATCCTGACATGGTGCTCATCTTGAAAGTGTTAAGGTGGGTACCGTCGCCCAAGTCATAGGTCGCGGTGCTAGCGTAGCCTGTTTTCTTTCCGGCTTCTCGCAGGATTGAAGCAATCAAACTAGTGGTGGTGGTTTTGCCTTTGGTGCCGGTTACGCCAATCACCACCATCTTTTTGGATGGCTGGCCATATATATAGGAAGCGACCATGGCCAAACCGCCATGGTAGTAAGGGCGGATGGCTTTTAACCGCTCTTCGGAAAGGAATGATTTGATAAAGTTTTTTAACGCTTGCATGTATCTATAGTATACAGAAAAGAAGAACGGTGCTGAAGACAGAAAGTTAGGAAAACAGGTGGAAGTATCGTATAATTAAGAAAAGAATTCACTATGGAAAGCAAAATACAACTCAACCCGCTAACTTTTCCTTTGTGGTGGTATACCGTTGGTCTCGGCGTAGTCTGGGACCGCTGTATCCAGCAATTCCGCTATGGGCTAAAAAAGACAGCTTTTCGCTTGTTTTTGAGGAATTTGAGGCACCCGCTCTACGGAGACTATACACGCTCGGGCCGTATAATTAGTTTCTTTTTGCGCATCGTTCTTATTATTGGAAAATTAATTTTATTGGGTTTTCGCGGCCTGTTTTTGGCACTTTTCCTGGCTGGTTACTTGCTCATCCTGCCGTTTTCCATATTCATGGTAATTTATTTAATCCTGCCAATATAGCCCATGGAACTACAGGTACAACCGTCTAATAATCCCCAGTGGCCCACTAGCGCCATCGCTAATGGCGCGACATTAACATTCTCCGGCCACTTTGGCCAGGAACGAATCGACAAAGAGAACGCCAAACAGTCCCGCGACCGTTTGTTGTTGATAATACTTGGGGCCGTTGCCGTTACCGGAATAATCGGCCTGGTGCTAAGCGCCATGACCAGTTTTAGCGTCGCTCACCCCTGGTTCTTTTTGCATCACGACCTCTTTAACATTTTCTTCTGGCTTTCGCTGATAGGCGATATGTATCTGTGGGCGTTCAACAAGAACAAGCGGATAGAATACGGGGCAGCTCTGGCCAAGCGCGGCCAGGCTCGCACCGGCGGCGGCCCAGTGGATGTTTATGAATTGTTCAGCAACAGCGCGCGTGAAGTTTGGAACAAGTCATGGCTGGTGGCGCAAAAGCGCGGCCATGCTCAAGTCACCATAGAAGACGAGTTAATGGCGTTATGTTCGGCGCAGGATACCCAATTGGCTTTATTCCGTCTCGGGATCAACGCGCGTGAATTTATGGATGTAATCAACCAGGCGACCGCTCCAACGCCAATCGATAACTTGCCGTTCGTCGCTTACCAGAAAATGGTGGAGTTGAGCAATAACTTGATTGACCCTGTCATGCTCCTTTGTGCTTCACTAAGCATGCTGCCGGCTGATCACCCGGTCCAGAATTACTTTTTCCAATTGGGAATTTCAGAGGAAATTTTGGAAGTCGTAGCGGTCTGGATATTTAACCTTCGCTTGGTCAAAGAAGAGGACGATGTATTTCGCCAGATGGCAAAACTCAAGCCCTCGGGCGGGACCAACAAAAGCCTTACCGCGGTACCCACCCACTATTTGGACCAGTTCAGCCAGGATCTTACCATTCAGGCAAAGTTCCACCAGTTGCCAATTAGCCTTGGCCGTGAAGCGGATTTGGAAGACATCTTTAAATTAATAGCGGAAAATAATACCAACCTTTTGATTAAAGGCGAAGAAGGAACGGGCCGAACTACAGTAGTGAATATGCTCGCGCACCGCATGGTTATGGAAGACGTCCCGGCTTTGTTACAGGACAAGCGCTTAGTTAAGCTCGAAACTTCCGCCCTGGTGGGCGCTAAATTACCCGCGGAACAGGTGTTAATGCAGGCTCTTGGCGAGGCGGAAAACTCAGGCAATATTGTTTTGGTTATTGAAGACATTGACTCATTGGCGCGCGCCAGCGGCGCCCAAGGTTTGAGTCTGCTGGAAATCCTCGTAAATTATTTGCAGCAGAGTTCCCTGACGGTAATCGGCACCACCACCCAGGACAATTATTTGAACTACGTTCACCAGCAGCCGAACTTTGACCAGGTGTTTGTTTCTTATGAACTGAAACCGCTCAGCCAGCAGGCAATTATGGCGGCATGCTGTATCAGGGCCAGCGTCATCGAAGGCCAGACCGGCACGGTATTTTTGTTTAACGCCATCCAGGCGGCCATCACCTTGTCTGATCGCTACTTTAAAGATACCGGCCAGCCGCAAAAGTCCATCGCGCTGTTGCAGGAGGCAGCCAGCAAGGTCCGCGGTACTCCCGATAAACTGGTTACTGAAGAAACCATTCAAAAAATAATCGGGGAGAAGACCCACATTCCGGAAGAAACCATCACCGCGTCGGAAGGGGAAAAATTGCTGCGTTTGGAAGACGAGATGGGGCAGTACATCATAGGGCAAAAGGAAGCAGTCTCCGCAGTCGCGGAAAGTTTGCGTCGCGCCCGCAGCGGCCTGACTTCCGGAACCCGTCCGTTGGCGTCGTTTATGTTTGTCGGGCCGACTGGTGTTGGGAAAACGGAGTTGGCTAAAACTTTGACCAAAATATATTTTGGCGATGAGCGTTATCTACTCCGGTTGGACATGTCTGAGTACCAGGGGGATATGGGATTGTCAAAATTATTGGGCCTGCAGGGAGCAACAACTAACACCCCGTTTGTAAACCACCTGAAGAATTATCCGTTCTGTTTGTTCCTGCTGGATGAATTTGAAAAAGCGTCCCGCGACGTGTTGAACTTGTTTCTGCAAATCCTGGAAGACGGCCGCTTAACCACCAGCGCCGGACAGACCCTCGATTTAACCCAGACAATTATCATCGCTACTTCCAATGCCGGTACGCGTGAGATCCAAGAAGGGTTGCGCGGCGGGCAGACTCTGGACCAAATCAAGGGGCAGCTCATGGATAATATTTTGCTAAACTATTTTGCTCCGGAATTGATTAACCGTTTTGACGGCGTAATTTTGTTTACCCCGCTGTCTCCGGCGGAAGTTGAGCAGATCGCCGGCTTACAGATTAAGAGCCTGGTTAAGAGCCTTTTGGACAAAGGATTTAAAGTCACGTTTGGCCCAGCGCTAATAAAAGACATTGCCCAAAAAGCCTATGACCCTTTGCTTGGCGCCCGCCCCATTCGCCGCTATATCCAGGACCACGTTGAAGGCGTAATCGCTAAATTGATTTTGGCCCAGCAATTAAAGCGCGGTTCCAGCGCCACGGTGGACTTGGAAGATGGCGAAATCGTTGTTAGGTAGCCTGTCTGGTCCGGAGGGATCTACTTTCAAACAAAGGGTGTTAAAGATAATCGCGGCCATTCCGCGTGGGCGCGTCATGAGCTACGGCCAGGTTGCTGCGGTCGCCGGTTCTCCCCGTGCGGCTCGCCAGGTCGGGGGAATCCTGCGCCACTATGACGGGGACGATTCGCTTCCTTGGTGGCGCGTGGTAAACAACGCCGGGCATATAAGCATAAAAGGGAATTTTATAGCGACCCCGGTCCGGCAAAGACAATTGCTAATTGATGAAGGTGTTCCGGTTAGTAAAGACTACGCGCTAGACATAGAAAATTTCCGGTGGCATCCAAAATAAAACCGCCCAATAGGGCGGTCTTTTTTATTCCAAACTTATTTTTACTTGAGGCCGGGTAAATCGCTTTTCCTTTTTATCCAGTTCCTTCAATAGTTTCAACAGCCGTGTCACCAAACGTTTCGGGTCATCGTCAAAAATTATGTTCTTCTTGCCGCGTTTGCCCACTTCCAGGATGTGTTCAAGCTGGTCACTAATTCCGCCGGTACCGGTTAGCACGCCAATAGGCTTGTGGTCTTCAAAAGCAATAGTGAATTCATTCAAGGTTCCAATACGTCCGCAAACTTCAATTACAGCGTCGGCCGAACGGGTGAGAATAAGGTTCCGTCCCGAGTAATCGGCCCCGGTATAGATAATTAGATCCATGTACTTTGTGGGCAGTCGGTAGGTGTTCATATGCTCGCGCTTAGTGGCGGCAGGTGAAAACCCGATGGAAACACCGCCGGCTTTGGTTGCCCCCCGCGCCGCGCGTTCGGGAATTCCAATGGTCGCGCCCGTTAAGAGAACGGCTCCCTGATTGGCAATTTCTTCGCCTAACTTTTCCGTAATCTTAAACGCGCCCGGCAGGCAATTATCAATTGCGGAACCGGACACGCAAATTTTATACTGATCAGATAATTTTTTAGCCATTTTTTATTTTAAGAAAGTTTTCTGTTAAGTGACCTGAGTAACTTATATGCATTATACCATAGCGGTTTGTAGACAATATCTTCGGCGGAAGGGTAATGGACTTGCTGGCCGCCCCAGCCAAGCTTAAACCGAACAAACCCCGGAGTCTGCCCGCTGGCCGTTTCAATGCCCCAAAAATCATATGTCTCAAACCCCTCTTGTTTGGCGTCTTTTATGGCCTGCCAGTGCATCAGGTAAGGGGCCATGACGTTCCGGTCGGTGTCATGCGTGCCGCCAAAAAGATAGGTGCGGGTTGGGCCGTAATCAACCATGAGAGAGGAAGCCAAAACTTTTCCATTGAAGCTGGCCGTGTAAGTTTGGGCGTTAACCGATTTATTAGCGGCAAAAAATTCGCAAAGCTTTGTGTAGTATTGGGCCGGATGGTCCTTGAAGCCCTGCCGTTTGGAAGTTACTTGGATGAGCGCAACTGCTTCTGAAACATTTCCGGTTGCAACCTCCACGCCATGGCGCTCGGCCACCCGGATGTTGTAACGGGTTTTATGGTGCATGTCGGCCAGTAATTCCTCTTCGGATTTAGAAAGGTCCAAGACCAAAGTCTTGCCGGGCTGGATGTGGGAAGTGACTCTGTCCTCAGCCAGCAGGAATTGTTTAGGTTCAAGCCGCAGGAACCAGGCCGTGGCAAAACGTTTTTTGATGCTGTCTAAAAATAAATTAAGAGCGTCCGGATTTTCACCAACTGTCAGCGGGCCATAGGGAACATATATATAGTGGCCTCCAAGTTTCGGGATAGGGGTCTTAAAAATTTGCGCGGCAACCAGAATGTTTCCTTCCGCATCGGTAACTGCCGGCCGCATAGTTTGGCGCCCTTGGGTTTGCATCCACTCACCCCAAGCCGGGGACTGCAAAAAAGAACCACTGGGATGGCTGGAAACAAAACGCTCCAATTCTTCCGCCGGCAGGTTATCAGTAAATCGCAATTCCATTAGTGGGTTCCAAGCATTTTTAATGCTTCACGGATCTGGTCAGACATGTCGGCGCTTTGAAGTTTGGGGAGAATATCGCGAACTTCCTTGGCGTTGTAGCCGAGGTTGATGAGCGCGTCATAAACATCGCTTTGACTGTCGCTTGCTCCGGACAAACCAACATCTGTCATTTTGTTCTTCAGTTCCAGGATAATGCGCTCCGCGGTTTTCTTTCCCACTCCAGACATCCGAGTGAAGATAGCCACGTCACCGTTGCTGATGGCTTGTTGCAGTACGTCAATATTCGCGGCGGAAACTATAGCCAGCGCCATTTTCGGACCGACTCCGCTGATAGTAATGAGCAACTCGAAAAACTGAAGGGTAGGGAAATCGGGCATACCGAACAGGGTTTGGCCGTCATCACCTGATTTGTGGTATATATAGAGCTCGGCATCGTCGCCCACGTTATGTTTTTCTAAAATTTCGGGGGTGACGAGGACTTTGTAGCCAATGCCGGCATTTTCCAACAAAACGAAAGAGCTTGTTTTTTGGAGAACTTTTCCCTTTAAATAAGCAATCATGGCATAATTATATCAGTTATATAGCACCGGAAGAAACTTTTATTTTACGGGTGCGATTTAATAACTGCTATTGAGTATTAAGCCATTTTTGATGAAACAAAAACTTCTCTTAGTCTTGGGGGCGATATTTGCATTCGGCCCTTTTTTGTCGGGTTTGGTAAATCCTGCCCCGGCTCACGCTGAACTGAGTACCCTCAGGAACATAACCTTTCCTGTCATCGGCAAAGTAAATTATTCTGATGATTTCGCGGCTCCCCGCACCGGCCACACCCACGAGGGGAATGACCTTCTGGGTAAAAAGTTAATGCCTTTGGTGGCTGCTGTGGACGGCACCGTGACTTTCGTGGTTTGGCCAGAAGCCAGTTACGGCTATATGGTAACCATTACCGACTCGGAAGGATACAAATACAATTACCTTCATATCAACAACGACACCCCAGGTACGGATGATGGCTTGGGCGGTGGTGTTAACGCGTACGCCCCCGGGATTGAAAGTGGCGCCAAAGTTGTGAAAGGCCAGCTGATTGGTTGGATGGGCGATAGCGGCAACGCGGAATCAACGGCACCGCACCTGCACTTTGAAATTCGTTTTCCCGACGACACCGCCTTTAGTCCCTACCAGAGCTTACAGCAAGCCACTCATATTACTACACCGGTAGTGCCTGCCCAGCGCGGGGACGAACTTTTGCCGTTCAGTGAATTTTCTGGCGGAGCGAGTCTCGCAACCGGAAATCTGGATTCCGATTCCAGCAAGGAAGTGGTTGTGGGAGCAGGACCGGGCGGCGGACCCTTAGTTCGCCGCTTCCAGGCAGTGCCGAGTGGAACCATAAACAGCACGGCTACGGACACTTCAATATCCGGTGACTTTTATGCGTATGACCCCAGTTTTCGTGGCGGCGTTGATGTCGCGACAGGCGATGTAAACGGCGACGGGGTTGATGAAATTATTACCGCCGCTGGCGTCGGTGGAGGTCCACATATCAAAGTGTTTAACCAAAGCGGCACCTTGATGAACCAATTTATGGCTTACGCGGCGAATTTTCATGGCGGTGTAAACGTGGCTGCGGCCGATCTTGATGGCGACGGAAAAGCGGAGATAGTCACTGCGCCCAAACAGGGCGGCGGTCCGCACGTCCGCGTGTTTAAGTCTGATGGCACAGTAGTTAAAGAGTTCATGGCCTATGCCGGGAACTTCTATGGTGGAGTTGATGTTGCCGCGGTACCGGCGGCCAACGGCAAACCCGCCATGGTAATCACCGGTGCCGGTTTCGGCGGCGGCCCCCACGTCCGCGCTTTTAACCTCCAGGCAGTGGAGCAGGCCGGCTTCTATGCGTATGACCCCAACTTTCACGGTGGAATCCGCATTAGCGCGGGCAAAGTAAATGGCGTCTACAAACTTGCTACCAGCCCTGCCTCCGGCGGCGGTGCTGACTTTAAACTGTTTGCCTTGGATGGGACATCCGCCACAGGTTACACCGCGTTTGAAAAATGGTGGAGTGGCGGCTATGACGTGGCTGTGGGAGACACTTTGCCAATCGTGGTTAGCGGGCCGAACACCAGACGCGTTACTGTCCGTAACGTGAAAACGTCCAGCAATGACGGGGGCGGTTTCTGCAACCATTGCCAGTTCTAGGAATACCAAGCAAAACTTGAGAAATATTTAAACCCGACTTTATGTCGGGTTTATTTTTGCATCAGGGCAATTCTCATATGATTCTTCTACTAATGAGGAGGAATCATGCAATTGAAACTGTGGGTTTATATTATAACGGTTGGTATTGTGGTATTTCGCGGCGTTCCCGTTAAAGCAACCACGGATATTTCGAATTGCCCATCAGGCGAGATTGTGGGTCAGCCCCCAATCTCGCAGGTGCCGACTTATGATTATGACGCAGCCGGCATATTACAATTTCACTTCCACTTTACCAGTGAATCGTGGAATTATAATACACTAAAAGTGGGGTATTACGATCAGGGTTGCGCGTTTGTCAGTGAACAAAACACCGGACAGGTTGGGGGAGTTATATTACCGCCGGGCAAAAACTTATTGGTTAAAGTAGAGCCGTCCGTACCGGGGAAATACAATTTTAAAGTGTATAACGAAGACACGGGAGAATTCCAAGGTGCGGGCTTAGGTTTCGTTCCGCTCGACTTTAATTACTGGGGGATTCGTATAACTCTTAGCAATGTTACGGGAAGTTATTACCAGCCGATAGTAGATGTTGTGACCACCCCAGTCGTGCCTGTACAGCGGCCGGCGCAGGCGCCAGCAAGAAACCCTGTCTTGATTTTACCAGGTGTTATGGGGACCGAGCTGTCTAAGGGCAACTCCCTACTGTGGCCAAATGTTAATCAAATGCTCACCGACATAGGTGACCGGTTTTTAGATGACCTAAGTTTCAACCAGGATTTGCAGCCCATCGCCGATATTTCGGTCGGGGGTGTAGTGAAGGAACCCTTTCCGGGTGAGCATTATTACGACAATTTGCTTTCCGCATTAGAAAAGCTGGGGTATAAGGAAAACCAGGATTTATTTGTGTTTCCTTACGACTGGCGCTTTGGAGTAAGGGAGCAAACCACGGCCGCGCTTGCCGAGCGGATAAAGGGAATTGCCGGTAATTTTAAAATTGATGTAATCGCTCATAGTACCGGCGGGCTGTTATTGAAGAAAGCGCTGCAGCAAACCCAGGGAGTTTTCGTAGACAAAGCGATATTAATCGCGGTGCCTAACTATGGTTCATCGCAAGCAGTCAAAATTTTGCGAGAAGGAGATGATTTGGGTATTCCGTGGCTTGACCCATCGGAAATAAAAAAGATCTCACAAAACTTTCCTGTCATTTATGATCTATTGCCCGGCGCTGAGCTGTCCGAGGAGCCTGGCATGAATGTAAACGCTAAGGCTTGGCAAAACGCTCGCAACCTTCACACGAATGAGTTTGATAACTTCGATTGGTCAGCACGAGGTGTAGACAGTTTTGTAATCGCGGGATGCGGTTCAGATACAGACGGGGAAAGCGGGGATGGGACGGTCGGGTTGGTAAGCGCGGTGGCTAACAGTACTCCCGACAAAACTTTTTATGTCCTAGGTTCGAACCACTCTAAATTGCCGGGCGCGGAAAGCAGCCTGGAGGTTATTAGTGGGATTCTTGCAGGTCGGTCAATCCTAAATTTTTCGAGTCCAAACATTACTCAAGACCAGTCAAAGTGTGGAACCGGACAGATATCATCGTTGTTCGCGGGCATAACGCGCCCGTTGGTAGAGGAGTCTACCCAGGGATTAGCGCAGGCTGCGACTGGTAGCGGTTGGGTATACGGCCTACCACCCGCCCAGCCTTTGGAGGTCAAACAGGAGTTAGCGAAAAAGGTTCTTCCTCACATAGACAAAACGTTGGTTCAGTATGGAAACACCATCTATTTAATAGAGAATTCCCAGCGCAGGGGATTTAAGGATCTGGGGGACTTTTTCTCTTATGGGTTGAGCCTTAAGAATGTCGTAACCGCTAATGTTGCGGACCTCGATCTCGCTGAAGGGTTGTTAATGTCCGCAAAACCGGGTATTTTAGCCCGAAATTACCTTGATGGTAAAATTTACTACCTGAACCAAACTTTGGAGAAACAACTGATATCCACAAAGAGGGCGATCAAGAATTGGACGGCTTCTTTTCCACAGATACCGAACCTGGATTTAAGCGGCTATTTCCTAGGAAAATCGATAACTAAATAATGGCTTATAAAAGCGATATTAAATAAAAAACCGCCTATATAAGCGGTAAATACAAAACTTGACAAAAAGAGCTTGACACCTATAATGAATAGGTGTTCTACTCTTTAGCTAAATAACCTTTAAATTAACCGGCCTTTTTCGTGTACTCGAAAAAGGAAATCTTTTTATGGCCAAACCTGCGAAATCCGCTGTGGTATCCCCATCCACGGCACAAGTTTCCCCACGTAAGTATTTTACCAAAAGACACGAGTCGGCGCAAATGCCAAACCTCATTGAGGTCCAGTTAAACTCTTACAAGTGGTTTTTTGAAAAAGGTTTAAAGGAGCTTTTGCTGGAAATTAATCCAATCAAGGATTTCACCGGCAAGAATTTGGAACTTTCGTTTGGCGACTACTATTTTGATAAACCGAAGTACGACGAGAACACTTCCCGCCAGCGCAACACTACTTATGAAGCTCCCTTGTATGTAAGCGCCAAGCTTATCAACAAGGTTACGGGAAAAACAAAAACTCAAGACGTATACTTTGGGGATTTCCCATTAATGACTCCCCGCGGAACTTTCGTAATCAACGGCGTGGAGCGTGTTGTCGTGTCCCAGTTGATCAAATCTCCTGGTGTTTTCTTTACTTCTGAATTTTCCCGTGGCAAAAACTTGTATGGCGCCAAACTGGTACCGAACCGTGGTGCCTGGCTTGAACTCGACACCGACAATGCCGGTGTTATTGGCGTTAAAATTGACCGCAAGCGCCGCATCCCAATAACCGCTTTATTGCGCGTGTTCGGTTTGTCCTCCAATGACGAAATTTTGGAAGCTTTCAAGGATATCGACACCAACCCTGAACTGAAATACATTGCCACTACTTTAGAAAAGGATGCTTCCACCAATGCCGATGAAGGTTTTAAGGAAGTGTACAAGCGTATCCGCCCCGGGGATTTGGCTACGGTTGATAACGCGCGTTCGTTGATCACTGCCATGTTCTTTAACTTTGAACGTTATGACCTGTCTGAAGTTGGCCGCTACAAATTCAACCAGCGCATGGGCTTCCCTCAAGATAATGACAGTCGTATTTTGACTTTGCAGGACATTCTTTCCGCTGTTCGGGAAATTATCCGTTTGAACAACACCCAGGAACCGGCTGATGATATTGACCACTTGGCTAACCGCCGCATCCGTGCCGTTGGCGAATTGATTCAGACCCGTTACCGTGTTGGGTTAGCCCGCATGGCCCGTATTGCCAAGGACCGCATGTCCCTGGCTGACCTCGACACCGTAACCCCAGCCCAGCTCATTCACGTCCGCCCGATTGTTGCCGCAATGCAGGAATTCTTCTCATCTTCCCAGTTGTCCCAGTTCATGGACCAAACCAACCCCTTGGCGGAGCTTGAACACAAGCGCCGCCTGTCCGCTATGGGTCCTGGCGGTCTTTCCCGTGAGCGCGCCGGTTTCGAAGTTCGTGACGTGCACCGCAGCCACTATGGCCGTTTGTGTCCGATTACCACTCCGGAAGGCCCGAACATTGGTTTGGTTGCCCACATGGCAACTTACTCCCGCTTAAATGATTTTGGGTTCCTGGAAACTCCATACCGCATGGCCAAGAAATCCGTTAAGAACAACGGCAAAGATGCCGTTGGTGAAATCTGCCTGTTTGATGTTAAAGATGACAAGGGAAACATTGTGGTTGCCGCGGGCAAGGAAATGAGCGCGACCGATGCCAAGAATCTGGAAAAGATTAAAGATTTGGATGAAATCCGCATCAAAGCCCGTCTGACCAACACTATTAAATATATGGATGCCTACGAGGAAGAAAAGCTGACCATCGCGCAGGCTAATGTCGAGACTGATGAAAATGGTTATTTCGTGGAAGAGCGCACCGCCGCCCGTATCCATGGCGTGCCGACCATTGCCGCGTCTGATGAAATTGACTGTGTGGATATTTCCCCGAAGCAGATTATTTCCGTTACTACCTCCTTGATTCCGTTCCTTGAACACGACGACGCGAACCGCGCGTTGATGGGTTCGAACATGCAACGTCAGGCTGTTTCCACCATTGCCCCCCGCGCTCCGCTCGTTGGTACTGGCATGGAAGCTAAAGCCGCCCGCGATTCCGGCCAGGTTATCATCGCTGAAGAAGACGGTGAAGTATCCTCCGTAAGCGGTGACTTGATTGTCGTAACCAACACCGCCGGCAAAAAGAAAGAATATCCGCTCCTTAAATTCGTCCGCACCAACAGCGGTACTTGCAGCAACCAGATTGCGCGCGTGACCAAGGGACAGAAAGTAAAAGCTGGTGACGTGCTCGCTGACGGTACCTCCACTGAAGGCGGCGAACTCGCTTTGGGCCAGAACATCCGCATCGCTTTCATGTCCTGGGAAGGCGGTAACTATGAAGACGCTATCCTGCTTTCCTCCAGCCTGGTACAGGAAGACCGGTTTACCTCCATCCATATTGAAGATTTTAAAATTGATATCCGCGACACCAAGCTCGGCCCTGAAGTCGTTACCCGTGACATCCCGAATGTTGGTGAAGAAAAGTTGAAGAACCTCGACGAAAACGGCGTGGTGCGCATTGGCGCCCAGGTTAAAGCCGGGGATATATTAGTGGGAAAGATTACCCCGAAAGGTGAAACTGACCTGACCGCGGAAGAAAAATTGCTGCGCGTTATCTTCGGTGAAAAGTCCCGCGACGTTAAGGACACCTCTCTGACCTTGCCCCATGGTGAATACGGCAAAGTCGTTAATATCCGTGAATTTAACCGCGACCAGGGTGACAAGCTTCCATCCGGTGTTGTCCGTTCCATCCAGGTTTCCGTCGCGGTGCTCCGCAAAATCCAGGTTGGCGACAAGATGGCCGGCCGTCACGGTAACAAGGGTGTTATTTCCAAGATTATCCCGGTAGAAGACATGCCTTACATGGCTGACGGCACCCCGGTAGAAATTATTTTGAACCCGCTTGGTGTGGTTTCCCGTATGAACCTCGGCCAAATTTTGGAAACCCACTTGGGCTTTGCGGCCCAGCGCATGGGTTACAAAATCGCCACTCCGGTACTCGACGGTATTACCGAAGAACAGATTAAAGCTGAGCTGGAAAAAGCCGGCATTCCGTCTGATGGAAAAGTCACCTTGTACGACGGTAAAACCGGTGAACCGTTTGATGAACGCGTTACCGTTGGTGTGGCTTACATGTTGAAACTTCACCATTTGGTAGATGACAAGATGCACGCGCGTTCGACCGGTCCATACTCCTTAATCACCCAGCAGCCTCTTGGCGGTAAAGCCCAGTTTGGCGGCCAGCGTTTCGGGGAAATGGAAGTTTGGGCGCTTGAAGGTTACGGTACCGCCCATACCCTGCAGGAAATGTTAACCATCAAGTCCGACGACGTTGTTGGCCGCAGCAAGACATATGAAGCGATTGTTAAGGGTGAACCGATCCGCAAACCGAACATCCCGGAATCGTTCCGCGTGCTTGTTAAAGAACTGCAAAGTCTTGGCCTGGATGTTGAATTGATTGGCGCCCACGGCGTAATGTCCGCCGGCGAGGAAACTGATGTAACCGCTGAAGTTAATGAAGACGGCGAACCGCAGCCACAGCCGGTTACAATAGACGGTCCGTCCCTGTTTGACGAACCCGTCAAAAAAGAGAAAAAGAAGAAAGAGAAGAAATAACCCTCCTCTATATATAATCCAACCACTAATCAACTACTAACCAACCATGTTCACCCAAACCGAAGAATTTAAAGGGGTTAAGATCAAGCTGGCGAGTCCAGAGACTATTCTCGAATGGTCCCACGGCGAGGTCACCAAACCCGAAACCATCAACTACCGCACCCAGCGTCCGGAAAAGGATGGCTTGTTCGATGAAAAGATTTTCGGTCCTATCAAGGACTGGGAATGTTACTGCGGCAAGTACAAGCGTATTCGCTATAAGAACATTGTTTGCGACAAGTGTGGCGTAGAAGTCACCAAGTCCAGCGTCCGCCGCGAACGCATGGGCCACATTACCTTGGCCGTACCGGTAGCGCACATTTGGTTCTTGCGCTCCGTGCCGAGCCGTCTGGGTTTGATTCTGGATTTGGGCATGCAGGAAATTGAACGGTTGGTATATTTCGCTGCTTACATTATTACTTCGGTTGATGAAGAATCCCGGCTGGCTACCATGGAACAGATTGAAGGCGAATTTAAGGCCAAGAAGAAGGAAATCGAAGGCCGCTATGAAATGCTCATCGCCAAAACCCGTACTGAAATGCAGAAAGCCGGCGCCAAAAAGAATGAAGATGTGTTGGGAGCGGAAATTGACGCTGAAATCACCCGTCTTAAAGACATGTGGCAGAAGGAATTGGATGTTTTGGAAAATATCCGTGACCAGGCCCGCTCTGAATTGAAGAGCCTAAAGAAAATGCAGATCATTTCCGAATTGCAGTACCGTGATTTGTCTTTGAAGTATGGCCCGGTCTTTACCGCAGGTATTGGCGCTGAAGCTTTGAAAGGCCTCCTGGAGGAAATCAACCTTGAAGAGTTGGCCCAGGAACTTACCGTAACCCTGCAGAACACCGAAGGCCAGGCTGCCAAGAAAATCTTGCGCCGCTTGAAACTGGTAAAATCTTTGATTAATTCCGGCCTACGCCCCGAATGGATGCTCATTAGCCACTTGCCGGTTATCCCTCCGGACTTGCGCCCGATGGTGCAGTTGGATGGCGGCCGTTTTGCCGCGTCCGACTTGAACGATTTGTACCGCCGCGTTATCAACCGCAACAATCGCTTGAAGAAGCTTCTGGAAATTAAATCCCCGGAAGTAATTACCCGCAACGAAAAGCGCATGCTTCAGGAAGCTGTTGACGCTTTGATCGACAACTCCGTGCGCCACGGCAAGGAAGTTACTGCTTCCACCGGCCAGAAGCGCAAACTTCGCTCACTCGCGGACATGCTTAAGGGTAAGCAGGGTCGCTTCCGCCAGAACCTGCTTGGAAAGCGCGTTGACTACTCCGGCCGTTCCGTTATTGTAGTAGGTCCTCACTTGAAATTGCACCAATGTGGTTTGCCGAAGCAAATGGCCCTGGAATTGTTCAAGCCTTTCGTTATTTCCAAATTGATTGCCCGCGAGTTCGCGCACAACGTTCGCAGCGCCAACCGTCTGATTGAACAGGGCCGCACCGAGGTTTACGATATTTTGGAAGAAGTTACCAAGGACCACTATGTCCTGTTAAACCGCGCGCCAACCTTGCACAGACTTGGGTTCCAGGCGTTCCAGCCGATCTTGATTGAAGGTAAGGCTATCCAGCTTCACCCCATGGTGTGTGCCGCTTTTAACGCTGACTTCGACGGTGACCAAATGGCTGTCCACGTTCCTCTGACTGACGCCGCGCAGAAAGAAGCCCGCGAAATTATGGTATCCGCCCACAACTTGTTGAAGCCGGCGTCCGGCGACCCGGTTATGACTCCTGATAAAGACGTAGTCGTAGGTTGTTTCTATATCACCACCGTACGCGATGGCTTGAAGGGTGAAGGCAAAGTATTTTCCGACGCCAAAGAAGCCGTATTGGCGTACAACAACGGCCATATTCACATTCAGGCTAAGATCAAAGTCCGCATGCCGGATGGCGAATTGCTGGAAACTTCCGTGGGTCGTTTGATTTTCAACAAGATTGTCCCGCCGGAACTCGGTTACCGCAACGAAGCCTTCGACAAAAAGCGTTTGCAGGCTTTGGTTTCCGAAGCTTACCGCTTGTTTGGCAATGACAAGACCGCTGAACTGATTGATGAAATCAAGCGCACCGGCTTTACTTATATGAAGAAGTCCGGTTTGTCCTGGGGTATGGATGACTTGCAGGTTCCAGACACCAAGCACAAGCTGGTGGAGCAAGCGGAAGAAGAAGTTCAAACTTCATACGACCAGTTCCGTGAAGGTTTGTTGACCGAGGAAGAGCGTTCGAGCCGTGTTATTGAAATTTGGACCGGTGTTTCCGAAAAGATCGCTAAAGACGTGTCCGGTACCGTTACCGAGCACAGCTCCGTAAACTATATTTTCAACTCCGGCGCCCGTGGTTCCTTGTCCCAAATTACCCAGATGTCCGGGATGAAAGGCTTGGTGGTAAACCCGGCCGGTGACGTTATTGAGCTTCCGGTAAAGAGCTCCTTCAAAGAAGGTTTAGGAGTGTTGGAATATTTCATTTCCACTCACGGTTCCCGAAAAGGTATGTCTGACACCGCGCTTCGTACTGCTGACGCTGGTTACCTGACCCGCCGTTTGGTAGACGTTGCCCAGGATGTTGTTGTTAACGCCGAAGACTGTGGAACCGAAGATTACGACATTATCACCTTGGCAGATTCCGAGCATATGAATAAGCCGTTTGACCGCCGTTTGTTCGGCCGCGTTGCGGCGGAAGACGTTAAGGACGCCCAAGGCAAAACCATTGTTACTAAGAACCAGGGGATTGATGACGCCCAAGCTAAGGAAATTGCTGATGCCGGTATTACTGAAGTGAAGTGCCGAAGCGTAATGAAGTGCAAGTTGACCCGCGGTATTTGCCGCCTTTGCTACGGCTATGACCTTGGTTTCAACAAGATGGTTGAACTCGGGGCCGCTGTCGGTATTGTAGCCGCCCAAGCCATTGGCGAACCGGGAACCCAGCTGACTATGCGTACTTTCCATACTGGGGGCGCCGCTTCTGCTAAAGACATTACCCAGGGGTTGCCTCGTGTGGAAGAATTGTTTGAAGTCCGCGAACCAAAAGGACAGGCTACCGTTACTGAAATTGATGGCCAGGTAGACATTGTGGTTCAGAACAACAAAGAACAGATTGTTCGCATCGAAGGACAGGGTGTGGAGAAAGATACTTACGATATTCCAGAAGGAGCGTCTTCGGTAATTCGCGATGGCGCCCACGTCGACGCAGGCGAAACCATTTATGTTGATGCGGACGGCAAGAACGTAAAGACTACCGCGGCTGGAAGCATCAAGGTTGATGGAAACAAGATTTTTGTTATCCATGAAAGCGATGAAATGCAGGAATACGTAATTTCCCCGAGCTTCTCCCTTTCCGTTAAAGATGGCGATTTGGTAACCAAGGGCCAGCCTCTGACCGACGGCAACCTTAATCCGGTAAAGATTATGGAATTGCAGGGCGCGCAAGAAGCCCAGAAGTATATTGTTAAGGAAGTCCAGGACATTTACGTTTCCCAGGGGCAAAATATCCACGACAAGCACGTTGAAGTTATCGTTCGTCAGATGTTCTCCAAGATGCGCATCACTGACGCGGGCGATACTGACTTTATTGTCGGCGACATGGTCGACAAAGCAAAGCTCCAGGACATCAACGAAAAGCTGCAAGAAGAAAACCGCCAGCCAGCCAAAGCCGAACAACTGCTCATGGGTATCACTAAAGTATCCTTGAACACTGAAAGCTTCCTGGCCGCCGCTTCCTTCCAGGAAACGACCCGCGTGCTGATCGAAGCTGCCGTTACTGGCAAGACTGACTACCTGCGCGGTTTGAAAGAAAACGTCATTATCGGTAAGTTGATCCCGGCTGGTACCGGATTCGACTCCGAAGTGGCCAAAGAAGTCCTCGAAGAACAGGCCCTTCCATTATAATCTGAATAGTAAAAAGCCCCTCAAATGAGGGGCTTTTTATTGACACGGGGATTTTTCTGTGGTTAAATACCTAGCCAAGCACCTGATCTTGGTGGTCGCCACGCCTCAAGTGGTTCAAGGAGGGCATGTGACAAAAAGTCAAAAGGGCAGGATCCTAATGTGGGTCACAGTCATTGTCATTGGTGCCTTTGCACTAATTTGTTCTTGCGAAAAAGGAATATTTTTTCGCTAGGACTCTCCCAATTGTCATACATCGGACTAGGCTCGCGCCTGGTCTTTTGTTTTTTCTATTGTGAAGTAAGAAATAACCGCGGCGACATAACACATGACCGCCATTATTACCATGGCCCAGCGGAACCCGTGGAGAAACGATTCCTTAACCGCCATTTGCGCCGCTTGGTGCTCGGTTTGGTTTAGCTCGGCGGGAATAGTCAGTCCGGACATTTTGTCTTTTTGTAGAAGGAGCTGCTGTTTGCCAGCTTCACTAATCGACGACCCTTGCACTTTATGTTCAAACTGGGTTTGGAACAGTGACAAAACCACCATCCCCATAATGGCTATAGCCATCAATCCCGCCACACGGGAAACGGCATTGTTGGCGCCGGAAGCGGCGCCAGAATAAGCTGGTGGCACCTTTAATGCTGACTTGGTTAAAGGCGCGATCAGTGTTGCCATGCCGAGCCCGAATAGAATTTCAATTGGCAAGAAAGTCACCCAATAGTTGGCATGAGCTGATGGCAACGCCAGCAAGGCGAATGACGTGCCAACAATTAGGGGCGCCAGGATCATCATAGGACGCGCGCCATATTCATCGGCAAATTTACCGCCTAGACCGGAGAAGAAAGTAATAATCAGGATGTCCGGCAGAAGTGCTAAACCGGTGATGCTCGGGGAGTAGCCCTGTACTTGCTGGAAATTTAATGTGAGCAAAAAAATCATTCCTGCCAGGCCAAAGTAAACCAACAAAGTAACTAGATTCGAGCCAAGTACTGTAGGCACGGAAAATATGTTTAATGGCAGGAGAGGGGACTTGCTTTTCTTTTGTACCAATCCAAAAGCAATTAGACTCAGTAAACCAGCTCCGACGGGGAGCCAAACCATGGTGTTGCTCCAACCCAGTCCCGGCGCTTTGATTAACCCATAGGTAAGCCCGGCAAGGCCAAGAATAATTAGCAGGGTATGGCTGAAATGGACATTCTCGGAACGCTGTTCCGTGTTGGCGGGAACAAACTGCCAACTGCAAAATAAGGCGATAAGGCCAACCGGTACGTTGATAAGGAAGATGGAGGGCCAGCCAAAGTGCTGTACCAGGAAGCCTCCAGCCAGAGGTCCCATCGCGGAAATAGCGCCGCCCAAACCAGCCCAGATCCCAATGGCTTTACCCCGGCCACTTTCCCCGAAAGAGGTATTGATGATCGCCAGACTTTGCGGGATCATTAAGGCCGCGGCCGCCCCCTGAAGAATTTGGAACGTCGCCAGTTGCCCCACATTTTGGGCGAGGCTGGAAGCGAGCGAGGTGCAGACAAAAAATACAATGCCAATGTTAAAGATGCGCTTTCTCCCAAAACGGTCACCTAATGACCCGCTAATTAACAGGAGCGATGCGAGGGACAGGCTGTACCCTGTCAGTATCCATTGCAGGCCTCCGACGGTGGCGCCGAATTTTGCCTGGATTGTGGGTAAAGCAATGTTGGTGGTAGACGTGTCTAAAAACGCCAGCCCGCTGGCAAGAATTGTTGTCAGCAGAATCAGTCGTCCGGCACTGGTTTTGGTTGAGTATTCCATTTTAGCCTACAGGCCAATTCTCAATAATGAGGTATTGGTGGGTTACTAATTTGTTTTGGTATAACTTCTGCCAAATTTCCTCGGTAATAAATGGCATGAAAGGGTGAAGAAGTTTTAGGGTGATAATGAGCTGGTGGAGCAGGATCTTTTTTGTGTTGTCAGCAAGCTTTTCGTCCTGCATTTGCCCCTTGCTTTTTTCAATATAGACATCAGCCAGTTCGTGCCAGGTAAACTGGTAAGCTTCCTGCGCTGCTTCATGCAGCCGGAACCCGTTCAGGTGCTCAGTTACAGCCCGCACAGTTCCGTTGAGTTTATCCAGAATATATTTATCATCTTCGGTTATCGCCTCAAATTGGTAGTCGCTTTGCTCCACATTGGACATAATGAACCGAGCGATGTTCCAAAGCTTGTTTGCGAAATGTTTCATCCCCTTTATTTTTTCTTCGGCCAGAGGGATATCGTTGCCGGCCGCGGTGGAGAATACCAGAGCAAACCGCAGGGCGTCGGTGCCATATGTATCTATTACCCCGAGCGGGTCAACAACGTTGCCTTTGCTTTTGCTCATCTTTTGCCGGTCTTTGTCGCGAACCAGACCGTGGAGGAAAACGTTTTCAAACGGTGCTTTGCCGGTGCGGTAGTAGGACAGCATAACCATGCGGGCTACCCAGAAGAACAGAATATCCCACCCCGTTTCCATTACGGAAGTAGGGAAGTAGGTGTCCATGTCCGAGCTTCCTTTGGCCATCAATGTCGCGTAAGGCCACTGCCCAGAAGAGAACCAGGTATCGAAGGTGTCAGGGTCTTTTTCCAAATTAGCCCCGGCGCATCTAGGGCAAGCTGCGATGGTGTCGTCGGTATCCACTATAATTTCAAAACAACCTTGGCAGTATTTAACGGGGATGGGGATGCCCCACCAAATCTGGCGAGAGATAGGCCAGTCACGAATATTGTCCATCCAGTGCATGAAAGTTTTTTCAAACCTGTCCGAAAGGATTTTTACCTCGCCATTGTTGACCGCGCTAACCGCCATATCGCGCAGGGACGGCCGTCCGTCCGGCAGAGGTTTGGTCATCGCGATATACCATTGCGGGATAACGATTGGTTCAATAATAGTGTTGCATTTGTAGCACAGCTGGACATTGTGCTTGTAATTGTCTTCAGTTTTTACCAGGAGTCCCTTACTTTGCAGTTTCTCCACGATAGCCGGTCGGGCTTTTTTGATATGCATGCCAGCAAATTCCCCCGCGACCGGCAAAAGCTTGTCGTTCTTGTCGATGATCTGTTCCATGTCCAATCCGTGGCGCTGGGCGATTTCAAAGTCAGTCGCGTCATGCCAGGGAGTAATGGTCATGGCGCCAGTACCGAATTCCATGTCTATGGCCGCGTCCTTAATAATAGTGGCGGTAACGGGTCCATTAATCCATTCCAGTTCAATTTTTTGCCCGTCCTGGTATTCAGCGTATCGCTTGTCATCCGGATGAACCACTACATATTTATCGCCGAACTTGGTTTCCGGCCGCGCCGTTCCAATAACGAAGGGGCCGTACTGCAGGTAATAAAATGGGTCTTCCCGCTCTTCGTATTTGGTTTCCAAATCAGACAGCGCGGTTTGGTGACGGGGACACCAGTTGCAGATGCGGTCGCCGCGGTAAACCAACCCGTCTTCATACATTTTGCGGAAAGTCTCATAAACTACTTTGACCACTTCCGGATCAAGCGTAAAGGTGTTGCGTGACCAGTCTGCTGACGCGCCCATCCTTTTAATCCCGTTTTCCGAAATGTGCTTGTTGTTCTGCACGAAGTCCCAAACTTCTTTGTAGAAATCTTCGCGTTCCATGGTCAGGCGTGTCCGGTCTTCCTTTTCCAGTTTCTTTTCGAATACCACCTGGGTTTCAAATCCCGCGTGATCGGTACCAGGGATCCACAGCGCGCGCTTTCCGTTCATGCGCTGGTATCGAATCAAAATATCCTCAATGGTCAGGCCCAAAGCATGGCCCACGTGCAAAGGCGCGTTCGCGTTTGGCGGCGGCATGACAATTGTGTAACTTTCCTTGTCTGCCGCGTCAGGCAAATTATCCGGGTTAAAGTATCCGGATTCTTCCCACATTTTGTAAATGCGGCTTTCTACGTCACTGGCGTTGTAGGATTTTTCTAGTTCTATCATAGTGTTGGTTAAAAATAAAAACACCCAGAAAGAGTGTTCAAGAGCCCGCACTATATATAGCGGCGGACGGTACCATCTTGATTGCCGCCCAAGTACTTATGACGGCCTTAATTGTGCTGCTAACGGGCAGCCCCGGCGGGTTCTACTCTCGCTAAATTCCGGTGCGATTTCTTCCCGCGCCCCTGTGGTGACAGCCACAGGATCGGCTAAACTTGAGCGTATTATATGCCAAAATAGCCCAAAAGTAAAGCTATCTAAGCTCCCACGCCGGATCAGCCTTAACCTTGTCCAAACGCGCTGGTTTTGCCCCGCCGCGCAGGTTAAAGTAAGCGGCTATGGCAATCATGGCCGCGTTGTCGGTACACAGCGCGAATGGCGGTACCGTGAAAGTCATTTTGTTTGCATTGGCATCCTTTTCCAGACGAGCGCGCAGTACACGGTTGGCGGCAACCCCTCCCGCCAGGGCAATTGTCTTGCATGCATACAACTTTGCCGCGCGCAAAGCTTTTTGTGCGAGCACGTCCACGGCCGCTTGTTCAAAAGAATGGGCGATATCGGCCTTAAGTTTGGGGGTCAGTCTTTTTTGCGCCTTAACATAGTTAGCCACTGCGGTTTTCAATCCGGAAAACGAGAAATTGTAATTCTTTTGGCTTAGCATGGGGCGTGGGAAATTTATGGACTCCGACCCTTGCAGAGCCAGTTTGCTAATCTCCGGCCCACCAGGATAGGGGAGTCCCAAAACGCGGGCAACTTTATCGAACGCTTCCCCAACCGCGTCGTCCACGGTATTCCCAATAACCTTAAAGTGGTAGTAGTCTTTCATGAGCAATAGCATGGTGTGGCCGCCGCTCACTACTACGGCCAAAGCAGGGAATTGTATTTTAGCGTCACCGCCAAAAGCGGAGTACAGGTGCCCGGCCATATGGTTGGTGGGAAGAAGGGGAACGCCGCTGGCGTAAGAAAGGCCTTTGGCGAATTCCACGCCCACGACCAAAGATACAACCAATCCGGGACCGGAAGTAACGGCGATGTAATCCAAACCGTCCAGGCCAACATTCGCCTGTTCCAAAGCCAAGCTCACAGCGGGCATAATGTTTTGCAGATGGGCCCGTGCCGCTACTTCGGGAACCACTCCGCCGGTCTTCCGGTGTAGCGGTATCTGCGACTTCACCACCGAAGATTTTATGGTAAAATCGGGCTTAATTGAGCCTAATTCACCTACTAAAACACTAGCCGCGGTTTCGTCGCAGCTAGTTTCGATTCCGAGTATTGTAACGGTTTCTCTGGATTTAGGTGTTGCCATTTTGTCTTTCAGAATTTGATTCGTTAGTGATTTCCGCCTCACGGCGATCGGAGGCATCAGAATGATTCGGTACTGGATGACTTTTCTTTTCATCTTCTCCTTCCGCTTCTTCACGGTCATTCTTTCTCCGTTTCTTCATCCACCGCGCCAGAACCATTAAGAGTAGTGAAGCGAGCAACGCGGCCGTGGTCCCCAGCGCCGTAATTTTGGTTAAGTCACTAATCCTGTTCTCCACTTCACGCAATGAGCGCGCGACTAATACAAACCCTTTTTGCTGGCCGTTGTCGAACCGAACCACTACCGCTGCCTGTCTTACCCCTTCTTTTGGCTGCCAGGTAAAGCGGTTTTGCCCGGTTTTACGGGCGGCCTCAAACACACCGGTGGGAGGATCAACCGGCTTGCCATCAACTTTGGCGGAAGTCTGGATGGGCTTGCCACTGTCATCGTAAACCCCAATATTTAAAGAAAGGGTTTTATCTATATCCACGCTCAAGCTCTGGGGAACGAGGTTGGCAACCGGGAGACCTTTATTTAGGGCTGTTGCCGCGTCTTCTGCAATCTGGATTTGCTGGTCATTGGCGGACATGCGGTAGTTTTGCTGGACCGCGACGTACGCAGTACCACTTAAAATGATGATAGTTGCCGCCAGTGGCAACCATTTCCATAAGATTTTTTTGATGTGCATAACTTTAGTAGATTAACTTTAATAATCAAGGTAAACTGTAAGAGTTGTAGAGTAAGTATACACTTTCTAGACAGATAGCTGAAATTATGCTATAATATATGTACATTTAATTTTAGTAAATGAAACCAAAACAAATTCACCATAAAATTGCTTGGGTAACGGCCACTATAATGATGGCGTCCGTTTTGCTCATGCCTTTCTCTGAGGCCCATGCCGCCCAGATCACCAGCCTTTCCGATACTCTTTCCCGTTTAAAGGATTCGGTGAACGCCAACCATGAGTTATTTATGGTTTTGCCTGGCGGTATTGCCGCCGGTAAGGCCCTGACCCTTACCTTTTCGGGTTTTGTGGGTTCCAGCGTAAACGCCATCGTGTTTGGCGACGTGGACTTCGCTACCGGCAGCTCGGGCACCTGTTCCAGCGCCACCTACACTGAGCAAACCCTTGCCGGTTCTCCCTCGGGTGCCACTTGGGGTGTTTCTGCGGGTTCATCCGCGATTGTAATTACCTCCGGTACTGGTACTTCTACAGCCGGTAACTGTGTCCGCGTCAGGATTGGTACCAACGCCACCACTGGTGGAACCGGTACCCACCAAATTACCAATGGAACCGCTGCCACTGACCATACCGTTGTAGCTTCCACCAACATTACTTCACCGGATTCCGGCACCTTGGATATTGATATCATCACCGATGACCAAGTTACCATTTCCGCTACCGTAACCCCGACCATTACTTTCACTATCGACACGAACTCAATTAGCTTTGGTACTTTGAGCTCCTCGACCGGGCGATGGGCCACTTCCGGCGGCGGCGCTAACGCTACCGCGGCCACCCTCCCAAGCGCTGGCAACACCTTAACAGTTGCCACCAACGCGGCGAGCGGGTATGTCCTTACTTATAACGGCGCGACCCTGACTTCAGGTGGTGGCGCTACCATTACCGCGACTTCCATTTCCAGCGATAGCGACGGTGCACCGGGTAGTTCACAGTTCGCCATGACGGCAAGTACTAGCGGTGCTGGTTCGGTAACTGCCGGTTATGCCCGCAGCACTAACAGTAGCTGGAACTTTGTCCCCTCGACCACTACCACTTTACTTACCAACGGTGCGCCAACCAACACTGAAACCATTACTATTTCCTACTTGGCAAACATTCCGGGTGCCCAGGCTGCCGGTGCGTACTCAACAACCCTTACTTACATAGCCACTGGAACATTCTAGCAACGATGCAATTTAATAGTGCCTTTCGTAAATCCTTACACCTAAACACATCAGTTTTTACTGGTGTGTTTGTTTTTTGCGCTTTATTTATTGGGCTTTTTGCCCAATCGGCCCAGGCTCTCACCGTGAACCCGCGCCTGGAATACGACGCTGACCCGGGTTCGACTATCCATTCCACCATCCAGATCCTCAATGATGAGCGACAGACCCGTACGTTCTACCTACGCAGTGAAAACTTCAATTCTGAAGACGAAGCAGGTACCCCAAGCTTTACCACTCGTCAGGAAGATCTGGCTACCTGGATTAAGACCTCGGACGTTATCACGCTGGGACCGGGTCAGGCCATGAACTTGCCTCTTGAAATCGCGGTGCCGAAAAACGCGGAACCCGGCGGGCATTATGCCGCGGTATTTTTCCTGAGTCAGCCGCCTACGTCCGACAAGTCACAAAGCGATGTGGGAATTGAATCCCGCCTCGGCAGCCTGATTTTGCTCCGTGTCAGCGGGGATTTTGTTCAGGACGCTAGCATTTTGGAATTTAACACTACCGGTGGCAAAAAGTTTTTTACCGGTTTGCCCATCCAGTTTTACTACCGGTTCCAAAACACTGGTGACGACCATCAAAAGCCGCTCGGTGATATTGTAATCAAAGATATTTTTGGCCGAACCGTAAAAATAATTCCGGCCAATACCAATGACGGAAGTGTTTTGCCAAAAAGCATCCGCCGGTTTGTCTCGGTCTGGACGGAGCGCAAAGGCCCGCTAAACCAGGGGGCTGTCATGGACATGCCAGAAACTCCAAAGCTTAAATTTTGGGACGCCGCGAAATACGAATGGCATAATTTCGCTTTCGGCCGTTATACCGCCACGCTCAAAGTGGTTTATGGAACTAAACAGCTAAAGAGCGACCGCGCTGAGATGGTGTTTTACATCATTCCCTGGCAACTTCTATGCATTCTCATACCGGCAGGTTTGATCCTGCTGGTACTCCTTCGTTACGGAATCAAGTACTACAACCGTTATATCGTCAGTCGTTCCCAGCGCGGAAAATAGCCGCCGCGGCGTGATATAATGACATTATGAAAACAAAGGTTTTTGCTCGTGTTTTAATAATGATTATGGCGCTGTCCATCCCGGGCATCGCGCTTGCGCAAACCCTCTCGAGCCCTAATTATAAAATTGAAGATCCGACCATAGACACCGGGGGCGGGGAACTTTCCAACTCCGCCAACTTCCAGTCGCGTGGTTCCCTCGGGGATGTCGCTGACGACGGCAGCAACTCCAGCTTGTTCAAAGTATTCGCCGGATTTTTCTTGCCCGCCTACCCGGGAATACCCGGTACCCCGACTCTGACCAATACCGGTGGCACGCTATATAACTCCCTCGATTTCGTGGTCAACAAAGGCAACGGCCAGCAGGATGACACGACTTACGCTATCGCGATTTCATCCGATAACTTTGCCACTACCTACTTCATCCAGAACGACGATACTCTGGGCACCAGCGAAGCATGGCAGACCTACACCAACTGGGGCGGTGTTAGCGGCGAGCGAGTGACTGGCCTTTCTCCCAGCACTACATACAAGATCAAAGTGAAAGCCAGCTTCGGCAGCGGCAGTAACGCGGCCGATTCTGAAACTGGTTATTCCGACGTTGCCACCGCCACAACCGCGGCTCCCAACCTGGTCATTGTTTTCTCGGGAGTCTCCAGCGGGACCACCATTGGCGGGGTGACCACCACGACTACTTCCAGCACCAACTCGATTAGCTACGGCGCGCTATCAATTAACTCACCCTTAACTTCAGCCCACCAAGTTACGGTTACCACTAATGCCGTGGCCGGCTACACCACGACCCTACAGGATGACGGCGAACTCCGTACTACTGGAGGTTCCCAGATTAACCCGATTACATCCTCTAACGCGTCACCAGGTACATGGAATGCGGCCGGTACCGTTACCTCGGGACGGTTCGGTTACCACACCACAGACGCGACTCTTTGCACGGGTACAGGCGGTCGTTTTTCTTCCAATGACACTTACGCCGCCATGACCACGTCCCCGCTGGAAGTTGCTTGCAACACTGGCCCGGTCACCAGCGAAACCACGACCGTGATTTTTAAGCTTGAAATTGGCAGCCTTCAGGCTAACGGCAGCTATGCCAACATTGCTACTTACATAACAACCGCGCAGTTTTAATGAAAAAATATATACTCAGCTTAATTGGTTTGCTTGCGGTATGCGTCGCGCCTTTTTCTTACGCCGCCCCAGCCCGGAGCCAGTCCGCTGACCAAACTTCGACACCGCAGGTTCTACAAGTTCATGGTTTGGGGATCGACCCGTTTCTCATTGAAGCGGATGTTGTTGCGGGACAGGCCAGCGAGTACACAATTACCCTCACCAACACCACGGACCAACCGCTTAGTTTTGAAACCAGCATCAATGACTTCACTACCAATGGCACCAGCGGCCAGCCGCTGTTTCTTCCCAGCGACAAACAAAGTGATCCCAAGTATTCGCTAAGCGCTTGGGTTAAGGTTACTGAGCAGCCTCAGTTCACCATTGCACCCCGAGCGCAAACCAAGATCAAATTCACTATTACCCCGCCGAGCGACGCCGAAGTGGGAACCCACTATGGGGGATTGCTGTTTGGCCAGCCGGAACGGCGCGCTCAGGCCGGACAGGAAACAGTAGTGCAAAACAAAGTTGGAACCATCATTTTGGCGCGGCTCGGGAAAGCCAACGAGCAGGGGACCATCAGCGGCATTACCACGGACAAGCGCGTCTACCAGCAGTCGCCCATAAATTTCACGGTAACATTCAACAACTACGGGAACGTTCATAGCAAGCCCAAAGGCGACATTTACCTAAAAAATATTTTTGGCCAGGAAGTAGCGGACCTTCAGGTTAACCGGGACGCCCAGATTATCTTACCGGCCACCCAACGCTCTTTTGACGTTTCTTGGCGGCCGCAACTTGCCTTTGGAAGGTACACCGCCGAAGCAGTGATGTATTTCGGAAACCCGAAACTGGAGACCCGCGCCACCGTGTCTTTTTGGGTTATTCCGGTGCGTTCACTCCTAATTTTGGCCGGTTCTGCGCTCATAGCGCTTTTGTTCCTTTATGTTATAATTAAGCGGTATAATAGGTTCATTATTAACCGGTCCCGCTCCCGTAAAAGCGAGTAAATAAATATGAAAAGACTTTTTCTCCGGTATAGGGCCCTGGTAGGTTTGATTTTTACCGCTTCAGCCCTTCTCTTTCCTTCACATTTAGCCCACGCTACCACCATGTCTCCAACCCGTTTGGAGCTTGATGGCGACCCGGGCAAGACCGCGCAAACCACCATCACTGTATATAATGATGAGAAGGTTACGCGGACTTTTTATATCAGCGCGGTTCGGTTTGAAACAAAGAATGAAACTGGCGAACCGGACTTTGTTTTGGATGACAAGACAGGCTTGGTCAGTTGGATGCATTTGCCGAACACTATTCAGGTTGCCCCTCTGACGTATTACGATATCAACATCCCGATTGAAGTACCCAAGAACGCCGCGCCGGGCGGTTATTTCGCCGCCGTGTTTGCCAGCATCATCCCGCCGGGAGCCCAAGGCAATACCCCGGTATCGCTTAAGACGGATGTGGGCACTCTCGTACTGTTCCGCGTCAATGGAGATTTCGCGAAAGAAGATTCACTGCTCGAATTTGATACCCTTAACCACAAGTATTGGTACGCCAACTTGCCGGTGGAATTCTATTTCAGGTTCCAAAACTCCGGAGCCGACCGGGCACAGCCGCTTGGTGATATCACAATCCATAATTTGCTGGGTGGAATCGCCAAAATTATTACTGCCAATAAAGGTGCGGGCAATGTATTGCCTCAGAGTATTCGCCGGTTTGAGAGCGCGTGGGTAAACAGCGGGGGAGACCGGGTGGAACAGCATGTTGGAAAAGTGGAATACCCGCAGTTTAACGGCTATTGGTCCCACGTAAAATATGAATGGCAGAATTTCGCGTTCGGTCGTTACAGTGCCGACCTGCGAGTGACCATTAACAATGATTCCAGCCGCACTCACGCCAAAAGCATTGTCTTTTGGGTGGTGCCGTGGCATTTGCTCCTGTTAATTCTTGCCGGACTGGCCGTGCTATTCGTGGCGGCTGTTTTGGTAGCCCTTATCGTGCTTCGCCTGTTTGGTGGGGGACGCCGCCGGTAGAGTAGATAGAGCAAAAGCCTAATATTTAAGTAAGCGATAGGGCCCTGTGTCGGGCCCTATTTTTGTTGACATTTTGGTCAATTTCTGCTATACTATAAATAAGGTAAGTTTTGTTAAGTTAAATTACATTAACTTAACAAAACCCAACAAAAAAGTCGAAACAAAAACACAATTTAAGCCCTATTTGCCGAAAGTACCAAAATTAGTACTTTAAGCAACAAAACAAAGGCTTAACATAAGCTTTTTCTGTTTTTAGGCCCAAAATCAGCCTAGGAATGCAAAGGCAAAACAAAAATAAAATTAAAACCAAAGATATGCAATACGAACCCGATTTTTCGGAATTGCTAACGATCAAAGAGGCTGCCAAGCTGATCAACGTCCACCCGAACACCCTGCGCAACTGGGAGCGGGAAGGGAAGATTCAGGCTGTCCGCATTGGCACGCGTCGTGATCGCCGCTACCCGAAAAGCCTCATTTGGCAGTTAGTCAGCATGCCGGTAATGGTGCCGGTACAACCGAACCTCGCAGTCTAAAGACTGGTAGGTTTTTTGTTTGCGCTCAAAACCGGCGCGTAAGAAATAAAAATAAAATTTGAGATGATAGGCAAGTTAATTAACCGAATATTTGCGTACAAAAAGTACGGAAGAACCGGAGTCCTAAACAGTGGACTGCTGGTTGTTTCGCTCTTTGTGTACGCAATGGTTTTTGCCGCGGTTTCGGTGTACGGCTTAGGCGCCAACACCGAATCAGCCCAGGCGTCGGTTACTAAGTTTATCCAGTTCCAGGGCAAGTTGACCAACAACAACGCTTCCGCCACCAACGTGGCAAATGGGACTTACGCTTTCGAATTCAAAATGTACACCGCGTCCAGCGGGGGAGTCGCGGTATGGACCGAAACGTTTGACCAACCGAGTGGCGCTTGTGCCAAGTTGACCGTAACCAATGGCGTGTTTAACGCCAAGCTTGGAACATGTAACACTTCGCTGCCAGACTTCACAGGTGGCAGTATGTACATTTCAGTTAACTTCAATCCTGGTGCCGGATACGACGGTGAAATGTCACCGCGCAAACAAATCGGCGCCTCAGTTTACTCATTGGTTGCCAACGGTGTTTCCGGCGACGGCGCCGTAAACACAACCAACTCTTCCTCCACTGCCTTGACTGTGGCCAAGAGCGGCGTTAACTACGCTTTGCAGGTTGATACTTCGGCCGCTTCCGCCGCGACTGGCTTGAAGGTGACTTCCGCGGCTGCCGCATCTGGATTAGCATTATCCGTGATTTCTTCAGGGACAAATGAAAACCTCACGATTGATGCTAAAGGGAGCGGGACTATTTCCATCGGTGGAACTTCCACAGGGAATACTTTATTCGGCGGTGGGTATGGTTCAACGGGTGTGTCTATTTCCAGTTCAGGAAACATACAAGCAAATGGAAATCTGACGGTAGATAACTCGGTAATTGTTCCAAACATGACCGGATTACTTTCAATTGGTAACTATGGCACCATCTCTGAAACTGGCGGTGGGTGGGCATACATCCAGGGTAATAATATAAAAGCGGATCCTAGTGTTAATAATAAACTATACAAGTCTGGTGCAGCTGGTGACCCGGCTCAGTACATAGCGATGCGTTACGATCGTGGATTGTACTTTGCCACTGGTATTGGAGGCGGCGACCCGGTTGGTACTCAGTATAATGACGATGTGAACGTGCGTTTGGCCTTGGGCTTATCAGGCAACGTTGGCATTGGCGGCACTATTACAAACTTTACTACTTTTGCCGGCGCAAGCTTAGTCATAAGCAGCGGTAACATCGGTATAGGTGACATTACCCCGGCCGCTCTCTTGACCGTAGGTAGTGGCGATCTTTTCCAAGTTAATTCCTCAGGTGCCATTGCCGCGGCTACCGGGATTACTTCTTCCGGAACCATTACCTTCTCCGGCCTGGGAGGTGGCGGAACCCAATGTGTAAATGTCAACAATACCGGTACATTGGGAACAACTGGTTGCGGAGGGAGCGTGCGGTTAGATCAAATTACTGCCGCAACTGCGACAAATTCAATCAATAGTGCTGATTTTGCCCAGACTTGGGCATGGAATAGCCTTTCATCCAACAGTGCTTTGACTTTGTCTTCAAACTCCACGGCGGCCGCTTCAAACAGTCAAACTTTACTGAATGTATCTTTGTCAGGTGCTAATGGGACCAGTACTCAAACTACGTATGGGGCTCAATTTAGCAATACTCATACGGGAAGTTCGTCCACCAACATTGCTGCCTACTTTAATGCTTCAGGGGGAACCAACAACTACGCCGCAATATTTAACAGCGGCTATGTTGGTATTGGTACTGTCACCCCTACCAATGTAGTAGACCTGGTTGGCGGCAGCCTACTATCGGGCCAGAATGCCCTTAATGTGACGGGTACTCTGAATTCCACCAATGCGGCGCAGACAGGGGTGAATGTAAATATTACTAGCGCTGGAAGCGGAGCCTCGGCCAACCAAACCGGGATTAACCTCAGTCTTGCCGCTGGATACACAGGTTCAGCTTTGACCGCCGGTGGCGCGTTCACCAACCTGATAGCAGGTACGGGGAATGATTTTACTGGCGCTTCGTATAATGCCGGACTGTTTGGCCAAGCCCGGGGAACGACAACTGGTGACAACGTTGGCTTACAAGGTATCGCCCGTGGTGGCGACTTAAACATTGGTGAAAACGGTAGAGCCACAATTGCAAAAAACGGGGCTACTAATATCGGTGTATTGGGACATGCCTTGAATACCGGAACAACACCGATTCAAATTGGTGGTTACTTTGGTTTGCAAAGCGGCAAGCCAACATTTGAATCCGGAGCTTTGATAGCTGATAATGGGTCAACCACAGATCCAATTTTCTTGCTGCGCGATAATGGCACTAAAGTTTTCAGTGTCATAGATGGCGGTAACGTCGGCATCGGTGATACCACTCCCGCAGCCCTTCTTACTGTAGGTAACGGCGACCTATTCCAGGTAAACTCGTCTGGAGCCATTGCCGCTGCTACTGGTATTACCTCTTCAGGAACCATTAATTTCTCAACACTTTCTGCCTCAAGCGCTGTATACACAGATGGTTCCAAGAATCTGACTTCTACCGCCCCAACCTCCGGTACTATCGGCTATTGGTCCAGGACCGGTACTACCTTGAGCCCGGCTACGGCAGGGGACAACGTCACTACCACGGGTAACATCTCCACCACTTCTTCAGGAACCATTACTTCGGCAGCTCTTCTTACCGCTTCCAATGGTTTAACTTTGACTACTGGTGCCCTTAACTTAACCGGAACATCAGGATCCATTGCCCTGACAGGATATGGAACCACATCTATTACTTCCACCACCACCACCAGCGACGCCAATATTTTGGCTGACTCTTCCTTTGCTC